>JAWLBH010000001.1:659526-1319052 GCA_041395025.1 Chlamydiales bacterium
CTCCAAGATCCCCTATACCTCCCTTCTGAATCAAACTTAAACTCCCAATAAGCAAAAGAAGGATGGCTATGACAAGATCAGTAACTAAAGTAATCTTCTCACTCCTTCTTAAAAAAGCCTGCCTAGCAATAGGAGGAGGCCCATTCATGATTGTCACAGCTAACAATGTCATATTCTCATCCTAATTTGCCAAAAATTATGTAAAATTAAAGATGTTGTAAAGAAAATTTTTGTAATTAACAAGAGAGTTTTCGCGATTCTCTTTTTTTTTATAAAGAGTTAAATATGGTCTCCTTTGTTCGAATAAAATTTATTAAAAAAAAGAGACTATTTTAATTGAAGATCAGAAATATACGCCTATCTCATGCAAAACTAAATGAAATACGTTTATCTGGAAAACTTCATCCTGTTGATAAATCAAGTTTACTGATTGGATGCTGTGGCTTGCTTAATTGCCTGAATCTCTTTTGTATATTTTGATTCTCGTACCAAGAATATCATGAGAAGAATTATAGGAATCAGGAAGCTACTTCCTATCATAAAAACGATGGCTTCCGAACTCATCGTCCCTAAACAAGACAAGACTCCAAGATCCCCCATACCTCCCTTTTGAATCAAACTTAAACTTCCAATAAGCAAAAGAAGGATGGCTATGACAAGATCGGTGATGACCGCAATCTTTTCATTTCTTCTTAAAAAAGCCTGCCTAGCAATAGGAGGAGGCCCATTCATGATTGTCACAGCTAACAATGTCATAATTCTTACCAAGTTAATCAACAAATAGAATAAATTAAAGATGTTGTAAAGAAAATAGTTCATCTATAGGTAGAAAATCATTCTACCTGTCCTATGTCTTCTAAATCCAGCAATCTTAAGAGAATTGATGGATCATTTAGGTCATGGTTAATAGAAAGACGTTCAGCTGACTTTAATAATTGCCCCATCTTTTTTCCTGGTTTCACTCCTTGATTTTTCAGCATAGTCGAGGTAATAAGAGGAGTTTGATTTTTGATGCGATCAATATGTTTTTTGAGAAACTGCTCTCGTTCTTGATGTGCTTTAAAAATAAGAGAGCGTTGAAGTAAAGGAGCATGAGCAGCATAAACACCAATGACATATGCAGAAGAAGGATGAGCATAAAAATGTGCCCAATGCCAATTGTCGACAGAGGCTTGCTCCAAAAGAGCCATGGATTGGGTAAAGAATATTGCCTCTTGCTTTTCTGCTTTTGAGATTTTCAAATCTTCACAAAGACTCAAACGTTCATTTAAAGTGGCATAAGGGAAAAGCTCCATGAGATAAATAATAGGAGGGCAATGTAAAGGAAAGTCTGGAAATGGAGCGACTAATTTCTCAACATCTACCTCTTTGAGTTGAGGGAAAATGATTCCTAATAGACCAAGAGATTTCAATAGAATTAAAGCTTGATTGAAATGAGGATAGAGAGCCATTTTACAAAATTCCTGCCAGATTCTTTCGATAGAAACAGCAGGAAATAAAGTCGGCGCGAGCTCTTTAATCGCTAATCTAGTTTTTTCTTCAATGATAAATCCCAAACGGGCTGAAAAACGACAAGCACGTACCATACGAAGACGATCCTCAGAAAAACGGAGAAAAGGATCTCCTATTGTGCGAATGATTTTTTTTGTTAAATCTTTTTTCCCCTCTACATAATCATAAATTCTATCTGTTAGGGGATCAAAAAACATCCCATTGATTGTAAAATCTCGTCTTAAAGCATCTGCTTTAGGATCAGCAAATTCAATACTCATCGGATGACGTCCGTCATCAGAGCGATCATCTTGACGAAAGGTCGCAACTTCAAAATTCACTCCCTCTAAAACAACAATCACTACACCAAATGCTAATCCAACAGGAATCGTTTTAGAAAAAAAATTTTGGACAACCTGAGGAGGGGCACTAGTGGCAATATCAATATCGTCAGAAGATTGATCTAAAAGAAATTGACGTACCCATCCTCCTGCGAAATATGCGATATATCCCCTATCGCTGAGGATTTGACAAATAGATTTTCCTAAAACGAAAAGAGAGGTATTGATCATGCAATCTTTTCAGAAGAATCCCGACGAACAATCTCAGGAGGTTTTCCTTTTGTAATTGTTTCTTCTTGGATATACACTTCTGCAATTGTATCATCTGAAGGAACTTCAAACATCAGATCTGTGAGTAGACTCTCCAAAATCATGCGTAATGCACGAGCTCCAGTGCCTGCTTCTTTTGCTTTCACTGCTGCTGCATAAAGAGCCTTGTCTGAAAATTCCAATTTTACATTCTCATCATTAAAAAGATTTTTATATTGTTTAACAATCGCATTTCTTGGTTCCGTTAAGATTCTCACAAGATCATCTAAAGTTTGCTCATTACAATTTACAATGCAATTAAATCGACCAATAAACTCTGGAATCATGCCAAAGCTGATTAAATCTTCAGGCTCAACTTGTTCTAACAATTTATTTTTATCCTGCGGATCAATAGATTTTCCAGTTTTAGAATCATAAAAACCAATCGTACTTTTGCCCAACCGCTTACCAATCACCTTATCAAGATTGATAAAGGCTCCTCCAATAATAAAAAGAATATTTTCAGTATTCACCTTGACATATTCTTGATGGGGATGCTTTCTTCCTCCCTTAGGGGGGACATTAGCAATCGTCCCTTCAACAATTTTTAATAATGCTTGCTGAACCCCTTCTCCTGAAACATCTCTTGTAATTGAAACATTCGTTGTTGTCCTTCCAATTTTATCAATCTCATCAATATAAATAATTCCTTGTTCTGCCCTTGTAACGTCATAATCCGCTGTTTGAAGTAAACGAAGGATAATATTTTCTACATCTTCTCCCACATAGCCTGCTTCTGTCAATGTCGTTGCATCAGCAATAGTGAAGGGCACATCAAGGATTTGAGCAAGTGTTTTAGCAATAAGAGTTTTACCTGAACCTGTAGGTCCTAAAAGTAAAACATTCGATTTGCTATATCCCACTTCTCTATTTTGAGAAAGCGCCTGGACTCTCTTATAGTGGTTGTACACTGCCACAGAAATCGTTCTTTTCGCTTCGTTTTGACCAACTACAAATTCATCTAATCTTTCTTTGATTTCTTGTGGTTTAAGAATCGTGAGCTGATGCGTAGTCGACTTTTTCTCCAAGATACTCATGCATAAGCGAATACAATTATCACAAATATATACATTAGGTCCGGAAATTAACTTCTCAACATCCTCTTCAGAACGACCACAAAATGAACAGATTGTGATCTCTTTATTTGTAAAATTTTTTTTAGTCATCTCTTTCCATAGTTTTAGCAGAAGAGGTCACAATTTCATCAATCAATCCATATTCGATTGCCTCTTTCGGGCTCATAAAACAATCACGTTCTGAATCCGCTAAAATTTTCTTCACAGTCTGTCCCGTACATTCTGCAAGAATATCAGCTAAATATTGTTTTAAACGTAAGATCTCCTCTGCCTGAAGTCTAATATCATCCGATGTGCCCATAATGCCGCCAGAAGGCTGATGAATCATGATACGGCTGTGGGGTAATGCACGTCGTTTTCCCTTCGTACCCGCAGCTAAAAGAAGAGCTCCCATTGAAGCAGCTTGACCAATGCAATAAGTATTTACATCACACCCTAAAAATCGCATCGTATCATAAATCGCTAACCCAGCTGTAATGTATCCTCCAGGAGAATTGATAAACACCTGAATATCTTTTTTTGGATCATCTGATTTTAAATACAAAAGCTGTGCAATCACATTATTCGCAAGGTGTTCATCAATTTGAGTCCCAATCAAAACAATACGATCTTTTAACAAGCGGGAATAAATATCCATGGCGCGTTCACCACGGCCAGTATCTTCAATTACATAGGGAACAAGTGTCATGACTAACTCTTCATTGTTGGTTACTATAACGTTACAAGGCAAAGTTTATGATGTGAATAAACATGCGTCAAGAAATTTTGAATTCCAATAAAATAACAATTGGAGAACTCCTTTTCAAGTTGACTTTATTGTTTATCCTTAATTTGCTCAAGTACGTATTCTTTTGCCTTACGTTGTATCAATCTACTAGCAAGTCTATTCACCATTTCTCTAGATTTTTCTTTAGTTATTCCCTGTTGATTATCGATAGGATTTTGCATCATCTGACTTGCCAGCGCTTCATTCAATTCTTGATTAGAAAGAGAGATATTTTCTTGCTTAATGATTTGTTGAATAAGAAAATAAAGACGGATTGCAACCTCCACCTCCTTAGCTACTGTAGATTCAATCTCTTCCTCTTTTCCTTTAATCTCTTCATCCTCTTTTCCCTGCTTTTTTAAGAATTCAATTTGAGAACGAATACGACTGACTCTTTCCTCTTCAACAAGCGACGCTGGTAAATCAAAAACATATTTTTCTAAAAGAACAGATTCAAGAGCTTCTATTTGTTTTTGACGATGGCGAACTTCATTCTCTTTTTCGAGACTTAAAGAAATTTTACCTTTCATCTCCTCTATAGAAGCAGCTCCCAGTTTTTTAGCTAATTGATCGCTTAACTCAGGAAGAATGATAGTTTTTATCTCATGAAGAGTGAGGCGAATAGCTATAGGTTTAAAGGCTTTTTTTGTTTCATCATCGGCTTGTGGATCTACTTCACTCATCCCTTCAATCGCATTAGAAGAGTCCATCCCAATCAGCAGCTTCAATATCCAGGGAGCAAGTTGTTGATCATCCACCTCAAGGCGATGATTTTTTAAAATAGACTTAGGAGGATCAACATCAATTTGATCTATCGAAACCTCTACAAAATCTCCTTTTTGCACGCCTCGTCCCTCTACTTTTTCCCATTCAGCATTCTGCCTCAAAATTCTACTGATCACCCCATCTACTTGTTCTTCAGTTACAGCTTCTTTAGCGAATGTAGGAAGATTGAGTGTCGTAAAATCAATCTTAGGAACATTTGGATAGTGTTCATAGGCAAGGAGAACAACTGCCCCTTCTTCTTGAGAACAACTTTCAATTTTTGGACGTTGAATACTCTCTTTATTCATAGGAAAAATAGCAGTGAGATCTAAAGCTCTTCGATATGCCTCATTCAGTAAAATTTCTTTCCATTCTTGATCCACATAAGAACCATACTGATGAATAATTGTAGCATCGGGAGCTTTTCCCTTACGAAATCCTGGAATAGAAATCTGCTTATTGATTTTTTTGACTGCTCGTTTATAAGCTCTTTTTACAAAATCTGAGCAAACTCCAATCTTAAGAGAGAGGCGACATCCTGACTCTTTTTGCGCTTCAACAGAAAAACCATCCTTTTCAAACACTTCCATAAAAATCTAGTTTTAAATTTTAGAGAAAAAGCGGGTGATGAGGTTCGAACTCACGACCCTCACGTTGGCAACGTGATGCTCTACCACTGAGCTACACCCGCGTTATGGCAACCGAACGGATGATGAAATTCAAAATCACAACATTCACCTTGAGAGGGTGGTGGTCAACCATTAAGTTACACCCGCATAAAACAAAAGAGATATTTTAGAATCGCAATTTTTTTTTCGCAATACTTATTGAATCTTGATCTAGAACAAAAAAATATTTTCATTGCTTTCACGAGAGTAAATCAGTACAAATAAAATCTGTGTCATCTTATGGCTTAAAGAATGCTTAATTTTCGTAAACTACGTCAAGATTTTTCCTCAAATATTCTAAAAGAAGGAAAAGAATTGTTTGATAACGAGGCTGTATTAGGGGCAAAAATTCTCCATTTCAATACAAATTCCATCCGTCTTAGCTCTCGAATAAGTGGCTCTTTTGAAAATATTTATGAAAGTGAGTTAGAGATTGACAGAAACGAATCAATTGCAATTGATTCTAACTGTGATTGTACATATACTTATGATTGTCAACATATTGCAGCTCTTCTTTATTACCTTGAGCGTCATTTCAACGAGATTGTTGTTGCCTATTCTCAAGAGACAAATCTCGATATGCATCGAGAAATTGATGATCAAGAAAAACACGAGTTGCGTGAAACGTTTAAGAAAGCAGTTTCAAAAGAAGGGACACGTAAAGATCAACAATATCAAAAAGAAGTTTTATCGGAATATATCAGTGGAGCACGAGATTTAAAAACTTCTCCTTTCTTTTTAAGACAAGCAACTCATACCCAAGATGAAGCTGAACTTGCTGTGATTTTCAATCAAGAAACCCTTAAGCAAAATACACAAGCTGAAATTGAGCTGACAATCCGTCTGCCTTTTCGTTCGAAACCTCTTTATATTCCAAATATTCATCTTTTTCTTGATGCAATTCGTTACCGTGAACCCATCTCAATTGGAGGGAAACAATGTTTTTTTACTCTTCTCTCATTTGATACAATCCAACGTGAGATGATGACGCTTCTTTTGCAAAATGTCGTTTTTGCAAACACCCCCGAAGAATCCCAGCCGCGTATTGCTTATCTTACCCATGAAGCATTGGCTACACTACTTGCTCGTGGCTATGACTTAGCTATCTCAGATACGATACAGATGGATAAAAAAATTCCTATGCCCTGCCTCTTTGTAGACAATCTGGAACATCCTCTCTATTTTTCCATCTCTCCTGCTGAAATTAAGTGTACAATTGAATATCTTGAAACTCCGGGAGAGACCCTTTTGTTGAACCCCTCTTTTCAAGTGGATGAAGATAGAGTTCAGCTCAAGGAAATCGTCTTATTTGAATCTACAAAACCAGGTTTAATGTACAAAAATACCTACTATCGTTTTCAACCACATATTAAACGCTCTCATTTGCAAGCCATTCCTCATCTACACAAAACCGCAATTCCCAAACCTCTTTTTGGAACATTTATTGAAAATGCTTTCCCTACTCTTCGACAATATGTTGAGGTAACCAATCCAAATCTAATTAACCAATTCGTTACTCTTCCTTTTGTTGATCCCCTTAAGGGACGTTGTCTCATCCATTATCTCAATGGAGAGCTAGAAGCAGAACTATTCTTTATTTATGGAAACATCGAAGTCCCTGGAGCCTTCTCGAAACTACAATATGAGCATATCACCCCTTTTGTAGGGAAAGAAGGAATTTTAGCTCGAAATCTTGTGGAAGAGCAAAAATTGGTTGAAGAGATTTTTTCAGATTTTATTTTTGAAGAAAAGGAAGGTGTATTTCGGTTAAAAAGTGAAAAGAAAATTGTGGAGTTTATGACTGAAGTGATTCCAAGCACTTCGGATAAAATTTCTTATGAATGTCCAGAAAATCTTTCCAAACAATTTATTTATGATGAGTCAACCTTTGAGCTCCATTTTCGTGAAAGCAAACGAATTGATGTTTATGAAGTAGAATTAAAAGTGAATGGGAATCTTAAGGGTACTAGACTTGATCTTTTATGGGATTGTATCGCATCAAAAAAGCGTTTCCTTGAAATGGACATCCCTGGTAAGAAAAAAATTGGTCGTAAAACTTCTACGATTCCGCGCATTCTTGTGCTCAATTTAGAAAAAATTGCTCCCTTGGTTCAAATCTTTGATGAAGTAGGTCTAGAGGTCATTGACTCACATGTGCAAGAGCGCCCTCTTTGGAGTCTTGCTTCAATTCATCCTGCTCAATTTCAATCTCTTCCAGTCAAATACTCCATGAGTGAATGGTTGCAGCAAATTCAAAAACAAATTCTAGGTGAGACAAACATCACAACACAGAATGTTCCTTCGGTGATTCGAGCTAAGCTACGTAAATATCAGCTTGAAGGAGTCAATTGGCTAGAAAGATTACGTAAGATGCATCTTAATGGCATTTTAGCTGATGACATGGGGCTTGGTAAGACATTACAAGCGATTATTGCAATTACACAAAGCAAAGCAGAAAAATCTGTGGCTCAATCTCTTGTTGTTTGTCCAACATCTCTTGTGTATAATTGGCAAGAAGAATTTCATAAATTCAATCCAGAACTTAAAGTATTAGTTGTTGATGCAAATCCCTCACAAAGACGCAAATTGTTAAAATCCATCGATAATTATGATGTGGTAATTACTTCGTATAATCTTTTACAAAAAGATATTGAAATTTATAAAAAAATTCTTTTTGACTATGTCGTCCTTGATGAAGCGCACCATATTAAAAATCGTAGCACACGCAATGCAAAGTCTGTAAAAATGATCCAAGCGCAACATCGTCTCGTTTTAACAGGCACACCAATTGAAAATTCTTTGGAAGAGTTATGGAGTTTATTCGATTTTCTGATGCCTGGGCTTTTAAGTAGTTTTGATCGTTTTGTTGAAAGATATATCCGCAATTGTGGGCATACAGGGAACAAGTTATCTAACATTGAAACTCTTCGTAAAAAAGTCTCTCCCTTTATTCTACGCCGTATGAAAGAAGATGTCTTAGAGGATCTTCCTCCAGTCTCTGAAGTTCTCTACCACTGCCATCTCACTGACATTCAACAAGAGCTGTACATCTCCTATGCAAAATCAGCTAAGGAAGAATTATCTCGTCTTGTGAAGAAAGAAGGTTTTGATAAGATTCAAATCCATGTCCTTGCTACACTCACACGCTTAAAGCAGATTTGTTGCCATCCAGCGATTTTTGCTAAAGAAAAAGCAGAAGCAGGCGATTCTGCTAAATATGACATGCTGATGGAACTACTGTTATCTTTAATCCAGGGGAAACACAAGACTGTAATTTTTAGTCAATATACAAAAATGCTCCAGATTTTGCGTGAAGATATGCAACATCAGGGTATCCCATTCGCATATCTTGACGGATCGATTAAAAATCGTTTGAGTATTGTCAAACAATTTAACAGTGATCCTACTATTCCTGTTTTCCTTGTTTCTTTAAAAGCAGGGGGTTCAGGATTAAATTTAGTTGGAGCAGATACAGTAATCCATTATGATATGTGGTGGAATCCAGCTGTAGAAAACCAAGCAACAGGTCGTGTCCATCGTCTTGGTCAAAAAAAATCGGTCTCTTCTTATAAACTGGTTACATTAAATACAATTGAAGAAAAGATTCTAAATCTGCAAAACAGAAAGAAGGGGCTTGTAAAAAAAGTCATGAGCTCTGATGACGAAGCAATCGCAAAGCTCACATGGGAAGAAGTTTTAGAATTATTACAAACATAAAGGAAATATGTTAAATCGGAGCCACCCTGGGATTAAAGCCCTTTTGGAAACAATACGTAAAAAAGCATTCAAAAGATTTGATAAATTTTTCAATTTCTTTTCGAGTGATATTGGGATCGACTTAGGAACAGCAAATACCTTAGTTTATGTCAGGGGGAAAGGGATCGTTTTAAGTGAGCCTTCAGTCGTTGCTGTTGACTCTCAAACCAACGAAGTCTTAGCCGTAGGTCATAAAGCAAAGGCGATGTTAGGTAAGACACCGAGAAAAATTCATGCTGTACGCCCAATGAAAGATGGGGTAATTGCAGATTTTGAAATTGCAGAAGGTATGCTCAAAGCGCTTATTAAAAGAGTGACTCCTGCTCGATCTCTATTCCGTCCAAAAATTTTGATTGCAGTACCTTCAGGCATTACTGGCGTTGAAAAACGCGCAGTGGAAGATTCCGCTCTTCATGCTGGAGCTCAAGAAGTCATTCTCATCGAAGAGCCGATGGCTGCAGCGATTGGTGTAGATCTTCCTGTTCATGAACCTGCTGCAAGCATGATTATTGATATAGGAGGAGGAACCACAGAGATTGCCATTATCTCTTTAGGTGGAATCGTTGAGTCGCGTTCATTAAGAATTGCTGGAGATGAATTTGATGAATGTATCATCAATTATATGCGTCGTACGTATAATCTGATGATTGGTCCTAGAACAGCTGAAGAGATTAAAATCACCATTGGTTCAGCTTTTCCTTTGGGCGATAAAGAACTAGAAATGGAGGTTAGGGGGCGTGATCAAGTGGCTGGTCTTCCGGTGACAAAACGCATCAATTCAGTAGAAATTCGTGAGTGTCTTGCAGAACCGATACAACAAATTATTGAATGCGTCAGATTGACTCTGGAAAAATGCCCTCCTGAACTCTCTGCTGACCTTGTCGAACGAGGGATGATCCTCGCTGGTGGAGGGGCGATGATTAAAAGTCTTGATAAAGCACTGACAAAAAATACTGGACTTTCTGTGATTATTCCTCCCTATCCACTATTAGCAGTTTGTATGGGAGCGGGAAAAGCTCTCGACCATATAGAAAAATTTAAAAAGCGTAAAGCCATGATCTAATATGTTCGAAATCTCGAAACACTCAAAGCTAAGAAATTGGATCCAAAAAATGATTCAATTAACTCAACCTGCGCATATCCATCTTTGTGATGGAAGCGAAGAGGAGTACCAAACTCTCTGCGAGAAGATGGTAAAAAATGGAACTTTTATCCGTTTAAATCCTCTAAAACGACCAAATAGCTTTCTAGCTTGTTCTCATCCAGATGATGTGAGTCGCGTCGAAGGATCTACATTTATCTGTTCAAAAGACAAAGGGGATGCGGGTCCAACAAATCATTGGGCCCCACCTGCAACAATGAAAAAAAAACTACTCTCTCTTTTCAGAGGCTGTATGCGAGGACGGACTCTGTATATTATCCCCTATAGTATGGGGCCTTTAGGATCAAATATTGCACAAATAGGTGTTGAGTTAACAGATTCACCCTATGTTGTTTGTAATATGAAGATTATGACACGTATGGGGAAAGAGGTCCTGGATTTGTTAAAAGATAATGGAAGTTTTATTCCTGGCTTACATAGTGTTGGAGTCCCTCTAAAAGAGGGCCAAAAAGATCTTCCTTGGCCTTGTAATCCCCAAAACACACACATTGTTCATTTTCCAGAAACCCGAGAAATTTGGTCATATGGAAGTGGGTATGGAGGGAATGCTCTACTCGGAAAAAAATGTTTTGCTCTTCGGATTGCTTCAGTTATGGCTCGTGATGAGGGATGGCTAGCTGAGCATATGTTAATCGTGGGAGTCACAAATCCTGAAGGGGAAAAAAAATATTTTGCAGCTGCTTTCCCCAGTGCATGTGGAAAAACTAATTTAGCAATGATGCAATCTTCTCTACCCGGATGGAAAATCGAATGTATTGGAGATGACATTGCATGGATGAAATTTGCAAAAGATGGAACACTACGTGCAATTAATCCAGAGGCTGGTTTTTTTGGTGTTGCTCCAGGTACCTCGACTCAATCTAATCCAAATGCTTTAGCAACCTGTGCGAAAAATGCCATTTTTACCAATGTAGCTCTGACTCGTGAGAGAGATGTCTGGTGGGAAGGAATGACTGAACATCCTCCCTCTCCACTGACTGACTGGCTCGGTCATACAGAATGGACTCCTGCAAATAAGACTCCTGCTGCTCATCCTAACTCACGATTCACAGCTCCTGCAAAACAATGCCCTGTCATAGATCCTGGTTGGGAAGATCCTGCTGGCGTCCCGATTTCAGCAATTATTTTTGGAGGAAGACGTAGCACGCTCATCCCTCTGGTATATGAAGCATTTGATTGGGATCATGGAGTCTATATTGGATCGAGTATCTCGTCTGAAATGACGGCGGCTGCGACTGGTGTAGTCGGAAAGTTACGCCATGACCCCTTCGCTATGCTTCCCTTTTGTGGATATAACATGGGAGATTACTTTCGCCATTGGCTCTCTTTCAATCAAACAGAATCAAGACAACTTCCTAAAATCTATTCTGTGAATTGGTTTAGAAAGTCTGCTGATGGAAGATTTCTCTGGCCTGGTTTTGGGGAAAATATTCGTGTATTGAAATGGATATTCGAAAGGACAGAAGGGGTAGCAAATCGACAAAAAAGTCCTATTGGATATCTACCTAAACTAGAAGGATTTGACTTTTCAGACCTCTCAATTTCAGAAGCAAATCAACAAGCTCTTTTTCAGATTGATCGAGAAGAATGGTTACGAGATACACAATCTATGCGTCATTATCTCTCACAATTTGACCACAATCTGCCTCAAGGCATTCTCGATCAATTAGATCAACTCGATCATAGACTGAAAGATGAGTGAAGTTTTTCAAGTGATTGTCATGGGCTGTACAGGAGGCCCCTTCGAAGGCAATCTTTCTGGATATCTCCTTTCTCCTATCGATAAAACAGAATGGATTGCTTTAGATGCAGGAACGCTTCTTAGTGGAATCCATATCGCTATATTAAAAAACCATCTTGATCTAACTCTGTTTTCCAATTCTGCATTGACTCCTGCTGGAGAAATGTTATTGGAACATATAAAAGCCTTTTTGATTTCTCATGCTCATCTGGATCACATTGCTGGTTTAATCCTAAATTCTCAAATTGATACTTCGAAATATATTTTAGGAACGGATTCTACAATTGATCATCTTCGAGATCACATTTTTAATGGAGAGATTTGGCCTAATTATGGAAGCGAAGGGTCTCAACCTATTCTAGGAAAATATCAATATGTACGTCTTCCTCTTTTCAAAACCCTCCCCATCCCCAATACAACAATGCAGGTAGAAAGTTACTTACTAAATCATCCTGGAGGCTACCCATCAACTGCTTTCCTCATTGAATATCAAGGAAATTATCTCCTCTATGTTGGAGATACCTCTTCAGATGCTCTAGAAGGAGAAAAACACTTAACCTTTCTCTGGAAGCGCATTGCTCCTCTAATTGAGAGAGGGCAGTTTAAAGGGATGTTTCTTGAAAGTTCTTATTCTCAAAATGCAGCTAACAAGGTCTTATTTGGTCACCTAAACCCTAAATTAACTTTGCTTGAATTACATCGCTTAGCCAGTTTTGTAGACACTTCTTTAGAAGAATTAAAAATTATTATCACCCACTGTAAAGAAAGTATTAGACAAGGAGAAGAGACTCAAAAAATCATTAAAAAAGAATTAACCGATCTGAATGACTTAGGCGTTCAATTTATCTTTCCAGAGCAAGGAGATCGTATTCTCCTCTAAAATCTTTATGATCGTCTATTTAATATGCTAATTGCAAGACACTCGCAACATAAAGCAACGGTACTAATCCCAAAAATCGTTGCACTTACAGCAACATTTTCAGATTGACTTGCATCAGAAATTAAGCATCCCAATGAAGCTGTCGAAATAAATCCTGTAATAAATGTGGCTACCTTGACACAAGTATGTTTCATACAAGAAGTTTGCATATCATCTGTTGTACGAACAAGTCGTTCTTCATTCGCTCGGTTATGTGGAACAAAAAGATCTCCATTACCTGGTTTAAAATTTATTTGAAAATTATCATCATTCTTTCCCACTAATGTTTCGTTTAATAAATAGGAATTGTATTGATTCTGACTGGCAGTGCTAGTCAATGACGGTGTCATATTCTTTCTCCTTTCTTGTGGGTGAGATTGCGTGGTTTCTTCTTAATGACCTCCGAGATAGCTTAAAGAAGATTTAGCAGATTTTTTTGAGAAAAATGAAGAAATTTGACACTACTTCCCATGTTATCTCTTCTTAAAATCTAGCTACTAGAGATATTCTTCCTTGGTGACACGTTTTAGTAACCACTCTACTACCTGCTGGGGAGCCATTTTTTCGTAAACAATTTTATATACTGATTCAGTAATTGGCAATTGAATATGTGCTTTTTTCGCAATCTGCATTGCAGATAAACAGGTATATGTCCCTTCAACGACCATCCCGATTTGCTTTTTTGCTTTTTCACATTCCATTCCTTCAGCAATTAATCTTCCGAAACGGTAGTTACGGCTCAATTTTGAAAGACAAGTCACACACAGATCCCCCATTCCAGCAAGTCCATTAAGAGTCTCTGGTTTGCCTCCTTTGATGAGAGCGACTTTTCGGATCTCATGTAATCCCCGTGTCATTAGAGCAGCTTTTGCATTATCCCCAAAACCTATCCCATCAGAAATACCACAAGCAATTGCAATGATGTTTTTTAGAGCCCCACCAATTTCTACACCACGAATATCAAGATTAGGATAGACTCGAAATGTTGGTGTCGCAAATATTTCATGAATCAAAGGGATGATAGTGGGATCATAAGCACTACACACGACTGAAGTCGGGTGCCCCTGGAGCACTTCTTGTGCAATAGAAGGGCCACTAAGACAGCCAATTTGGGGTTTATGACTCTCTCCAAGGATTTCAATCATCACATCTGTTAACAGCAACTCTGTATTTTGCTCAATTCCTTTAGACGTCAAGATAATAGGACAGTGAGGTACACCTATCTCTTTGACTTTTTCAAAGACGGGTCGAATTCCTGCAGAAGTGACTCCTTCAACAATGAGATCTTTCCCATGGATGACTTTTTTAATATCAGTCGTAAAAGAGAGGCGATCTGGAATTCGATATCCCTTAAGCTTGGGATGCTCTCTTTGTTTTTGCATATGGATAACAGCTGCTTCTTCGATGGTCCAAGAAGTCACCTCATATCCTTTTGTCGCAAGAAGAGAAGCAAGAGAATATCCCCAAACACCAGCTCCTAAATACCCAATTTTTTTCATTCTATATCCTTAATGTAATCATAATTCGGTAAGGGCTTCCCTCTCCAGGATTTTAAGAAGCTATCTGTTGGATAGTAGAAAGAAGGAGAGAGCTCAAAAACCGTCTTATTTGGCTTAATTCCTGTTAAAGAGGTATATCTCTTTCTATCCGCATTCAAAAGTGCTTTTTTAACACTCTCTCTACTATCTTCTCCCGTCAAATTTTTCAGGGGAGCAAAGACAATATCTCGTGGATAAAGCAAAGCTTCACAATGATCAGCGAAAGGGAGTAGATCAAAGATAAACTCCTCAAATTTCCATGAATCAGTTTGATCATATCCAACCTCTGCTCGCCAATGTCTAACGATTTTTTTTGTTCGGTGAAGAGGGAGGGAAAGATGCCCAATACGCTTGATAAAAGACATTGAAAAACTATATAAACCTAAATTAATAGTGGTGTGGGTCAGTTGATTTTTTTCTGCTTCTGTTAGCTCAAAATATTCTAGAATGCGAATTTTACCATTTACCTTAACCACTCTGCCAACTTTTTCTTCAAGATCATGAGCAGACCCCACTTTAATGACAACATCACTCCTCATCCTCTGTTGAAAACCAAATAGTTCATGG
This sequence comes from Chlamydiales bacterium, assembly GCA_041395025.1. Lineage (NCBI taxonomy): Bacteria > Pseudomonadati > Chlamydiota > Chlamydiia > Chlamydiales > Chlamydiales bacterium. Next base: position 674,626 of record JAWLBH010000001.1, read on the forward strand.
TCATAAGGCAGGGCTAACGGATTATCCACAGGGATGACATTCACCATTTCAATTCCCATTTCTTCCCATTTTTGCCAAAGACCGACTTCAATGAAGCGATGGAAAACCCCTCCATTTCCATTTGGACCAAAAGCAATTGTATCAGGATTTTCTAAAAACACATGGCCGTCTAAATTCAAAAAAGGCCACATCCGTTGACAAAAAAATGTCACCTGACCAGGATCAAGTCCAAAAAACCCATTACGAATAAAATAATATTCTGTTTCAAAGTGATTAAATGGAGAGGTCATAATTGCGACTTGTAAAGCAGTGCCTACTTGTATAGAAGCTGCTTGAATTTTTTCTGCAAGAAGTTGAAAAAGAGTTTTTTTCTTTATATTTGTAATTGGGCAGCATCCCTTAGGACCTTGAAAATTTAGACGAGACCCTTGTCCTCCTGCTAAAATAAGACAAGCACACCGTCCTTCCTTCATGGCCTCTTTCCCTGATTGATAATCTGCTTCGTTACCTGAGAAAAAATCAGGTATGAACCTCTCAAAAGGGAGCTTATGTGTGTGGGATTGGAGTAGATGGGCTTTTTGATGCTTTAAGAGAGCCTTGTCAAGATGGGTAATCGATCTGAGAAGATTGCTCTGTTGCACCTGATTTAAACCAGACCAATGATCGATGAGCCCACTTTCGTCAATTGCGCTGAGTTTATTTCTAGCCTCTTTCTCACTTAAAAGGGGAATGGTTAGCAGTCTTTTCATCTAAAAGGCTCTCTTCCCTTTGCTCGATTTCAACGCGCCAATCAGTGTAGTGGTTTTCCTTTATCTTTTCGATGATTTTTCTGCCTTGTACCATTTTCTTAAGCTGTTCCTTTTTCTCTGTGATTTGTTTATCTTGAAGACTAAGGACTTCTTGAGTTTGGGAAAAAGAGGTATTAAGATAATGAAGAAGTTGAGAATAGGTCTCTTCCAAGCCATATTCTTTTGCTTTTCTTTTTATGGTAATCTCTTTAATCAAAGCAGCCATCTGCTTCTCAAGCGATACTGATTTTGCTTGGAGACTAGTTTGTTTTTGCTCCATATAAGCGAGTTCTCTTTGTGTACGTCTTTCTCGAGTTTTATGTAATTTGAGAAGAGTTTCTAGCCTAAAGAAAAACTTTTTCATCATCCAAGTATTGACTCCATGCAAAATAAAAAAAATATTTATTCATTTTTTGAAAAGTTAGATACATAATACTGACTTACTTATCTCAAATGTCACTCTCTCATCCACCTTTTGCTGTAATTTTTTGTTGATCACATCTATTTGCTTTACAGCTTCATCGATGTTGGGATTAGAACCAGGAACATAGGCTCCTAAATTGATGAGCTCTTCAGCTTCTCGATAAGTATGGAGAAGATGACGTATTTTTCCTGCTTTTTCTTGTTGATCGCTATCAGTGACAGCATGCATTAAACGAGAAAGGGAACGTAAGACATCGATAGGAGGAAAATGGTGAGAAGCAGCAAGTTCAGAGGAAAGTTGGATATGTCCATCAAGCAAAGAACGCATTTGGTCAGGAATAGGATCATGAATTTCATTCTCTTCAGATAAAATTGTATAGATCCCTGTAATTGAACCTTTTTCGCTATTTCCTACCCGTTCCAATAAGCGTGGAAGACTAGCAAATACAGAAGGAGTGTACCCTCTTGTCGTTGGAGGTTCACCAATTGCTAATCCAATCTCCCTTAATGCCATGGCATAACGAGAGACTGAATCCATCATGAGAATAACATGGTGACCTAAATCTCGAAAATATTCAGCGATTGCAGTCGCCACATCTGCACCTTGACTACGCAGTAAAGCAGCTTGATCAGAAGTAGCCACGACAACCACAGAGCGAGCGAGTCCTTCAGTGCCTAATTCTTTTTCAATAAATTCACGTACTTCTCTCCCACGTTCTCCAATTAAGGCAATGACATTAATATCCGCCTGAGACATTCTGGCAATCATTCCCATTAAAGTGGATTTTCCAACACCTGGAGAAGAAAAAATCCCTACTCGCTGTCCTTTGCCTAGAGTACATAAAGCATCGATGACCTTCACTCCTGTTGGAAGGGCTTCTGTAATAAGTTTGCGACTTAGAGGATGAGGTGGTGATGCAAGGACAGGGTAAAGTGTTTCAGTAAATAGAAGACCTTTCCCATCGATAGGACGACCTAGAGCATCAAGAATTCTACCACACAGATTTTTAGATAAAGCAATCTGATGCACCTCTTCTGTAGGATAGACTTCTGCTCCTGGGGCAATATGAGTAGAATCTCCAAAAGACATCAAAAGAACTTTCTGATCTTTAAACCCCACAACTTGGCAAAGGATTCTCTCCCTTTTTCTACTATAAATATAGCAAAGTTCACCAACAAAAACCTCTGGACCGATCGATTTAATTAATAATCCAATGACTTGTGTCACTCTTCCACTAATACGAGGAGAATGTCTTTTTTTAGCTAAAGAGATTTCTTTTTTAAAAAACTGATTCAATGGTTTAATACCTTTTCTTGGAAATTTGCTAACTCTCTCGAAATGTCATAATTTAGTAAGCCAGTTTTTGTCTCAATCCGACAATCTCCTTGACGCATCAATGGATCTGAAGTAAATCGAATATGCTTGATTTCTCTTTTATCATATTGAATTTTATCAAAGCTTTTATCGAGCATCATAAAATCTTCAGAAGACAGCACAATGTGAACGACATCATTTTTTAAAGAAGGTGTTGTAGAATTAAGCAAAGAATTGATCAACTGGACAAGACTGTCTGGATCATTTAATTCTTTACGAATCACACGTTCACAAATTGCGATGATGAATTCAATAATTTCAGGTTTGATTAGATCTAAAAGATGATTTTTTTGTTCTAAAATTTTATGAGCCATTTTTTGTAAAAGATGGAGAAATGATTGGTTTTCATCCAAAGCTTTTTGATAGCCTATTCTCTCTCCTTTTTCATGACCATTTTGAAAGGCTTTCTTACACTCTTCTTCAATAAGATTGGTGAATGCTTCATGATTTGATTGAATCAGTTCTCCATTTGGAGAGAGCATAGCAACTTGCTCTACCTTTTCTCCTCTTATAATTCCAATATTAATTGCTTTCATACTCAATCTCGGATAGATACTTAAAAATTTCTTCTTGTAATTCTTGAGGAAAGAAAGTGATTAATTTTTCAGCTCGAATAGGCTCTAAATATGAAAGCATCAATGCAATTGTTTGTGGATCCTCATTTTCGATAGATTCAGCGAGTTTCTGAATATCAATTCGAGTCATCACTCGGAATAGATTATCTTCTTGTTTTTGTTTAGAATATTTACGAAAAAAGGGATAGAGAGCAGCAAGAATGAGTAAACTGGTCAGGAGAATCACAATCACTCCTATATAGCTCTTGCTCTCTTGATTGTGAATAAGGAGTTTCTTCTCTTTCTCAAAAGAAAAGAGGCTGACTTTAATATGAGAGGGAATGTCATATCCAAGAAGAATCGTATGAATTTGATTTTCGATATCTGTCAAAAATTTCTCAAATTCTTGGTCAATTACTACAACAACTGAAAGGGAATAAGGTTGCTCTTTCCCTCTTTCCATACCCGCTTGAACTGAGGAAATATATCGACCTTTCCCAATAAGAAAAGCTAAAAGCATTTCTATTTTTTGATTGAGATGCTCTTCAAATACTAAAGCAGCATTAGAAAGTAATTCTTCCTGTCCTTCTGGATCTATGGCTGTATAAAGTTTTCCTTTCGTATCAGAAATCGCAATCATATTTGGCTCTAAACCATGAACAGCACCTGCCAAATGATAAATCACTGCCCTTAACTGAGAACTAGAAAGGATGGCTTCAGGATTTAATTCAAGGATCACTGAGGCTTTGGTTTTATGAGAAGAACCTCCAAAGCTTCTTACAGGAGGCATATCGAGAATCACATTGGCATTTTTAATTTGCTCAAATTCTACTAAATCTCGCTCAAGCTGTCCTTTTAAAGCACGCATCTCTAGTACTTGCAGTTCTTTATCTCCTTTAATCCATGTATTGGTATCGAAAAGCTCAAATCCTCTAGGAGTCGTGATAGAATCAAAAGTTTGTTCTTCTTCCACAAAGAGAGATTTCTCAACGTGTCTTGAAGAAGCTCTAATCATGAGATAACCTAAAAATGCTAAGATAAAAAAAATCACCAATACTACCGTGATTTTTTGTACTGGTCGGATTTGTTTCCAAATTGCACGCAGTTGTATTTCAATTTCTTTCATCATTTTTTTTTGATATCGCAATATTCCATAACAATAAGGAATATAAACGATCACCTGAAAAGGGATTCTAATATTTTTTAAAACTGACTATTCTAAGCTCTAGCAGAAAAATGAAAATTTGACAAATGCGGATTGTTTATCCTTATAACGAAATCCTCCCTAAAAATAGAGCCCATGATCTTTATATTTTTGATGAATGCGCTGCCTTAGCGAATATTGGCTTTGATGTCTCTCTTTTATGCGGAAAAGGAGGAATGAAGAATCAAGATCTTTTCAAACATTACTCGGTTTCTAAAGATACCTTTAATATTAAAAGGATTCCAATTATTCGAAAAAATCATCTTTTTAAATTTAGTTGGAACGCTTTATTTTTTTTCTTGTCTCAAAGAGTGATTAAACAGATTAAACCGCATTGGGTATTTTTAAGTGTTTATAAACAAGGAATCTATCACTTAAAACATAAAATCCCTAATACCCGTTATGTTTACGAAGTCCATGAACTGACTTTCTATCCATATATGAAAACCCTTCCTAATCTCTTCTTTCGAGAAAAAGAAATGCTAAATCGAGCAGATTTAATTACAGTGACTACACAGGCTCTCAAGGAGATCCTTCTCGCTCCCCCTTATGACCAGCTTCTCCCAATTGAAGTTGTTCCTTTAGCAGTGAAAAAAACCCCTCTTGCTTTTCCTATCAAACATTCTGATAAATTAATGATTACATATATTGGTCAATTATATCCTGAACAAGGAGTAGAAAATCTGATTCGAGCCATTGAACCTATTGAAGGAATACATTTAAAAATTATTGGAGGAGAAGCAAATGAGATTCTCGACATGAAAAAAATTGTGACTCATCTAAATATAAGTCATAAAGTTGATTTTCTCGGTTTTATCTCTCCTGACCTACTTTCAGAAATTGCAACAGAGGCTGATGTCTTTGTGGCTCCATTTCATCCCTTAGGGCGTATGCCCTATGTAGCTCATATGAAATTATATGAGTATGCAAAATGGGGACGTCCAATTGTCGCACCAAATCTACCTATTGTCCGGGAACACTTTAATCGTGGATTACTCTTTTTTGAACCAGGAAAGATCGACTCGCTATCTGATTGTATCGAAAAACTCAAAGAAAAGACCCTACGTGATAAATTGCAAAAAGAGATCTCTCTATATAGAGATCAGTTCAATTGGCAATCACGTGCAATGCATTATCAAGATCTTTTAAGATGATTAAATCCCATCTTAAGCAGATAACACTTCAACTACAACGTACGAGTCCTCGCCCTACCAAATCCGATTCTAAATCAGATATTAGCTCATTGATATGAATAAGGGGAACTTCATGAGTAATTAGACAACTTAGATCTATCCGACCCTTAAGATAGAGATCGACATAATAGGGAACATCTCTATCTATGTTACTATTGCCTCCCCAAGTCCCTATCATCTTTTTTCCACAAATCAGTTCAAAAGGATCGATCGAGATTGACTCTCCTTGACTGAGATTTCCTGCTAATACACAGAGACCCCCTTGGACTTTTAGGGAGCGAAAAGCTTGTTCCATAGCTTGACGCTGTCCAGCAGATTCCAAGACATAATCAACCCCTTCTCCTGAAGTAATTTCAAAAATCGCAGACACAGGATCTCGGTGAAGTGCATTTATGAGATGAGTGGCACCACAGTTAGATGCGCGTATCAACTTCGATTCATTAATATCAATCGCAATCCTAAGGCTGGCTCTTGCGTCTTTTGCCATTAATAATGCACTTAATCCCACACCTCCTGCACCAAAAAAAGCAAATGAACTGCCAGCTTCTAACTGCATCTCATTTTTTACGACTCCTCCTCCTGTAGGAAGAGTACAACCAAGAAGAGCCGCTTCTCGTAAAGGCATTTTGTGAGGAATGGGAACCACCCGATTTTCTGAGATCACTGCATGAGTCATAAAAGTACTGATTGCTCCCGAATTCACAATCCCATACTTACATTGTGAAATATCGGCCCCCTGGCCTTTAATCCATGAAAGGACAACTCTATCTCCTTCCTTAACTTTTTTGACATCAGGACCAATGGCTTCTACAACCCCAGATCCTTCATGTCCCAAAGTATGAGGAATAAATCTATCGTACCCTTTTAAACCATGAATTTCATTGAGCTGAGTGCGACAAAATCCACTATAGGCAATTTTAACTAAGACTTGTCCAGATTGGAGAAAAGGGATCTCTAAATCCCAGATTTCAAGAGGAGCGTTTTGCTTGTTCAATACAGCAGCTTGAGTTTTCATCTATTGACCTGTTGATTGTTCAATCTAGCCAGTTCATTAAATCCAGTCTTCATCAATCCGAATGAATTAAGCAAGAAGATGGCCTCAAGGTTTTTCTCGTTTCCTAAGATAGGAAAAAAATATCCATCACTTCTCACCTAAAAAATTGATCCTATAAAACTTTAATGCAATATCTATTTTTTAAATAGCATTTGATCCACTTTGATGAAAAACGTGGAATAATAAGAATATGAAAATGATCTACTCTTTCTTGGTTATCTCTTATGCTGATCCACAACTATTTGTAATCCTTCTTCCCATGGCATTGTAGAAAAAAGAGAAGCTAAATTGACTTGATTTGGTCGTTGATACGAGCTTTTTAAATCTTTTAAAAGAATTTTCGTGACTAAGTTTCCATCGACACCTAGCATAGATGCAGCTCTTTTTGCCATCTCAAAACGACTCGCATATGTTGGACCTGTTAAGTTGAAAATCCCTCTCTCACCATTGTGCATCAGTTGCTCAACTATTTTGACGATCTCATGGACTGCAATAGGTGATAAGATTTGATCCGATGCCATTCTTATTTTCTTATTGCTTAATAGATTAAATACAATTTCATCAAAAAAAGTGCGATCCCCCTTCTCTAATCCATAAACTTTACTCAAACGTATTACAAGACCGTTTAAATCTAAAGCACGCTGCTCTAATTCTGCCTTCTGTCTACCATATTCATTGAGAGGGGAAGGAGGAGAATCAGAAGTATATAATGACTGAGTACCATCAAAGACATAATCTGTCGAAAAAAAAATAGGAATAATCCCTTTTTTCTTAAAAAACATTCCGAGTTTAATAGGTCCCTCAACATTGCATTGATAACTATGCTTTCGATCTATTTCACATGATTCTGGATGACTAATGGCTGCAGTAATCATTGCATATCTATAGCTAGAAAGAGGAAAATTGAGAACAGGATCATGAAGATCTAATAAAAAAAACCCCTCTTGAGAAAGATGATGAGTCCCAATTAAATCAGGAAAAAAAGGAAGAAAATGACGAAAAAAATATCTGCCAATAAACCCTTTAGCCCCAATGATCAGGGGCTTAATGGAATGAACCAATAGTAATCTCCTGTGTATCCCACATCATCAAATAAAGCTTTCCACTCATCAACGTGTAAAATTGTTTGCGCAGTCAAATTCCAATCAAATATCGATGCTTTTTCCTTTTCATTACGGTAGGCATCTACCGTAATGAAACTATTTTTTTTACTCACCCGCTCAATTTCTCTCAAAGCTTGTTTTAGATCTTCAATCTCTAAATTGTGGATAGTATTGATTGCAACTACTAGATCAAATGTATCATCTTCAAAAGGAAGAGAGCGTGCATCTCCTACTTCTAAATACTCTCTGACTTCTTTTTTACCATGATCGATTGCATATTTTGAAATATCAATTCCTTTCACAGAAATTCCGTGAATCAACTGACTGAAATCATATAACATAAATCCTTTTGCACAACCAATGTCAAGAACTTTGGATTGAGAAGAAAGTCGGTAATAGGCTTGAAATGCAGGAACAACAGGTTGCCAGAAACGCGGTTGATAAAAAAATCCTCCATACCCATGTTTACGATCTCCATCAAAAAAATCTTTCCCAAACTTCCGAGCAATTTTTCTATCTTCTTCAGTTTTCATCAAACCACGTGCTTTCAGATCACGTTTTATTTTAGGATAATCCTTGAGTAAATCTATTTCCATCCAAAACCTTCCAACTTTTCTTTATAAATATGCACCCATCTCAACCTTGTACCTATTTTCTCAGAATGAAAAATACTACTCCTTATGCAAATATTCCAAAGGCTCTTGCTTAATCTCTTCAAAATGATTTTCTAACCAATTTACTGTTTGATCGAGACCTTTTTCTAGAGAAATAGAAGGATACCATTCTAGTTCTTCTCTAGCCTTTTTTGAGTCAATTGTATAGATCCCATCTTGACCTATCCTCTCTGGGACTCTATCAATGACGTCTTCAAAGATCAATCCTAGTCGTTTTGCGAGCTGACCTACAATCTCTTTAATTGCCACTCCCTTATCAGGAGAAAGATGGTAGATTTCACCCAAACGTCCTCTTTCCATAGCTAAAAGCTCACCATGTGAAATATCTCTGACATGTATGTAGGATTTGACTGCTATACCTCCTCCTTGAAGAGGAATTTTTTTACCTTGTTTCATATAAATAATAGAACGAGGAATAATTTTAAAAAGTTGTTGATGAGGACCATATACATTGGTCGCACGAATGATAACTAACGGAAAATTCCAATTCTTTACAAAGGTAAAAAGAGAGAGATCTGCAGCTGCTTTTGAAGCTGCATAGGGTGTCGTAGGATTCAAAGGAGCGTTCTCTGTAATAAACCCCTTGCATGTCCCATAAACCTCAGGGGAAGAAATATGAAGATATTTTTTAAGGCAGGTCTGGTCTTTAATGAGATTAATCAACTTGGTTAATGCTACTACATTGGTTTGAAACCAATGGTGAGGGTGATCCCAACTTGGTGCTACTTCACTCTGAGCAGCAAAATTTACAATATATTCAGGTCGGAATTGTTTAAATAGAAGAGTAAATTTCTCTAAATCCTTATTAAGATCGATTTGATGAAATTGAAAATGTTTAAGGTGATGCCTTTTATAAGGAAGGAATAAACTTTTTTTCTCAGGTGAACGACTGATCCCCATGACTTCATAATGGCCTTGTTCTAAAAGCAGATCGATAAAATCGCTGCCAGAAAATGCATTGCTTCCAATTACGATGACTTTTTTCATATTTGCTCTCTAAAATGGTCCTGTAAATAGTGCATCTGGCACATCCATCGGAATTTCGTTTTTTACTTTAATCCTAGCTTCTACATGTTGATGACTTGGTCGATTCATCATTTCTAAAGCTGCAATGACTATCTCTTTATCAGTTGGATAATAATCATTTGCAAGTTTCCAGCTTGTTCCACAAAATTTATCGGGGTAGGTAATCCGCTTTGGAGGAGATTTAAGCACATCAAAAGCCTCTTCTAATAAGAGAGCCATAATCTCTGCTGAGATGCCACATGTTTTCCAATCATCATCGGCAATAATTGCTCGTCCTGTTTTTCGCACTGAAATAAGAATGGTTTTAGTATCAAGAGGTTTCAAACTTCTTAAATCAATCACTTCAACTGAAATCCCTTCAACTTCATCAAGAAACTGAGCAGCTTTATAGGCTTCTAAAGTCATATGAGCTGAAGCAATCAGGGTCAAATCTTCCCCTTTTCTTAAAATATTTGCCTGACCAATTGGTACACGATAGATCTCTGATGGAACATGACCTTGAATATGATGTAACCAACGGTGTTCAAGATATATAACGGGATGGTCATCTTCTACTGCAGAAATTAATAATCCTTTTGCATCATAAGCAGATGAAGGAACAACCACTTTTAAACCTGGAATATGAGCAAAAAAACTATGAAATGTTTGAGAATGTTGAGGTCCTTGTCCCCAACCTCTTCCAATAATTAAACGAATGACAAGAGGAACTGTCATCTGACTACCAAACATGAAATGCCATTTGGCTGCATTATTAATTAACTGATCAAGAGCCAGAAGAAAAAAATCGACACGTTGGTGAGTCATAATCGGACGCATCCCAACAAGAGCTGAACCAATTGCCACTCCTGTCATCGTATTTTCTGAGCAAGGCATATCCATAACACGCTTTACACCATATTTTTCTTGAAGACCAACTGTGGTTCCAAAAATCCCTTTTGGATCAGGGACACCAAGGCCCATCAAATAAACCCTTTCATCTGTGAGTAAGAGCTGGTCAGTTGCCTCTAAAATTGCCTCTTTAAAGTTAGTCATGCCTCTCTTCTATCTCTATCTTCGAAAAAGAGGCCATCTGGGCAAAAGCAAATGCATCTTCGATCTCTTTTTCAATAGGTTGACGATCAATATTAATGGCTTGAATTGGATCCCTTGCTTCCCAAAAAGCCCTCTCTTTTAAAGGTTGATAGGGATCGCGGTTTGGTCCACAGTGTTCACAAAAACGATAAGTTGAAAATTCTAAAAGCGCAGGTCCACCTCCAGAACGGATGTGATCGATCCCTTTTGCAGTCAAGCTCATGACTTCTTGCAAAGAATTTCCATTCCCTTTAAGAGCGAAAATATTATGAGCTTGAGCTAAATGAATAATACTTCTTTGAGGGGATTGCCTCACTTCTAAAGGAGAGTAAACAGAGTAGAGGTTATTTTCGCAGATAAATAAAACAGAAAGTTGTTTAAGAGCGGTAAAATTTAAGCTTTCACAAAACACCCCCTCTTCTGTCGACCCCTCACCAAAAAAAATCACAGTGATTCGATCTTCATTCTGCATTTTTGCTCCTAAAGAGATTCCTACTCCAATAGGAATCGTGCCTCCAACAATGGGAGTCGATCCCAAAAAACCGACTGCAAGATCGACTAAATGCATTGAACCCCCTCGACCTCGACAAGCTCCTGCTTCTTTCCCATAGATTTCAGCAAGCATACGTTTTAGACTCCCTCCTTTAGCAAGATAATGTGCATGGGCACGATGACCACTGACCGCATAATCTTTAAAAGATAAATAAGAGCAAACACCCACTGCAATCGCTTCCTGTCCAATACTCAGATGGACAGGACAACGCATTTCCTTTTCACAATAACGATGAGCGATTGCTTCTTCAATCATCCGAATTCTTACAATTTGATATTCTAAAGCACTTGTCATGGTCATTTCATTAATCTAGTAAGATATTTACATAGATCTACTTTATTTATTGCCTCTTTATTTCCAATGATTTGAATATCGATAGCTGCAGCAGCTGCACCAATAAATCCTCCAAGGAGAAGGGGATTTTTTCTAGCAGCAAATAGAGAAGCCACAGCAAAATAACTATCTCCAGCACCTACACGATCTATAGTCTGAGTGGTTCAAGCGGGAATCTCTATGGTAGGCTCTCCTTTTTGATAGAGATTCACCCCATTCACTCCTCGTGTAATTGAAACAGATGGGCATCCTAAAATAGAGGCAATATCTTCAACAACGATATCTAGACGCGATGTACGATCATGTGCAGCAAAACGCAATTCTATTTCATTTAAGGAAATAAAATCTGCTCGATGGTAATGTGTCACTACATTGTAACCACGATTCCCACTATTGATTTGTGTATTGATCGCTAGAAATGTTGATTGATCGCAAAGAGCATGGATAATACCCGGGTTGATAAAGCCATTGCCAAAATCACAGACCAAAATCAAATCATATTCAGATCCTCTATCATAGATTTTTTGAATTACCTCTTTTGTTTGTTTAGGAGATAAAAGAGGTTGATTAATTGAATAGGTCTCAAATAACTTATCAATTCTGTGACCATCTTTTAAAACATAGCGCCTTTTCTTTAAGGTAGGAAGATCTTCTAAATAGATAAAATCTCGATTGATATTTACGGCAAGATCTGAAAAAGATTCTCCATTTCCTACACCTGTAATAAGATCGACCTCTTTGACAAAGGTAGCAAGATGGTTAGCAATAATTAGAGATCCCCCTAAAAAAGATTCCTTGTCTTGTAAAACTGCTGAAAGCTGTGTCCCTTTCCCTGATTGACCAAGAAGATCTACATATTGGTATTCATCAATAATTGCATCGCCAACGACAAGAACTTTAGCATCATTGAGTTTCTCAATGCGATCAAGTACCTGAGAAAGAGAAAATCTCTTTTTAAATTGAGAAATAAAAGGAGCAATTCTAAAAGCATCAGTATCAAAAAAAAGATTGATTAATTTTGAAGAGCTAAATACCTCATCATCTGTGTAAAAAACTTTCCCACCATGAGCTTGAACAGCCTGTACTTCTTGAGAAATTTTCCCAGTTACATCGCTTCCATGGCTCGAATACTCCTGCCCCTTAACATAGAGATTTGGTTTGATCATTTCGATTAACGTGACTGCATCAGGAGCATTATTCAAAACAACAAGATCTACACATACAAGAGAGGCCATCTGTTCAAGGCGAAGTCTCTCTTTAAACGCAGGACGCCCTGGCCCTTTATTCACAAATTCATCTGGAGTAATCGAAACAATGAGTATGTCTCCTTGACTTTTTGCTGTTTGTAGGTGATGTATATGCCCAGGATGGAGTAAATCAAATACACCATGACAATGAATGATAGTATGCCCTTTCTTTTTTTCTTGAATAATTAGAGAGGCGATTTCGCTAAAAGATTTAATTTTTTCTTGCATCCGTAAAAGGTATCCACAATGCTATGTAAAAAAAAGAAATGAGCTGTTTCAACAAGCCCATAATCAGAACTATCCACCCAAAAATTCACATCACCTAACTGACGTAAAGGATTATTAACATGAAATCCAGTCAAAGTGACTGTCATCGCTTTCTTTTTCTTAGCAAGAGTGACGGCTGCAAGAATATTTTTGGATTCCCCTGAGCTAGAAATTGCAATAAGACAATCTTTTGATTTAAGCGTATAACTTAAGGGGATTTTATAGACATTTTCATATCCAAAGTCATTACTAAAACAGGTTAAAATCGCTGGATCAAAGAACCCAGCTGCTCGAATTCCAAGAGTACGTAAAAAATCTGTACAAAAATGAGAAGCAATCGCTGCACTCCCCCCATTGCCTATAAAATAGACAACTCCTTCAAGATGTGAGAGTTCTTCTAGAAAAAAATGAATGTTATTCAGTGCTTTATCTCCATCAATCTCTTCAAGATCTTTAGTATAAACAGTATGTTCAATCAAATTTTGTAATAATTTTAGACGTTTTTGGAACATAAGCAATCAAACCAACTTTTAGTTGCTTCTTGAATAGTTTTAGAATTCCAAAGAGGAAGATCTTTATACTCTTGAATTGCAGTTAACATGCGTGATACCCCTTCTTCAAACAGAACTTCTCCTTCCCAATTCAGTAAACGTTTGATTTTTGAGATATCCGCGCATGTACAATCAGGCTCGCCAGGGCGTTTCGGGAGATAGGTCACTTCTCCTCCTAACAATTCTACAAGAGCATTGATACTATAATCCTTTCCACTGCCAACATTAAAAACTTCACCAGAAATCCTACTAGAAGCAGCTTGGACAAATGCTCGAGCTACATCAGTGACATAAATAAAATCACGACTTTGAGTTCCATCTCCAACGACTGTAAAGGGCATTTTATGAGCCTTTTGAGTAAGAAAGACACTAAAAACAGCTCCATAGGCATTTGTTGCACGTGAACGCAACCCATAAACATTAAACAAACGCAAGCTAATTGCAGGGATATGATAGACCTTTTCCCAATGAAGGACTAATTTTTCTCCCAAATATTTTGTTAATGCATAGGGATATTCTGGAGAGATTTGAGCTGTTTCGGGAGTGGGGTAAAGAGTTGGAATCCCATAACAAGAAGAAGAGGCAGCATAAATCAAGCGCTTTACATTAGCATTGCGTAGACATTCAAGAAGATTAAATGTGCCATGGACATTTACTTCGTAGTAAAGACGAGGATTTGCAACGGAAGGCACAATATCAGCAACTCCAGCTAAATGAAAGACCCAATCGACTCCTTGAAAAAGGGTAGAATCAAGTGCACAAATATCCTTCTTATGAAAAAAGAAGTTGGGATGGTTTTTGACTTTATCTAAATTTTCAAGCCGTCCTGAATGCAAATTATCAATCACCATCACTTCATGTTCTAGTTCAAGAAGTAATTCCGTCAAATAGCTTCCAATAAATCCGGCTCCTCCAGTTACAATAGCTTTCATTTTAAATTTAACTCATTCATCGTTTTTACATTAAAATACCGCTTATCTTTTAAAGAATTAGGAAGTTTTCCTGATCTAAAAGCATCAATTAAGCTTTGTATCGCATCTTCGATACTTCTTAGTGGAATAAAACGTAGCTTTTTGTGAATTTTAATTGACGAAACATGATAGGAGCGATGATCCCTCGTGGGAAGAATTTCCATTCTACATCCTTTAACAGATTGTGAGACAAGCTCACCAATTTCTCTCACAGTATGGTTATGATAGCTGACATTAAATACCTCTCCCTGGATCTCATTTTTAGGTGCATTTAAGACCACTAAATAGGCATCTACCATGTCATCAATATGGAGATTGGGACGCATTTGAGAGCCTCCCAAGATTTTAATCTTATGTTCATGATAAGCATGATTCGTAAGAATATTGACAACTACATCTAAACGTTGACGAGGTGCATACCCACACACTGTGGCTGGACGAAGAACGGTACAAATAAATGTGTCATCCATATATTTGAAAAGAATTTGTTCGCAAGCAGCTTTAAATCTGGAATAATCTGTTAATGGCTCAAGCAACACCTCTTCAGTCACATCAAGCTCTGATTTAATTCCATATACCGATGAAGAAGAGGCATAAATAAAATGACCAACCTTGTTCTCTTTTGCTATTTTGACAAGAGGCTCAAATGCATCAAAGTTAATCGATTTCCCAAGGATCGGATTAAGCTCAAAACTGGGATCATTAGAGATACACGCCAAATGGATGACATGACTACATCCTTGAATCGATTTTTCAACTAATCCTAAATCTCGAATATCTCCTTTAATTTGATGCAATTTTGGATGAGATTCAAGCACATTGCCATAAAGATAAAGATCTAAAACAACAACTTCATATCCCTTTTTAAGAAGGGCTGGCACCAATTTTGAACCCACATATCCAGCACCTCCAGTCACAAGGACTTTCATGACAAACCTATTTTTAAATTTTAGGATCTGGTATAGATTTCTAGTGGATTCTTTTCAAGAAAAAGGAGATATGGAGCCTAATCTTTCAATCTTTATCCCTTGCTATAATTATGGAAAATATCTATCCGAATCTATCGATTCCGTTTTAAGTCAGAATTATTCTCAATACGAAATCCTCTTAATTGATGATGGATCAACTGATGAAACAGCAAAACTCGGTCAGTCTTATTCAGATAAATATCCTCACATTTTTTATATCCGTAATCCTCGTAATCTAGGTCTATTTGAGACCTGTAAAATCGCTCTGAAAAGAGCGAGGGGTGCATATTTTCACTTTTTTAGTGCTGATGATCGTTATCTTCCTGGATTTCTTTCTAAATCGATGGGAATGCTAAAAGAGCATCCTCATTTAAATCTAGTTTGTTCCACTGTGAGTTACTTTGATGATGGCTCACCAGATATTCGATTTAATCCTCTTATCCCTAACTGCTCAAAAAATACTATTTTTAATCAGGAAGAGTTACTGAGACTAATCCATAAGACCGATTTCTTTGTTCCCGGGACGTCTTGTATTGTCAGAAGAAATTTGATTGATCATTATGGAGGGTTTGACCCCAAATTAGAAAATATTGCTGATTGGTTTCTGTTTCATAAAATTGCCTTTTCTGAAGGGTTAGGCTATCTCCCTGATACACTGATTAGTATGCGTGTCCATGAGACGACGCTGACAAATATGGTGAAAAAAAATAAACATCGTCGTCGTGCGACTTTTCATAGACTCCTTGATCATCTCCTTGGAGATCAAGAACTGAGAAAAAAATTTATCTACGGAGGGTTATTAGATTTTGTCTTTCGAGATTTAAAATGGAAACTCTATTTATACCCTAAATATCTCCCTTATTGGAAATATATTAGATCTCATCAGTAGAATTCAGAGGAACAATGTATTCCTCAATAGGGGGAAAACTCAAATCATCTCCAAACTTTTTCGATACCTGCTGTCTATTTAAGCAATAGTCCTCTAATGATCTGCAGAGCTATCTTCGCTAATCATTTACAAACTTTAGATGGGCCAATAGATTGATAACCAATACTGTAGTATTCGTAACCTCTTGCTACCATCTCTTGTGGATCATATTGATTCCTTCCATCAAAAAAGAGGCGTTGTTTTGGGAAAACTTTGTCAAAATCCACAAATCGAAATTGCTTCCAGTCAGTGACTAGAGCAATTGCATCTGCTTCTCTTGCTGCTTCAAACTCGTCTTTAGACCAAACGATTTGAGGAGAGGTTTTTAACACAGCTTTTGCTTTCGGCATAGCAACAGGATCATAAAGACGCACATGCGCACCTTTTTCAATCAATTGACGAATTAATACAAGTGCAGGGGCTTCACGAATATCATCAGTCCCAGGTTTGAAAGAAAGACCCCAAATCGCAATGGTTTTACCAAAAAGATCATCGTTAAAGTAACTCATAATTTTTTCCCCGAGCAATGCTTTTTGTCGTCTATTCACTAAATCAATAGCATCAATCAATGGAGTTGGGGAGTGGTATTTCCGACCTATTGCTCTTATAGCTTGAATATCTTTAGGGAAACAAGATCCTCCATACCCAGCACCAGCATATAGAAAAGCATATCCAATCCGCTGATCAGATCCAATCCCTTTGCGAATCAGAGAAATATCCGCTCCTACATGCTCACAAAGACTAGCGATTTCATTCATGAAAGAGATCCGAGAAGCAAGCATAGCATTAGCAGCATATTTGGTCATCTCAGCAGAGCGAGAGTCCATAATAATTAAACGATCATGGCTTACATTAAAGGGAGCATATAGCTCTTCCATTAAACTATTTGCCCGAGGATGATCACTCCCAATGATAATACGATCAGGTTTCATAAAATCATGAATCGCATCCCCCTCTTTTAAAAATTCAGGATTGGAAAGGGTGTCAAACTGATAAGAGACTCCCCGTTTCTGAAGAATTTTTGCAATCATCTCTCTGACAGCGCATGCAGAACCAACAGGCACTGTTGATTTATTAATAATGATTTTATACCCATTCATTGCTTCGGCAATTTGTTCAGCTGCCTCTTCTACATGAGTGAGATTAACAGAACCATCTGGACTAGATGGAGTCGAAACAGCAATGAAACAAAAAAGGGAAGTATGAACACCATAAGTATAGCTAGTAGTAAATTCCAAACGACCAGCTTTTTGATTTCGACAGATCATCTCTTCTAAACCAGGCTCGTAGATAGGAATCTTACCCATTTTCAATTGTTCAATTTTCTCTCGATCAATATCTAAACAAATCACATGATTACCCATTTCAGCAAAACATGCTCCGGTCACTAAACCCACATAGCCTGTCCCTATAATCAGCACTTTCATAGATGTTCCTAATGTTAAAAAAGAATCCCAAGACTCAGAAATAGCGCATAATTTCCCTATAAATTATGCAACCTAAAACATATAACTCATTTATTTTCTTAATTTAAAGCATTTTTTATCTACTGTTCAAACTATATATTTGTGATGTGAATAGAAAGGTTGAAAAAAAACATCGACTATTTTAGAGCCATCTAATTAAATAAGAATTAATTAAAATGAAAATCATTCTCTTAACAGGTATTGCTGGATTTATTGGGTTCCACGTCGCTCTAGCTCTTAAAAAACGAGGAGATTTTGTTGTTGGAATCGATAATTTTAACACCTATTATTCTGCTAAACTTAAAGAAGCACGAGCTTCAATTCTTAAAGCCAAGGGGATTGAGATTATTGAAGGTGATATCAATAATCAGAATCTTCTTAGGAAATTATTTGAAACGTACTCTCCAACAGATTTACTCAATCTAGCTGCTCAGGCAGGTGTTCGGTATTCCTTCAATCATCCAGATGTCTATCTCAAAAGTAATATCAATGGGTTTCTTTCAATATTAGAAGTCCTTCGTTATTATCCAAATGTGAAACTGACCTATGCCTCTTCTTCCTCTGTCTATGGTAGAAATCAAAAGACCCCTTTTTCAGTTTTTGATATGACTGATCAACCTGCAAATCTCTATGCGGTAACAAAAAAAACCAATGAATTGATGGCTTATGCTTATCATCACCTTTATGGAATTCCTATGACGGGTTTGCGGTTTTTTACTGTATATGGCCCCTGGGGACGTCCTGACATGGCTTATTATGCTTTCACCAAGGCAATGTTGAATGGAAAACCGATTCATCTGTTTAATGAAGGAAAGATGCAACGCGATTTTACCTATATAGATGATATTGTCGATGGCACACTTGCTGCAATTGACTACCAAGGGAAGTGTGAGATATTTAATCTGGGAAGTCACCATCCTATCGACCTTTTAACCTTCATTTCTCTTCTTGAAAACGCATTAGGTATTAAAGCTATAAAAATCTTTAAAGGATCTGTAAGAGGAGAAGTAAACACAACGTACGCTGATCTCACCTACTCAGAAGAAAAACTTGGTTTTATCCCCAAAATTTCCTTAGAAGAAGGTCTTTCACATTTTATTGCTTGGTATCGAAAAGATGGGGTGGATCTATAGAAGGGACATTTGGAGTCATACTATTTTATAAAAATCTTCTGATCAATATCAGATTCATGACCCATACTCCAAAAAGACTTGAGACAGTGCCTGTGTGATCTCACTTGCCACCATCGAGTAAGAGGTGAATTTTTTAGCTGCATATTCTCCAGCAAGAGCATGAAAGTGAACCCCTAAAATAGCTGCTTTTAGTGGATCTTCTACTTGAGCAAGAAATCCTGTAATTATCCCAGTTAAAACATCTCCACTGCCTGCCGTTGCCATACCTGGATCCCCTCTAGAAGAGAGATAAGGGGGATAATGAGGATGGAGAATAAAAGTAGGCGCTCCTTTCAATACAAGCGTGACATGATGAGTATTCACATAGTTTTGACTTTTCTCAAGAAATTGAGAAAATGGAAGATCTTCTTTAATACCTAAAAGGCGTTTCATCTCACCGTGATGAGGAGTCATAATCGTAGGCGAGCAAATCGGAATATGGTGATGAGCAATCAAAGTGAGGGCTTCTGCATCAATGACACAAGGTTGTTCAATTTTTGGGATCAAAGATTGCAACAGGTCAACCATCGTTGATGCTGTTCCGATCCCAGGTCCAATGAAAAGAGCTTTTGCACGAGAACAAGTTTCCAAAATGTTCTTCAAATCTCCTGGTTGATATCCCTGTCGAATGATCTCATAAGGAGCAGAGGCAAATTCAGCTTCTATCCCTTTTGGATGTAAAAGTCTTACAATACCTGCTCCCACACGCAATGCAGCAAAACTTGCCATGATAGCCGCTCCAGACATACCTGGAGATCCTCCTAGCCCCACAACATACCCGGCTTGATATTTATGACGTCTGCGGATCATAGGAGGGAAATAACTTTTGATCATCTCGGGATGAATAAGATAAAAATCTGCTTTTGCTTGATCAAGATACTTCTCTTTAAGACCAAAATCATAGACATGGATTCTTCCAGTATACTCCCAAGCCTCTCCAATAAAACACCCCTTTTTAGGTAGCCCCAAAAAAAGGGTTTCTGTAGCATGAATAGCAAGACCACCAACATCTCCAGAATTTCCATCAATCCCTGAAGGGATATCAATTGCAAGGATAGGAAGACCAGATCTATTAGCTTTTTCAATCGCTGCTCGATAAAGCCCAGTGACTTGTCCTCGAAAACCCGTACCTAACATTCCATCTAATAAGATACCTATTTGACCAAAGACAATTTCCGATTCCTTAACGATATAATCTATCATGCCTCCTGCTTGAATAAACCGACGACTCTGTAGTTGACAAAGAGGGCTACTCTCTTGAAAAGAAGAAAAGGCAAGGGCATGGACTTGAAATCCTCCTTTGATAAGTAAAGTAGCTGCCACATACGCATCTCCACTATTATTCCCTTTACCACATAACAATGTGACCAGTGGTTGGAGATGGTAACGCGCAATGAAGTTTCTAACAAATTGAGCAACTCCTTCTCCAGCTTTGTTCATAAATTGTTCTTCAGAAGCTCCTTCAGCATAGGCAAGACCTTCAATTCGTCCCATTTCTCTTGCTTGAATCACTTTCATAATTTTAGCTCAATGTTAACTCATGTTGATCTGCTTCATCATAACCTACAGGAGGAATCACAAACAGTGTATGCAAACCATCAAGATTCCCTGCAGCAGGAATAGATTCTATCTCATAAGTATAGGCCCCCTCTTTTAGAGGATGGATTTTTGTCACCTCACCCACAGAGAGTCCTGGAGGGAATACACCATCCATTCCAGTTGTTACAAGCAAATCGTGGAGTTGAATAATCGGAACATTTTCTAATGAAGATGGAAGATGGATCAACCTACCTGTTTCAAGATCACGACCTGGCCCAAAAGCATCAGGAAAATCATAATTGAATCCAATGCCTTTTAAAATTTTATTATTACTACGCCAAAGAGGAGCACCGGATCCTTGCAAAATCCCTTTTGCTAAATACCATCCTTCAGCCCCTTCTGAAAGGGATGACCTAAAACGGACGAGTATTTGTTGAAGGGAATGTTGATCTTCCTGAGAAATTGGGAGATCTCTACGCATGTTTAGCTGACGTAAAATAGGAGTGATATGTTCTGCAAGAGCAAGATTTTGTGGATATCCCCGTACAGCACGTACAGAGGGTTTTAAACCCACATCTGTAATCAATCGTACGCGTGATTGTTTTTTCCCCACATAATCAATGACTCCGACTAAGGCACGTCCTAAAACCACAGGACTATTTTTTTGAATGATTGGTCCACTTAGCTCTCCTATATTGATCCATAATGAACTCGTCCAAGTCCCTGGATCACGATAGATCACACGTCCTGCAATTGCCTTTCCTAAAAGAGGGTCATCTGGAATAGATTGTTCGATGATCGCACGCAATTTACCAATTTCAATACGTAGTAAGTGATTTTCTAGCTCAAGTTTTTTATGTTGGATATCTTCAGGGCCTCTGTTTGCCATATTCATGGCTGGAGCAAGATAGGCAAATATTTTGCCTCTAACTGCTTGGATCAACAAAGGAGGCAAAGTCAATAGGAGGAAAAGGGTGGCTAAAAGAAGAAGGTACTTTTTATAGGGATAGCGCCTCATCGATTGATTGTGACATGATTGAGAGCATCAACAACATAGTCAATGTTTTTCTCGTTTAACCCTGCAACGTTAATCCTGCCATCTTTTGGTAAATAAATCCCATATTCACTCATCAATTTTTCGACCTCTTGGACTGTTAAGCTAGTGTAGGCAAACATGCCTAACTGGTGAGCTAAAAAATCAAAGTGATGAGTCTTTCTTTGCAGCAAATTCACCAACATGTGACGCATTTTAGAGATACGGTCTCGTATCCCTGCCAGCTCTTTTAACCAATCTCTTTTCAAATCCTGATCTTTTAAAATCAAACTCACAATCTTTGCCCCATGACAGGGAGGATTTGAGTAAAGACCACGAATGACTGATTTAATTTGTGAACCAATTTTTTTCATCTCCTGCTGATCTTGACACACAAAATACAGTGCACCCGTTCTTTCTCCATACAAACCAAAATTTTTTGAATGAGATACTGCAACTGCAATCTGTATGCCTGATTTGGTAAAAAGACGAATCACTTCTGCATCTTTCTCAAGAGAAATGCCAAATCCTTGATAAGCAAAATCAAAAAATGGGAAGAGATCGTATTGCTTCATCAAGATTAAAATTTCCTCCCATTGTGCATAAGAGGGGTCAAAACCTGTAGGGTTATGACAACACCCTTGAAGAAGAACAATACTTTTTTTTGCCATCTGCTTTAAGGCTCCACAAAACCCTTTAAAGTCAAATTGGTGATGTTGAGCATCATAATAAGCATAAGTCTGAATCTTAAGACCAGAGTCAGAAAAAATTCTTCGATGATTCATCCAAGTGGGCTCAGAAATATAGATTGAATCATAACCATGGTGATACAAAAAATCACTACAGATGCGCAAGGCTGCTGTCCCTCCAACAGATTGAGCACCATAAATCTGATCAAAAGGCACTCCAGAGCCAAAAACTAACACTTTTGTGAGTTCGACATACTCTTGTAATCCGTCAATCGAAAGATAATCCTTCGTTGTTTCATGATCAAGCAGATAGCTCTCTGCTTTTTTCACAGTATGAAATACAAATGATTCCAATGCATCTGTTTTGTAAACACCGGCACCTAAATTCACCTTCAGACCCCTTGGATCTGCTGCAAAAGCCTGATTCAAACCAAAAATAGGATCGGGAGGGAGTTCTTTAACTAATTCAAAAAAGGGCATAAAAAAAAAATACCATCTCCTATTGTTCTTCTCAAGAAAAGGAATTGGTGATATTTTTTTTCTTTCAAGGGGCGTTAGCTCAGTCGGTAGAGCGCAACAATGGCATTGTTGAGGTCAACGGTTCGATTCCGTTACGCTCCAAAAAATTTCTTTATCTCTTTCTTCCATTTGTATTTAATCTCCTCTAAATTATGATAGTTACTATGGCGAAACGTTTTGGAAATTTCCTAATCCCTGTGGCTATGGTAGTTGGAGTGGTCCTAGGATGGGCAAATATTGCCTTCTTCAATCAAATCGCCACCATTATTTCTGATCTATTCTTGCGTCTTTTAAAATTGATTAGCTTGCCTATCATCTTTTTTGCCATCACTTCAACCATCACTGGGACAAAGAGTTTTCAGGAAATGCGCCTTATGGGACGTAGGGTTCTAACTTACACGTTAACTACAACTTTGATTGCAGCAACCATTGCTTTATGCTTATATATTTTTGTCGACCCTGCCGCACCTGCAAGAAATTTAGAAGCCTCCTCTTCTTTAGAAGTTCCGAGACAAGCTTCTTATCTTTCATTTCTTCTTAAAATCATCCCCTCGAATTTTTTTGAAGCTTTTATCACAGAAAATGTGATGGGGATTGTATTTATTGCTCTCTTACTCAGTTTTGCTATTCTTGCGCTTCCTGTGGAGAAAAAGACGTTTTTAAATCACCTCTTTTCTAGTCTCTTTGCTACCATGATCAAGATGGCAGGTTTGATCATCAAATTTATGCCACTTGCAATCTGGTCTTTCATCGTTCTTCTTGTAAAAGAATTACGAGAACATTCCCTCTACTTTGATCGGATCATGCTTTATCTAATCTGTGTGATAGGGGCAAATTTGATTCAAGGATGTGTAATTTTACCTCTTTTTCTAAAAATGAAAAAACAGTCTCCCTGGAAAATTTTTCGAGGGTTCTATCAATCGCTGATCATTGCTTTTTTCTCTAAATCCTCTAACACTACCCTTCCATTCACCATCCGCTGTGCTACAGATCTCGGCATCAAGGAAAAAGTTTCAAATTTTACTCTGCCCCTGTGTTCTGTGGTGAATATGAATGGATGTGCTGCTTTTATCCTGATCACAGTCTTATTTGTCTCCTCCATTCATCAGATCATCTTTTCTCCGTTTGATTTGATTAGCTGGATCTTTATCGCAACATTTGCAGCGATCGGAAATGCTGGTGTCCCTATGGGATGTTTTTTTCTCACTAGCGGTTTCTTGATGGGTATGGATCTCCCTCTTTACATGATGGGATTAATTCTACCTTTCTACACAATTCTCGACATGATTGAAACAACACTCAATGTCTGGTCAGATGGATGTATTACTGTTGCTGTTAATCAAGATCTTAATCAGATTGCCTCTCCTATGTCAAGATCACAAGAAGTGTGATAATCTTATTTATGTTGTATATAATCCGAATTTAATTCGATAATTAATTTCTTTCTTTGAGAAAGAAATATTAAAATTGAATTTTATAAACTTTTTTTATTTAAAAAGGCATTAGAATACATATACGGAAAGGAGAAATATGGAATCAACACAAGCTGGGCAACAAGTAAACACTATTTATCTTTATGGATTACCACCAAATTCACAAAAAGAAGACAGAGACAAAATTTTTTTTGAAGTGGATAAAATAAATGTAATCAAAAAAATTTCAATATTGATAAAGCTTGGCAAACTTAATAGTAACCTTTTATTATCTTCTAACCTTAGCGATGCTTCTCATCGAATCGTCCGTATAATAAATCAACATAGACCCTACTTGCTTCCCTCTTATCCTATTTATCAGTCAGAATTAGAGATCGCTCTAAGAGTACGCGGCCGCTCACCAAAGCAGCGATGCGATGATCGAGTTTATATAGTGGTTTGTGCCCTTTTAGCTAAAATCTATGGATTATCTGAAGATATCAAAAGAAAAGCCTTTGAAGAATATGCCGAAGAATATGACATGTTTAGTTTATTTGAATCGCAATTAAATCAAACTAAAGATTCATTAGAAGAAATTAGTAAGATATCTATCAAATTTAATAAGAATATGTTTAACTTTTATTATAAGAAGTTATTTATCTCTTTTTATAATCAGATAGATCAGCAGTATAGTAATCTTAATGATCCTGCTTCTGTTATTTGGCAAACGCTTACTCCAGAAGAAAAAATACAATGTGTCGATAAAAAAATCGATGAAATGTTGAACGCATTACCAGAAGAATCTCCGGAAAGAACAGATCTACTTAAAATAAAAATGATGATTGAAGCAGGTTACATCTTCAAAGATGGAGATGTGATCTCGAAGAAATCTACGGATTATGCATTAGAAGAAATTAGTAAGATATCTATCAAATTTAATAAGAATATGTTTAACTTTTATTATAAGAAGTTATTTATCTCTTTTTATAATCAGATAGATCAGCAGTATAGTAATCTTAATAATCCTGCTTCTGTTATTTGGCAAACGCTTACTCCAGAAGAAAAAATACAATGTGTCGATATAAAAATCGATGAAATGTTGAACGCATTACCAGAAGAATCTCCGGAAAGAACAGATCTACTTAAAATAAAAATGATGATTGAAGCAGGTTACATCTTCAAAGATGGAGATGTGATCTCGAAGAAATCTACGGATTATGCATTAGAAGAAATTAGTAAGATATCTATCAAATTTAATAAGAATATGTTTAACTTTTATTATAAGAAGTTATTTATCTCTTTTTATAATCAGATAGATCAGCAGTATAGTAATCTTAATAATCCTGCTTCTGTTATTTGGCAAACGCTTACTCCAGAAGAAAAATACAATGTGTCGATAAAAAAATCGATGAAATGTTGAACGCATTACCAGAAGAATCTCCGGAAAGAAACAGATCTACTTAAAATAAAAATGATGATTGAAGCAGGTTACATCTTCAAAGATGGAGATGTGATCTCGAAGAAATCTACGGATTATGCATTAGAAGAAATTAGTAAGATATCTATCAAATTTAATAAGAATATGTTTAACTTTTATTATAAGAAGTTATTTATCTCTTTTATAATCAGATAGATCAGCAGTATAGTAATCTTAATAATCCTGCTTCTGTTATTTGGCAAACGCTTACTCCAGAAGAAAAAATACAATGTGTCGATATAAAAATCGATGAAATGTTGAACGCATTACCAGAAGAATCTCCGGAAAGAACAGATCTACTTAAAATAAAAATGATGATTGAAGCAGGTTACATCTTCAAAGATGGAGATGTGATCTCGAAGAAATCTACGGAGTATTCATTAGATCAATGGCAAAAGCTATTTATCTCTTTTTATAATCAGATAGATCAGCAGTATAGTAATCTTAATGATCCTGTTTCTCGTATTTGGCATGATTTTAGTTCAGAAGCAAGAATGGAATATTTCGCTGAACGAATCGATGAAAGGTTGAACACGTTACCAGAAAAATCTCCGGAAAGAACAGATCTACTTAAAATAAAAATGATGATTGAAGCAGGTTACATCTTCAAAAATGGAGGTGTGATCTTACGTAAACCCATGATAGGTCCACTAGACTTGGGTAAAAAGCTATTTACCTCTCTTTTTAAAGATAACGAGATAGAGATAAATCAGCATTACTACTATGATAATGATCCTTTTGTTGAGGTGTCGATTGAGTGGGTTTTAGAAAAAAAGATGGAATATTTTGATAAAAAAATTGATGAAATATTGAATACGTTACCAAACCAATCTCCGGAAAAAATAGAACTATTTAAAATAAAAATGATGATTAAAGAAGGTTATATCTTTAAAAATGGAGATGTAATCTTGAAGAAATCGATAATGAACGATACAAATAAATCGCTTGTATATTCTAAAAACCTATTTCTAGATTTTTATCGGATCATAATGATAGAAGATCCTGATTCGCATAAGTGGGATCATTTGAACACAAGGGCAAAAATGGTAATGTTTACTAGAGAGATCGATGAAAGGTTGGAGAGGTTACTAGACCAAAATCCGGCGAAAAAAAATCTATATCAAATTATATGGATGATTGAAGCAGGTTACATCTTCAAAGATGGAGATGCGATCTTAGATGAACCCGATAAAGCCCAAGCTGATGCCTTTCTAAAAAGGTCAAATTTACTTGCTCTAGTTTCTGATTCTAAACAGGAATTTCTGTCAACTCAAGAAGAACTATATCGTTTGGAAAACTATGTGGTAACACAAAATCCATCATCCGAAGAGCTTGAAATCATAAACCCATACCGAGATCATCTTAATGACAGAAGTAAAAGAACTATTTTAAATGAAAATCATAAAGTGTTGTCGTATGCAGAGTTAAATGAACATCATAAAGCGTTGTCGTATGCAGAGAAAGAAGCGTTGAAAAAGGAATTCTTGTCTAAGATAAAAATGGAAAAAGATTTAAAGAATTTAAGTCAGGAGATCAAAGAATTATCAATAGGCCTACCTAATTCTAAATCTTAAACTGACAGATCTGATGAATTTAAAGCATTGCTTTCGCCATCGATGAATTTTCTAGTAAGCCAAAAGAAATTGTATATCGATGGCGCGTTTTGTCTACAGTACAAGATGATCAGAAAGCTGTGAATAACTAAAAATACGAAGCTTAAGATTTGGAATGACTATTCATTATGGAATCTTCAGCCTCTCGACCTAATGTCAACTTTACACATACTCGCACAGAGGTGTTTTATTTTCCGTATCAATTATCAAGAACTTCTCAATACATTCAAACAAACCTCACTTTGTTTGAATCAGATCAATATGATTTAACTCAAAGAATTGTAAAATTGATTGAAAATCGACCATTCTTTTTTAAATTTGACACTGTTACAACAATCCACTGAAAACATTTCTTGTCAAATGATCAATACCTTTTCGAGAATTGAGGAAAACTTGCTCTCTTCGTATCATTTTTATCAAAAAAAAGTCAGGGCAGACATAGATTTAAAACAAAAAAAACTGGAATTCATGGTTCTATAAAAAAAGCTTATCACATTCATTATCAAATCTACGTAGTGGTTTGTCACCTTTTAGCTAAAATTTATGGATTATCTGAAGGTGTCGAAAGAAAAGCCATTGAAGATTTTAGTGCTCATCCTTGGATTGACAAATTCCTTTCACGGAGAAATTAGAAGAAATTTTAAAACAGAAAGAGAAGAATCCTATCTGCACTTCCTAAAAGAACCATTCAAGAAGTATATAGAAATTTACAGAACTTTTGAGACTAGTTATAATGTCTCTTCTAAATCACAGATATTAATTAGATTTGGCTATCATTGTTGAAGAATCATCTGCCTACTTTGAAGAAAAAACATATTTGACAATTCAATCCACCTACTTTATAGAAGATTTTATTTTCATTCAGAATTGATTACGTAATATACAACTTGTGCTATCAAAACAAGATCTTCTAATTGAAGCAGTACAGATGCTAAAAACATACATAGCCCATCTTAATCGACAAGCTGAACAACCTATTTTTTTTGATGACAATACAAGGTTATCGAATATAGATAAACAAAGAGTCCAAGCTTTAATAAATGATTTTCTTGAAAAACTTCATCAAAATGATTCCATTGATGCACTACAAGATAGAATCACACCCAACAAATTAAACGCACATCTAGTTGCTCTGCAAGAACACATCAGACAAACGACTAAAGAGACAACTACCAATGCACCACAAAAGGGGAAAACACTCCTATCAATTGTCTCAAAAATCAAGTTGGATAGCATATCTTACACAAACAAAAGTTGATTTTTTTTGTAAAATGATTAGGCTTATAGCTATAATGATTTTAGCATTTTTTGCAAAATTCACGAAAATCAATCATTCTTGTTATGGAGTCTTTTCACCTCATCAATCCTAGTCAACACACCACTATCACGATCTATCCTCCTTATCACCTATCTCAACATAGAACTTCTGGAGAAATGGAAAAGGATTTCGTCTACTTTGAACTAGACCAATATCATTTAGCTCAAAAAATTACTGAATTGATTAAAAAGGGTACACTTCCTTTTAATGTTGATCCTCAACTGCGATTATCTCAACCTCTCCAATATCTATCTTATCAAATCATCAATGCCCTTGTGGACGATGAGTATCACTTACTCCCCTCTTATCGCTTTTATGAAAGAGATATAGAGGGAAGACAGAAGAAGTTTCGAGTTAAAAACCTTCAGTCAGATAAAGCAGATCGGATTCACTATCAAGTCCATGTAGTAGTTTGCACCCTTTTAGCTAAAATCTATGGATTATCTGAAACTATCAAAAGAAAAGCGATTGAAGATTTTAATCAAAATAAGCTGATGAAGAAACTCCTTTGCGGACGTGCAGAAATAACAAGGAATTTAAAAGTAGACGCAGAAGACTCATGTCGAGATTATCTAGAAGAGATATTGATTCGATATGTAAAAATGTATGAATTTGTAGAACATGACTCTAGTCAGGTTGATAGATCGAATCTTTTTGCCTCAGAAGAAGAAATCGAACATGTCACTACTAAAATAAAGAGTATAAAAATAGAAGATTTATCCTCCATTGCAAACGAAAGTTTATCTGGGATAAAATTGCTAACTCAACTTGGGTATATTGCGAAACAAGGAGAAGCTAGACTACGAAAATCTCGCATTGATGAAGAAACTGCCCAAAGATGTGCAAATGATTTTGCACAAAAAGCAAATTTGATCGTTTGCCCAACTATTTCACCTGCAGTTCCACCAATATTGTCTCCAGTTCCACCAATATTATCCGCAGTTTCACCAGTATTGTCCAAAGAGAACTGGAGTTTAATTCATGAAAAAATCATGACTTTAGAAAAATATCTCAAAAAACAAGATCTCTCATTCGAAGAGCGTAATGCACTCAAACCATACCAAGATCATCTCCAACAACAAGCTAAAAAATTTATCTTTAACGAAAAAAAGCACCATCGAAGAGCCATAGAGCACAATTAGATAATGGATCGAAATCACCCATTTACCTAAATATTAGGAGGAAAAAAAGCTATCCAATCTAAGGTGATAACCTAGGACTTAAAATGGATCATACAAGGTTGCAATCGACAATTTGTGAATTTTTGACCACAATTATCTTATCATTTCTCAAAAAAGAAGAAGATTTCGTATTCAATGTCATGTTTAGACAAGCATTATCACTTCTGATTAATCAAAATCATGAAGAGTTAACACATCCAGAGAGATATTAGGTATTCAAGAAAGATGTACTCAAATGAATACAAAACAAGATTGAAAAAACCAGAAGACCTAAAATCTCACCACCCAATCTAAAAGGTTTAGAGAAAGGACAAGCTGATCAAATCACATAAAATTTTTATTCTGCTTGACAATTCGTTGACTACAGTGAAAATTTTCCTAAAACTCTTGAAAAAAATCAAAATCTAACCCTGCGAGTAGATATATGGAATCTTCCTCTTTTTTAAAGAATGTCCCTCTTGATTTTTATCAAATACCTTTAAGTAAAGCGCCTGAACATCAGGTAAAAATGGAAAAAGCTATTCTTTTTTCGGAATTAGATTACCTGCATGTAGCTAAAAAAATTGTTCAATTCATTCAAGAAAAGAATCCTCCCTTTAAATTTAGTAATGATATACCTATTGAAAATCACTCCTATCAATTCATCAATCACTTTAAAGAAAAAGAGGATACTCTACTCTTTTTTTATCGCTTTTATAAAGAAGAAATAGAGCAAGAGCAAAGGAATATAGGAGTTGAAAAGCCTAAGTTAGACACAACAAAGCGAATTCATTACCAAGTCCATGTAACTGTCTGTCAGATTTTAGGTGTTGTCCGTCAATCCTCCCAAGAAGAAGTAAAAAGTGCCATTGAAGATATCCACAAAGAGATCATTCAAAAGACTCTGTGTGGATTTGCAGAAATCACTAGAAACCGTCAACTAGAAGATTCGCATAAACAAAATCTAAAAAATATGTTTGATGACTTTATAAAGGCCTATGAAGTCATCGAGTTTGAACTTAAATGTCTGCCATGTTGGAAAGATTTGTCTTCAGAACAACAACGAGAACTTGTGATTGAGAAAATCATGAACTTGCCATCTCCCAAAAACTCCTTACGCCCTTTCACTTCAGCACAAGCACTGATAAAATGTGGTTATATTGTCAAAGACAAGAATCTGGTCCACGATAAACCGATAATGGCTGAAGAAATAGCAAAACAATGTGCTGATGCATTTGGAGAAAAAGCAGGCGTAATAGTTAAACCAGTGTATTCTAAAAACGAAATTCAATATTTCATGCTCCAAAAGAAATTGCTGAAAACGTGTGTTTATCTTAATTCTCCTTCCAAGAACCCAATCTCATTAGAAGAGCTTAATGCAGTTAAAGCCTATGAAAACCTTCTTAATCGAAAAATCGCACAACCTGTGTTTGATGGGAATAATCATGAACTCACTGATGAAGAGAAAAAAGCGATGGAAAAGAACTTCTCATTTAGGTAAATCCTTTGCCTCATTTATCCACTTTTTAGTACCTTGAAAAAGGCTTTTCTTAGTTTTAAATGAATACTGAATATATTTCATTTTACTCCAAGTTTTGAATATATTTCAAAACTTGTTGATTTATAATCACATTGACTTTATAAATTTTACAAAATTAACAAAAGTTTGACCTATTATGGAACCTTCCCGTGATATTTCCCAAAAGACCCATTTTTTTGCTTATGGTCTACCTGTAAATACTAAAGACATCCCAAAAGAAGAAATCTACTTAAAAATAGATGAATTATATATAGGTCAACAAGTTGCTAATCTAATTCAAAGACGTGCACTTCCCTATCCTATAAATCCTAATATCTTATTTCAACCTATAGCAATCCAATCTTGTCAAATCCTTAATACTCTTAATAGCCATGAGTATCAGCTGCCTTCCTATCCCTTTTATGAACGGAAAATCAACCAACAGCCAACTATTCACCCTAAGTTCGACAAAGCAAACCGCATTCGCCAACGCATCCATCTGATTAATTGCAATCTTTTAACAAGAGCTTATGGTCGTATAGGTGGTGAACAAAAAAGAGTTAGTGCCATTGAAGAACTAGAAACAAATCCCATGTCTTCTACATTACTTTCTGGACTTGAAGAACTCAATAAAAAGCTTGAATTAGAACCAGAAACATCAACTAAAGATCAACTATTAAAGATCTTTGATTTGTATATAGAAACATACCAAAGAACTGAAGCACTGCTCTCTAAATCAAATCAATGGAATGATTACTCTAAAGAACACCAAGTAGAGATGATCCTTTTTCATATTAAAGAGACTACTGAAAAAGAGCCTGCAAAAGAAGGTTGTTTTCCAGTTTCATATGCCATAATATGGCTGATTGAAATTGGCTATATTGTCAAAAATGGTCAAGTCGTTCTCCGTAAACAGATGTTCAATCAAGAAATGGCACAACAATTTGCTGATAAATTTGCAGAAAAAGCAGGTTTAACAGTTAAACGAGCCTATTCTAAAGTCGAATTTTTCGAAATTCAAAAACAGATATTTTCTGTGAACCTCTACCTTGAACAAGAAAATCCCTCATTCGAAGAGCGTAATGCACTCAAACCCTATCAAGACCGTCTCCAAAAACAAGCTGCACAACCTGTGATTAACGAAAATAATGAAGAGTTAACTGATGCAGAAAAAGAAGCATTGCAAAAAAAGGCATGGCATCTCTCTGATCTATTATATCGAACTTATGATAAGACTCTGCCACCACAAGAACAGGTACTTCAGGAACGTTTTGTCGAATCGATGCAAAGATACATATCAAGAAAACCAGAAGATCCACAATCTCAATCTTAACCCAAAAAATTGAAAGGATAAGTCTCATCGATTCATATGAAATTTTTATTCTTCTTCAAAATTCGTTGACTTACCGTTAAAATTTTCTTAAAATTTTTGGAAAAATCAGAATTTAACCTTTGGATTAGCTATTATGGAATCTTCTTCGCCTTCTTTCACTATGGTCTATCATGATTTTTATTATGGTTTACCTGCACTTCAAGATAAACAACAACAATCCATCAAAGATCGTATTTTTTTTAAAGTAGATTACTTGCATTTAGCTCAAAAAATTACTGAATTGCTTCAAAAAAACAATCTTCCCTTTAAACTTAATGAGACACCTATTCAAGATCTATCCTATCAATGTATCAATGCCCTGAGTGGACATCAATATGAGCTACTCCCTTCTTATCGTTTTTATCAAGACGCAGTTCAGGCGCATATAAAGACAGATATAGAGACACTTAAAACTAATGAGCCTAAGCTAAAAGCTAATCAGCCTAAGCTAATGGAAGTTTTGCGAATTCACCGCCAAGTTCATATAATTGCTTGTAATATTTTAAGTAATTTCCGCAAATCCTCTGAAGAAGAAAAAAAAACCGCTATTGAAGATATCAAGAACACAACGTTTCACACACTGCTCTCTGGATTTGCACAAATCAACAGAAACTTTCAACTAGAAGTTTCACATGAAGAATTTGTAAAAAAGGCATTTAATGATTATAAAGAGGCATATAAAGAAGTCGAGCGCATATGTAGTTCAGAGTCAGTTTGGAACAACTTCCCTCCAGAACTCCAAAGAGCAATTGTCATTCATCAAATAACAGAAGCTGATGATACTAACTTGCCAAATGGAAAAATGTCTCTTGCTACTGACGCAAAAGCACTGATTCGACTTGGTTATGTTGTCGAAAATGGGGAAGTGGTCCTCAATAAATTAATGATACCTCAAAAAGAAGCCAAAAAACTCGCTGATGAGTTTGCAGAAACAACAGGTATAAGAATGAAACACGCTTATTCTAAGAAGGAATTTTTCTCGATTCAAAAAGAAATACATTTTGTCAAAACCTATCTCGAAAAATACAACCTCTCATTAGAAGAACGTAATGCAATTAAACCCTACCAAGATCTCCTTAATCAAAAGGCTGCACAACCTATTTTCGACGATAATGATCATCGGTTAACTGATGTAGAGAAAAAGGTTTTGAAAGAGCAAATATGGGAATTCTGTGATAAAGTAGAAAAAAATAATGCCATCGAATCACCACAAGAACAAATATCAGTAGAGAAACTCGATGAGGAGTTTAAATCTTTACTCTCAGACTCAGATCTACTGAACCCACAATCTAAAGGAAACCGAAAAAATTAACTTCTCTATTTATTCATTTTCTAGCAAATCAAGAAAAGCTTTAAGCTGTTTTGAGCGAATGGGATGGCGCATTTTGCGCAGAGCTTTAGCTTCTATTTGACGAATACGCTCACGCGTCACGTTAAATGCCACCCCTACTTCTTCGAGTGTTTTTGGTTTACCGTCAAGCAATCCAAAACGTTGAATGAGAACTATTCTCTCTCTCTCAGTTAGAGTCGTTAATACCTCATTCATTTTATCTTTAAGAATCGAATATCCTGTTGCTTCAGCTGGTGATTCAACTCCAGTATCTTCAAGAAAATCACCAAACTGGCTCTCTCCCCCTTCTCCAACTTCAGCCTGAAGAGAAATAGGATGCTGTGCAATTTTATAAATTTCACGGACCCGTTCTGCTGTTAATCCAAGCTCATCTGCTAGCTCTTCAGGAGTGGGTTCTCGTCCTGTCTCCATCATTAATTTTTTAGCACCCCGCAACACCTTATTAATCGTTTCAATCATGTGGACAGGAATCCGAATAGTACGTGCTTGATCAGCAATCGCTCTTGTAACAGCTTGACGAATCCACCAAGTCGCGTAAGTTGAGAATTTATACCCCCGACGGTACTCAAATTTTTCCACTGCCTTCATTAATCCCATATTTCCTTCTTGAATAAGATCAAGAAAGGAAAGACCTCGATTTGTATACTTTTTTGCGATAGAAATAACTAAACGAAGATTTGATTCTACCATCTCTCTTTTCGCTTCTTGACTCTTATCCATCCAACGCTGAAGCATCCTCACATCTTTCTTAAATTCTTCAATCGTTCGACCGGCAGCAATTTCTCGTTTCACCAACCTTCTACGACTTGCAGCTAATTTTGCAGCAGCAAATTTATTTCTCTCTGCACGATTTTTTAATTCATTGATCTCTTTTTCTAGATGTAAAAAACGATCGTAAACTTTAAAAACCACTTCACCTAGATCTTCAATAACATTATGACGACAATGAAAATGACGTAAATAAGCTTGATTACGTATTCTGCATTTTTCAATCTCTTCATGGATTTGCGCTTCATCTAACCGACTGATGCTGGGTTTACGCAAGGAAGTTTGAAGAGATTCAAGGAGTTGATCTTCTTTACACAATAATTCAGTGAGTTTAGGAAGAAGTTTAAAATAGCTATTCTTATCCTCTACCTCTTTATCAGAAATAATCTTATCAAAACGATCCTTTCCAGAAATCAGAGCCTGTGCAATTGAAATGGCTTCTTTTGTTGAGTAGCGAAATCGGAGAATAATTTTCTCAACTTGAAGCTGCGCTTTTTCAATCCGCTTCGAAATTTCTACCTCCTCTTCTCGAGTGAGAAGAGGTACAGATCCCATTTCCTTCAGGTACATCCTCACAGGGTCATCTGGCGTCCCTTCTGCTCGTCGAGCAATCCCTTCTAACTCTTTTGCCTCTTTTTTGCGTTCTTTTTGCCTTTCAACTTCAACTTGATTGAAAATCTGGACATCCATTCCAGCTAAGTAAATTAAAACTTGATCTATCATCTCAGGGGTATCAAAAGTCATTGGAAGAATCTCATTGATTTCTTCGTAGGTAATGTAACCCTGTTCTTTAGCCTGCATCAGGAGTTCTTCCATTTTTCCTTGAAATGCTGTCGTCTCTATTTCAGTTTTTTTTGCTTTTGTCATCTAACGTATTATTTTTTTTCTAGTTATGTTACTATATTTGCTTTATCTTTGTTTCGCTATGCAAAATTCCTCTCATATCATCCAAAAAACCATAGAGAAAAGGCTAGCTCCTGAGGAGGTATGGCTTAAAAGATACTTTTCTGAGATTGATCGCACTGCTGATGTTGTCTGGCCTGCGCAAAATCTCATTTTTCAAATCCAATCTACTCCTATTTCTGTTAAAGAGATAAAAAGGCAGATCGATGATTATGAAAAAATCGGGTACACTATTGTTTGGATTTTGCATGCATCCTACTACAACTTCTATTATCTTACCTCTGTTGAATCCTTTTTACGTTCATATACCCACTATTTTACAAACATCAATTCCCTAGGAGAAGGAGACATCTATGATCAGCATGCTCTCGTCACATGGAGACAAAGACTGATAAGAACACCTCGCTATCCGATAAATCTCAGTAAAATTTCCTATTTCGCACGCATGCCATCCTATTTAACCAAAGAACGTAGAAAATGGAAATACAGCTTTCAAGGAGATCTCTTTCACCAAGAATCTCATGCTAATCCACTTTCTTTTTCGAAGATTTATCGCTTTCTATTCGAATGGCTCCTTCAAAAAGTCTGCGATTAGATTGCCTCTATTTTCTAAAAAATACTAGCCTCATTTATTTTTTCATTATATGTCTGACTCAAGCACCTATTTTTTAAGAAAAAATTCCAATGATATGATTTCTGAAGGGGCCTTTCTTAACTATTCCCATGACTGAAGTTAACTCCTTTGATTTTCCTGATTTTTCTGCAATTACAATCCGAGTCTGAGACTCATCCATAGTAGTGATATTTTCTACCACTCTTTTCCAATCCCTATAGCCTGAAATCACTAAATGGGAAAAATCTTTCATAAATTTCTCAGGGTTCCATCCTAAAACAGTTTTTACATGCTTGTTAACAAATAAAAACTTTTTTTCAGTTAATGAAAGGACAAAAATAATCCCCACTGTTTCATCTCGAAAGCTATCAAAAAGACGACGACGATCAATCACATAACTATCAGAAGAATCAAGAAAACGAGAAGATTTTCCTCCTAAATGGCTCATTCCCATTTCCTCTTCCGTTTTTTGAATATAATATTGCAAATGTAGAGAAAGATCATAGGGGTTTATCGAAGAAGGAGAGGGAAGGGAGATTTTAGCATCTAAAGGCGGCGAATCTTTAGTTGTTTCTTCTAATTGAAGAAGACTGCGAATTTCATACATTAAATCACGAATTTTCTCTTCAAGCTTACCTATATATCGCTGTTTTTTCTCAATAATCATTCTCTGTTCCGAGATGGTCCGTTGATATTCACTATTGAGAGATTTTTGATGTTCAATCTCTTTTTTTTTCTCTTGGAGTCCATAAGCAGTATCTTCTTCAAGACGGTGATAATCTTTACGTAAGTCTTCAAATTCAAGATAAGCTACTCTCATCTCTTCAAGCTTTCTATCCATCTCTAAATTGAGTTGGTGGACCTCTTCTTTACTCTTTGCTACTGAAGATTGGAGTAGATCTATCTGATGCTCATATCCTCGACGTCCCTCTGCAAGTTCAATCTTTAAAAGATGATTTTCTTCACTGATAGAAGAAAGTTGAGTTCGATTGAGTCGCATTTTAATAATTTTAGAGACTGAGGATTGCATTTTTATCTCCCACATCCTCAGGAGATACCATTCTCCAAACCCAAAAATCAGGAGAGAAACAAAGGCAACAAAAAACACTCCATGAACGTTTGCAGTGTAAAAAGCTAATACAACAACTGGCAAAGAAAAACAGCCGAATAGGAAAAGATAGAAATGTGTTCGCGACAAGAGTAAAAATGGCTTGCGCAACTCCCTTTCTAAATTCTGGGGCTCAAATTTACTTTCCATGGACTCAATTCCTTTCTATAACATAGAAAGTGATAGAAGGAAAATCAGAATTTTTAGATGCATCCTCCCTATCCTCGATTTGTAAGAATCTGGTAGATAGAAGGCATTTAAAGAAAAGAAAAATTCTCTTTAGGAATCGCATGCTACTAATGAGGAGAAAAATGTCGAAGCCCAGTTGCATCTCATTGGATTTCAAATTCTATGACTCCTTAAAATAAAGAAAAATTTCGAAAAACTCCTAACTATTTCATCGATGAGGAATAAACATTAACAATCATCTTAATCGTTCCATGTGGAATAGATTCTCTTTTATATTTCCTTAGTCTTTTAGATATACTTATTCTAAAATTTTCTCTATCAATTTTGAGAAAATACTCTTTTTTCAAATTTTTTCTATCTTTCAGATAACAGAGTTTGCTTCTCTATCCCATCTCTGATTACTTCATATATGATGCATCTTAAAATCATAACCTTCAAGATCTTTAGGAAAAAATTCGTTTTAAATTATCGATTTTTTAATCTTATAAAAAGAGATAAAAAGAAAAAATAGATCGTCAATCCCCATATCATCAGGGCGGATAGTGTAGTTTTATAAGGAATTTTTTTTTCCAATATAGATTTTTCGGGAATTTTATGCTGGATCCAACCATGCGAATGTTTTTCTTGAAATTTTTCTATAGCTCGCCTAGCTGCCCAAGGATTAGGATAGATCAAGTCAAGTTGTTCTTTTGAGGAGTAATTTTTGTGATTGTATGTATAAAAATAGGAAACGATCAATGCATAACTGTTTACCCTAACCTCCTTGATTTCCCATGCTTGTATATTCACTGGAATAGTTTCACTAAATGCGTAATAATTCATCCATGCTCTACCTGCTTTTAAACTCAAAAATGTCCCAAATCCTATTAAAAACAAAAAAAAAGCTAAGGAAAAAATTCTTTTATACATAAAGAAAATTTAACAAAAATTTAGGAAATAGCAAATAGCTATCATTGTATTTAGCTCATTGACGAATAATACAGATTAAAATAAAATCATTTCCTCAACTCAAGATAGTCAATTTTAAGATGCAAAAAGAAGAAAACAAAAAAACTAAGCTGCCTACTCCAAAAAAGCGGGATATCCGTAACAACAAGCAACGTTTAATCAATAAAATATTTAAGTCCAAAGTCCGTACAACAATGCAATCCTTTGAAAAAGCCTTACAAGAAGGCAATAAAAGCAAAATTCAAATCTCTTTGAATTTAGTTTATAGCATGATGGATAGAGGGGTAAAAAGAGGCATTTTCAAAAAAAATAAAGCGGCTCGTCTTAAATCGCACGCGATTCGAAAATCCTCTCTCTTGTCTAATTAGTTTCTTTCTAAATTTAGAATAAAGATTTTTATATTGTTATTAACATTTTTCTAAATTATATTACTTTTTCTTTTCTTGATTATTAGGTGATCTGGTGGAATCGGTCATTGGGCATTATCTAAATAGCAATGCAAGCAAATTTGTAGATAAATCAAAGAATTGGGCTGAATATCTTGATCGCTCCATAGGAATCATTCAAGATGTTTCTGAAATCTTACACAAAGTGACTTATCTAAATGGGAATCCTACAGCTGCCCAACAATATAGTCGTATCACTGATACTTGCGGATTAGTGAATCAAACTCTTGGCTTAGTCCGTGGGATTCAAGATATTGAAGGTTTCATCACAGGAAAATCTATTTGGGAAATGTATCCTAATAGTCAAGGCTCTCTTTCAAAATTCCAGACTCCAAAAAGTCACATGAGTATTATCTCAAATATTCTTGCTACTCTTGCTCGGTGTGTTTTTTCTCCGATTAACTGGCTTCATGACATGGGCATACATAAGCTTGGGACTCATGCTGAAGAAATGGGTAACACCGTAGTAGGAATCTGGGCTATCTGTATCTCATTGGAGACGATCGAAATAGTTAAATCTATAAAAAATACTAATGAATATGATCAGATGAAAAAATTGATACTCAATTTTGTATCTAATGTACTAGATCTAATCTCTCTTCTCATTGATTTTATATCACGTATAAAAGGGAGGCAGTTGGCTCCACTCGGCATAGCAGCATCTGCAATTGGATTAATTACAAAAAGTAGTTATCTTCTAAAAGAGTTTATCTGTTCTTCTTAATCTTATCGTGATCCAAAAATTTTAGCTGCAGTTTAATCCAGAAAGTCTATGTTCCTTTTTTTCAAGAATTTGACGAAGAACTTCTTCTGATCCATAAATCGTAACTTTCTTTTTGGCTCTTGTAATTGCTGTATAGAGCATTTCACGACCAAAAACTTCAGATCCTTCAGGCAAAAGAATCATCACTTCATCATATTCACTTCCCTGACTTTTATAGACTGAAATGACGTAGGCATAATCATAACGAGGTAATAGACATTCAGGAACTCTTTTTTTTCCAAAATAGGCACATTTTTCATCTGGTATCAGCTCACCTAC
Source organism: Chlamydiales bacterium (assembly GCA_041395025.1). Lineage (NCBI taxonomy): Bacteria > Pseudomonadati > Chlamydiota > Chlamydiia > Chlamydiales > Chlamydiales bacterium. The sequence continues at coordinate 714,566 of JAWLBH010000001.1, forward strand.
ATCTCCATTATAGAGTTCTACTGATGGATCATTGACACAGATCATGATTGGAAAACGATGCCCTCCACGATGATGACCTTCCTTTAATAGTTTTTTATTAAGGACATCAACAGTGTGTCTTAAAGGCGTTAAGATAGAGACTCTTTCTTCAAATACCGCATGACTAATCGTTGCAAAATCAGGTATTGGTAAAATCTCAACTGATCTACCTTCCTTAACAGCCCTTGCCATTTCAGTAATACGACTTAAATCGGTTCGTAAACATTTGTTAAGTTCACTAACAAGCGTCAGATCTTTTGCTAAATCAACAAAAAGATGACCTGTTTCCACAGGAGGTAGTTGGTCTCGATCCCCAACTAGAACAAGACGTGAACCTCTATTGATCAAAGAAAAAAGCCTAGTCATTAAATCAGCATCGATCATTGAAGCTTCATCAACAAGAACTAAATCATATCCTAAATATTGTTTTTTTAATAAGGACTGTAGAGTATGGACATCGCAGATTCCATCCAAGGCATGTCGAAGATTTGCTGCTGCTTTCCCCGTAGGTGCAGCAACGATAGGCTTAAGATAGGGAATCACCTTTTGAATCAAAACCGCTGCTGTAAAAGTTTTACCCGTACCTGGCCCACCACAAATCAGAGATAAAGAACGTTGGAATGTATGAAGAATCGCTTGTTTTTGCTCCAATTGAAGAACAGCCTCAAATTCAGGGTCAGGAATAGAGATAGAAGGAATCTCACTTTTAAGACGATGATAATGATGAATAAAAGATTGTTCACAATCCCAGTTACGCTTTAGATAGACCCTATCTTTCTCTTGCACCAGTGCTTCTTTAAAAAGATAACTAGGTAGACTTCTCTTTGCTCGAATACAGAAGTGTCCTTCTCGGGCTGCTTTTAAAAGATCACCAAGAAAAAGTAAGAGACTATCTTCTCCATCAGGAGCGAGTTTTTTTGCAAAATAATAATCAACTAGACTTTTGTCTTTCCAGAGAGATAGCGTTTCTTTTAGATCAGATTGATCTGCTTGGATAAATAATAGATTTTTATTTTCTACCATTTTTCTCTCAGTTTGAGATGCAATAATTTAATCTCAACTTTCCTTTGTCTTATGTGGAAAGAGTCTCTCATTTGTAAGATTTTCTCTTGATTTATCATTCCGTTAACGACCCATTGAAAAATTGATAAGATACTCTTGGTCTCAAGAAAAAATAAAAAATCCCTTGAAAATTCGCTTCTTCGTCAAAAAGCCTTAAATATTTCTGAATCGCTTCTTGATAAATTTGCGCTTGAAGATCATATCGATGAGTGTGTATTACCTCCTCTACTGAGGTATCGATTAGATTAGTTTTCCAATCGATAAGATAGTAACTCCCGGCATGTTTAAAAAATAAATCAATAAATCCCTTAAAAAACCCAGGAGGATTTTGAGAAGGAAATAAAAATTCCATTTCTTTAATCATGTGATTTTGGTTCACATGACGAAGAGAAAAAACATTGTGGGCATTAGGCAGAGGATAGTCTAATGCCCAATCTAACATAGCAGTAATTTCATCTGACCATCCTTCTAAAAAAGTCCCATAGAGTTTTTTTTGCACAAATACATTGAGATCTGAGCAATCAAATGAAACTTCCTCAAAGAGTTGATGAATAAGTACCCCTGTTTGAGCCCCCCCTGGCATACTATCTTCAGAAAAAATAGTTTTTTCAACCGGTTCATAAGAAAAAAGAGAAGAATAAGAATGGATCGCTAGAGGGGAGTATGTTTGATCACATTCAATCTTTTTAGATTGGACTATGGGAGGTTTTTTATAGATAGGTGGAGGATAAAAACGACAGATTTCTTGTGATTTCTCTGAAAGATTGATCTTGTTCAGAAAAGTTGAGATTGGAGAATCATTTTTCAATACCGGAATATAAACTCTTTTTTTTGCACGAGTACAAGCTACATAAATTTGACGCATCTTTTCTGATCGTTCTTCCTCTCGACTTAATTCATCAGAAATAACAAACCGATCTTTACATCGAACTAAGCCCTTATGGTGTTTGTAAGGTGTAGCAATGCCAATTGGGAACACAACTGAAAATTCTAATCCCTTACTGACATGAATCGTCATCACTTGAATCGCCTCTTCTTCAAAATGCATTTTCACTTTTAGCTTTTCTGAATCAGGATCTATTGACATCAACTCTCGGTAAAAGAAAAGATAATCTTTCTTGATATGCAACCCCATTTTAACAAGCTGTAACATCTCTTGGTAAAAGAAAGGATCGCTCAAATTTGAATCTTCGATAACTCTATTAAATAAGGATAGAAGCCCTTCCTTTTTAAGAAGATCATGATAATCATAAAAAGATGCATAATCTTTAGGAAGTGCATCAATAGGAAAACGAAAAAGTGGTCCTCCAAAGACCTGAGCGATAGCACTTCGATCACGTGGATTTTGGACTGCACGAATTAATTCAATGAGTGTGGGAAAGGCAGGTGAATGAATCAGTGAGCGACTACTTTTTGAAATACAAGGTAGGGAGCAGTAATTCATAAAACGTTCAGCTTGATAACGATCGCTAACAAGCACAGCTATCTCTCTTAGAGGCAAATTCAGGTTAGCAACTTCATGGACAATTGTTGAAAATAAAATTTCTTCTTCTTCAGCAAAAAGAAAATGTAAACTTCCCTTCCCATCCAAAATGGGTTCCAATTTAGAAGCTGCTTCTACAGGACGACAGAAAATAGCCTCTTGTGTTTTTGGAAGGGTAATAAATGGTTGAGAGAATAAATCATTCAATTCTCCAACAAGAGAAGGAGTTGAACGATAATTTGTTGCAAGAGATGCATAGGCTTTTTCACCCATTGCTTTTTTTGCTTCTATATAAGTATAGAGATCAGCGCTACGAAAACGATAAATAGATTGTTTAGGATCCCCAACAAGGTAAACTGGTCCTTCAAATGCTTGATTTAAAAAAAGAGTAGAAAAAATTTTCCATTGAATAGGATCTGTATCCTGAAATTCATCAATTAATACTGCTCGATACTGTTGACGAACTAATTGAGCAAAATCAAAATCTTCTACTTGTTTTGATAAAATTTTCAATAGATCTTCAAAAAAAACTAAATCTTCTTTTTTGATAACTTTTTCAACATGCAAACGTGCCTCATCAGCAAGAACTGCTAGAATATGCGTTGGGTCTGAGAAAGAAGCAAGCTTAGGAATTAACTCTTCCTGCATTTTTTCTAATAACCCAGGATAATTTAATCGAATAGATAACTTACGTTTTGAGATATTTTCTTTCGCATAATTTAAAATAGGTAAATCCACAGGGTCGATCTTCTCTCCATTAATCCACTTTGTAAAGCGCTTTAAACCCTCAATATTTTCCGGTTTTATCCGTTTTTGCTTATCGCAGATATTTTTATATTGTGGAGCAAGATGGATGAGATCTTCAAAAAGTTGATCAGGATTGACTTCAAATTTTGGAAACTCCCAATTTGGTTGTTCAATCGGTAAACGTTGACTAACGAGGTTGACGAGACGATTAATCAGAGAGTCTTGTATGACCTTTTCTAATTGTTTTGGTGTTAATTTTTTTGTAGTACGCAATGAGTCTTTAATTATCTCTTTAAAGAGATCAGACTGGGCACTTTCTTCTACCTGATCAGGAGTAAACGCAGTATGAAACGCATGTTCTTGCAAACAATGCAGACAAAAACTATGAATTGTCCAAATTTTCGCTTGATCAAATTCTAGAAGGTGCTGAGAAGAAAGACGGGCTCGAATGCGTTCTTTTAATTCAAATGTTGCAGCACGTGTAAATGTGACAATAAGAATCTGATTAAAGGGAATTTTTTCATTTAGCAAACGAATAACGAGGTTTTCGATGGTAAATGTCTTTCCTGTTCCTGCAGAGGCTTCTAAGAAACGATTCTCAAAGATAGATAGACTCGGATCAAGAACATTAAAACCAGGCATCTGCCATCTCTTTGAAAAGGGCTTCTGCCTCTTCTTTCCAAGATAAAATCAAATCTTTTGGAGGAAGTAATTTCTGTCCACGCATAGCCCATTTTAAAGTAGGATCATAATGCTTCATCTGTTTTAACTTAACAGAATCTTCTTTTAAAATGGGTTCAATCCAATCAGGGAATAGGGGAGTTAAAACTTTTTGAGAGAAAAAATAATATCTCAGAATGGATTTAAGATAGGGTTCAGGATTATCAAAAAAACGCCTGACTTTTTTACCATCTTTTAGAAAGAAAAAATTTGAGATTTCTGGACGAATAGTAGCCAATAGGAGAAACAAAGGCCAATGTTTTACAACTCCTTTGATTTTTTTTTGCTCATAGATCGCTAATCCATCTTTTGTGACCCCTTCTAATATACCGACAATCTGGACATTCTCTATGGTTAAATTGACTGAAAGGTTTTCAAGATCTTTGGGAAACTTTTGAATTTCTTCTTTTAATTGTTTCTCAGCCACATAAGCAAAAGGGCCAATGGGAAAATCCTTTTCTCTCTTAGCTTTTTTTAAAGCCTCTTCTCCTAATTTGCGTAAATTTGCTTTACGCAAGGGAGAAAGAGAAAAAACCTCTTCTTTTTTGATCATCTCTTCTTCTCTGAAATAGATCTCTTGATGGTACAGATAATGGCGTAAAGGTGAGCGAAAAGGACGAATTAAATCAGCAATCTCAATTTGACAAGAAGGAATTTCAACATTGATTTGGCGATAAGTAAATAACATAGGAAGTGGTCTTTCATTTTTCAGGGGCATATAGAGAGGATGTTTAATTGTTTTAGAAATATATGGAAGAAGTTGTGTGATTACAGAAGAAGGCAAGGAAGATATCTGGTGATCAAGATGATTTTCTAAATAGCTAATGATCAATTTTTCACGAACAGACAATAGAATTTCCAACAAAAGGTAGCGATCAAAATCGAGCCGAGAAGGAAAATAATCTCCTGTATCTTTTAACATATCTAAAGAAAAAAGGCTTTCTTTCCGAGGAAAGGCTTCCTCATTCATTCCAATTAAGCAGATAATTTTTGCTGGCACGATACGCATAGGCACCATCGAAGAGAAATGAATGCCTTGAATACAATGAGAATTTACAGTCATGGTTTTTTCACCAATCACCTCACGAATTAACTGCTGAAAAATTTCAAAAGAATACTTCCGGCTAGGAAGATGTCGAGCAGAAGATGCTAAAATTTCGAGATAATAGACCACTGTTGCTGATTCAGAAAAATACCTTTCATGAAAAATCCTAAGTTTATCTGCCCAATCTCTTAATGTTAGTTGCTCAGAAAAAATACTCGCATCTGAAGTAAGACGATCAATCAATTCTTTCCACTCTCCAAGAAGTTCTGCTTCAGAAAAGTTAATCCGTTTTGGAGAATAACTGATTGCTAGCTCTTCAAGAAGGCAATCTATTCCTGATTTCCATGTTGCACATTCATCTTCAATTCCCTCATCACATTGGCTTTTTTTTAATAAATCATCTCTATTCTTCTTATCTAAGCCCCAACGAATCCCCGTCACTTCAATCCATTCACGAATCTTTAATATATCTTCTTCATTCCAACCGATTTTCTTCTGAAAGAGAGGATGATGAAATAAATCTAAAAGAGCTGGGACATTAAATCTTCGCTGTTCAAGCTCAATAAGCAGAAAAAATGCCTCTAATTCAAGATCTTTTTTCTCAATAGGCATATCAGCAATCTGATAAGGTAGATCTTTAAAAATAGTCAAAATATATGGTTCATATTGAGAAATATCAGGAGCCATCACAAGAATATCTTTAGGTTCTATTTTTTTTTCTTTTAATAACCTAACCAAATTTTGGTAAAGGTTATACACCTCATCATATTCTGTAGAAGAAATATGTAATTCAATTGATTGATCTTGAATTTTTTCGTAAATTTCAAGATTCAAGAGTTCACGCTGAAGTTGATGAAGTTGAGTATTCCCCATCGGCATGTCATAGATCTCTTCGATGATGAGATCACTCTCTTCGATCAAAGAGATTGTCTTTCTCCCAAGATGACCGAAGTGTGTTAAAAAAGGGTGTTCTTTTGAGAGATCACTCCAAAATTCCTTACAAGGCGAGAGTTGATAAAAATAGACACAAGGTAGTTGTTGAAAAAAATGAAAGTATAGAGGAGGAATGTGACTAAATCCAAAAAGATGAACACTGACTTCGAGATGCTTCGGTTGAATATGAGAAATTCTTCTTAAAGGATAGGTCCAAATTTTAAAGACCCGACTCCATAATTCTTCTTGCCAATTTTTAGGATGGCTTTCCCAACTTGATGGCAGAGCCTGTCCATAAACCCCATAACGCATAAATAGATAAGTCAACCTTAAGGAGAGTGCAAATTTTCGTTTTTCTTTATCCGATAAGTATTTTTTAAGTGGTTTCCACTTTGCCTGAATCAGATCCAATTCTGATTCAATTGAAAGAAGTAATTCAAATTTACTAGGAAATGAGTCGATATTAAAAAGATGATGTAGACCATTTTCTAGAAAATATGTCTCAAATCCTGCTGCAATTTTAAGCTCCTCTGCTAAACGTATCCGAATCCACCTTTCCATGGTCAGATTAGGGATAATCAAGATTCTTTTTGAAAAAGGATTTGAATCATCAAGAAAAAGATTTTCCTTGAATTTTTTGAAAAGTTGTTCAACAGAATTACTAAAAAAAAGGTGACTAGGAGTATAGTCAAGATGTATGCCCATACCTAATTCTTTTTCTTCCTTTAGTGCACTCAATTTCACTCAATTTTTTGCTGCTCTTAATGATAACCTTTACAAACTTCTCCTGATTTTCTTTGTAATTTCGATTCAAGGAAAAGAGCATAGCAATACCATCCTTGCTTTAACTGGTACCATCTTTGTGATTCCATTTATTATTTTTGCTCCCATTGCAGGTTTTCTTGCAGATCGTTTTAGTAAACAAACGATTATTTATCTTACTCGACTAGCTGAAATTCTCTCAACAGTCTTGGGATTAGTTTGTTTTCTTATAAAATCGATCTTTGGCGGGTATCTTGTCTTATTCTTAATGGCAACACATAGTGCAATTTTCTCACCATGTAAGTATGGTATTATTCCTGAAATCGTAGAGAAAAAAAATATCTCCCATAGCAATGGGATTTTAACAGCTACCACCTATTTAGCCATCATCTTTGGCACTTTCTTTGCTTCATTTATTTCCGAAGTCTCAAATCGAAATTTTGTCTTTGCTCTCTCTTGTTGTATCGCTATTTCTATTATTGGAACTTTTCTAAGTTTTGGTATTCAAAAAACCCACCCTCAGGCTCCTCAAAAACCTCTCTCTTTGCATTTTTTTCCAGTGATCCTGAATACCTTAAAAAGATCCAAAAAAATACGCTATCTTTTTTATTCTTTAATTTTCGGGAGTTATTTTCTCTTTATAGGCGCTTATACTCAACTCAATATTATTCCTTTTACCCTACAATCTCTCAATCTTTCAGAAATCCAAGGAGGATATTTTTTCTTAATGACGGCGATAGGAATGGGAATTGGAGCTTTTTTAGCAGGATATCTTTCAGCTAAAGAAGTTGAGCTTGGCTTTGTTCCTTTAGCAACCATCGGAATAGCTCTCTGTTTTATTGGTTTATTCTTATTTGCATCATTTTTCTTTATGGTGACTCTATTTATGATTTTGATTGGCTTGTTTGGCGGATTTTATATTGTTCCTATCGATACTTTTATTCAAATAGCCAGTCCTAATGAGAATCGGGGACAAAATATTGCCACATCAAATTTTCTGAATTTTATTGGAGTCATTATTGCTGCAGGAATGATGGCCTTTTTCGGCAATTTCTTAAATTTGAGTGCAAAAAGTGGTTTTTTGATTATTGGAATCGTGACATTTATCATTGGACTCTATCTTCTGGTTCTCTTTGCTGATCAAGTTTTACGTCTTTTTGCTGAATTAATCACAAAATTTTTTCCTATTCGAGTGATTGGTAAAGAAAAGATCCACCCTTTTCAACCTATTCTTTTGATAGCTTCTAAAATGGATTGGATTGATATTGTTTTTCTCATAGGAACTCTGCCTCGTTTAATTCGTTGTATAGTTCCTATGGAAAAAAAAATGAGGCATAGATCTTTTTTCTATCCTTTCTTGCGATTTTGTCTTCTTGATTTGAAACATTTTTCTCCTATTGGACCAACAATAATTGAAATATTAAATCAAGAATTAGATGCAAACCATCCAGTGTGTTTGATAAATCCTCATCACATTGGGATGAAAGATTTAAAAGCATGGAAAAACAATCTCTCAGGTTTTCTCGAAAATATCAAAGTTCCTCTGATGCCTATCTATATTTCTCGAGCAAAGCTCAAAACATCAACTTATCTCAGTTTTTTAAAAAACTTAATGAAAAATCCTATCACAATCTCTTATGGAAGTAAAATCAGGAAATGAGCTCTCTTTGTAAAGTAGATGATGATAGAAGAATGAACAAGTTTTACTATAGACAATCACATCGCTCTCTAAAAGAGAGCAATCTTGAAAACTCGATTGACTTAGAAAGCATAGATCACAGTCATCTCAAACGCTTTATATTTAAAATCTCCTCCTAGAGTTTTATTTCTTGGAGTTGCATATTGGCCCTGAGCACTCAGAGAAAGATTATTACTCAGAGCATATAAAAAATTACACGACCACCCTTTATAATTTGTAAAACCAAAGGCACGATCAGAGCCAAACCCTTGAAGAATCGCATCTGATAAAAGAAAATTGGCAGCATTTCCGTGACCAAAACCCCCTAAGTCAAATTCTGGAACTGATTGTGCTTGTACACTTTGATAATTAATATCAATGGACCAATCGCATGCCGTACACAGCTTACCAAGAGTAAATCCAACATACCAAGCTTGATTCAGTTTTTGCCAATTCGTTGTTAGAGAGGGTTTAGCATCGTGGTTAATGAGCGCAGCTCCGTAAATATAAAGCGTTTTACATCGGAGAAAATCTAATTTCTGCTGATAACCCAATAGGATTTGAGATACAAGGAATGCGTAGCGAGGATTATTTCTCACCGTAGTTTTACCCGAATTAGGCAGATTTCCATAGTCAAGAGTAGGAGAAGATCTCCTCCAGTCAATAAGACTATACTTAAAACCTAATCCAGTTCCTCTAAAACCAATCACTCCAGTTTCAACTACCCAGGCATAATGATTTGTAAAACTATCAACAATTAGAGGTCCACCATGAATAATAAAATTTCCTAAAGCTGACCATGCATTTGTATAATAAATATGGATTCCATCAAAGATACTGATAAACTCAAGACGTGAATCAAATATATAATTTAGTCGACTCCGTCCAATTTCAATGTAGAAATCTTCTTTTTCTTCTTTACGAATATCATAACCAATAAAGGCACGATCCAATTCAACTCTTGTTAAAGAACCTCCATCTTTCCCATCAAAATTGACCCATTTTACTTTTGCTGATCCCCAAGTACGAGGAGCGACATAATCAAGAAAGAGGTTGATTTCGCTTTTATATCGATCGATGGCAAGGCTAGTCCCAGTACCACGTTGTTTTTGCCCATTCACTTGTTCTCCGATTGCCGTCCAACGAGCACGGATATCTGCAGCAATAGTGAGCAATCCTGTTTTATTACGACATTCGATCAATCCTTTACTCTCAATAAAATCGCGTAAGACATGAGGATCAATGAATTCGTCTCCAATAGGTCCAAAATCTCTTTCTGAGAGAAAGCCCGAAGCATTAGGACCTAAATTTTCAACAGCAGCAACTAAAGGTTCTTCATAATTAACATCGATCTGTGGTTCTTCTTCAGCAAGAAGACAAGAGATGGATCCTAAGAAGAGAATTAAGTGAAATCGAAAAAATTTCTGCATAACAAACCTGTAAACGCAAGCATTATAGGTTTGTTATACTATTTTGTAAACTGTCCATACTGAAATGGAGCAGTATATATTCCCCATTTTTTACGATTCATTCCATTGAAATACTCCTTCCAAGCTGATAAGGGATAGCCTTCAATTCCAAAATGATCAAAACACCAAAATTCCACATTCCCTGTCCCAGGACTAACAATAAAACCAAATCTATTTTTCACCCAGTTAGTATCCCCAATTAAAATAGGTTCGGGATAGGCAAATTTAAGGATACGCATTGCCTCGATGATTTTCTCATCATAAGAAATAGGAGTACGAGTAGATTTAAATACTTTCAAAATGAGTCCTTTGGCTATTTCCCGTAAGTCATGAGCGGAAAATATGTGATAGTTTAAAACTTCAATTTCGTTGATCTGTTTAAAGAGGACCTCCTCTATATCTTGATCGAATATCTGCATCTCTTTGAAAAGAATTTGCAGATATTCATAAAGAAGAGTGCTTGTAAAAAAAGGCATACAAAGATAGAGAAGGCTATCAAGTTCTTCAGCTATGAAATGTAATAGCTCTTGGCTTAAAGCCAACCTTTCTTGAGAGAGTTTTGTCATAACATGTCGACGAAATTGATCTGCACGCATCAAGAACATGGATTCATTGAAAATGTGTTTATCTATCCACTGTCGATCAAAAGGAATAAAAGAGATAAGTTGATCTACGAGATATTCCATCATTTTCCTATCTAAATGATGCTTCTCAAGAAAATCGAGGTGAGTATAAGACCATACATCACGAATCCAAGTATAGGTATAGAGAGGACTTTCCCAAGCTTCTTTCAGTAATGGCCATCCTGGTTTAATTAAAAAGGCGTGTGTTGGAGAATAGGCAACCATCGAACGGGAGGAATCCTTTTGATAAATTTCTTGAATATCCAATGGAAGAGCTTTAAAAGTATCAATAAAAAAAGCCAAAAGTTCATTTTCACTCTCTACCCAACCTTTTTCTTCTTTGATCAGAGGATCCGATTGACAATAATAAGAATTGATTAAAGTTTCTACTGTCCCTCCAGAAACATACGCCCAAGGTCTCCGTTTAGGAGGTGAAATTGGTTCCTCATAAGCTTTTGCTAAACGAAAAAAAGCTTCATTAAGAAAATCAGGCTCGTTAATGGTTTTGATCATGATTGTAATCATCTCCGACAACTCTTTTTCAATCCCCTCTAATTCAGGCAACCGAGATAATTCACCTTCTGTGGCAATAAAAAACTCTTTTAAACAGTGAAGATATTCATTAGCTGAATAAATCATTGTCCAAAGAGGGGTGTGAGTCCGTCCATGTTTATATAAGAGTCGAAATCCTGCTGGACTATCATCATACCTATGATCAGAGGCTGTGTGCATCTGTGGATCATAAACTTCCTGAAAATACTCTCGGATTTTTTTCCCATAGAATTCAACAATCATAGAAAATACATTGGTTAACTTTTTCCCTTTTTCATGGAGCTTTTCTTGCTCTGCTAAGAGACGATTGATTTCTTTAATACGCAATTGATAATTAGCTTGGATCCAATTTGCTTCCATCGCAGTTGAGACTCTTCGTCCTTCATAAGATTTAATCTGTGCATAAAGATGGTCATATTGAGATTGATAATTTTCTATTTCATGGTTGATCGCTTCAATTTTTTCTTGAAGATAATTTTGTAAGCTCTTGCCAATACCATTCGATCCCGTTGTTTCAATGCCAAGACTAATATAAAAATTCCATTTAGTAAAATTTGCCTGCGATTCGGAAAGAGAAGCAAGTGTGAACTCCCATGATTTCAGAAGCGGATTATCAGTTAAAGCTGTGAATAAATTCTTCGCTTTTTGATAATCTCTTAGAAAATTTTTATATAATTGTGATCGATTCTTGGTCAATGAAGGGGGGTCAATTACCACTTCATTCACTAGTGTTTGAAAAGATTTTGCTTCTAATTGATTGATCTCTTTTTCTTTCAATCCATAATGAGAGAGATAAACATGCTTTAGAATATGATCAGCTGTAAAATAAGCAAATGGATAGTCCCCCCAGCCAATTTCTCCAATGAGCTTTTCTACAGCTTTTTGTTTTTGTGTTCTTGCAAGATCTTTTTTGATTAGCCCTGTTTCTTCAAAAACCATTTGTAAGCCAGGAGAAAGAGAGAGAGTTTTGATCGGTTGTCTACCTAAAGCAGGCAAAAAAATCGGCTTCATTAGATCTCCTAACCCCCAATTTAGACTCAGAGGGACTGCATATTCATGACCTTCATAAGTTCGGACAAGTCTGCTCATAGTAAAGAGTTGAGCAATATCAGCTAGAAAATGCAAAGGCTGTTCTTTTTGAATCATAATTGCTGGAGCAGTTGCAAAACAGGATCCGACATTTTGACGTAAACTAGTCAAAAGGGCTGATAGAGCAGCTTGTCTTGTATGAACATCTGTGATTTTCTCACTATTCTGAAGAGAGAGTGTGACGCGTATGAGATCTAAAGCTCCTTGGTGGTGATCAGGAGTCCGGATTTGATATAAAGCATGAATAGCCTCTTTTTCTTTTAAAAAGAGATAGAGCATTTTAAGTAGGTGAGAAAAGTACTCACTATCATGATAACGATTCGGACCAAGGGAATGCAAGTTACCTTCAATAAGGTCAATCGCTTTGTTCAGTACGTCCTTTTTCAGATACCCTTGATCATCAATTAGCAAAACTGCCAGTTTTTTGCTAGTATAAGCATTACGCCAAGACCAGCTATCTTGAATTTTAGTTAGCTGAAAATCACGACTAATTTGGATAAATTCCGAGCATAAAAGCTCTTCAAGAGGATTTGAAAAATTGTGATTTAAAACAACTTTTTCAAAGATTTGTTGTAAAAATGCGTTTTCAAGTCTTTCTTTCATTAGTCTATTTTTAACGCAACAATAATTACCTCTTCTTGTAAAGTAGCCCCAATAAATGTTTGCAATTCAGCTGTCAATCCATCAACAACTTCTTGAGCAGTCTGCCAATTCCTTTGCTGGAGACAATTTTTTAAACGTTTTTCCGAAAATGATTGATAGTGACTATTTACAGATTCTATTAAACCTTTAGTATAGAAAATGACAATATCGCCTGATTCTAGTTGTACAGCATCGGTCTCGTATCCTTGAGACTCTCTTAAACCTAAAGCCATACCAGAATGTTCTAAAGTCAAAAGATGTCCATTCGCACGACGAATAATTGGAGGAACATGGCCACAGGAGTAGTAAGAGAGAATTTTTGAATTTGTATGATATAGAGCAGCTAACATTGTCACAAACATCCCTGTATCTCCTGTCCCTTTAATGAAGGCATTGTTTGTCCGACTCAAAGCTTCTCCTGGATCATCAACAAGAGTCGCATAGGTTAACAAAAGACTTCTTGCTGAAAGAGAATAGAGGCAAGGAGAAATTCCTTTACCAGCAGCATCTGCAACTGTGATCATGATGGTCTCTTCATTCTTTTTAATCAGAGGCATATAACTATACAAATCTCCACCAACTTCTAATACAGAAAGGTAGGTTCCTGTGACCTCACCACCTTGAATTTTAGGAAGAGATGAGGGAAGCAAACTTCTTTGTACTTTAAGTCCAATCGCGAGTTCTCTTTTATACATTTCCTTTCTTACACGTTCATTTTCCACCTCCTGAATATTCTCCAGTAAATTGACAAGAGTATTGTTAAAAATCCCTCCTAGAATATTGATTTCAAATCCCAGAGGTGTTTTTTCAAAACGCAAATTGAGATTTCCTCGGCTCACCTCTTCCATTAAATAGAAGAGCTGACGCAAAGGTCTGGAAATCCATAAAGAGAGCCAATAGGCCACTCCTCCTCCAATCACTAAAATCATCCCATAAAGAGAGTAAATAAAAAGAAAATCGCGCATAGCTTTTCCAAAAATTTCCTCTTTTGAAGAGTATGCAATCACAGAGATTCCTAAATCAGAAAGATAGGCTCTATATGCAATTTGAATCTGATCATTAAAAATAAACTCAAAAAAAGGAGGATCTTTTGTTTCAAGCAGGGAAATAGGGGTTTGAGGAAGGGAGATCATCCCCATTTGTTTCGAAGCAATCACCTCTCGTTGTCTTTCTAAAGAGATAAGATCAAAATAATTGCCTATTAACGATCGATCTGTAGCAGCAAATACAATACCATCAGAACTGAGAATAGCAAACTGGGTCTGAGTGTTTTTTCTTTGCATATTCATCACTGATTCTAACTGTTTCTTTATCTCCGTTGTGACTAAAATGATCCCCACGGGTTCCCCTGTTTTTGAATGAACCACTCTAGCAGTGAATATATAGGGGGTAGAATCTCCTGTCTGATCTGAATATATCAATCGAATAAATGCTCCTTCTCCTAGTTTGAGAATATGAGCAAGTTTAAGGTAACTAGTCACTGTTTGGTCAGTAAAATTTTGCATACTTGAAGCGATGAGTTTATATTGATCTTCTTTTCCGACATCAAGTAACAAAATTTCGAAGTTTCTCCTCAAATCTACAAGCTCTGAAAATTGACGGCTGAGTTTTTCTTGGTCAAGATTTTCTAGATTTTCTAGATCAAAAAAGTATGTAATCTCTCGTAAAAATACTTGCTGAACAGGTTCTATTTCCTTAAGATTAAAATTAAGAAAATTGGCTGACTCTCTCAATTCGAGTTGTGCATCTGCAATTTCGTGATAATATGAATCTTGAAAAAAAATAAAAGAATCTATGAGAAGAGGAAGGGCCAATATAAAAAAACTGATAACAAGAACACGCAGTGTAAAAGATTGCTTAATCACGGATTATATTATCTTCATTATAAGTAAGGTAATGTCATCATGTTGAGGGGTTTTCCCAGAAAAATTCTCAATGTCTTTTACAACACATTCTACTAAATCTGTTGACCCTCTCCACCCTTCATTCTTTATAAGATGCATGAGTCTTTTTTCACCATATAGCTCATCATGTTCATTATGAGCTTCAGTAATCCCATCAGTATAAAAAATGATGCTATCTCCTTTTTCCAATTTTATAGAGGCAGCATGTTGATCTTGGGTGGGAACGACTCCCATTGCAACTCCCTGGTGGTGCAATTCCTCTACTTCTCCCCTTTCTTTTCGAAGAATGGCAGGATTATGTCCGGCAGAAAAATAATGAAATATGCCTGTTGTATGATTATAGACTCCCATCAACACTGTGATAAACATGCCTGATTCTTCCGTATCGATCCTAATCAAATTATTTGTTGCTGACATAGCCATTCCAATATCATCATATTCCTGTGCATATGTTCGAAGTATATGACGTAAACTCAAAGAATAAAAACACGCCTGGACTCCTTTCCCAGAAGCATCAGCTACCCCAAGAATCAGCTGATCCCCCTGCTCACCTGGTTTAAGAAATACATCGTAGAAATCTCCACCTACTTCAATCGCAGGAATATATTTTACAGCGATATCCACACCATAATAGCTTGGCATTTTTTGAGGTAACAAGCTCAGCTGTGCTTGTTGACCTAACCAAAGCTCATGTGCATAGGTTTCTTTTTTTACACGCTCTTTCTCTGCCACTTTTTTCTGATCAATCACTGCATCTATCATCTTATTAAAGATATCTCCTAAAATATTAATTTCAAAACCTAGAGGATCTTTCTCATAACGTAGTTTTAAATCTCCTTCTTGGATCTTTTGCATGACTAGGCTTAATTTTTGAATCGGCTTTGCCATACGCATAGTGATTAGATAAGTCATTAACCCTCCAATCAGAAAAATTAAGATATACATACTATAAGTATTGAGAAAATCAGTGATAGGTGAGTGAAAAATTTCACTCTTAGCTACATAAGTAAGTAAACTGAAGTTTGCTTCAGAAAGTTGTTTAATATACCCAACTTGCTTTACCCCATTCCAATCAAATTCAAAAAATGGATACCCCATTTTATGGTCAATAACAATTGGCTGGTCAGGGAGTAATTGTGCGGCATGTGGGTCTTCTTCAATCAATAACCGTCGATAGCCTGGTTGGAGCGGAAGAAAATAATGGAACCGCATATTGGGATCACTAGAAGCTAAGACAACAGTCGTAGGTAATAAAAGCGCAAAATTCACTTCATAGGAAAAATTTTCTCTTTCAAAAAGGTTATCTAACTTATCAGTAATATCTTCAGAAACAACCAAAATTCCTACAGGATCTCCTTCTTTAAAAGAATAGATGAGATGAGTCAAGACAAGGTAAGGAGCTAAAGTTTCTCTATTATAGCAGATAAAACTACTAAAGTTTTTATCAAGAGCAGCAGAAGAAAAGAAATTGTTCGTATGAAAAAAATGTTCGTAATCTTTACCCACAAGATCTGGTAGACTCGATGCTGTGACAATATAGCGATCATCTTCTCTAATTTCTAACAGAAAGACTGCAGGGAGATTTCCAATGTCTGCAATCAGTTTTAATTTTTCATTCACGACAGGATCTGGTTGTATAGGAAAATCACTCTGTAAGTTAAGAAAATAACTGATCATGTCAAGAAGAGGTTGATTGAGTGGTTGAATTTGATTAAATGGTAGCTCTTTTAAATAGGTAATCTCAGCAAGATATTCTTTCGCATCAAGAATCGTGTGTTCGTAACGTTTTTGAATCAGAATAAACGAATCAACTAAAAGAGGAAATGTCAGCAGAATAAAACTAATTCCTAGCAAGCGAAATCCAATAGATTTTCTAAATGGAATCATATTTTTGATATTAAAATTAAATTGTTAAAGAAACACTCAAAAAAAAAATCGAGTCTCAAAATCCAAATAAGTTTTTAGCAATATCTTCCCTCTTCAATGAACTGAATACCCCATTCTGAAAAAAAATTATATCACACAAATCTATCATATTGTCTAAGGTAAAATATGTGACTATTTCTTTTTAAAAAGACCTTGTCATGGACAAGAGAGAAACTAGTTAAATTTAAATCGAGAGTAAAAAGGTTTAAAATAATTTTAAAAAACTAAACTATATATTTTCTCTATAATAAATAGAATTTTTTGTATTATTAAAAATATAAATATATTCCTTAATTTGAGTGTTCGATGTTTAATTCTAAAATCATAGCCATTCATGCGATTGAGATTTTAGACTCTCGAGGCATTCCCACTTTACAGGTCTCTTTAACCACTGATAGAGAGATCATGGCAACTGTATCTATTCCATCAGGAGCTTCTAAAGGAAAATACGAAGCAGTAGAAATGAGAGATACGCATCGAAAACGCTACTTTGGCAAGGGAGTCTTGAAAGCTGTAGAGCATGTCAATAAAAAGATTGCTCCTTGTTTAATTGGGAAAAACGTCTTTGATCAAATTGCTATTGATCAACTTATGTGTACAAAGGATGGCACTAAAAACAAATCACAATTAGGAGCTAATGCGATCTTAGGCATCTCTTTAGCAATTGCAAAAGCTGCTTCTAAAAGTTTAGGCCTGCCTCTTTATCGTTATCTTGGAGGTCCGTTTGCTCATCTTTTGCCTTGTCCCATGATCAATATTATCAATGGAGGAATGCATGCTGATAATTGTCTTGAATATCAAGAGTTTATGATTCGACCTATAGCTGCTCGAGATTTCTCTGAAGGTGTACAATGGGGTGCAGAGATTTTTCATACCCTTAAAGAAATTTTACAAGCCAAAGGCATGGCTACAGCTGTCGGTGATGAAGGAGGATTTGCCCCTCATCTCTCTTCTAATCAAGAAGCATTGAGTCTAATCATAGAAGCCATTCAGAAAGCTGGTTATATACCGGGTGAGCAAATTACACTAGCTATTGATTGTGCTGCCTCCCATTTTTATAAAAATGGAAGATACAATGGACGTTCTATCAAAGAACAAGTCGAAGAATTAATTCATTTATGTCACTGTTTTCCTATTGATTCCATTGAAGATGGGATGGCTGAAAATGATTGGAAGGGATGGAAATTACTGACAGAAAAGTTAGGGAAACAGATTCAACTTGTTGGAGATGATCTTTTTGTCACAAACACAGATTTTTTTAGAAAAGGCATACGAGAAGGTATTGCAAATGCCATTTTGATCAAAATGAATCAAATTGGCACTCTAACTGAAACAATAGAATGTATCCAACTTGCTCGATTGAATGGGTATAGAACGATTCTATCTCATCGATCTGGAGAAACAGAAGATACAACGATTAGTGATCTAGCTGTTGCTACAGCTTCAGGACAAATTAAAATTGGCTCTCTCTCTCGTGCAGAACGCACTGCAAAATATAACCGACTGATAACTATAGAAAAAGAACTCGGTAATCAATCAGTTTATAAAGATTTAAACCAATATCACTCAATTATCTGAAATATTCAGATCTTAATTAAATAAATTAATTTTTAATTATTAATACTAATTTGTTAAGATTAATATGAGGTAATTATTATGCATATCGTGACATTCTTCGGAGAAGCGGAAAAAGGAGAATTTAAAACCGCATATTTTTGCAAAAGTTTGGAGCAGCTATCTGAATGTTTAGGAGAACCTCCTTCAAAAGACTGCTTAGGCTTACAGTTTGCAATTCAAGCGATCTTATTAAACTATAGAGTTCTTTTTTTTCGTGTCAGTGAAGAAGGGTATAGTAGAAAAGATTATGATTTTGGTTTAAATCTTCTTATCAAAAAAGAAAAACTCCCTTCGATGTCTGCTTTATGTCTTCCAGGGGTAGGCGATGCAGAAATTCTTGAACAAACAAACCCCATATGCAAAATTTATAAAAGCATCTTGATTATTACAGAAAAAGATCTCTACGATTATTTCACAAATTGATAAAAATCAAAAATTTTTACTATTAAATTGTCTTTCTTACTTTTTAACCTTCAAAATAACGTGTTAAACCTTCAAGAGTAGCCTTCATTGTTTTTTCTCCCTTCTTCCAATTAGCCGGACATACTTCACCATGTTTTTCATAGAAAACGAGTGCATCAATCATACGAAGCACTTCATCTATTGAGCGACCAAGTGGAAGATCATTAACCACTTGATGACGCACAATGCCTTCTTTATCAATTAAGAAAAGACCTCGATATGCAATGCCTTCATCTTCTTTAAGTACTCCATAATCTCGAGAAATAGATTTGTTGATATCAGATAAGATTGGATATTGCACTCCTTCAATTCCCCCTTTACTACGGGCAGTATTTAGCCAAACCATATGAGAAAAACAACTGTCTACTGAACAGCCAATTACTTGAGTTTTTCTATCTTTAAATTCACCTAATTTATCTTGAAACGCATGCAATTCAGTAGGACAAACAAAAGTAAAATCTAAAGGATAAAAAAATAAGACAACATATTTTCCTCGAAAAGAAGATAGGGAAAGGTGATCTTTCATTTTTTTATCTACTACACCTTGTGCAGAAAAATTAGGAGCTTCTTTTCCAACTAAACTCATGTGATACCTCCATCATATTGATTAGATTTGCACTGGAGAGGATTCGAACCTCTGACCACCCGGTTCGTAGCCGAGTACTCTATCCAACTGAGCTACCAGTGCAGAAATGTAAGAACTATAAGGAACTCTTTTCTACTATTCAAGTCCCAATTCAACTCAAACAAATTTTTATTTATGATATAAATAAGAAAAAAAGAAGAAGGTTTTTTAAAACTCATGAAGGAGTATAAAAACTTTCTTATAAATGCTTAAGACTTTTAAACTGTCTTTTTTAATCATTTAATTTTATCAAATAGATTAATCATGACAAGATCCTTGACAATCTCCTCCTGAACCACATTTTTTTTCTGTTTGGCACTTAGATTCATTCACATAAAATCCCTCTCCAATAAAACGGAGAATAGATGTCCCACCACCAATTCCACGTTGCAGTGTTTCTTGATGACAAACTGGACATTTTTTTAATAGAGGATCATTAATTTTCTGAAAAATTTCCAAAGCATGGTCACAATTTTGACATTGATAATCATAAGTTGGCATATTTTGCTCCTGTGCTTAGAAAAAGATAAAGAAAATTACGCTAGAGATCAAATCATCATCTCAAGCGTAATCTTTTTATTTTACATCATGCCGCCCATGCCGCCCATCATATCCATACCTCCCATGCCGCCCATGCCGCCCATGCCGCCACCCATTGGAGGAGTCGGAGTATTTTCTTTTGGTTTAGGAACATCAGTAATCATAACTGTGGTTGTTAATAACAAACCCGCAACTGATGCAGCATAGCGAAGCGCTGACTTCGTTACCATGACAGGATCAATAACTCCTGCTTCTACAAGATTTTCAAACTTATCAGTGAGTCCATTGTAGCCCCAGCTTTCTTCTTTACTTTCAAAAATTTTCTCAGCAATGAGATTTCCTTGTTTGCCACAATTTTTTCCAATCGCAGTTGCAGGAGCAAAAGCCGCTTCATAAATAATTTTTACACCAACTGCTTCATCTCCAACAAGTTTTAATGAATCTAAAGATTTTATCGCCTTAAGCAATGCGACTCCACCTCCTGGAACAATCCCTTCAGCAACAGCAGCACGTGTTGCATGAAGTGCATCTTCAACTCTTGCCTTTTTTTCTTTCATTTCAGTTTCAGTGAGTGCCCCGACTTTAATGACAGCTACTCCTCCAACTAGTGTGGCTAAACGTTCTTCAAGCTTTTCACGATCATAATCAGATGTAGTGTGTTTGATCTCATGTCTAATTTGAGCTTCTCGCCCTTTTAAACGACTGATATCACCCATACCATCAATAATTGTTGTGTTCTCTTTTGTAATCTTGACCATTTTAGCTTGTCCAAGAACATTAGGATCTACATCTTCTAGCTTAAGGCCAATATCTTCTGAAACTACAGTTGCACCAGTTAAGCAAGCCATATCCTCTAGAACAGCTTTGCGTCGATCTCCAAAAGCTGGAGCTTTGACTGCACAAATAGGCAGACCTCCTTTTAATTTGTTCACGACTAAAGTGGCAAGCGCTTCAGAATCTATATCTTCTGCGATAATCAATAAAGGTTTTGGTCCATGTTCCATAGTTTTTTCAAGAATAGGAACTAATTCTTTAGCTGAAGAAATTTTCTTATCAACCAACAAAATATGTGCCTTTTCTAATTCAACACTCATATTTTTAGGATTAGTAATGAAATAAGGAGAAAGAAATCCTTTATCAAACTGCATTCCTTCTACTACATCAAGAAAAGTCTTAATGCCTTTTGCCTCATCAACAGTAATAATCCCATCTTTTCCTACTTTTTGCATTGCCTCAGCAATAATCGCACCGATATCATGATCATTATTCGCGGAAATCGTCGCGATTTGTTTCACTTCTTCATGATCTTTTATTTCTTTTGAGAGTTTAGAAAGAGCCTCTGTGAGTTTTTGCACTGCTTTATCAATGCCGAGTTTAAGGCTCATTGGATTACATCCTGCAATCACATTTTTTATACCAGCCGAGTAAATGGCTTGAGCTAGAACAATTGCTGTTGTTGTGCCATCTCCTGCTTCGTCAGATGTTTTTGAGGCCACTTCTTTAACCAACTGTGCTCCCATATTCTCAAACTTATCTTTTAAGACAATTTCCTTTGCAACAGTCACTCCATCTTTTGTTGAGAGAGGCGCTCCAAAGCTTTTTTTAATAACAACATTACGTCCTTTTGGACCTAAAGTGACAATGACAGCTTTAGCTAACTTAGAAATGCCCTCTTGAATTGATTTCAGAGCGCTGTGTTTAAATTGAAACATTTTAGCCATAATGATAATACTCCCTTAATTAATTAAACCAATACGCCCAAAACATCATCTTCAGACAGAATAAGATATTCATCTTCTAAATCGGCGTTCTTAACTTCAGTTCCTGCAAATGAAGAAAAGAGGATACATTCACCGACTTTCACAGTTAAAGGTTGTAGGTTTCCTTCTTCATCTCTTTTTCCCGCTCCCACAGCAACAACTTGGCCTTCTTTAGGTTTTTCTTGAGCTGTATCGGGTAGTAGAATTCCTCCTTTTCTCTTTGGCGCTTTCGAGCGTTTTATCAAAATACGATTGTTAAGAGGTTTAATCTTACTCATTTTTTTGATCTCCTCAATATAGATTATTGATTTATTGAAGCGAAATTTTATAGAAGAGATGCAGTTCATGTCAAGATGGAAATACTATTTTTAGCAGAAAAGAGTTTACAGTGCTAACAAGGTAAAAAATGGGATCTAAGTGCGACTTATTAAATGAAACCTTAATGATAAGCAGGGTTAAGATATCGAGCTCGTATTGGGATGAAATCTTGACGTGCTTTTAGACAAACTTCTCTTAGTTTCCAAATAATATAAGATTCCTCACAAAGAATAGTCAGCACTAGATCTGAACCAATCAGTTTATTAAAGACCTCTCTTTTACTAGGCGAAGCAATCATCTCATTAAGAGCCTTATAGAATTGAGTAGGATAGAGATTTTTGATTACTCCCATAATTGTGCACTGAGTAGTGAAAGGGAGATAACAATTTGGATCGGTGATGATGATGCGAACACCTTGACAATTTTCTTTTTCAAATTTTCCATAAAAGGGACGAAAATAATAAGGTTGAAAATAGACTCCAGGTAGGGCTTGTTTATTCATTTCTGAGGCAAATTTCTCCGCTTGAACCCATGGGGCACCAACTAATTTAAAGGGGAGAGGATATCCAATCCCAATACTCGCAATAGAACAATGACCAATTAATCCGGTGGTAGGATAATAATAAGGGGTATCAGATTCAGGAATTTGAGGACTTGTTGGAACCCAAGGAAGACCAGTTTGAGCAAAAGTCTGGCCTCTTTGCCATCCTTTCATCGGGATGACAATTAAATGACAACCGATTTTATACTCACTATTAAAAAAATGTGCTAACTCTCCTATCGTCATGCCGTGACAATAAGGAACATTCATATAGCCAAAAAAAGAACGCCAAGCCTCTAAGACGAGAGGTCCATCCACAACAAGCCCTCCCATTGGATTAGGACGATCAAGAACTACCATTAAAATTCCTTGCTTTGCAGCTGCTTCCATGCAGTAGCAAAGAGTAGCTAGAAAGGTATAGGAGCGAGATCCAATATCTTGAATGTCATAAATCAGCACATCGATTGCTGAAAGCATGGTCTCCGTAGGGCGTTTGTGGTTTCCATGAAGACTATAGATAGGAATCCCTTCAATTTCTTGATCTTCTATTTTTTCATCAGCGTAGGCATCCCCATAAAAACCATGTTCTGGTGCAAAAAGAGCAACAAGTTGATAATTTTTTGCATGCTCCTTAATTAAATGAAAAGTAGTTTTGAAAGCACAGTTCATGGCTGATTGATTAGTAATCAGACCTATGCGTTTGCCTTGCAAAAAAGATGGCGTTCCATGGGTAAAGAGAAGATCAGCTCCTACTTTGACATTGGCATTCAAAAAAAAGGGGGAAAAACAGTACAGTAAAACCCATAAATTTTTTAGCATAGAGCGCATGAGATTTTTTTAAAGATTAATTCATTATTTTTAAATGATTTTTTTATTAAAAATTTCATTAAAATTGATATAAGAAAATAAAATTACTTAAATTATTTTAAAATCTTTCCTAATTTTTAATAGAACAAAGCTTATCAATTAAAGATATGGATTGCAGTTTTTCATTGTATGTTAAAGAAAAAAGATTTTCTAAATACACTCAATCCACATCAGATCCAAGCAGTCAATCATATTGAAGGTCCACTATTAGTTTTAGCTGGAGCAGGTTCAGGAAAAACACGTGTAGTCATTTATCGCATTGCTCATCTCATTCAATCAGGTATTCTTTCTTCTGAGATTCTAGCTGTAACTTTCACAAATAAAGCAGCTAGCGAGATGCGTGAAAGAATTTACAAATTTTTTCCTCAATTTGATCCTCCCCTCATCTCAACCTTTCATAGTCTTGGAACAAAAATCCTCCGCGAATCGATTCATCATTTAGGATACTCACAGAACTTTATAATATATGATGAAGAAGACGTGAATAAAATTCTCAAGCGATGCTTAAAATCTTCGGAAATCTCTAAAGAAACAAAAACATTTCGAGGGTTAATTTCCCATGCTAAAAATACCCTACAAGATCCTCTCGACATTGATCTTTCAATTTATCCGGATCAGATCCAAAAGCATTTTCATAATGTTTATTCTCTCTATCAAACCCATTTAAAAGAATCAAATGCTTTGGATTTTGATGATCTTCTCTATTTAACCGTCTATTTATTGCAAAATTTTCCTAATATTTTAGCTGACTATCAACAAAAATGGTCCCATCTTTTGATTGATGAATACCAAGATACTAACCATGCTCAATATATGATCGCTCGCTTAATTGTTGGAGAAAAATGCAATATTTTTGTTGTTGGAGATCCTGATCAATCGATTTATTCCTGGCGAGGAGCAAATATTGAGAATATTCTCAATTTTGAAAGGGATTATCCTGGGGCAAAAGTGATCTGTCTTGAGCAAAACTACCGTAGTACGACTAATATTTTAGATGCAGCTAATGCCTTGATTCGACATAACAATTCACGCTATGAGAAAAGATTATGGAGCCCATTAGGTGAAGGAGAAAAAATTGCACTTTTTATTGGTTCTACAGAAAGAGAAGAAGCTGAATTTGTTGTGAATGAAATTCATCATCTTCATACTCTCCATCAAATTCCATTAAATCAAATCGCAATTTTTTATCGCACAAATTTCCAATCCCGTCTATTTGAGGATTTTCTTTTGCGTCAACGCACTCCTTATACGATTGTAGGGGGCATTTCTTTTTATCAAAGAAAAGAGATTAAAGATCTCCTAACTTTTTTACGTATGTTAATTTCTAATCAGGATCTAGTCTCTTTTGAAAGAACAATTAATCTTCCCAAAAGAGGGTTCGGCTCTGCGACTATTGAAAAGATTCATCAAGGATCTGTGGAGCAAGCACTTCCTCTTTTTACTTATTGTGTCAAATTAATACAAGGAGAGATCGAAAATATCCGTTTATCAACAAAACAGCTGAAATCCCTTAATGAATATGTCTCTATTATCTTAAATTTACGTCATATCAAAGGAACGATTTCTTTAAAACAGCTTGTAATGGAAACCATTCTGCAAACTCATTATCTTGATTTTTTACAAGCAGATAAAGAAACTTTTCAAGATCGAAAAGAAAATACTAATGAACTGATTGCTAAAGCCCATGAATGGGAATTAATGAATAATTCAAATGATTTAGACAATTTTTTAGAAGAACTCTCATTAAAAGGCTCAATTGATGAGGCCGATATTCTTCAAGATAAAGTGAATTTGATGACTTTACATAATGGCAAGGGATTAGAGTTTACAGTTGTCTTTCTTGTAGGAATGGAAGAAGATCTATTTCCTCATATCAATTCTTCCCATTCCTTTGAAACTCTTGAAGAAGAGAGGCGTCTTTGTTATGTTGGTTTAACAAGAGCCAAGTCAAGGCTTTATCTTACAGCCACTGAAACTCGTTTTTTATGGGGTAGACATCGCATGATGCGTCCTAGTCGTTTTTTAAAAGAAATTCCAAAAAAATATCTAGAACGCTTTCATTGATTCTGTTAATCAAGGTGGGTGGGGGGATAAATATGAGGCGGATAGAACAAGCCACATCTCAAAATGTGCAGCAAATTCAGCGGCTGATTTTATCTCCACAAATGCAACAAGCCCTTCATCTTCTTCAACTACCTATATTAGAATTAAATACAGCCATCGAAGAAGAGGTCGTAAATAATCCTCTATTGGAAAAAGAAGAAGGATTTTGTTCTGATATTCGTGGCAGAGAAACAAAAAACACCCATAATAGAGAGGATTTGCATCATTTCATCGAAAACACTGTTGCCTATGAAGAATCACTCTACGAACACCTTATGGCTCAAGCTCGAGAGGTTTTTACAGAAGATTCGCAAAGAGAGAGGGCTGAATGGTTGATTGGAAACTTTAATTCTGATGGATTTCTGACTTCTTCCCTCGAGGAGGTCGCTACTTTAGGAAGTTATGAAATCAAAGATTTAATACCGATCTTGTTAATATTAAAGACATTTCATCCTTATGGAGTCGGAGCAAAAAATTGTCAAGAAGCATTGCTGCTTCAACTCGATGCAGCTGGAAAAAAAGGAACGATGGCTTTCCAGATCATTGAAAATCATTTTGATGATCTCATTCATAACAAAATACCCAATATCGCTAAGGCATTTTCTTGTTCTCCTAAAGAGATACGTAAAATAATCATAGAAGAAATTTCAAAACTCGATCTACATCCTGGAACTAATTCACCAGCTGGACATTATCGTCAGTTGAGTCACAACATTACTCCTGATTTATTTATCAAACATTTAGAGGGAAATTTGTTAGTAGAAGTCAATGATCAAAATCTATCCAATCTAAAACTCAACCATTTTTATTTAGATATGTTGAATGATCCTTCTGTCTCTAATGCAACACGAGATTATATTTATGAAAAAATCTCCTCAGGAAAATGGCTAATGCGCAATTTATACGAGCGCAATAAGACACTTCATCGGATCGGTGAAGAATTACTTCGATCTCAACAAGCTTTTCTTCTCGCACCCAAAGGGGAACTAATCCCAATGACGATGAAAGAATTAGCAGAGAAATTAGATTTGCACCCCTCTACAATTGCACGTGCAGTCTCACAAAAATATGTGAGCTGTCCGCGTGGGATCTTCCCTTTGCGTACATTTTTTACACATACTTACATCACAGATCATGGAGACAACATCTCTTCACAAGTTATCAAAGAAACCTTAATACAGATGATTGATAAAGAAAATAAACACACACCTCTTTCAGATGAGAGCATTGCCAAAATGATTCAAAAGCAAGGGATTCCTTGTGCTCGACGCACGATTGCTAAATATCGACATGAACTCAAAATTGGCAATACTGCTCAGCGTAGAATTCATTAAATATGATCCACTAGATTGGAAAAAATAGCGGATTATTTTATCGAAAAATCCCCATCTGATTTTTTAGAGATAGTGACATGAGAGGGAAAATAGACAGAATAAATCTGTTGCCATCGTGTTTGATTGAATTGCATTTTCATTGCATAGCTTAAAATCGCTTGCTTTTTCAGCTTTGCAAACTGGATGATTTCCTCATCTTTTAAACGCACCATTACAGCCAAAGCTTTCTCTTTGCCAACGATTTCTCCAATATTTTTACAAGCTTTAGAAAAGAAAAACTGAGCTTTAAACAAACGTATCATACCATAACTCAATAAACTAAAAATATTGATATATATAATATATTCATAAGGGGTAAGTAATGCGATCAATCCAGTCAACCAAAGAGAAGTGACAAAAAACAGGCTCTCGCGAGAAGAGCGAAAAAAGGGACCGAAAAAACGACGAAATCGTGAACGACTCGTTTGGTAAGCTAAAATTTCTTCAAAGATAGGTTCTTTAAAACCGCCTCTGATAATATGTACAAGTTCATGTGCAAAGATTTCTTCACGAGAATATCCAAGATAAAAACTCTTTTTTTGAAAAACCTTACGCAATTGGAGAAGATATTGATGATTTTTTATCCAAGTACATCCTCCTTCCCAAGGGTATAGAGATGCGTTACTGTAATCCACTTCGACCCAGTCTGGTCGGATATCAAATAATTTGAATGCTAATTGAGAATCAAGATGAGGCTCTCTTTTGAGAGCCTTTTGACAGCGAAGGGAATATGCTTCTATCGATTCATCAGGTCCCTGAATTAAACCTCTTTGGTTATAGCTTAATATTTTCTCCGAGAGCTCTTTCACATTCACCTAAATTTTTTTACAAAAAAATCGATAGGTTTTAGAGAGTTTATTGTATTTTCTAATCTAGAACCTAGCTAAACAAATAATTTAAAAAATATATTTTATATTAAACCTTATCTAATTCTATTTCAAGTGATTTGAATTGAATATCGCATGATATGCAATAGGAAAATCAGATGATAAAACACTCAAAAAAAATGGAAGGGAGCATAAAAACCCTATATTTCTTATGATAGCATTGCTGCCCATGGAGAAATGTCTACTTGTGAAAAAAACCGATGATCTGTTGAATGTTTTTTTCGATAATGCTTATTAATGAATCATCATGGGAAAATCTCTGATCATCGTTGAGTCTCCAGCAAAGATCAAAACTCTTAAAAAATTTTTAGGAAGTGATTATCTATTTGCTTCTTCTATAGGCCATATTCGTGATTTACCTTCAAAGGGATTTGGGATTGATATAGATCATGATTTTGAACCTGATTACCAAATTCTTTCTGATAAAAAAGAATTAATTAAAAAACTCAAAAAAATGGTTAAAGAATGTGAGACCATTTATCTCTCTCCAGATCCTGATCGTGAAGGAGAAGCCATTGCTTGGCACATTGCCGCTCTTTTACCTGCAAAAACAAATATCAAGAGAGCGGCTTTTCATGCGATCACTAAAGAAGCTGTCTTAGAGGCTTTAAAAAACCCTAAAAAAATTGATATGGCGCTTGTAAATGCTCAACAAGCCCGTCGCCTTCTTGATCGAATTGTAGGTTATAAAATCTCTCCCATTTTAGCACGTAAACTACAACAACGCTCAGGTGTATCAGCAGGTCGCGTGCAGTCTGTGGCTTTAAAACTGGTAGTGGATAGAGAAAAAGAAATTGAAGCCTTCAAACCAGTGGAGTATTGGAATATTGCCACAATTTTACAGAATGAAGGAGCTTCTCAAACATTTCCTGCTCGTCTTTATATGGTGGATGGAAAGAAGTGGGACAAAGAACCAGCAAAAGACAAAGAGCTTTTCGTGATTCCTGATAAAAAGAGAGCAGATCAAATTGTGAATCGACTAAAGAAAGCACAATATCATGTAGACAAAGTACAAAAAAAAGAGAGACAACGTCATCCTGAACCTCCCTTCATTACTTCCACTCTGCAACAAGAAGCAAGTAGACATTTTCGTTTTACTGCCTCTAGAACCATGAGAATTGCTCAGTCATTATACGAAGGTATTGATCTTAAGAAAGAAGGGACTGAGGGACTCATTACTTATATGCGTACTGATTCAGTCCGCGTTGAACCACAGATCATTAATGCTGCTCGCAGTTTTATTTCTTCTCATTATGGGAAAGACCATCTTCCTCCTCAACCTAAAGTTTATGTGACAAAAAAAACAGCTCAGGATGCCCATGAAGCGATTCGTCCTACAAATATTCATCATCCACCTGAATTAGTGAGTCCCTATCTAACTCATGATCAAAATCTGCTCTATGCATTAATTTGGAAGCGATTTATCACCTCTCAGATGGCGTCCGCAATTTACGATACTGTTTCTGCTGATATTGCCACAGACCAAGGTCTCGTTCTACGTGCTACAGGATCGGTTATAAAATTTAAGGGATTTTTAGCTGTTTATGAAGAAAAAAAAGATGAAGAGAAGAAAGAAAGCTCTACGCTCCTTCCTCCTTTACAAGCTGGGTTTCCCTTAAAATTGATTGAAGTGACTTCTGAACAATCTTTTACTAACCCTCCTCCCCGATTTAGTGAAGCTTCTTTAGTCAAAGAATTAGAAAAATCAGGGATTGGCCGCCCTTCTACCTATGCGTCTATTATGAATAAGATTCAGGGGCGTGATTATACAATCAAAGAACACTATTGCCTTAAACCCACAGAACTTGGTCGCGTGATTGCTCAATTTTTAGAAGATAATTTTAAACAAATTATGAATATTGGATTCACAGCGGAAATGGAAGATACGCTTGAGCAGATTGCATCAAATCAAAAGGAATGGAAAATAGTGATCCGTGAGTTCTGGGAGCAATTCATTCCCACTGTTACGATTGCAGAAAAAGAGGCTTATGTTCCAAAAATTGATACTGATATTCCCTGTCCTCTCTGTAGAAAATCTCACTTACAAAAGATCTGGTCTAAATCCCGTTATTTCTATGGCTGTGCTCATTATCCAGATTGTAATTTTACAGCTTCATTGGAAGAACTCAGTTTCAAAAAAGAAGATTATGCTCCCGATTTTGAATGGGAGCAGCCCTGTCCTATATGTCATGAGAAAATGCAAATTCGTCACGGACGTTATGGTCCCTTTTTAGGTTGTGTGAAGTATCCAGATTGCAAAGGAATCATTAATATTCCTAAAAAAGGAGAGCATATTTCTCCTACACCTTCTTGTCCTGCAATCGGTTGCGATGGAAAAATTGTCTCTCGACGTTCTCGTTTTGGTAAGCTATTTTATTCATGTTTAAATTTTCCAGATTGTGATGTCATTGTCAACGATCTCTCGCAAATCCAAGAAAAATATCCTAATCACCCTAAAACCTCGTATCAAAAGAAAAAAGCAGGAACGAAGAAATTAGGACAAGGAGGGCGTCGAAAGCTGACTCCCTCAAAGAATCTTGCAAAGCTTATCGGAGATCATCCGATCACACGTGGAGAAGCGATCAAGAAAATTTGGGAGTACATAAAAACTCATGACTTACAAAATCCAAAAGATAAACGTGAAATTATTCCCGATCAAGGGTTGTCTCTTCTTTTTGAAACAGAGTCACCCATTAGCATGTTTCGCATTTCCAGCTTGTTAAACAAGCATCTCGAATGATAGGACTGCAAGAGAAAATGATGTTCTCTAGAGTATTAAACTGATCATCAATTGACTTTTTTATCTTGTTTGCTTTGCTCTTGAGTTAATCGACCTAAATCATATCCTTCATAATCTACAAATTTGAAAAAGATTTCAAAATTAGGGCAAACCTCGATGACTTGACGTGCCATTTCTTGAGCCACATAACGATAATTAGGGTGACCAGATGGCTGTGAACGCAGTTCACAGATCCATTGGAGAGCACGCAAGTTCACATGAAAATACCAACGAACATGATAAGCCATTGGGACCACATACTGAGCTTCTTCTGGTAATTCTTTCGCAATTAAATCAAAGACATCTTTCGCCATATCCATAGCTTCTCGATAATCCTTTTCCATTGGAGTGCCGAGAATCTCATTGGGAATGAAGTAACCATAATTGGTAGTCAGAAGCTGTCTTTCTTGAGACAGCATACGGTGACGATGTAAGTCTCGATAGATACCAAAATCACCAATAATTTCAAAAGTGAACTGAGCTTGTTCTAGTGCACGAGGAGATTTTTGGCGACGACTTTCTCGCATTGAAGAGGCCGCTTCGAATATTTCCGCTATTTCCTCACTAGAAAGATGAGAACAGTGAGTTTGCAAATCCTCCAAACTACTATTCCCTTGATTAAAAAGCAGAGCAGAGGCGACTTTGTAGGGGCCTTTTATATCATAATCAATTAAACGAGGGCCAATTTTGTAATCGTTGTTTGTCACAAATTGACGAGAGGCTACATTCTTTAACTGTTCTTGCATTGACTCAAAGCACTGAGAAAAAGCTTCATGATAGTAATGATGTGACTCAGCCCGACGTACAAAGGAAGGAATGACTTTGGAAAGCTCTTGATAAGATTTTTTTCCAATATCTTGAAGCTCGGCAAGCATTTGGCATTGCAACTTATGGATCAATCCTTCCCAAAACCTTCCATTTCCATACAATCCCATATTTGTCAAGGTCCCAGCAGGAAGCAGGCCACGTAAGCAATCGAGGACTTTAGCACGTAAGGCAGCAAGGTAAGCAGTTTTTGATTGCCCAGACTCTTTAGGAATTTTTTGTTCTATTAAAGGGGTGAGCTGAGAAATTAATCTTGAATAGGTTTCAAATAGATGATCGCATGTTTTTAGAAAAGGCTCACGATAAGCAGAAGCCATAAGAATGGGTTCACGATAATAAAGGTATTGGTCATCTACCTTTTGATCAAAATAAATATAACGAGTCGATTTTTCCAGAGGTGAACCACCAATCCGTTTATCCTCTATGATTTTTGCAGCTAACATAGAGATATTTTCGATGCCTACATGAGCTCCCCCAAGTTCCCCAATCGAATCATCACCATACCCATCTAAAATGCGATCATAAAAGTTTTGAGCGCGTTGAATAGCAATGGTTTGATCTTCGTGATTTTCAAAGTCCCTCCCTTTTCCTTCGCCAACAATCGAATCAAAAGCCGTTTCTTCTCCTTGGATAAACTCTTTTAAAAGCAAGGCACGGAGACCTAAACTTGACCGAGAATAACGTGAAAAAAGCGCTCCTTTAATCACTTCCGGTAAATTACGCAAAACAAATACGTTACTTGAAGTATTAGTTACAAATTTTTTAAGAATACTAGCTTGTGTTGCATTGAAATCTAAATCATTTTTCATAAATTAGTCGTATTCCTAAATTTCAAAAAAATAAGCCTGCCATAAATTCAATCGGACAATCAAGAGAAAAGTCAGAGAACTATTTGTCATACAACATCCAAAAATTTTTTCATGCAGAATCTACTACTTTCTTCTAGCGTGACCTCAATATAGAACATTTGGTAAAAAATTGTTCATACCTTGTTGAAGGAAAGTAGACAAACTGATTGTTCTGAATTAGAATGTCGATATCTTCTCATTTTTCTACACATTATCAACAAAATATTAACAATCTGTTTACGAGAGGAAAAGTCGACTTATAAACATTTTCACATAGGAAGAAGAAGAGGAATTAAGTATTCTATATTTTTCTTCTTCAGTTTAGGTGCATATGAAAAACAGACCCAATTTATTCACTCCCCCCTATTATAGACCCCGTCGCAACAGAAAAAGTTCCGCTATTCGTGCATTAGTCACAGAAACACAACTTTCTTCTTCGGATTTAATTTATCCTCAGTTTGTTGTAAAAGGATCTAACATTAAAGATCCCATTCAAAGCATGCCTGGAATTTATCGATTGAGCCTTGATGTATTGTTAAAAGAGATTGAATCTCTGATTGAATGGGGAATTCCTGCGATTGCTCTTTTCCCTGTCATTGAAAGTGAATTAAAAAATAGAGAAGGAAGTGAAGCGATTAATCCTCGAGGAATTTTACAACAAGCGATTTTTTCTGTTAAAAAACATTTTCCTCAACTATGTGTCATGACGGACATTGCTTTAGACCCCTATACTTCCCATGGACAGGATGGACTAGTCGATGAAAATGGAGAAATTTTAAATGATCCTACTCTAGGTATTCTCAAACAAATGGCTTTGATACAAGCAGAAGCAGGAGCTGATATGGTTGCTCCTAGTGATATGATGGATGGACGTGTAGGGGTCATTCGGGCGGCTTTGAATGAAAATGACTTTGCTTCTGTTAATATCCATGCTTATACTGCCAAATATGCTTCAGCTTTTTATAGCCCTTTTCGTGATGCAATTGGTTTGAAATTTCCTGTAAAGGATAAAAAAACTTATCAGATGAACCCTGCAAATAGTCGAGAAGCATTGTTAGAAGCATTTTTAGATGAATGGGAGGGGGCGGATATTTTAATGATCAAACCCGCGATTCTTTACTTAGATGTAATTAGCAAAATACGTGCTTCTACAGCCTTACCTATTTCTGCTTATCATGTGAGTGGTGAATATGCGATGATCATGGCTGCGGCTCAAAATGGATGGTTAGATGAAGATCAGGCTTTACTTGAAAGCATACTGAGTATTAAAAGAGCGGGTGCTGATATGATTTTGACTTATGGAGCGATTAAAGTCGCTCGTCTTTTAGCTAACGGCGCTCTCTATTAATCATTTCAAATAGTTCTCGGCCTGTAGAAGTCGAGTAGCCTGCATCTCGAAGCCATGCCGCCATGCCATAATTCCAAATTTTTCGACTACTACATTTGTAGAAGAGATCAAAAGGAATTTCGAGGGCAATCCCTCGATCATAGTAGTTTTCTCCATGCATTTGATCGTGTGCATTGGTATACGTGATCCATCCAGTCAAGCGAATTCCATTCTCAAAATAACGTGTTACATCGAATCGTATCCCTTTGTCTCTCGCTAAAAACTGTCCCAAACTAACTTTCGTAAAAATTTTTAAATCAGAAAGATCGAGATAGAAATTAACAAACCATTGTCCCAACATCAAATAAGAGGTAAAATGTGGGGTATTTCCCTCAAAATAACGTATTTTTGATTGAAAACCAAATCCTGTATATTTACGTTTCTTGACAACAGCTCCTTCCATCCCCAAAGCTATCGAACTTTGCACCGGATACCACAAAATTTCCGTAGCTAAGCCGGCATAATTAATTTGAAAATATCCCCCTGAAAGACGTCCAAAGTAGCTTTTCCCAAAATTCCAGCTTTTTTGTATGTAAAAACGGTCCCAAGAGAGATTATGCAGTTGACGATAACGAATATAATCTGTGGCTACATTGAGAAGTTGAGAAGGAGCAAATAGATCAAAATCTGATAAGCCATGGATATCTGAAAAAAGAGTATTGCTTATTTGGATTTCATAAAACCAACGATATGGTAAAAATCCCTGTATATCCATTTTTAAACCACAATCATACTTCCATTTCCCACTAGAACTACCGAAAAAATTCTCCATTCTAGGACTGATTTTCATCTGCCACAAATGATAACGATGATCGAAAATTAAATGAGAAGAGCAGGAAGGAGGAGTAATTTCTTCACGAGGAGAGAGCGTATTCATTTCAAATGGAGAAATTGTATGATGAGCATAACGCATAAGAAATTCTTTTTTATAAATATATTGTTGGCAGGGAAGACCATAAGATTCTATTTGCACGAATATGGTTTCAATATTGGTAGGAATTAAAGCACCAAGAAGATATTGAAGACGACTACGAACCACTTCTTCTTCACGATACGCTTCAACTATGACACTCAACCAAAGAGTGGATTGATCTAACCAGGCTTTTGTTAATTGGAATCCCTGATCTTTTAAGGCATAACCTAAACTATGCACCATAATATCAACAGGACGCATCTCCCCAATCGATTGGTGATCAACTGGAGCGAGATAGAAGGGGGGATTATCCACTTTCGGAAGAAAACCGTTCGATTGTCCCCAATTATAATGTAACGAGCCAGCAAAAGAGTAGAGATACCCTCGGATATAACTCATTGAAAGCTCTACAGTATTATCAAAACTATACTTTCCACCAAAATTCATGGGTGTGTAAGAGGTTTTTCCCTTAGGATGAGGACTTTTTGAAACATTTGTTGGGTCATATTCTACAGTCAAACAGATGCCTTTCCACCATTTATGAGAAGTTTGGAGAAAAGGGAACCAATTCACCCCACCAAAAAAACCTTTAGAAGGACCTTGAGTATAGATTCCATATCCCCACCCCAAACTAGTTTCTAAGCCATAGTCAGGCCATACCTGAGTCCCGACAACGAAATAATTGGTAAACTTTTTAGATCCCATGAAATCATCGATACCAAAAGCAATTCCAGGTAAGCGATAAAAACTCTGTTCAGGATGGAGAATAGCCACTTTAAAATTTGCCCCTCTGTCCGCATAATTTCCGAATCCATACTTTCCAATCGTTGGATCTGGATATTGCAAAAAAATTCTATAATTTGCAGTAAACTCAAGAAAAAAAAATGGCTGTATCCTTCCATTGAAATTCAAATAAAGAGGTGAGTAAGCAGATCCTATTCCTATTTCTCCTTCACGAGTCATACGTGCTGAGTGCGTCATGAAATACCCTGTAGATAAGAGATAGTTAAATGTCATCGGAAAACGCGTTTCAAGTTTACGATCACAATTCGCTACAATCTCAAGAGCTTGTAAAAGTTCATGAAGCGATTGATCAGCGATGAGAATAAAAGAAGATAAAAGTAAAAAACATAATAGGATCCTTCTCATAAGAAGGAAATTAATACCCTAATGTCCCATTTCTTTTGAATATCTGTGTAGACCAGTTTTAACGATTTGCATCATTTCAATTTTTGAAGGACAGATAAATGTAGCAAGAGCAAAATCCTCACTTGTGACTTCTAACAGCCCTAAGCATTCAGCTAGTTCAAAATCCTCCGCAAGAATTGCTTTTATTAAATGCATCGTAGGAATTTGCATCGGCATGACACGTCTATAAATATTGCCATCTATAAAAGCACGCCTTTCTCCATGTTGGTTAGTAGTAAATGGATACCCTTTCCGAGGGGGACGCACATGACCTGTAAAATATGTTTTTGTTGCGGTAAATTTATCAAAACCAAGGCGAAGAAAATGCAAGAGAGGACGCAAATGATTCTCTGGAAGAGCTGTAAAAACGATTTGGTAAAATCCTAAAAAATCCTCCTCTTTTGCCTCAGTCCCAGTAATTGGGTCACCAGTAATCAAACGTAAGGGTAAATTTTTTAACCGATTGTGCACAAGAGCTTTCACAGGAAAACCAATGCGAGATTTAAAAAATCCTCTCTTTTCTTCCCTGATCCCTCCTCCTCCAATTCCTAAAATACGATCGATAAAATAATGTCCTTCAGTTGCCATTTTCCCAACTGTGATGACATCAAGAGTGGATAAAGTCCAAACAGAGTCGCTGACACTTCTAATCGGGGCAATTTCATGAATATGGAAGGAAGAAGTTCCTGCTGGATGTGGACCAGAGACTGTGTGTTTTTGTACTCCTTCTGCTTGAGTCAATGCAGTAGATGTAGAACCTTCTTTATAAACAAGATGTAACTCACCTTTCGTAAGTTTTTTCATAGTATCCAAACCTGCTTGAAAATAGGCTTCGTATCCTTCCAATTGGATTTCAGCAGAAGGAGTAAAGGGCAGGGTTTCAATCGCTCGCACAAAAATAGCGCGAGGAAGAGAGTGGGGATGAGCAATTAAATCAAAAGGACGCATTCGAATGTGGGGAAAAAGGCCGGTTGCCATAAAAAAATTTAGCGTGTCTTCTTGAGAAGCTCTCGAATTTAACGTTTGATGGGAGAAATAGGTTTCATTTTCATCTAGATCAATGATGATCTGACTCAATCGTCTTTTAAGACCCCGTCGGATTTCTCTTACCAATCCTCCAGCCGGAGAAACAAACATTTGCCCTCTTATGGATTTATTCTCAATGATTGGTTGACCAATCTTAACTTTTTCTCCAACT
Organism: Chlamydiales bacterium; assembly: GCA_041395025.1. Classification (NCBI taxonomy): domain Bacteria; kingdom Pseudomonadati; phylum Chlamydiota; class Chlamydiia; order Chlamydiales; species Chlamydiales bacterium. The sequence goes on from JAWLBH010000001.1 coordinate 751,471, forward strand.
TTTACGTGTAATTTGAAACTGAGCTCTTCAAAAGCATCAAGATTAAGAGCGATCGTTTTAGGTGGTAGTAAGTCACCTACTTCTCCTTCTGGCTTCCCTTCAATAGGGATATCAAGGCCTTTTTTAACAACCATCTTCATAATCAGCGATTATATTCAAAATTAAAGTGGGATCCAGTGTTTTTTCTTCGCAAAACGATTAGGTTGTTTCTTTCTCTTTTTCACAAGATTTTCTTTGAATTGCTCATCTCCAATAATAGACTGAGCAGCCCTTTTGTATTTCTGACAAGCAGCTTTAACTTTTTGCAGAGCTTGCCACTCTTCTGGAGTAAAATTATGAGGATTGGCAGCATAACTTTCTAGCTGCTCACGATTCATCCCCGTACGCTTATAAATCTCTTCCGCTTTTTCATTCAAATCATCCAAACGTTGCTGTGTTTTACTAATGATTTCAGAATAATCTCCTAACCTCTCCTCACGTGCTTCCTCATCAGATGGAGGTTGTATATCGAGATGAATCCCATACATAGCTAAAACTTCTTCTAATGCTTCGCGTACCTCTTCTTCACTATCAGACATACCTTACTCCTTAAAAATTTATTATATATTTAATATCCAATAAAAATAAATTTTTAATCTTTAAAAGACAATTTAGATAAAAAAACATCTATCAATTTTTTATTGATTATTTTTCCTCATGAATGTAAATTTTATGGAAAACTAAATTAGTGGCATGAAAATGAGTTATTTAGAGGATTTTAATCTTCTGATTGAAAATGATGAACTAGCAAATTTCTTACGTCTCTGGGAAGAGTACTGCATGGCTCATGAGGTAGATATTGAAGAATTAAATAAAATTCTCAGATTAATTAAACATTCCTCTTTTTCCAAAACCTTTGGTCAATTAGCTGAAACCATTCTGCCTTTATGGAAAAAGGTGCACTCATCAGATCACGCATATGAGACTCTTCGCTTGATGATTGACCTGCAGACGACTCATTCTCCTCTTCTTGCGGATTTAGCGACTGATTTTCTAAAGTATCATTATGGAAAAGATAAGGATTTTAACAGTAAGCTCCGTATCGTCGGTTTATTGACTCGAGATGCTTTCCAAGGAGCTATTTCAAATTACGAGTTGCTGACTCATATGAAGAAAGGCAATTTTGTCTTCCACACAGGAGGATGGGGTGTGGGAGAGGTGATGGAGATTTCCTTTCTCCGTGAACATGTTATTTTAGAGTTTGAGGGAATTAGAGCTTTGAAGGATCTCTCTTTTGAAAATGCTTTTAAACATCTTATCCCTCTAGAGGCTGACCACTTTCTCTGTCGCCGTTTCAGTAATCCAGATGGCTTGGAAAAAGAAGGAAAAAAAGATCCAATCTCTTTAATTAAGCTGCTTTTAAGAGATTTAGGACCCAAGACAGCTCAAGAAATAAAAGAAGAGCTATGCGAACTTGTCATCCTAGAAAAAGACTGGCAAAAATGGTGGAATTATGCCAGAGGCAAGGTGAAGAAAGATACAGAAATTGAATTTCCCAAATCTACAAAAGCCCCGTTTGTCCTGAGAAGCAAAGCGATGCCGCATGAGGTTCATTTTAAAGAGTCTTTGCAAAAGACATCAGACATCGATCATCTTATTCTCATTATTTATAACTTAACTCGTGATTTTTCTGAGATTTTAAAAAACCTGGATCTCAAACAACAAGTGAAAACTATTCTCTTAAAAGCTCTTGAAGATGATTCGAATTTTCCTGAGCGAACGATGATTAGGAAAATTCAAACCACCTATCTTCTAGAAGATATATTTCCAGATGAATTTTCTGGTCAATCTGCCAAGTTAATGGAAGAGATGGAGAATATTGTATCTATTTTGCCGCTTATTGAAATTAATGCTTTTAAAAAACGTACTTTGACCATCATCCGTACCCATCGCCAGGATTGGAATTGCATTTTTTTTGACCTGTTTTTTGTTGCACTTCCAGCCCCTATTCGAGATTATATATTTAAAGAATTGTACGCTTCTCCTGAAACAAAAGAGTTATTAAAAGAAAAAATTTATCAGTTACTCCACAAAATGACTCTCTATCCAGAACCATTTTTTTGGTATTTTCAAAAAATTGCTTCTGGAGATAATGTACTTGATGATCAACAAGAGAGCCAATTCCAATTTTTGGAAGCTTTCCTCATCCTCCTACATTTCATTGAAGATCAACCAAATTACAAAGATCTTGCAAAAAAGATGTATCAGACAATAGTGAAAAAACGTTACGCATTGATCCGCAAGATGCTCGTAGGAGCAAGCTTAGAGTATTTGAGAGAATTTCTATTGCTAGCTAGCAAATGTCATAGTTTTACGAAGCATGATCTTCGAATCTTACAAAATCTGGCAGAAGTCGTCCATCCGGAATTAGCTAAAGAGAAAAAGACTCAAGAAAAAGATCTAGATGTGATCTGGACAACCCAAGAGGGTTATCAAAAGACTCAGCAAAGAATCCGTGAAATTGGAGTAGAAACGATTGACAATGCTAGAGAAATTGAAGCTGCTCGTGCATTAGGAGATTTACGTGAAAATTCTGAGTATAAATTTGCTTTAGAAAGACGTTCTCGTTTACAAGCTGAACTAAAAAAGCTCTCACAACAGGTCAACAAAGCGCGTTTGTTAACGAAAGAAGATATTACTCATGATGTTGTGAATGTCGGAGCTGTGGTGAGTTTAATAGATGCGCAGGGAAAAAAAATTATCTATACTCTTCTTGGACCCTGGGAAGCAAATGTAGAGGAAAATATTCTCTCTTTTCAATCAAAGTTTGCCCAAACTATGATGGGTCATAAAAAAGGGGAAGTATTTGCTTTTCAAGGCAAAAAATATACAATCAAAGACATTAAAAGTTATTTGGGATAACAGTGGATTTAGTTCTAGCGACACGAAATGGACATAAGATCCGAGAAATTCGAGCTTTCTTAAAATCTCTGCAAGGATTGGATATCTATTCTGTTTTAGATTTTTCTGATTACCACTCTCCTCCCGAAACAGGGAAGACTTTTGAAGAGAATGCCTATTTAAAGGGAGAAGATGTAGCAAAAAAGTTGGGAAAATGGGCACTTGCTGATGATTCAGGACTCATCGTCCCTACCCTTGGAGGAATGCCAGGGATTTATTCATCTCGCTACTCAAGGGAGGGAGGAAGTGATAAGGAAAATTGCAATAAGCTTTTAAAAGAGATGGAACGATTAGATGGAGAAGATCGGTTTGCTTATTTTGAGTGTTGTATCGTTCTAGTCTCTCCGGATAGAGATTTTTGCAAAGTGGAAACGGGATACTGTGAGGGGATGATTGCTAAACAAGCAAGAGGAGGGAATGGATTTGGGTATGATCCTGTTTTTATCAAACACGACTATCATCAAACATTTGCTGAGTTGGGAGAAGTGTTAAAGAATCAAATTTCTCATCGTGCAAAAGCTCTCGAAAAAATCACATTAACGCTGGACAAACTATTACACAATCCAAGAAGTCTAGTCACCTGAAAGATTTTTCAGTGCCTTTTCAAGAGATTGACGAATTTCGTTAACTAGAGAAAAGGCATGATCATGTTTTTCTATTTCTAGTTTAAATGCTTCCAATTCTCTTGAAGCTTGTGAAGCTTCGAGCTCTTCTGCCTTATCGATATTTGTTTTGCCTATCGAAGCGCAAGGTTTAGAAGTTAATCTGCCAGAAAGAGGGGAAATCTCTTGATTCATAACAATGACCAATTAATAGGGGGTTTATTTTGTTTTTTAAGCAGTTCGTTAATTTTTGAAAAGTGGCGACATCCAAAAAATCCTCTATCTGCTGAATAAGGAGAAGGATGAGAGGCTGTTAAAATATAATGATGGGCTGCCAGTTTCTGGCACTTGGTTTGAGCTGATCGTCCCCATAAGACAAAGATCACAGAATCTGACCGATCACTGAGTTTTTGTATCACAGCATCGGTAAATTTTTCCCAATTTTTTCCATGATGAGAATGGGGCTGGTGGGCACGTACGGTTAGGATGGTATTTAACAGTAAAATACCCTGCTTCGCCCATCTAGTCAAATTTCCATGATTGGGAGGCAGGATACCAAGATCTCCTTGCATTTCCTTAAAGATATTTTTTAAAGAAGGAGGAATAGGAGTTTGATCAGGGACACTAAAACTTAACCCATGGGCTTGACCAGGACCATGATAGGGATCTTGTCCAACAATTACGACCTGCACCTTTTCAAAAGGAGTGTAGGAAAAAGCTTTAAAAACATTTTTAGGTTCAGGATAGACTGAAACTCCGGAGGCTCTTTCTAGAGCAAGAAAATCTGCAAGCTCTTTCATATATTCTTTTTTCCATTCCTCTTGTAGAGCTTCTATCCAACTGATTTCCATTTGTGGCGGAGCTTTCATAAAAAATACCCTATCCTATTGTCAGCTATAAGTCAAAATGGTAAATTATTCCCATGGAAAATCTAAAAGAGAATAATCTTGTTCGATTTAAAAATATCTCTAAAACAAAAGAGGGGATTTTTGCCAATTTTAAAGTTAAAGGAGTTCGTAATGGAACGACTTTTACAGCAGTTATTGCTGTCAATTTAGAGGCAGCTGACGTTGATTCTGGAGATCCATTAGAAAATATTATTGAAGCCTGTGCCCGTATAGGAGTCAAGGAATTTCAAAACAGTGACTTTAAGTTTGAAGGGCTTACTGCTATATAATCCTCCTGGGTGTAGCGCAGCTTGGTAGCGCACTTGCATGGGGTGCAAGGGGGCAGAGGTTCAAATCCTCTCACCCAGATTTCTTCTCTTTCCTTAAGAAATATTTTGTTCATACATTATCAAATCCTTTGTTAATAGCCTTGTTCATATTCTCTTGATGTCGATAAGTCAGAGGATATATACAAGACATAAACAGCTTATCGACACAAAAGATCTCTCTAGCATCCAAGAGCATGAATAAACAATTCCACTATCTTCTAAGAAGAAGAGTAAATTAGATATAGATTCTTCTTTTCTACAATTTGTGAATATTTATATAAATTAAGCTCATGTCTTTCTACTCCTCTCCCAGTTTCTTCAATCTTTCTGATTTTGCCCACCCCCTACTATTCCATCATAAAACACCTGTTTGGATGGCTATCACAAGAATTTCTGATTATCTTCTCTCTTATTGTTTAGGTAAAATCTCAGGAGTGGTAGAACCTGGAGTATTTTTACCTGATCCTGAACAGATTGTAATCGGCAAGGGCACGATTGTTGAATCTGGCGCCTATATTAAAGGTCCATGTATTATTGGGGAAAATTGTGTGATTCGCCACGGTGCTTATCTCCGTGGAGGAGTCATTACTGGCAATGATTGTCTCATTGGTCATGGGACTGAAGTAAAACATTCTATTTTTTTGAATGGAGCTAAAGCAGGCCATTTTGCTTATGTGGGAGATTCTATCCTAGGTAATAGAGTCAATCTCGGAGCAGGAACTAAATTGGCTAATCTTCGTTTTGATAAAAAAAATATCTTTATTAAAGATGGAGAGAAAAAAGTGGATAGTGGACTGAGAAAATTAGGTGCTATTTTGGGAGATGGATCTCAAACTGGTTGTAATGCAGTGACAAGACCAGGGGTATTAATAGAGCCGAAAAGCATTTTCCATCCATCCACATTTTTATCTAGTAGAATTTCCTGAAAATTGTATCGTCAAAACACTCTAAAAATGATAAAATTCATTCTCATGAAGAAGAGTATGAATATTCTAGCAGATTATCAAGAGCAGATTGATGGCAATCTCTATAAAAGCATTAATTCTTTTGGTCCTAAAACTATTCTCAGAGATGCGATCGAATATGCCTTTAAAAATGGTGGAAAGCGTTTACGTCCAGCCATTGTTCACATGATCTCAGAGATGATTGACTGTAAGATTGATGTCACAGATTCTGCTTTAGCTGTAGAATATTTTCATACTGCCTCTTTGATCGCAGACGATCTTCCATGCATGGATAATGATGATCAGCGTCGTGAGTTACCTTCTCTCCACAAAGTTTATGGAGAAAGCACAGCTATTCTAGCTACCTATAGTCTCATTTCTGCTGGATATGACCGGATTCGTCTGAATGGGGAGAAACTAAACAATCCCTCTTTAATTTCTATTGCTATTGAAAACGTCGCTTTTAATACAGGGATTTTAGGGGCAACTGGTGGACAGTATGCTGACTTATTTCCTTCTCAATGGACTGAAGCAGTTATTTTGGATGTGATTGATAAAAAAACAGGAACTCTTTTCGAAATTGCGTTTGTATTAGGTTGGATTTTTGGAGGAGGTGATCTATCTCTTCTAAAATGGGTAAAACAAGCTGCGTGTCATTTTGGACGTGCATTTCAAATCAGCGATGATTTTGTCGATCTTTTTGAGGATAAAGAAAATAAAAAAATCCCCAGCTTGATTGGTTTTGAAAAAGCAGCTTACCTGCTGACTGATGAGCTTTCTCATTTTCAAGAGGTATTGCAGAAGCTCACTTTTAACACATCTAAACTTTTATCTCTAAGTGCATTAATTGAAAATCAATTAGCTACAACACCCGCTGCTTCTTTTTTTCGATTTAAATCTTCTCCTACTTTTGCTGAATCTTGATTGAAGCTCATGCCATAAGCAAGGAGGACTTTGTCTTCAATTTCTTGACACAGTGCAGGATTTTTCTTGAATTCATCGCGTGCAGCCTCACGTCCTTGGCCAAGGCGGCGATTTCCATAGCTATACCATGCCCCTTTCTTTTCTACGATGCCTTTTTCCACTCCTAAATCAAGCACACTCCCTTCGGAAGAAATGCCTTCATTAAAAAGAATATCAAATTCAGCGACGCGGAAAGGAGGAGCTAATTTATTCTTAGCAACTTTGATTCTAGCTCGATTTCCAATATCATTTCCTCCACTAGTTTCACTTCCTTTGATCCCCCCAATACGACGAATCTCTAGTCGCATAGAGGAGTAAAATTTCAGGGCACGTCCTCCAGTGGTGGTTTCAGGATTCCCAAACATCACTCCAATTTTTTCTCGGATTTGATTGATGAATATTGCACATGTATTCGATCTGGAAAGAGTGGCTGTTAATTTTCTTAGGGCTTGAGACATCATACGCGCTTGTAATCCAATATGAGAATCGCCCATTTCTCCCTCAAGTTCACTTTTGGGTACTAAGGCAGCTACAGAGTCAATCACAATCAAATCGACTGCCCCTGATCGAGCTAGCATTTCAGCAATGTTTAAGGCATCTTCTCCACAGTCTGGTTGAGAAATCATCAGTTCATTGACATTGACACCAATTCTTGTAGCATAGGAAGGGTCAAGAGCATGTTCGGCATCAATATAGGCACACAAACCACCATTTTTTTGTGCATTCGCAACAATATGAGTTGCAAGTGTGGATTTTCCTGAAGATTCTGGTCCATAAATTTCAATGATTCTTCCTCGTGGAACCCCCCCAATTCCTAAAGCAATATCGAGAGTTAAAGCCCCTGTGCGGATACAAGAAATGGTTTTTTTTGTTGAGTGTTTGCCAAGGGTCATAATCGAACCTTCACCAAACTGTTTTTCTATATATGCTACTGCTGATTCGAGTGCCTTTTTACGCTCAGAAGAATCCATAGTTCATCTCCATGATAATAGAATCAATCATCTGTTCCTATTTTTACTGAATGATACCAAAGGTACGAGATATATAGTAGATCGATTTCTCTGGTAATAAAAAATCTATTTTCAAATCGAATGAATAAAGAAATTTCTTTTAATTAAAAGAAGTGTTTCACTGAGGGGTTTGATTAGAAAAGTTCTATCTGACTTAGAGGAATATCTTGGTTTTCAATAGGGATTGAAGGAATCATTTGTTCTTTAAAACCCACTCCAATAGATAGGCAATTCATAGAACTAAGGAAACGGTCATAGTATCCTTTCCCATAACCAATTCTATTATTTTGAAAATCAAAACCCAAAGCCGGGATTAATGCAATTTCTACCTCTTTGACTTGTTCACATTTCTCAGGGATAGGTTCATGAATCCCAAATTTTCCCCTATATAATTGCTGTTCAATATCTTCTATTCTATATATTGTAAGAGATTGATCTTCAACTTTGGGTAATAAGAGTTGACCATTGACTGCTAAACACTGATTTATGTGTGAGGTATTAATTTCAGAGCAAAGACTCCAGAAAGATAGTACCGAATGATAAGGGGTGAGTAGAGGAAGTAGATGATCTTTTAGAGCTTGAGCAGCTTCCTCCTGCCTTTGAGGAGGTAGCGTTTTTCGTATGGTTTTTAAGAATTTACGTAGAGAATTTTTAATTAACAGGGATTCCATCTTGGTAATCAATCTTGTTTAAAAATATTCCCTCCGGATTAAAAAGAGTTGCAGTCCCATGACCTTTTTCGACCTTAGAAAGAGGGATATTCTCTCCTAGACGATAGTATTCTCCTTTTATAAGTTTGTCATTGCTGTATTCTTCAACAAGCATGAGATTCCCATTGCGGTACCAAGCTGTAAGCAGGCCATTTTTTCTGTTTCCACTCATTTCACGTTGGCTTTCATTTTGCCCATTCTCATACCATGTTTTGACGGGACCTTGAAGGACTCCGCAATGCCAGGTTAGCAACAATTTGGTTTGGTTAGTATTAGGGAAGTAGTCTACCTCTTCTCCCTGCTTGAGTCCATTTTCTAGATGGTAAATCCGGATCAGTTTTTCTTCTTCATCAAACACATGAATAGCACCCTCTTGAATTCCATTTTGAAATTCTTGCAATTCTTGTAAACTTTCTTTTCCAAAAACTGCCCGCCATCCTTCACCTTTTCTAATTTCAGAAATTTTGCTGCCACATGGATTTAAATAATCTCCTTCCATCAGCAAATCTTTTTTATACTGTTCATGATAGGCCTGTTCCCCATTATTCCAGTAACGAATCGCTTCCCCTTCTTTTTCTCCGTGGTTGTAATCAATAGTTTGAAAAAGCCTACCATTATCAAGATAAATCTTTTGGGTCCCTTGTAAAAATCCTTTGTCATAAGGGGTAATTTTCCAAACTAAGCTGTTGTCATGATAGTAAATAACCTCTCCTTCTAATTCTCCTTTGTTATAGGGAATTTGAGCGATTAAAATCCCTTCTTCATTCCATACGCGATTTAACCCTTCAAATAACCAACTTTGTTCAGCACTGGTATCGAGATCAGCGATTCCACCAATCACCTTGGCATCAATTTTCATTTGACCATTAGGAAACCATTCTTGATAGCTTCCATAAGCTCGATTATTGATTGCTTCAAGATATTGTTTAGGTTGTCCATTAGGATGGTAGCTAGTAAGATAAGAATGAATATTTCCATTCTTTTTTCTTCCATAGACACGAAGTACTTTTTGATAAGGCTGAGGGGTAAGAAAATTTGTTTTATCAAATGTACTTAAGCGATCTTTCGAACTAATTGTTTCAGACATCCCATTTCGATCAATAATATTCATACTGGTGATCATCTCAGGTTCGAACTCCTTTTTAAAAGGGAGTAGACAGCCATTAAAAAGAAAAAGGGTAGACAAGAGAAATACAAAGATGTATTGATTCATTCAAAAAACTCCCTTTTTAATAGTTTTAAGTTAAGTTCAAAAATCTGATTCCCCTCCAATTGAGTTTTCTTATTTAATTCAAAGTCTGTAATAATAATTTGTGGTTTTTCTCTTTGATCGCCCTCTAAACAGACTAGAATATTGTGAAGATCCTCAATATCGACTTCTACAGTGTGAGCTTGCATCAATGTTGTTTCTTGCATATGATCACCTGAATGGGGGGATTTCTCAACGAAACGTAAACAGTTGGCTTCTCCCATTAAAAAAGCATAGCGTTTTTCTGCCATTTTATTTCCTGTAAAAGAGGGATTTTTGAGAAGATTTATCAGTGCTAGACGCTCTTTTTTGAGAAAATCTATCGACTCTAGGTGATTGCTCAAGTAGTTATGATCAGTATGGCTATACTTTTTTCGAACTGCATTGTTAATAGACTGTTTGTCTCTTTTCTCTATAGATAAAGATTGGATAGTTTGTATTCTCTTTGCAACTAAACTCCATTTTTTTTTCTCTTTTATATAAGAATAACCAATAACAAAAAGCGTCAAGACCACCGATAGAAGGAGATAAAAAAGAAACCGAAAGGGAGAGATTGCGTGATGCAGTTTTTTCATGAGTTATATTGAGTTTTGTCTTTTAAATAAAAACTAGTCTTGTACTTTCCTTTGGAATTAGACCATTCCACAGCTTCTTTGGGGTCAATAACATTTTGAGCAGAGAGAAGAGCATTGTGAAAAGCATCAGTGGTTTCAGTACTTTTCGAGAAAAATTCTATTTCCACCCTGACTTTATATCGCTCATCTTTTCGAGAAAAATCAGGACGTTTGATCATAGAATATTGGATAGAATCTATTGCGATTGAGGGTTGTTTAGCAAGCCAAGCTAATAATTCGCTTACATTAGGAATGTTTGGAAGCATGGGATAGGTGTTAGGACGAGAGTTGATGGTTTTTTCTATTTTTTCGAGGGTGAATAAATAGTCATCAGCGTCTAATAGTTGTTCTGTTAGAATATTTTTTCCTTCAGCTTGGAGTAAAGATACAACACTCTCTTCTATTCGTTTTTTTTCTTGATTCAGAGAGATTTTGGCAAAACTCAGTAGAGTTCCTAGCAGAATCCCTAATAGGGTGATAGAAGTGATCAGTGGTTTCTTAAAACGTGACCATTGGTAGGGGTAAGAGCGCTTTTCCTCGATGAAATTGATTTCATAGCCCGCAATCGCTCCCCCAATAGCAAGCCCATATTCTCTTAAATCTTCATTTGATACATTTGAAGCTAAGAGAGAGGGGCATTTGACCATTTTCCCTGTAGCCGCTTCAATTTGCTCAGGATGTCTACCCAATAAAAAAATGGTATCGATTTTTTTCGTTTTATGTGATGAAGCAAAACTTAACACTGTCTTCTGAACCTCATTCCCAAGATGCTGAGTTTTTTTGAAAGCACGAGCAGCTAAAAGTTTTCCTTGATCTACTAAGATACATGTTGTTTCTTCTTCTCCTTCATAAACAAGAAAATTGATTGCACTACTTTCTGTAAAAAGTCTTGTTAAAGCAGCGAGTGCATAAGGCACGCAAGTGACGACTTGTGGTACGATATTTTTTGTGTGAAGAGCTTTTAGATGTTCTTCAAGATGGTCTTTTCGCACAGAAAAATGAGTCAAAAGGGTGGCATGAGATTTCTTTTTTATCTTTTGAAATCGAATGATAGCTTGATCGATAGAGTAAGGTAAAAGAGGTTCTAGTTGGAAAGGAATCGCTGCTTGAATATCTTTATCTTTCTCTACTTGGATCTCAGAACCACGCACAAGGACTCCTTTTGAAGGAAGAAGAGAAATAGTCGTACCTTCATCCAAAAGAGAAATAAAATCTTCGGAATATTGATGAGTGGTGAGACTCATCAATTCCCATGCGGCTTTTTTTTTCTTTAACTTTGCAAGACGAACCGTCTCCTTATGGAGATCGATGCCAAAATAGATAGGCGCAGAAGGAAAAAAAGAACCCATACTAAGTCAAATAAATTGTATTGTTTTTGTAAAAATTATAAACTAATGAGTCGGATGATTCAACTGGAAAAGAATAAGAAAATTTATGTAAAATGATGCTTTTTTTGTAATTAAAAATGCTTTTATATACTTTAAATATTCTTTTTACCTCTTATACGTTCATGCTATTGATACGGGTTTTTGGCTCGTGGTTTCCTAACTTATCTCAAAATCGATTTATGTATTTTATTGCTTTTTATACCGATCCTTATCTAAATGTTTTTCGGAAAATTCTTCCACCCTTTGGTCCACTTGATATTAGCCCAATGATTGCTTTTTTTGTGCTTCAAATTATAGAGGCGATAGTATTTAAAATACTTCGATAATGTCCTTATGCAAGAGATCACTCCTTTCCCTCAAATTACTTATGCTCCGTTGGCAGGTTGTTCAGATTATTCTTTTCGTCAGATGTCTGCTCGCTATCGCCCAGGATTGATGTTTTGCGAGATGGTAAAAATGGAACCCATGTTACGTAATTGTCCAAATACTTATCAAATGTTGAACTACAATGAGTCTATGCGTCCGATTGGAGGACAAATTTGTGGGAGTCAACCAAAATTGGCAGGACTATGTGCTAAAATTATTGAAGATTTAGGATTTGATGTTGTGGATCTGAACTGCGGTTGTCCTGTTGACAAGGTGACAAAAGATGGTAGTGGTTCTGCAATGCTCAAAGATCCAGAGCGGATTGGGGAAGCGATTTCTCATATGGTAGCAGCTGTAAAAATTCCTGTTACAGTCAAGATAAGAGCGGGTTGGGACGAGAAAAGCATTAATGCTCCTCTCATCACTCAAATTGTTGAAGAGGCAGGAGCTCGCGCAATTTTTATCCATGGACGAACTCGAGCTCAAGCCTATCGAGGAGGAGCAAATTGGACTCATATCAAATCATCGAAGGCAGTAGCTAAAAAGATCAAGGTGATCGGTAATGGGGATATATTTAATGCGGATGCAGCTATACGCATGTTAAAAGAAACTCATTGTGATGGGATTTTAGTTTCCCGAGGAACCATGGGACAACCATGGATTGTAGAAGATATTCGTCATTTAATCAAAGGTGATCCCCCTATTGACCGCTCCTATCTAGATTATCGACAAGCGCTTTTGGACCATATCCATTACTTACGAGAGCATAAAGATCCACGAAATGCTCTTATTACCATTCGAAAGATCTCTGGTTGGTATCTTAAAGATGCGCCTAATGTTCGCTATTTGCGCAAGGCAGTGAGTCAAGCTTCATCTTTAGATGAGGCATATAAGTTAATTTGCTTGTTTGACCAATGAAAGAATTACATAGCATTGTTCATGGCAGGGTACAAGGTGTTGGATTTCGTAGGTTAATTTTACATTATGCTGAGAAATATCTTTTAAGAGGCATAACGAGAAATCTTTCGGATGGCACAGTAGAAATTTGTGCTCAGGGGTCTCAGAAGTCGTTGGAATTATTTCTTCAAGATTTGAAACAACATAAGGGCGCCCCTCAAATTAAATCCATAGAAACGAGTTATAAAGAAGCAGTAAAAAAATTTGAAGATTTTAGAATTATTTACTAAAGATCTATATGGTAAATCCTCAATGCTCTTTTAAAAGATCTATTTCCAAAAGTCGTAGCCACTCATTTTTGATTTCCATCGATAGAGATCAAGATTTTTGGTAGAAGGAAAAATCTCATCTCGATATTATAAATTTCATGAAAACCAATGCCTATGTCATCCGCTTTTTTTGGCGGATTTCTTCTTAAAATCTTTTCTATTTTCTTCTCATATTTTTAAAGGATTACAGATGGTTAAATTAGCGAATTTCCATATTCAAGAAGGCAGTGTTTTTGGAGGTATTCTTCTGATTTCTGGTAGTTGTATTGGAGCAGGAATGTTGGCTATTCCTGTGATTACAGGGATTGCGGGTTTTGTTCCCTCGATTTTACTTTTTCTTTTAGCTTGGCTTTTCATGACCGCCACCGGTTTTCTTCTTTTAGAAGCTAATCTCGCGGTTGGTTATGACTGCAGCTTAATTTCCATCGCAGAAAGAACTTTAGGTAAGGTCGGTAAAATCCTCTGCTGGGTTCTCTTTCTTTTTCTTTTCTATTCCTTAAGTATTGCCTATATTGCAGCAAGTGGTTCGATTTTACACGGATTGACAATCGATTTTTTCAATCTTAATCTCCCAGTTTGGGGAGGTGGGTGTCTATTAACTATTATTTTTACTCTTGTCTTATATAGTGGGGCACGTCGTGTGGATTATTTTAATCGATTTTTGATGATCGGTCTTATTCTGACTTATTTGATTTTGATTCTCTTTGGCAGTTTTTACATTCATCCAGATTATTTATCTTTAAAACAGTGGAAATATGCCTTGCCTTCTCTTCCTGTTTTAATTATTTCTTTTGGTTTTCATAACATGATTCCTTCTCTTGCGATTTACATGAAAGGAGATCGAAAACGACTGAGAATCACGGTATTAGTTGGGAGTGCAATTCCTTTAATCATTTATCTTTTATGGGAAACTGTCATGCTAGGAATTGTGCCTTTAGAAGGACGTACAGGATGGCTCCATGCTTTAAATCAAGGAGAGGCAGCCACTCAAACTTTACGTGCTGTTGTTGGAATATCCTGGATAAATTATATTGCACAGGGATTTGCCTTATTTGCCATCATTACCTCTTTTCTTGCTCAGTCTTTAAGTTTGGTCGATTTTTTAGCAGATGGTCTAAAAATTCCAAAGGTGGGTTTAGGACGGTGTGCTCTAGTTTTGCTTACCCTCATTCCTCCTTTCATTTTGGCTTATGCTTATCCAGGAATTTTTATCAAAGCTCTCAATTTTGGAGGTGGATTTTCTGCCGTCATTCTTTTTGGTTTTTTACCCGTAATCATGGTCTGGGTCTTACGTTATAGATGGAGAAAAAATATGGTTCATATCCTCCCGTTGGGGCGGTTGCTGCTTGGATTGATCATGTTGATTGGAATGAGTATTTTTTTTATTCAATTATTTACTCAAATGACCTCCTCTTCTGTTTCTGATTCTATTGAGGTCTACGATGATCACTAAAAATAACCGTATGATGGGGGCGATTTTTCTTGTTGCGGGGACGACGATTGGAGCAGGAATGCTGGCTTTACCTATCACTACGGGTTTAGCGGGTTTTGTGCCTTCTTTGGTGATTATGACTCTCATTTGGCTTTTTATGATGTTAACGGCATTCTATCTGCTTGAGGTCAATTTATCTTTAAAAGGAGAAAGTAATCTTATTTCAATGGCTCATCAAACTCTAGGCAAGCCGGGTGAAATCCTCGCTTGGATGACTTATCTATTACTACTTTATTCTCTTACTGCAGCTTATATGGTAGGATGTAGCCAGATTATTTCTACCCTTTTCCAAGAGAGCTTCTTCATTGAACTGCCCCATTATATTTGGCCTGTCGCAATATTTTGTATTTTTGGCATTTTCCTCTACTTTGGTACAGAAGTCGTCGATATTCTAAATCGAATTTTAATGGCAGTTTTAATGATTACCTATCTTGGTTTGATCAGTTTTGGATGGAAATACATTGATTTAAAGATGTTAAATCATATCAACTGGAATTTCCTTCTCCCTTCTATTTCTGTCTTAGTGACCACTTTTGGGTATCACATCATTCTTCCCACTTTGACCACCTATTTAGAGCATGATAGTAAACGTCTGAAATGGTCTATTTTCATTGGGAGTTTGATCGCTTTTATTGTTTATTTAATTTGGCAATTTCTTGTGATGGGTTTGATTCCTGTAGAAGGGGAAAATGGTTTGTTGGGGGCAGCTCAGAAAGAGATGCCGGTTTCATTATTATTAGAATTGGTGGTACATCATCCATTTTTTAGTCTATTTGTCCATGCATTTGCTTTTTTTGCGATCATCACTTCTCTTCTTGGAGTGGGTCTGAGTCTTTTGGATTTTTTAGCCGATGGCTTAAAAATTAAAAAGACGCATATAGGAAAATTATGTTTAATTCTTCTTACCTTTGTTCCTCCGCTTCTATTTACCTTTTTTTATCCTCAAGGCTTTATTGCTGCACTAAATTATGCGGGGTTTTTTGTCATCATTCTTCTTGGAATTCTTCCCATTCTCATGGCATGGTTTCAGCGTTATAGAAATGATGAAAAATTTTTAGAATTCAAATTTAAAGTTTTTGGTGGGAAAAAACTGCTCACAGTGACAATTTTCCTAGCGATTTTCTTATTATCAGTCGAGATTTTTTCATGAAAAAACGGATTGTCACAGGAGATCGTCCAACTGGAAAACTCCATTTAGGGCACTGGGTTGGTTCTATTCAGAATCGGTTAGCTTTGCAGGAGAAGTATGACTGTTATTTTTTAATTGCTGATCTACATACCTTAACAACGAAGCCACTCAAAAACGATATTATAAAAATGAGATCTGACATTCGAGAAGTGGTCCTTGATTGGTTAAGTTGTGGGATTGATCCTGAGAAATCGACGATTTATCTTCAGTCGGCTATTCCTGAAGTGTATGAGATGAATCTCATTTTTGAGATGCTCGTTTCTTTGAATCGACTGACAGGGTTACCGAGCATAAAGGAGATGGCACGTCATGCAGATATTCCTGATGAAAGGATCTCTTTTGGATTAATTGGTTATCCCATTTTACAAAGCGCGGATATTTTACTCCCACGTGCTCATCTTGTGCCTGTCGGGAAAGATAATGAAGCCCATATTGAATTGGCGCGAGATATAGCTCGGCGTTTTAATAATTATTATGGTGAAGTCTTTCCGCAGCCTGAAGTCCTTCTCAGTGAAACTTCTACTCTCATTGGAACTGATGGCAAGGGCAAAATGAGTAAATCAGCTGGGAATGCGATTTTTCTTTCTGATTCTCGTTTAGAAATTGAGAAAAAAGTACGTAACATCTTTACTGATACGAATCGAATTCACACACACATTGCTGGTAAAGTCGAAGGGAATCCCCTGTTTCTATTTCATGATGCATTTAATCCCCATAAAGATGAAGTCAGTGATTTTAAAGCGCGTTATCGAGCTGGCAAAATTGGTGATCTTGAAATTAAAGAGCGTCTTATGGAAGAACTAGACAGACTTCTCTCTCCAATACGTGCAAGACGCGAAGTCTATGAAAATCAAAAAGGGATCGTAGAAAAGATTATCTATCAAGGAACCTTAAAAATGCGTGAGATAGCTAAAGAGACCCTTAAAGAGATGCAAAGTGCGATGGGATTGAAAGGGTACTGGAATAAAATTTCAAGAATTGCCAGGAATGTTTAAACTCAAAAAGGATTTTCTCCCTTGTGGTGATCAACCAGATACAATTCACAAACTGACCGAAGGGGTTTTAAAGGGAAAACCTGCACAAGTCCTTTTAGGAGTGACTGGATCAGGGAAAACTTATACGATGGCTAACATCATCGAAAAAGTCCAAAAACCCTCTTTAGTTTTAGCTCATAACAAAACACTTGCTGCTCAACTATATCAGGAATTCAAAAAATTTTTTCCAGATAATGCTGTCGAGTATTTCGTTTCTTATTATGATTATTATCAACCTGAAGCTTATCTTCCCCGTACCGATACTTACATTGAAAAGGATCTTTCAATCAATGATACGATTGACAAGATGCGCCTTTCAGCGACCCGTTCATTGCTAGAAAGAAAAGATGTTTTGATTGTGGCTTCTGTCTCTTGTATCTATGGTCTTGGGATGCCAGAACATTATGCAGAGATGAAACTGCATTTACAAGTAGGAGAAAAATGGAATCAAAATGCTCTTTTAATCCAACTGGTTGAGATGCAATATAAGCGTAATGATACCGATTTTTTTCGTGGGATTTTTCGATTACGTGGTGACGTATTAGAAATTTATCCGGCTTATGAGGAAAACTGTGCCTATCGTATGGAATTTTTTGATGATCTTCTTGAGAAGATCAGTGAGATAGACCCTGTAACGGGTAGAATATCGAAAAGATTGGAAAATTTGACCATTTATCCTGGTTCCCATTATGTCATGCCGGAGGCTGTGCGCTTACGTGCTGTTGAAACAATTCAGCAAGAACTTCAGGAAAGAATCACCTACTTTGGATTGCAAGAGAAGGTAGTGGAACAAGCAAGAATTCGTCAGCGTACCCTCTATGATTTGGAGATGATTAAGGAAGTAGGTTTTTGCAAAGGGGTAGAAAATTACTCTCGCCATTTTTCAGGCAGAAATCCAGGGGATCCCCCCTCTTGTTTACTCGATTACTTTGGAGATGATTATCTTTTGTTTATCGATGAATCTCACCAAACGATCCCTCAACTTCATGCGATGTATCATGGAGATAGAAGCAGAAAAAAAACTCTGATTGATTTTGGATTTCGCCTTCCCTCTGCTTATGATAACCGTCCTTTAAAATTTCAAGAAACTTATGAAAGGATCAATCAAGTGATTTATGTTTCTGCGACTCCAGGGGAGTGGGAGCTTAATGAAGCTGGAGGAGAGTGTTGCGAACAAATTATTCGTCCTACAGGCCTTTTAGATCCAGAAATTGAAGTGAGAGCTGCCACTGGACAAGTAGATGATATTTTGGAAGAGATTCGTCTTCATCAAGAGAAAGGAGAAAGAATTCTCGTGACGACATTGACAAAACGTCTTTCTGAAGATCTCACGAAATATCTCCTCAATCTAAAGGTAAAAGCAAAATATCTCCATTCTGAGATTGACACCCTTGAACGTGTCCAAATTTTGCATGATTTACGCATAGGTGTTTTTGATGTACTGGTCGGGATTAATCTCCTGCGAGAAGGACTCGATCTTCCAGAGGTTTCTCTTGTAGCAATACTTGATGCTGACAAGCAAGGATTTTTACGTAGCCAAACCGCGCTCATCCAGACCTGTGGAAGAGCTGCGCGTAATGCAAAAGGACGAGTCATCATGTATGCGGATAGATTAACTGAAGCGATCAGAAAGACCCTTGAAATTACTCAGGAACGTCGTAAGCGTCAAATGGCATATAATCAAGCGCATGACATTATTCCTCAAACTATTAAACGCAATTTTGCGAATGAAATGAGTTTCCCTAAAGATCTCTCAAAATCACAAGCAGAATCCTCAAACGATTTGCATAAAAAGAAAAAACGCTATTTTAATGTTCAAGATCTTGAAAAGAAAATCCAGAATTATGAAAAACTCATGCATCAAGCAACGAAAAAGTTTCGCTTTGAAGAAGCAGCTAAATATCGAGATCTTATAAGAAAATACAAAAATAAAGAATTAGGGGTGGAATAGAGAATAATGGTTTTTCTATAGAGATGTATATCTTTTAAGTAGATGAGAATTTTGGATTTGGAAATTTATTATGAATTAGATGACGATACCCTTCTATCCTTGAGAGCTCTCGCCACTTGTTTTCAAATGCTTTGTATCCTTCTTCTTCACTTGCATAGACTTTTTGGTAATCCTCTATTGTTTTGTTTTTATTATCTTCGATTTGAGCTAATACATCTTCTATCTTTTGTCTATATTGTCTAATCAAAGAGGAGATCTCACCTTGATTTTTTCTGCGTAATGCATTCACCTCGAATTGGGAATTAGATAATTTTTGTTCTAAGAAGTATAGTGTCCATGGACCACATTGATATCCATCTTTCTGTAACTCCCAAGTAATTTTAGGGGTAAAAGTACATGATATTTTAAAAGTAGTGTCCATAAAGCCGATGAGTTCTCTCTCTATAATTTCATGAAATTTTCCGTATTTTCCTTTGCTATCATAATATTCAAAAGAGCGATGTTTTTTGTCGAAGTAAACCAATACCCAGTGATTTTTTAATAAAATAAAGATCGGGACATCAAGAGGATTAGATGGATCTAACTGAGAATTGATCTTATTTAACAAAGATTTAATAGTAAAACCCTCCTCTACTGTTTTATGCATATCGTTCAATATTTTTTCATTCAATTCGTAGTCAATCAGAGAGATTTTATTAGGAAAATCTTCAGATAGCGAAACTAAGTGGGAGAAAATGTCTACATTGGATAAGTAAGATTGATTATGGGACTCTCTCTCTCGACTTTCGCTATTCTTATTCAGAGATTTTGTTTTTTTTTCACAATCGAGCTTTTCGAGATGATTTTTTCTAGTTGAGACGCATTTTATCAAGAGTCCTGTAATGAATAATAGACCACCTGTGATAGACAATAAAATTTCTCCAGGCATTCCCAAAGGGATTTTAAATAGTCCCATACCAGCAATTACTGAGATAACAGCTAGAACAATCATGGTGATCCTAAAAGAAAGAGAATATGTTGTCTCTTTCACCCTAGGATCATCATAGCATGGCAACCCAAAAGCTAACTGAACTTGGCACATATGATTTACGAAAAAATATATACTATTGAAGAATAGAATAGTAGAAAAAGTATAATTTAAATTTATTTTTTAAATTAGGTTTCTTTCGTTGTTTTTATAAAGTACATTGTTTTAGAGATTCAGTAATCGTTTCAATTTCTTTTTTATATTTGCATAAAATCTCTTTATTTTTTTCTTGATGGCTCATTTCACATAGACGATGAACAAAATGTTGGATAAGCTCAACAGTATTCTGGACATTGGACATGAATACAAATTCTTTTCCATCAATTCTACGGACTCTATTTAAAAGGATAGGAGCTTGGTCTTGTTTGATCACATCAGAAGTAATAATATTGACAAATTCTCCACGTTCATAAACCTCTTTTGCAAGACGAGCAGGAATAGTAAAATGTTTGATCACATCTTCTAGAATTTCATAATGTTTTTCATTGGGAATTGAAACTTTGATCTGTCCTGTCAAAAGAGTTTCAAAAAAAAAATTTCCAAGATCTTTGTTTTGATTGACGCAATTTAAAATACTATTCTGAATTTCTCTGTAAGTGGAAGGAGTAATTGTCATGGAGAAAATTCTTCTCATATTCCCTTCAAACAGCAGAATCATTTGTTCATCAAAAACCATTTTTTTTCGTATTTGTTCAGACATATTGAGAAATTCCTTATTTTATTTCACATGTTTCAACGAGAGAACTCAATAGTTCGATGAGTTCACACATTGAATGTTTTTGTGTTTGAGTCATTTTTATTGGAGAATTTTTGAAAAGTGTCACAAGGTTGCGTAGAGTTTTGAGAGTCGACTCTCCGACATTTTCTTTTCGTCTATCTTTCTGATCGAGTGGAAAGATTGAGCGGATCAAAGCGATGACTTCTTCTTTACTTTCCCCGTTGTAATTGCGCACGATTTCTTCTTTTTTCGTCAAACAACCTAGACGACTAGCTAATGTATAAACCGCTTGCCTAGGCATAGCATCAATTTGAGGATGAAGCGTTTTAGGAATTTTTGAATGAAATTCGTAGTATTGCAAAAAATTATAAGGAGTTTGTCGATTACCGTAAGCTGTGATGAGCCAAGCAGTAAAAGCTCCATCACGATAGTCTTTAAGCATGGTTTGGACTTGTTTAATCCTTTCACCATGTAAAATCGCTGCTTGATTGTTGATCGCTTTCACTTCAGAGGTAATCGCGATCAGTCTTTTTAAATCTTTTGACAGATCGGCATTCTTATCATGAGAAAATTTTTGGAGAAGAGTGGAGAGGAGTTCGCAATCTTTTTCTGCCAATTTTTTAATGCCAAAAATTCCTGAAAATACTGTAAG
Organism: Chlamydiales bacterium; assembly: GCA_041395025.1. Classification (NCBI taxonomy): domain Bacteria; kingdom Pseudomonadati; phylum Chlamydiota; class Chlamydiia; order Chlamydiales; species Chlamydiales bacterium. The sequence continues at coordinate 772,762 of JAWLBH010000001.1, forward strand.
ATTGCCCTCTGTTGTTTTTTCAGCTAGCTCTGCCATTTTCAATTTCTTTTTCTTTCGAAAACGTTCATTTAAAATCGATGTGATTTTTACCATTTGTCAACCCGCTTTACACAATAAAAAACTATATGGGCACCTTCATGCCTATTCTAATTAAGAATTCTTCAGTAAGAGCTAGATAATCTTCGACAGCACGACTTGTGGGATGAGTACTAAAAACTGCTTTCCCATGAATAGAAGCTTCTGAAATAGCGATATCGCGCCGGATCTTTATATCCAATAATTTTCCTGGAAATGTTTTCTCAATAAGATCAATGAATGCTTGGTTATTTTTCCCACGAGGATTCCAGAATGAAATTGCCACGCCAAGAATACGCAGAGGATGACGCTCTGAAATCGAATGGATAAATTGAGAGAGCCGTTCTAATCCTTTAATACTGTAAAATTCAGGAGTTGCAGAGATTAACACATGGTCTGCAGCAATTAAAGCAGATTCAGTGAGCCAACAAAGAGAAGGGGGGGTATCGATAAGGACATAATCATAGGAAAGACCAGTTAAGATAGATTTTAAACGTTCGTGAGAATAACGATCTCCAGCAAGCGGACTCGTCATTTCCACTCTTTCTAACCAAGTATCCGCTGGAATCAAATGAAGATGAGGATCCTCTGTTTTTTGGATAATCTCTTGAATCTCTTTTTCTCCTTGTAGGGTAGCTGAGAGGCTGTCAAATTCATCGGGATCAAAGCCCAAACCTGCTGTTAGATTAGCTTGTGCATCGAAATCAATAAGGAGTACAGAGGCATCATAGTAACGAGAAAGAGCTGTTCCGAGGTGTAAAGTGGTTGAAGTTTTAGCTGTTCCTCCTTTAAAGCTACTGATGGCAATCGTTTTCATTCTTGTCTCCAAGGAGAAAGAAGAGCACGGTTGGCTTTTTCTTGATTCATTGCTTCTAACAACCTCTCTAAAGATATTTCACCATGAATCACATTATCACGTGTACGCAGTGTCATGGTTTGATGAGAGATCTCTTGATCTCCTATCGTGAGCATATAGTTGACTTTTTCAATTTGTGCAAGGCGTATTTTTTTGCTCACAGACTCATGAGAATTATCTAATTCGCAATGAAAACCAGCTGCGAGAAAATGGTTTTTTAACATTAAGCCATAATCGAGATGACGATCTGCAACAGGAATGATCCGCACTTGCCTTGGGCTCATCCAGAGAGGAAATTTCCCGGCAAAATGTTCAATTAAAATTCCTAAGAAACGTTCAATAGAACCGTAAAGAGCACGATGAATCATGATAGGACGTTTTCTATTCCCATGAGAGTCGATATACTCTAAATTAAAACGTTCTGGTAACGCCATGTCTACTTGAATCGTCCCACATTGCCAAGTTCGCTCCAAAGTATCGCAAATATGCAAGTCAATTTTAGGACCATAAAAGGCCCCGTCTCCAGGGTTCACTTTAAAGGCTTTTTGATGTTTTTCAAGTGCACGTTGTAAAGATAAAGTCGCATGATCCCATTGTTCATCTGTTCCAATGGTCCCTTCTGTTGGGCGTGTAGAGAGTTCAAGATGATAATTGAGGCCAAAAGTCGTGTAGATTTGATCCACTAGGTGAAGGAGATTGACGATTTCATTTTCAATTTGATGAGGTTCCATAAAAATATGGGCATCGTCTTGATGAAAGCTTCTGACACGCATGAGTCCTGAAATCGCTCCTGATGCTTCATGTCTATGCACATGGCCAATTTCAGCAATTCTCAGAGGAAACTCACGATAACTATGCATGTCTGTTTTATAGTAGAGCATACAACCAGGACAATTCATAGGTTTAATCGCAAAAATGCGTTCTTCTACTGCCGAAGTGTACATATTATGGCGATAGTTTTGCCAATGACCAGAACGTTCCCAAAGTTCCTGACTCATCATCAAGGGAGTTTTGATTTCGAAATAACCTGCTTTTTCATGAAGCTCTCTCCAGTAATCGAGTAGAGCAGTCCAAATCAAGAGACCTTTGGGGTGAATCAGTGGCATACCTGGAGCTTCTTCTCTATGTGAAAAAAGATCAAGTTTGGGCCCAAGGATTTTGTGATCGCGTTTTTTTGCTTCTTCGATTTTTTGAAGATATTCCCTCAACATCTTTTTATGCGGAAATGTGATTCCATAGATACGACAAAGCATTTCACGAGAGGAATCACCACGCCAATAAGCTCCAGAATTCTTAAGAATTTTCACTGCTTTGACCTTCCCAAGGTAAGGAATATGAGGTCCTCTACAAAGATCATAAAACTCGCCTTGTCGATAGAGAGTCAATTGAGAGTCTTTAAATCCTTGAATAAGTTCGACTTTATATTTATTATTACCAAATATTTTTAAAGCTGCCTCCTTATTTGGGAGCACTTCACGTTGAGTGATGTAATTTTGTTGGAGAATATTTTCCATCTCCTTTTCAATTTTCTCAAATTGATCTTCAGAGATATGAAGATTGGCAAAGTCGTAGTAAAATCCATTTGCAATAGGGGGGCCAATCGTGAGTTTCGCTTCCGGATAGAGACGTAAAACAGCTTGAGCAAGGATATGGGCTGAGCTATGCCAATAGACTTCTTTACCTATAGGATCAGAAAAATTCCATAAGATGACCTCATCTCCATGTTGAAGCGAGTGAGAGAGATCAACGGTTACACCATTGATAGAGGCGGCAAGCGCTTGTTCGGGGGCTGTCTGATGAAATTTTTTTGCTAAATCTTGAGCAGTACTATTTTCAGGCAGCTCAACAAGCTCATCTTTATATTTCACTTGAATCATATTGATCTGTGATGGGTTTTTTTCTCAAATAACGTGTCGTTCAAAATAATCATGGTAGCAAAACCGTTGTGTTCATAGAGAAACATCGAAAGCTTAAAACAACATAGTTGGCTTATATCAAAGAAGAAAAAAAAAATCATGCTTAATGATCTTGATCGTAGTGGATTGTTGATGAGTTGGATCGTTTTCATCCAATTTTTTTGAGAAAAATGAAAATACTATTTTCTAATTAAAGCTTTGTTTTCTTTAAGTTTAGGAATCTTTAACAAGTCAATTAATTTACATTAGACCCTCTCAATGCTCATCAATGGACAAGTGTATTGAAAAGAAAAGTAGGAAAGGTTCACCATGGCTCAAGCAGATCGAATGTGTTAGGTCATAAGGATGAAAAGAGCTTTGATTACAGGAATTACGGGACAAGATGGAAGCTATCTTGCAGAATTGCTCCTAGGTAAAGGTTATGAAGTGCATGGCATTTATCGTTATAGCTCCATAGATAATACCTTACGCTTAAAAGATTTGAAGGGATTGTATTTGCATATAGGTGATTTGACGGATTCTGGTAGCATATGCCGTCTTTTACAAGAAATACAACCTGATGAGATCTATCACTTAGGAGCACAAAGCGATGTGAGTGTCTCCTTTGAGGAACCTGAATTTTCTGCCAATGTGAATGGTTTGGGGACATTAAGGATCCTTGAAGCGATCCGTATTCTTGGATTGAAATCTCGTTTTTATCAAGCTTCTACATCAGAACTTTTTGGTAAAGTAAGAGAAATCCCTCAAAAAGAGACGACTCCTTTTTATCCACGTTCACCTTATGCTGTTTCAAAATTATATGCCTATTGGATCACTGTGAATTATCGTGAGTCGTATGGTTTATTTGCATGTAATGGTATTCTTTTTAATCATGAATCTCCATGGAGAGGTGAGCAATTCGTCACCCGTAAAATCACTCGAGCTCTTGGGCGGATCTGTTTTGGACTTCAAAAAGATCTAAAACTAGGGAATCTTAATGCTTTGCGGGATTGGGGATATGCTCGGGATTTTGTAGAAATGCAATGGCGCATTCTTCAAAAAGAGATTCCGGATGATTATGTCGTTGCCACAGGAGTTCAGCATTCGGTAAGGGAATTTGTACAAATAGCGGCAGAAAAACTTGGAATCACGCTTCGTTTTGAAGGACAGGGTCTGGATGAAAAAGGGGTGATCGAATCCGTTGATTCTTCACTCTCCTGTTCTTTAGAGCCAGGCAGAATTCTGATTAGATTAGATCCTAAGCTTTTCCGTCCTGCTGAAGTGGAGACTTTGCTTGGAGATCCCTCGAAAGCCTATGAAACACTTGGATGGAAACCCTTAACTTCATTTGAAGATATGATCACTGAAATGGTAAGAAACGATTATCTTTTGGCACAAAAAGAAGCAAAGTATGCCCCATTTATGCATTGATGCTCGCCTTTATCATGGATCTGGAATTGGAACACATATCAAAGCACTTCTTTTTTCTCTCTCTCAATTTCGTCTTACTTTGCTTGTGAATGAACCTCTTAACCTTCCGTTTCATCAGGTGATGATGAAAAGTGGGATTTATTCATTAGGAGAACAGATTGAGTTGCCTCAAAAGATTCCTTGTTGTGATACTTTTTGGTCTCCTCATTTCAATATTCCGCTTTCCCCAATTCGAGCAAAAAAAAGAATTGTGACTGTGCATGATGTATTCCACCTTGCGTATTTTTCTACACTTTCTTTATCTAAAAAATTTTATGCGAAAATTTTTCTTAATGCTGCTTTATATTTATCAGATTATGTGATGACTGATTCCCAGTTTTCTGCTCAAGAAATTGAAAGATATTGTTTTTTTCAACCAAAACATTTAGGGATTGTTCCGAGTTGTCCTCTCCTACATCCTCATGGAAGAAAAATGCAAGGCTTACCTAAGCGATATATCCTTTATGTTGGTAATTTGAAAGCTCATAAAAATTTAGCTAGATTATTTGCAGCGCATGCTCAAATGGAGAATCCTCTTCCTCTTGTGATTGTGGGAAAACAATTCGGTGAGATTCACATTCCCGAGCATGTCTATTATATGGGGTATGTTCCTGATGATATGCTCTCAGAAGTGTATTCTGGAGCGGATTTATTTGTCTTTCCTTCAATTTATGAAGGGTTTGGAATCCCTCCTCTTGAAGCGATGGTTTGTGGGTGTCCTGTTTTAGTCAGTCGTATTGCCTCTTTACCGGAAGTATGTGGTGATGCTGCTGAGTATATCGACCCCTTTTCAGTTTCTTCAATCAAAAAGGGAATGGAATTTCTCTTAAATCATCCAGAAAGACGAAAAGAGTTAGTCGAAAAGGGTTGGAAAAGAGTAAAAGAGTTTACAATCGAAAAAACAGCTGAAAAATTTATCAATATTTTGGATCAAGTGCATGAAGGAACGAGGAAATAAGTGGTTGAAGTTTTGGGATCGTTATCTGGGAATTCCTCTTCTATTTATCCTAGGTCTTTTCCGTAAAAAACGCTCTTTGCCTAAAAAGATAGAGAGGATTGGTCTGCTTAAAAGTGCAGGAATTGGCGATCTTGTTCTTCTTTCAGGAATCATAGAAGATTTAAAGGGAAAAGAAGTTCTTTTATTTACAGGAGAGTCGAATAGGGAAATGGGAAAAATGATTCAAGGTGTCAAAGTCATTTCCTTACCTATTACTCATCCTTTCTCTGCTATGGTAAAGTTGCGTAAACATTCCGTCGATATTTGGATAGATTGTGATTCTTGGCCGCGTATTAGTGGCTTATTCACCCTTTTTTCCCGTTCTAAATATACGATTGGATTTAAAACTCAAGGTCAGGGGCGTCATTGGGTGTATGATCTTTCAATTCCCTATGCGTTTTTTCATCATGAAATTGAAAATTATCGAGCCCTCATTCAACCACTAGCTATTGTTAGCAAACATCCTCCAAGGATTATAATTCGCCCGACTCATTCTGAGAAACGCGTTGTTGCTCATATGTTTTCAGGAGGATCAAAAGCTCATTTGAAAAAATGGCCTGAAAAGTATTGGAAAGAATTAATTCTGCGAATGACACATCTTGGTTATCAAGTTGATTTGACTGGAGATCGTAGTCAATATGAAGCATTAAAGCGTTTTTCTCCTGAAGCTACGAATTATGCAGGAGCATTCTCATTAAGAGAAACAGCTCATCATTTAAAAAAATGTGTCTGTGTGATTAGTGTGGATACAGGGATTATGCATCTAGCTGCTGCGATTGGATGTCCTGTCATTAGCCTCCATGGTCCCACTTCACCTAATAGATGGGGAGCAAAAGGTGAGCAAGTGATCTCCCTGATCCCTTTGATGAGATATTCACCCTGTATACAATTGGGGTTTGAATCGAAATGCAGAGAAAATCGGTGTCTGCAAGCCCTTACAGTGGATCAGGTGTTTGACGCCTTCATAAAAATTACACATGGTATGACTCATGAAAATTCTTATTTTAGCCGGAGGAAGTGGGACGCGTCTCTGGCCTCTGTCTCGTGCTAACTATCCTAAACAATTTCTCCAGTTGTTTGGGAAAGAGTCATTTTTGCAAAAGACATTGCGACGTAACTTAGAAATTGCTCAAACTCTTTATATTCTCACGAATGAAGTTTACTTTTATGAAGTCTTAAAACAGGTAAAAGAGATTGACCCCAATCTTGAGTCTCATATTATTCTTGAACCAGAGCAAAAAGACACAGCGCCTGCAATTGCTTACGCATTTGAAAAAATTGAAGAAGATGGAGTCTTTCTGATTACGCCTGCTGATCACATGATCAACCCAGTTGATAAATACCATGAAGCGATCCTAAAAGCCGAAGACATTGCTTTAAAAGGAGACCTAGTGGCATTTGGTGTCCATCCTAATCGTCCAGCTACAGAATATGGATATATAAAATTAGATGGAAGAGATGTGGAAGCATTTATTGAAAAACCAGATTTTAAAACAGCGTGTCATTACCTAGAAAGTGGAAATTATTTTTGGAATTCAGGAATGGTTGCCTTGACTAAAGAAACTTTTAGAAGAGAGGCAGGTTTACATGCTCCAGAATTGATTGAAGCTCCATTTTCCAAGATGCCAAATATTTCGTTTGACTATGCAATCATGGAAAAAAGTGAGCGTATTTTCATGTTACCTCTTGATCTTTCTTGGTCTGATATTGGCTCTTGGGAAAATGTTTATGAATTTCTTCAAAAAGATGAAGCTCAAAATGCTATTTGTGGAAATGTGATCACCCATCAAACAAAAAATTCTCTGATTCATGCTGAAAATCGTCTTGTTTCGACAATTGGAATCGAGGATCTTGTAGTCGTTGAAACAGATGATGTAGTCCTTGTCGCTAAAAAAACCTATGGGTCTCAGATAAAAGAGATGGTGGAAAAGCTTAAAAAGCTTGGTAAGAAAGAAATATTAGAACATCTCACTATTCGTCGTCCTTGGGGAACTTATACGGTCTTGATGAAAGGGGAAAGATATAAGATCAAATGGATTGAGGTCTATCCGAAACAAAAATTAAGTTTACAAATGCATTATCATCGCAGTGAACATTGGGTCATTGTCAATGGAACAGCTAGAGTCACTATCAGTGATCAAGAGCAATGTATTCATGAAGGAGAGAGTATCTTTGTCCCTAAATCTTCAATACACCGTGTAGAAAATCCAGGCAAGGTCTCACTTGAAATTATTGAAGTACAGGTAGGAGAATATTTAGAAGAAGATGATATTATTCGATTGGAAGATATTTACGGAAGATTAAAAGAAGATACAGCTTTTAATCTATTAAGGAAAAAATTTGATAATGTATAAAAATAGAACTTCTTTTATTCTTTATTGAAACCTTAGAAGGGAATATGCCTCTTTTTTTTGTTTTTTTGACTTTTTTTATTTGGTCCACCTCCTTTACCTTAGGAAAGGCGACATTAGAATATGCGCCTCCCCTATTTCTAACAGGAACACGGATGCTAATAGGAGGGTTAGTCATTTTAGCTTTTTTAGCACTTTTTAAAAAAAGTGCTTTAAAATGCAAAAAGAGTCACATCTTTCCTTTAATTCTTCTCTCGATCTCTTCTGTTTACTTAACCAATATATTTGAATTCTGGGGCCTTCAATATTTGACTGCGGCTAAGGCTTGTTTTATTTATAGCCTATCTCCATTTCTTACAGCAGTTTTTTCCTATTTTCAGTTTAAAGAGAAATTGACATCAAGAAAACTCTTAGGACTTATTGTAGGGTTTATTGGTTTTCTTCCTGTCCTTCTGAGTCAGTCAGGGGCAGAAGAGCTGTTAGGTGGATTTTCTTTTTTATCTTGGGCAGAACTGTCTTTAATTGCAGCCACGGTGACATCAGTATATGGGTGGGTACTTTTAAGAAAATTGGGTAAAGATGAAAAAATCTCTCCTCTTATGGCGAATGCTTCTTCGATGTCTTTAGGTGGGTTAATAGCTCTAACTCATTCATTTTTCGTTGATAGTTGGGTTCCAACACCGATTACAGATTATACCGGATTTTTTCAAGGTATTGTCTTGATGATTATCATTTCTAATTTGATTTGTTATAATCTTTATGGATGGTTATTGAAGTGGTTTACTGCAACTTTCCTTTCTTTTGCTGGTCTCACAACGCCTCTTTTTGCTGCCTTTTTTGGTTGGCTGATCTTAAATGAAACTGTCTCATGGGGATTTTTTCTATCTGTTGGAGTCATTTTATTTGGTCTTTGGTTAGTGTATGCTGAAGAATTACGCCTTGGCTATATCAGATGGACGAGCAAGAAAAATATCCAAAGAGCTATTTAAGCTATTTTATTGCAGCTATTGTGCCATGACGGCCACTTTGTTTACACCTGCGGTAAGAGAAAAAGTCCTCTTTATGAGTATAAGTACAGAGATTAGCCATTTCGATATGATGAGAGAGAATCCCAGCCTGATTGAGTTGAAATTGTGAGATCTGCCAAAAATCAAAATAGGTGGGTTTGATTTGATAAGGCCAAAAAGTGCTGGGAAGCTCATTTTGGTAATGAATAAATTGAGCTGCTTCGGGCCCTAAGCTAGGAGAAATTCCTATAAGGAGATCTTGAGGCTGGGTACCGTAACGATCTTTCATCTTTTGAATCGTCTTCCCGTAGATATTAGCTACACTTCCACGCCATCCTGCATGGACATTAGCCAGTGCATGATGGATCGGGTCATAAAAAATTGCAGCTTGGCAATCAGCATGTAAGATGAGAAGTCCTAATTTTTTTTTTTGTGTGATTAGAGCATCTCCTTCTTCTTGTAAACGAGCGGTTGCCTCTACAACCCTATTCGAATGTATTTGGTAAAGGAGAGTAAAATCCTCGATCCCAAGAATAGTTAAGCCACGTTTTCTATTTATCGCTACTGCATGGGGATCATCCCCTTGATTTAAACCGAAATTCAAAGAGCTAAACTCTCCTTGACTCACACCTCCATGGCGTAAGAAGACGCCATGAATTAATTTAGGACAGGCTGAAAGGTGATCAAAGGTAAGCCATTCAATATGGTTGTCTACATGTCTCTCCATAATGATCTAGAATAGCGAAAGATAGTTTTTATTTTAAGATGAAAGAACCTCCTAAAGAAGGAGGTTCTTTCGTGGAGAATTTACCCTCTAAACATAGAATTTACTGTTTGTGTAATCCCATCAGCAGCTGATTTCAAGACATTCATTGCATAATCGATATTCTGTTGGGTCCCTTGTGTTAAAGTATCTGCACGACTAAAGGATTGACCATAGAATTGTGCGTACTGTTCTGTCATTTTAGAGAGTGCTTGAGCTTGACCCTCTTCTTGCTCCTTTTCAGCTTTTTGAGCTTGATATTTTGCATCAACAAACCAACCTGTGATTCCATCAGAAGCCATTTTTGCTCCCATGGCATATTGCATCCCTTTTCCAAGAGCACTCCCTAATCTTTTATGGGCTTTCCCTGCAATTTTTTTGAAAGATTTTCCATATTTTTTGATTCGACTGACAAAAGTCGACTCTTCTCTATTTACAGCTCGATCAATATTCTGGCGCTCATTTGCTTGTGCCTCTTCATTTTCGACTGAATTCTCTTCTTCTATGAGAGAAGGGTTCTCTTCAGCACTTGCCTCTTGAATGTCTTCATTTACTGCACGTGTCTCTTGCTCCGCATTCACATCAGCAGCCACATCAGTTTCACTAGTGATCTCAGAAATCCCCCCAAAAATCATCATCGCACCAAACATCGTAAAGTTAATCATTCCATCTTCTTTTGCTTGGTTAGCTTGAGCCATAGTTGCTTGAGATTGTGCATCATAAGCACTTTTAACCGCAGTTCCTATAATTGGAGCAAACTTGACTTCCATCATCATCGATTCTGAGGCTTGTTTCCAAAGTGTTCCCCAGAAATTTGAGTTAGCTTTAGCTTGAAGTGCCATCACTTCACCAATAATGGCAATGATCCCAAGTGTCTTTCCTTGCTCAGATCCTTTTTCAACTCCTTTAAAGCCATTAAACTGTTCTTTAGGTTCTGGGAGTTTGGGTTTTTCGCTTTTTACGTGAATAGGTAATCCTAATGAACTCTCTTCTGTAGATGAGATCATTTGATCTTTTATCCGCGTTTGATCTTGTGAAGAGCGGATCTCTGCAATCAAGAGTTCTCGATATTTTTGTCCCTTTTCATTTTCCTTTATTACATAGTCAATTGGATTGATGACTTTTTTATTCAACTCATTAATCATACTGCTCATCTTTTTTACCTCTTATTATTTTTTAAATTAGACCGCTTGAGCTAAACCATAACTAATTTGTTGGTAAGCATTTGTAATTTCACCAAACGTTTCGACTAATTCAGCACTATTTTTTGTTTCTTCTTGCACAACACTGCCTGTTTGTTGAACAAGATGTTGATAGAATTGAAAGTAGAGATTATTCTGATGGAGGATCGCCAGTGCCTCTCCGACTTCTTTTTGTGAATCAGCAGTCTGTTTTAATAGATCATAAGTTTTCATCTCTTGAATCGCTTTGACTAAGGATGGCGTCCCAAATCCCGCTCCAATCAACATATGTAACAATCTTTTTTTCCAATTTGACTTGCTTCTTGCTCCTTCTCTATTGACTCGATCCATTTCATTCGTTGTATCTCTGTTTGCTTGATTGATCTCTGTCTCTTGTTGAGAAGATTCTCCTTCAATATTGAGATTTTCCTCAGGAATTTCTACAGCATCATTGCTTTCTATTTCTAGATTTTCACTGAATTCCGGAGCAGCATCAACAGCTTCATCTAAGGTCCCTATCTCTTCTACGCTTAGATCTGAAAGAAGCTCGATCTCTTCAGGAAGAGCAGCAGCAGAAGCTCCTCCATCAAAAACGCAACTCACAATCGTTCCTAAGATCATCGCAATTCCAACTCCAAACAGGACCCAATTCAAGACTTTGTCTACTTCAGAACATTTTTCTTGGTAGGCATTTACTATAGAGACAGCATTAATCTGCTTCTCTTCTTTATCAATCGCTAGTTTCATCGATTGAAAAACAGATTGTGAAATCGTTTCGTTAAGCTGCTGAAGTTCTGCATAGGATTGCACCTGTTGAATAGATCCTTCAGACATAGAGGCAAAGGCTTTTGAAAATGCTTCAGCTAAAATCCCTAGATAGTTTGGATCACTCGATTGGCTAGCCTCAGGAAGAACTGGGCGTTCACGAATCTCAACTTGTCTTTTTTCTTCTTTTTTTTCTAAATCCGCGATTGTATCAAGAGTGCGTATCACTTCCCTATTGAGAGGATAGGGATTCGCTGTTTCTTGAATAGATCTATTCAATTGAATAAAATTCATTGAATTATTTGCAGCATGGTAAGTTGACATAGCCTTCCTTGTTAATATTATTTATTTTTTAGTGATTGCTGAATCAGCTCACACCTGTGTTTCATATTTTGATATTCTGGATCATCCCCACATATCGAAATTGTCACTTCTACAAACTCTTTAGCTTCTTCTATCAAGTCTTGTTTTAAGAACGCATCTGTAATGTAATACGCTGGGAGGGGATTATTTGGTTCAAGCCCTAAAGCTACATAAAAACCCACCATCGATTCTTGGTAAATCCCGAGCTCATGATAAGAGGAGGCTAATCCAAAAATATATTTATAGGTTTTTGGAGAAGCACCTGCTAAAAAATGGAATAAACTTACAGATTCTTTGTATTTACCTTGAGAATAAAAATTATAAGCAAGTCCATAAACCTCTTCAAGAGCCTGATCACTGATTCCAATCGCCTCTTGAAGAGTCATCCCCTTTTTTAAATGGGTTAGAATCTCTCCCGCAATCGCCTCTCTCTCCTCCTTTTGAAGAAATTGAGCATTGAGTTCTATTGATTCATAAGTCATGTAAAACCTGTAATTAATAAAATTATTTAATAAGTATATCAAATAAATAATTAAATTACAATTGATTTTTAAAGATTCTATTAGGTTTTTTAATAAATCTTAATAATTGTTAGAATTTATTTAAGTGAATATAATAAGTTTTATGAGACTGAAAGATTTTTTATTAAAATTAAGCTTGTGGATTTGGAGGAGAAGCGTTTTTCTCCTAATTCATTTTTATCAATTTGTCCTTAATTGTTTACAAAAACTTTATCATAAAATCCCTCTTGACGAGGGGATCCATTTTTTTTGTTATCTTTTTCACTGCTATAGAGCTAAACAAATGGATTTAAGCCATATTTCGCAAAATATAAAAATCCTTATCCGAGTCAGAGAAGATCAAGGAATCAGCGCGTCAAGAACCGGGAAACTCTTTCTCTTAACGACAAAATGGCAGAAATGGAGTTTTTTTCTAAAAAATTTCTTCCTAATGGGAGCTCCTTTGAGTCGTGTAAAGAAAATCGTTTATTATACCTATGTGACTCTAACTCTGGAATTAAATAATCCTTTTGATAAGAAGATATTGATCTATTTTCTTGAAAGAAAAACCGCTTTTTTAAAGCGTTTGTTAAGACATGTCAAAAAGATCAATGGAAAGCTTTGGGATCAGAAATTCATTAAAATCCACTTGGATACTTTTCATCGGAACTCTCTTCTTCAATACCATGTCATTCGCTCAATCCATCTGGCAGTTAAGCATCAAAAGATCCCAGAGATTATTAAAGATGCTAAAATTGCTATCATAAAGGGACTCTATCCAATTTTAATTACTAAGGGGTGTTCAGGCGCTTATTGGATCCGTAGTACAAATAAAACAGTTGTGGGGCTCTTCAAACCTTTTGATGAAGAAATCCATGCGCCTAATAATCCCATTGGTCCAGGTTTTCAAGGAGCATTAGGCCAGCGCATGACACGTCTAGGGTGTCGAGTGGGTGAGGCCGCTCATCATGAAGTTGGGGCTTTTTTAGTTGATGCTTTTTTAGGATTTGGGATTGTGCCCCATACTTATTATGCAGAGTTTACCCATCGCACATTTTTTTTATCCTCTGAAAATCGATTCTCTTCGTATAGACCAGATAAGACAAAATATGGTTCGTTTCAAGAATACCTTGAAGGATTTGTCCCTTTTAGTGATGTCTATCATCAAGAGGAAAACAACCTGCCTCTGGTCGACTATCAACTTCTTATTATCCTAGATGTGATCATTGGGAATACCGATCGTAATATTGGAAATATTTTAGTTGGAGATGAGAAAATTGCTGCCATAGATCATGGGCTTTCTTTTCCAGATTCCCATGATCAATTGAGTTATTGGTATTGGAATCTTAAAGGGGGTAAGGAGCCATTGATCCCCTCTTTGATCAAACTCTTAGAAAATTTTCCTTTTCAACAACTAAGCTGGAAATTAAAAAAAAGGTGTTTTATTTCCGAAAGTGCTCTCAATCGTATTTTAGAGAGAGTGATCTTATTCAGAGAAGCCATTCGTTTAGGTCTACTCCCATATCAGCTGATCGATCTAATGAAACCAGACTACCTTAATCCTTTAATCTTCTACAAAGACACACTGTTAGAAAAAGCTTCTGAGCAGGTGGAAATCTACAAAGCTCATCTTAATACCACAAAAAGGTAAATGGGAGTACTATTTATAAATACCTTGAGCAATAGTCATATACATTTGATTTAAAAGTTGTAAAGCAGTGGATACCACTGTCCATTCTTGCTGAATTTGGGTCATATTCATTTGGAGCTTCATCTGTTGATTTTGCCCTTGATCTGCATAGGTTTGTTGGAAAGTATTCGTTTTTGAGCTAATTTGAACCAATCCTCCTCCTTCTGGGAACCCCCATTTTTTTGCTTCGTCTGGGGTTGCCCCATTAATCACCATATTTTCGTAGGCAGATAATGCTGGAGCCCAGTCAGAAGAGTCAGAAGTTTCTGGAGGTTGAAAAGTAATGATAAAACCATCTCCAGAAGTTGTAGCAGAAAGATCTCCTAAAAGTTCGTAAAGAGCACTCACTTGAGGTAGAGCGGTTTTTAATTCTGTTTCAATTTCCTTAAGACCTTTGATGAGTTCATTTTTTTGAGTATCGGTCAATTGAGCATCATTGTTGACTTCCTTGATCTGGCTTTCAATTTTACTAAGAGAGTCATTAATCGCCTTTACTTGATTATAGGCATTATTTTTTTCTTTGCTAATTTGTGCATTTGCTTGTGTTGCGTCTCCGTTATAGACAGTATTCCCATTCTCATCCTTTTTCCCACTACTATGAAGAGAGTTACTGAGGCTAAAATTTGTTGCAGAAGCATTGAACTCTGTCATCAGATTCAGCAGTTGATTCCCAAATTCAGATCCCATATTATCACACATTAAAGCTTCTGCGAGTAAGGCTAAGTATTTCTCTTGTTGAGGCATGTAGTGTTTAAGAATAGCATCTTGGAATTGTTTGGGTAAGGCACCAGATAGCGTAGCATGTAAAGTAGCCCCTTCTGCTGCTTTTTCTAAATTCTTGTGTGTGGATTCAAGACCTACTTGAGCTCTTTCAGCTCCCTCTATTTCTTCACCTGGAGCTTGTGTTTTTCGAAGTTTTTGTAAGTTCTTTTCGATTTCTTTTGAATTTTCCTCGTTGATATGGGCCATTTTTCGATACATCATCCTCACTTCAGTCCAAAAAGCCCCTCGAGCTTTTTCATCAGTTTGATTCGCTTGAAATTGAAGTGTATCGAATAGCCTATCCAAGACATCAATTTGATCTTCCGAAATCTTTGGGAATGCATTCGCTACTTCTTCAAGTTGATTAAGAGCGCTGTTATCTCTTTCTGAGTAATGAATATCATCTTTGTTTAAAATGAGAATTTGTTTTTTTAACGATTCTAATTCAATGGCAATCAGAGGCTGAAGTGCATTAAAAGTCGTGATATTTTCTCTCTCCTGAGAATTCCCTGTTACTGGAACTTTCTCAACATGAAACTGAGAGTCCTGTGTTTTGTTTTTTGTCTTGTTTAGATGATCTTGGACAAGATTTTGAGCCATTGTTAGCAGGACTTCTATTTGTTTAATTTCCTCTTTTAATTGAATATATTCCTCAAGATCTTTCAAGGGGACTTGCTTGCTTCCTTGATTGCGCTCAGGTGGTAAAGGCTGTGATTTTTGAATGCTTTCTGTCATCTTAATACCTTCTCTTGCATCTTTTTTCTTTACCATTGTATGGTTATTCCCTATTTTATCAAAAAATCATTTTAATATGGGAGAGCAAAGAAGGATTCGTCTTCTTAGTGAAGCAACGATTAACCAGATTGCAGCAGGAGAGGTAGTGGAAAACCCTGCTTCTGTTGTTAAAGAGCTGGTAGAAAATGCGTTAGATGCTGGGGCTTCTGCTATTTCTGTAGAGACTGTTGGAGGAGGACGAGGGGTCATCCGTGTCGTTGATAATGGATGTGGAATGGCTTATGATGATCTTGTTCTTTCTTTTGAACGACATGCAACTTCAAAACTTTCTGACATAGAAGATCTTAAATCTCTTCTCACATTGGGATTTCGTGGAGAGGCACTCTCTTCAATCGCTGCTATTTCCAAAATGTTGATTCATACAGCTTATGATGAGAAAGGTTATGAGCTCAATGTAAAAGGAGGACAATGTTTAGGAATTCAAATGAAACCACGCCAAAAAGGCACCACTATTGAAGTTAAGTCACTGTTTTTTAATACACCTGTTCGAAAAAATTTTCAGAAAAGTTTAACTTCAGATCGTATTGAAATTCATAAGGTATTGACTAAATTTGCATTATGTTATCAAACAGTTGGATTTTCTTGGATTTCAGAAGGAAAAGAAGAATTCTTAATCGATCCACAAACCCCTTTGAAAGATCGTATTCGCTTACTTATTGGTGGAGGTTTTTCTCAGATGATGTTGCCTGTGGAACAAGAAGAAGAGCCTTTTCAATTATCAGGATTTATCGCTTCTCCTAGCTTTCACCGTCCTAACCAAACAGGCCAATATCTATTTATCAATCGACGTTGTGTGCATTCATCTTTTGTATCACGAAAAGTTCTGGAAGGGTATGGAACACGACTCTCCAAACATAGATTTCCTCTTTTTGTTCTTTATTTTTTTTCCCCTCAAGATCTTATAGATGTAAATGTCCATCCACAAAAAAAAGAAGTGCGTATTTGTGAGGAAGAAAAAGTTGGTAAATTTATTACAAGAGTCATTGATAAAAGATTGACTATAATGAATGTTCCAGAGATTTCAGTTTCTTCCTCTTTTGAGACACTGACGTTATCTGCTTCTGAGGAAAAAGTTCCTTATTCTTCCGATAAGATTCATCAAGAGAAAGAGAGCCCATCTCCAGAACTTTTTTCAGTTCCTTCTCAGAAAATGTTTCATTTCAAACAGTATCTTTTTTTTGAAGATGCTAAAGGGATTCATCTTGTTGATTTAAAAGCAGCACGTTTTCGAATTCTCTATGAACAACTGCTCTTAAAGCCAGAAAAGACTGCAATTCAGCAGCTTTTAATCCCCCTTCAAATCGAAACAATAGGAGAAGAAAAAATGCAAATGATGGAAAATCTGCTTCTACTTAAAGAAGCAGGATTTTCCATTCGTCATTTTGGAGGAAATACCTTTATTATAGATGCTTTACCTGCATTTTTTGAATTGGAAGAAGTTTTGGATTTTGTTTACGGATTGTTAGCTGAAGGCAAATTACCTCAAGAGAAGAAGTTTGCAAATGTTTTACAAAAAAGTTTGAGAATCCATTCTTCTCAATTAGGTAAGGTCATCGTCGATACGCTTTTTAAATGTTCTGAGCCAAACTGGACACCTAACGGTAGACCAACTTATCTTTTATTAACTGAAAAGGAATTGGAGAAATTGTTTCATGGATCGCATCAAAAAAATACAAAAATCTTTGGATGATTGGGAAGTTGATCTACTGATTGTTGATCATCCGATAGATTTATTTTACTTGATTGGAGAGGTTCTTTCATTAGGACGGCTCATGATATCCAAACAAGAGGTTGTACTTTATGTTGATGGACGCTATTACGAATTGTGTAAAAAGAAGCTCTTAATTCCAGTTGCTCTTTTAGAAAAAGAAAGAGATTTTTTTTCTCTTTTTGAAGGTAAGAGAATTGGTTTTGATGCCTTTTTTACGACTTATGATTGTTTTCTGAAATTCTCGTCTTTTAAACATGAATGGGTTCCTCTTTCTAAACCTCTGCAATTGATTCGATCGATTAAAGAGCCACTCGAAATCGAGGCTCTCAAAAGAGCTGCCAATCTTTGTGCCGAAGGATTTGATTTTCTACTTTCTCTTCTTAAAAAAGGGGTCACAGAAAAACAATTATCTATCGAACTTGAAGTTTATTGGCGCAAAAAAGGAGGAGAACGACTTTCTTTTCCTCCTCAAATTGCTTTTGGTAAAAATAGTGCCTATCCTCATTCTCGTGTGGGAGATTTAGCATTAGAACCAGGGGATATTGTACTTATCGATATTGGGGTTGTTGTGAATCACTATCATTCCGATATGACACGGACAATTTTTTTTGGAGAGCCTCAAGAGGAACTAAAGAAGATTCACGAGATTATCAATGCTGCTCAAAGCAAAGCATTTGCCTTATGTAAACCAGGCACTCCTATTGCTGAACTAGATCATATTGCGCGTAGTTACATTACAGAATCAGGATATGGAGATCAGTTTTTACATAGTTTAGGCCATGGGGTTGGCCTAGAGATTCATGAAGAACCATACATTAGAAAGAAGGCTGTTGGAGAGTTAAAAGAAGGGATGGTCATTACAATTGAACCAGGCATTTACCTTGTAAATCAAGGAGGAGTGCGTCTTGAGGATACCATTGTGATTACATCTAATGGATTTGAAAATCTCACTCATCGTCCATGGAATTCTGACTTTCATTAACTATCCCTTTTCCTCTGGTGGATAAATTTGTTAGATTACACACAGGATGAAATTATCTACTAAATTGCTTCTTGGGGTAGGTTTGCTCCTTTGTGGGATGGTCGTACTAACATATATCCTTCCTGCCTGCTTTGTAAAACAGGATGTGTATGCGGCTGCTGAACACATTCATTCTCTCCTCATCAAAGAACATAGAAAACTGGTTGAGAGTCAAAAACATTCATTAAATGCTGAGATAGATAGGACAGTTCAAAATATCAACTCGATCCTATTTATGCTTGGTGAGGAAAATTCTTTTTCTAACCATCTTTTATTGAAAGAAGAAAATCCTCTTTTGAATGTTTGGAAAGGAGCAGCAGATTTAGCCGGATATGATCCTGAAATTGGATTTGTTCAAATTCACTCACCAGATCAAAATCAAACAATTGTCATCTCATCACATAATGCCAAGCTCTATACCATCAAAAAAGTATGGGAGGGAAATGGGTGGGTAGTGATGAGCATGGACAAAGCACATGAGGAAGAGATGTTGTATTTGGGTATTCCTCTACCTAAAGCTCCTCAGGATGAAAATACTGCAACCTCTTATGCTCTGATTGAAATTAATAAAATCCTATGGGGCAAGGAAAATTTTTCTCAGATGCTTGCGAGTCTTGTCTTGCATCAAGATCAAAATATGCCTCAAGAGATTTTTAGTGAGCCTAAAGATGATCCTGAGGCCTATTTTTGGGGCATTAAGATAGATATGATTCGTAAATTAGCTCCACTATTTTTAGAAGGATTATCTATCCAAAAGGATCAAGAGAAAGTGATCCCTGATGGCATTGGAAGATTAGATTTAAACAATGAGGGAGTCGCACTTTTTGCAAAAGAAGTCTTCCAAACGACCCCAGTTTCTCACGATCTATTTTATGATCAAATGTATTCTTCCAAAAGAGATCAATCAATAGTAGCAGATAGTTCTATTTTTATTGTTCAACCAGAAGAAAATTCTGCATTTATTGCAAATACTCTTTTTATTCCAAATACTTTTATTTCAATTGGATTTTCTATGAGCAATTTAATCAAAGGGCTCTCCCTCTCTTGGAATCAGACAATTTTACTAAATATCGATCAAAAAATTTGGCTTGGGTTTGATGGGAAAGGGAAAAAACTTACATCGAGTGAGATTGACAAGATTCTTCAATCTAATTCTCTTAAAGAAAATGAGGGGATGTTGTCGATTGAGGGACAATCCTCTTTTAACTCGTGTATTAAATTATTCAATGAGGATTTAGTTTTATATGCAATTGATCCCATCACTGAAGAAAAATCCATTATTGAAACTCTTCTTGAATTAGAACATACATTATCGAGAAGAATCTCTTTGCAACTTGCTTTAATTTCTCTTGCTATCATGTTGTTAATTCTTCTATTTGTCGGGAGAATTGGCTTCACTGTCATCTATCCTATTACAAAGTTAGCAAAAGCAACAGAAGATGTGGTTGCAGGAAACTACCAAGAGATTGTCTTTCCAAATTTAGGGAAAAGATCGGATGAAGTCGCTATACTTATTCGATCATTTGTCAATATGGTCAAGGGTTTAGAGGAAAAAGAAAAAATTCGTGGGATTCTTGATAAAGTCGTTTCTAAAGAGGTTGCAAATGAAATTCTACGCGATCGCATTCATTTAGGAGGAGAAGATAGAATTGTTACCATGCTTTTTAGCGATATTCGAGGGTTTACTGAGATGACGGAAAATGCAACACCACAAAAAATTATTAAAATGCTCAATGCATGCATGACAAAAATTTCTCGTGTGATTGAAGGTGAAGGAGGGGTGATCGATAAATATGTAGGTGATGAGATTATGGCAATCTATGGAGCTCCGAAATTTCATGAAGACCATGCTTTGCGAGCTGTCTCAACAGGAATGTTAATGATTGAGACTCTAAAGCAGTGGAATGAAGAGAGAGCTAAAGAAGGAGAGCCAGTGATAGAGATGGGAATAGGGATTCATACAGGATGTGTAGTTGCTGGAAATATGGGAGCTGAGAATCGATTAAATTACACAGTCCTAGGATCAAATGTGAATTTAGCTTCAAGGTTATGTCAAGTTGCCAAAGGGAATCAGTTAGTCATTTCGAAAGCGACACTTATTGAGCCAAATGTCAAAGAATCTTTTTTTGTTGAACCACTCGAAGCCATCGCTCTAAAAGGATTTAAGGAACCAGTTTCAATCTATGAAGTTGTCCGTTTTAAATGGGAAGAGAGCTAGATATGGGATTTCGACAAAAAATTCTTCTCAGTTTTCTGATAATTTTTCTGATTTTTGCAATATGTATCTATCCGATTGTCCATGGTCTGATTGGATGGATTCAAGAAAAGAACTTCAAAAATCGCACCTTACAGCTCGTCCAAAACCTACGACTCGCTCCAAATCTTGATTCTTTAATTCAACAAGTAGAAGAATTAGAGAAATTTCTTTTTTTTAGAATTAGCCTTTTTGATCCACGAGTAGGTTATATCTATGATTCTCATGAGGCTACTGCTGGTTTTAGTCATGAGCAACTTATCACTCAATCAGGATTGGATAAAGTCATTAAAAAAAAAATTAACTATGAAGTCCATTTTTCACCTCTATTTAGACAAGAGATCGCTTATGTAGCTGTTCAATTTAATTATCAAGACAAAGATTACATCCTTCAAACTGCCTTTCCTTATGAAGAGATTTTTAGAATGATTCATGATCTAACCCTAACCATTTTCATTTTAGGGATAGTTGTCCTACTCTCATTTAGTATTTTATCTTGGTTTATGATTCATCTTCTTACTCATCCTGTTGAGGAGATTATTCAAGCCATACAACCCTATCAGAGAGGAGAAATACAACAGATCCCTGAAATCAAGATAAAAAGGGGGATCCATTGGGGAGATGAATTTAGAAAATTAGCTGAAACTTTTAACTCTCTTTCTCGTCATATTGATCATCAGATCTCTTCTCTTGTTTTGGAGAAAAATGAAAAAAATGCGATTCTTGAATCTCTTCTTGAAGGAGTGATTGCAGTTGATGAGAAGATGAAGATTATTTATATGAATCGAATGACAGAAGTATTTTTAGGCATTAATGAAAGAGAATTAGTTGGGCAGAATTTTTCATTTGCTCATCAAAAATCTTGCGAAGATCTTATTAAAGAGGCACAAAAAACGCGTCAAACTCTTGTGCTGATGATTAAACCAAAAGGTAAGCAAAAAAGATATCTTGATGCAGTTGCTGTTCCACGGATAAAGGGAGGAGCAATTTTAGTTTTACAGGATAAAACTAGCCTTCATAAAGTGATTGAACTTGGAAGAGATTTTATTGCGAATGCTTCTCATGAACTTAAAACACCCATTACGATTATTCGAGGATTCGCAGAAACACTTCATGATCATCCAGAGCTAACGCGTGAAATGTATCATGAAATTACTGATAAGATTGTCACCAACTGTAAACGGATGGATACATTAGTAAAGAATTTACTTACTCTTGCTGCAGTTGATGAAAAACTTCCAGATTCTCGTCTTCAAAATTGCAATCTCTACCATTTGATGGAGCAAGCAAAACAGACAATGCTATCCATTCATCCTGAAGCAAAAATCTTGATCAAAACAAAAGGAGAAGGTCCTTTTGATTTAATGGCTGATAATGATTTATTTTTTCAAGCCATTCTTAATTTGTTAGATAATGGAATTAAATACTCAAAAAAAGAGAAAGAAGTCACCATTCACATCGAAAAATATTCCAAGAAGTTTATTATTCGAGTCTCAGATAAAGGGATCGGTATTCCTGCTGAAGAATTAGAACGCATTTTTGAGCGTTTTTATGCTGTTGACAAGCGAGAATCTCGTAGTTTAGGTGGATCAGGGCTGGGACTTTCAATTGTTGAACCTATTATTGAAAAACATCGAGGGAAAATTGAAGTTGAGTCGAAAATAGGCCAAGGAACAACTTTTATTATAACTCTTCCTATCTCTAAGAAGGTCAATGTCTAAGTATTTGAATTTAACCATAAATTCTCTAAACTATTTCTTTTCATTTCTCCCTCTGTAACTAGAGAAATATCTTGACATATATGAATTTTTTTAATATAATCTTTTGTATAGTAATAACTTATGTTTCTAATATGGAGCCAATCTCGACAGATAATACTTTCCCTAAGCTTGAGAAGAAAGTGCAAGAGATTGTGCCTTTGCGCTACGAGCGGCAAAAATTTGGGGATTTAATTAAAGGTCTTGGACGTTCTCCTACTATCCAAACCCTGGCTGTATCGATTCTATTTACTGGCTGTTCTTTAGTTATTCTCCTTGTCAATGCTCCTTCTTGGGTGGTCGTTGCTTGTATAGTCAGTAGCTTTGGAGTAGGATTAGTGGTTGGATTAGAGTTACAACTCACTTTTGTTGATAAAGGAAAGCAAAAATTTGAATTTGAGTATAGTATGCTTAGACGTATGTTAGCTCAACAAGACTATCATCAAGTTTTTGAAGTCGGAAACTCAAAAATTTTTCTAGGAGCTCTTCCAAATCGTTTAGTCAATGACGCAAAGTACCTTTTTTACACTGAAAAGGTAGAAGCATTTTTATCCCTTAACGAACTTTGGGAAGTAACCCAGCCAAATGGTCTTGTTCTTCCCTATACCGAAATCGATTATCAAGGGTTGGATAATAAGATTATTCTTAAAAGAATTCTTGCCGAAGACCATGTTCCTTTAAATATAGATCAGCTTAATGAAGCGGCAGATTTTATTGACCAACAAGTTAAAGAAGAGAAGAATATTTATGTTCATTGTCGTGCTGGGGTTGGACGTTCAGCGATGGGTATTGCAGCTTACTTGATGAAATATCAAAATTTTACAGTTAACGAAGCTTGTCAATTAATTAAAGAAAAAAGACCTAGATCGAGCATTTATAAAAAAAGAGATGCTCTAATGGCTTATCAAGCGCATCTTATAGAGGATAATAGTAAAAAGGACAATAACAAAGTTATTGAAAAAATGGATGAAATGGCTGAGTATCTCTATCACTCTTCAGAGATAATAGGAAATGAGTTTCCTTTTATCGGAAGGGTAGCGCATGCCTTAAAGTACAAAGAAAATAAGGACAGTCCTTCCATTTTTTGTGATTCAAAGTTGAACGACGGGAGTAGGTTGAAATGGATATACCAAACCTATCAGAAATATTGCTTAGCAAAAAGACTCAAATCGCAAGAAGCTGCACAGAAAGACGAGCGTAATAATGAGTTAAATCAAATATTCCCCGTATCAAAAAAATAATCCCTAGAAAAAAGCTAAAATGAGGAATATTTTTCACGTATTTTAAAGCCTGTTTGAGCCTCTTCTATAAAAAGAATATTTCCTAACTCTCCTAGACTTAAGTCAAAAACCCATTTATAGTTAAGATCATAATCGAGTCCTTCTTCGGAGAGAATTTTTTTATATTCCTCTAGGAGTTCATTTTTAAATTGATTTCTTCCTTTACAGATTTCTTTCTCTCTTTCCAAACGATGAGACTCTTGATCAAGAATCTCTTTCCAAAAGGTAGCTCTTAGAACTAACAATTTTTTAGTTAATGAAGGATGATCTAGAAGAGATTCAATCACAAGAGCATCTGCAAACATGAGATTGAGTTTTCTTTTTTCTCTTGAAAGCTTTTCTCTATCAAAAGTGATAAAATCAAGAAGTGAAGGGTATTCTTCGATTCCCTTGATCATAGAGTAAAAGATTGTCTGTAATTCTGGATTTCCTAAATCAAGATTAGCCAATTCATCAGGATAAGAGAAAGATTGAGTCGATTCTTTCTCTTTCATAAGGCAATCTAAAATCTTATATTCACAATCAGCTCTATAGAAACTCGCTTGTCCGTATAGTTTTCTCATTAAACGTGCAAATCCTTCGTAAAGAGAAAGGGGATAATTTTTATGTGGAGATGTGTGAATTAAGAGATAAAGGTTCAATCTAGAGTTATTTGGAGGTCGAGACAAGTTAAATCCTAATGAAGAAGAGCGTGGAATTTGATTTTGAGGTTTAGGAGAATGAGGTATGGGAAGTCTCTCTTCTTTTTCGTTTTTTTCTTCTTTTTGAAAATCCTCAAGATTCGCATGAGCCACTATATTCTCAGTAGCTCTGTTTCTTTTTTGATAATCGAGTTGTAACTGATATCTAAAAGAATTGTGACGAAATCGATTCAACTCACTTGAAGTTAAAATACTCATTAACATTAAAAATGCTACAGTCATTAAGTAGGGATTCATCCTTTCACCAAAGGATAGAAAATTTTCTGATTCAGATCAAAATAGAAGGCTTTTTCTTTGCCATAGTGTAAAAAATTTATACGCACAAAAGCAGGCAATTTACTACTATTCCATTCTTTATTCCATCCTTCTTTATCACTAAGATCGACTCCTTTGGGATCAATGGGTTTTTTAAAAGGATCTGGAGGAAGATAGAATTCAAATAGAGCTATCGTATTTATTGGTTCAACGCCATCTAGAAGAGTAAGATTCAATGAGGGAGAATCCATCCTTTGGTATTGGATGGGATTGGGCCAAACAGCTAGACAAAGAGTTTTCATGATGGGATCGTGATAGATCTTCCCTAACACTGTATTAGAGAGTTTAGGATTTCTGCTGATCCCTCTATCAAAGCAAAAGACCATGGTAGATCCTTCACCAAGGAAGAAATGTTGGGCTTTTGGAAGAATCTCTTGGAGTCTTTGCCATGCATGGTATTCTTCTAAATAGGGTTGTTTAAGTTTTGTAAGTTCTCCTTTTTTCTCATGAAGGTGGCGATACCAGAAAAACAAGGTAGTGAATAAGAGAGTGATTAAGGTAAGGGAAATTAAAATTTCAACCAGTGTAATTGAGTGTTTTTTCCACATAAATCGTTCTTTCTATTTTTCTTCCTTCAATTAGAAGAATTGCATTTAAAATCATTCCGCTTTCTTGATTGATCTTAGTCGATTGTTTAAGTTTTTTTAAGACATACTTATCGTTTTTTGCCCCTTTCATCAACTCTTCCCAACTATATCGATGCTCATGAAGATCAATTTTAAGATCACATATTGCTTTGTAGATCTTTAGTGGCTCCAAGATCTCTCGTAATTGTTTTCTCTCCTCTTTCACAATCGTCACATGGGTCTTGATCATTGGGAAGAGACAAAGAATCAAAAGTCCCATCGCAAGCAGTAACTCAAATAAGAGAAAAGATCTTTTCTGGATAGTCTGCTTTTTTATCATCGGTAGTATCATCCCCTTTTAGAATTTGCGAAGGAAATCCCTTTAATATAAGAGAGACTTCCCGGTTATAGCTTTTTAAAATGAGTTTTCCTTTAGGAGTCGTCCCCAAGGTACTATCGAAATAGAGAGTGGGGTTAGCTGTCTGCTCTTCTCCAAATGTGATCATTTCAATTCCTTTAACTAAAGATTGGCGATTGATCTGATTTTTTATCTTCTCTGGAAGAGGTCGGGCTGTCTGAATGATTGCATTAATTCCCTTTTTTTCAGGATTGTAATGGAAATCTATAAACACATCTGTGCGATAGTTAAGCATTAATTCTTCTGCGAGAGTGATTCGCATTTTAATCTCGCTAATACCTTTTTCGAAAATTTCTGTGGAAATTGCTTTTGGCAGTTGGATAGCGAAGATTCCCATGACAAGACCTACTAATGCGATCACTAAAAGGATTTCAAGAAGGGTAAAAGAATGTTTAGAAGTCTCTCTCATGATGTTCCATTTTAGGAGAGGTAATGATTAAGTCATTGTCATCCTTATCTGTTTTAATCAATAGAGCATTTCCCCAACCATCTTTAAGAAGAGTCAGTCCATCTTTGACAAAAGGGCATTCTCTTAGTATATTTTCTCGGTCCTCAATGATCTGATTGAGATTGCGTTCTCCTTTTGCATATTCCATCATCAACGCATCATAAAGACGAGAGATATTTTGTTCAGTTTTGAACATTTTTCCTTTGTCCATGCTTCCACGCATATTAAATGCTAGAGCACCACCAATCAAGCCAATCAGTAGGATCACAATCATGATCTCAATTAGTGTAACGGATTGTTTTTTCCTTTTCATTTTTAACTCCTATAGAAATGCATTTACATCTGTTAGTGGAAGAAGGACAGCCATCATAATAGTTCCAACAATCCCCCCCATAATTATTAAAATAATCGGTTGAGCTAAGGTAGTCAGGCGGGTTAAACTCTTTTCCACCTCTTCTCCATAAAAATCAGCAATTTTTCCAAACATCAATGCAATCGTCCCGCTTTCTTCACTTACAGATAACATTCTTGAAACAAGAGTGGGGATTAAAGAGGATTTTTTTAATTCAATACTTAACAAACTGCCTTCAATAATTTTTTTCTCAGCCTTTTCAATCACTTCTTCAAATAAAGAATTGTGCATTACTTTACGTGAGATTTGTAGAGCTTCAATCAAAGAGACCCCTCCTTTGAGTAGAGTCTCCATTGTTCCAGAAAAACGAGTAATCACAATATTGATGATTAATCGATTTAAAATAGGTAGACGCAACAACTGTTTTTGGGTCCACCTTCTCCCTTTTTTTGATTTTAAACTAGAATAGATACCAAAGACCATCGTCATAAAAAGAGGAATATAGTAGTACCATTTTGTTCTAAGAAACTGACTAAAGATCATGATACATCTTGTAAAACGATTGACATTACGATCTTCGAATAGTTCTTCAAGTGAAGGGATCACAAAAACAATAAGAAGTAAGGTCACAATTAAAGAAAAAGCAAATAGAAGAGTAGGGTAGATACATGCAGTTGTAATTTGTTTTTTCAATTGCATTTGCTTAGATAGCAATTTAACAATTTTATTGAGTGTTTTATCAAGGGTACCGGTTGCTTCTCCGGCTGCAACCATATTACAATAGAGACGATTGAAGCTTTTAGGAAAATGTGTTAGAGCTTCTGATAGGTTAGCTCCTTCTTTAATTTGTTGGCATAAGGTGATTAAAATAGGATGAAATGGTTCTTGATGGGACTGTTCTGCAATTGAAAGAAGACTTTCGTAAAGAGGCATTCCAGCTTCAATTAGTGCAGCTAATTGTGTAGTAAATGTAATCAGCGTTTCTTTTTTTAGATAATAAGTTGTGTTTTTCTTTTGTTTTACTTTTTCTAAAGAAGTAAGTAAAAGTCTTTGTCGACGTAGAATTGTTTTTGCTTCATCAATGTTTGAAGCTTCAATTACCCCTCTTTTTTTTCTTTTTCTCTCGTTGATGTAAGAATACTCAAATAACATATTAATCAAATCTTTTTGAAACACGAGCCACTTCTGCCGAAGTTGTAATTCCAGCTTGTACAAGATGGGCTCCATGCTCGCGTAAAGAAATCATTTGTTTTTTAAGAGCTTCTTGTCTGATCTCAAAGATATCAGCATTTTTCGCAATAAGAGATTGAATCATGGGAGAGGCAATCATGAGTTCGTAAATTGCATGCCTTCCTTTATATCCTGATCCATAACAGTGTTGACAACCCAATCCTCGATATAACTTTCCTCCGTTAAGCTGATTTGCTTGGATTCCTAGGTCATAAAGTTCGGTCTCAAGAGGCGTATAGTGTCTACGACAATGAGGACAGATACAACGAACAAGTCGTTGTGCTAAGACTCCAACGATAGTAGATGAAAGTAGATAGGGTTCAATTCCCATGTCAATTAAACGCAAAACTGCTGAAGGAGCGTCATTAGTATGCAGTGTGCTAAATACAAGGTGACCAGTGAGTGCAGCTTGGATTGCAATTTCAGCTGTTTCGGTATCACGAATTTCCCCAATCATTACGACATCGGGATCTTGTCGGAGAATATGGCGTAGTCCTTTTGCAAAATTGAGCCCAATTTTAGGATGAACAGCAATCTGAGCAATCCCACGGAGCTTGTATTCAACAGGATCTTCTATGGTCATGATATTCGTTTCTTCGTTATAGATTTCCCATAAGGCGCTATAAAGAGTAGTCGTTTTCCCACTTCCTGTTGGACCCGTAACAAGAACAATGCCCTGAGATAGAGAGATGAGTTTACGAAATTCATTAAGAACAGAGGGGAGCATTCCTAGCTGATTGATGCCTAAGACAACGTTTTCCTTATCTAAGATTCTTAAAACAATTCTTTCTCCATGAAGAATAGGGACGGTACTCACACGAAAATCAATTTCTCTTCCTCCCATTTTCAGTTTAATACGTCCATCTTGAGGAAGACGATGTTCAGCAATATCAAGTTTAGCTAAAACTTTGATCCTTGTAAGGAGCTGAGATTGATATTCTCGGGGAGGAGCATGGCGTGATTGTAGAACCCCATCAATTCGATAACGGATTTTTAAATCATTTTCAAAGGGTTCAAAATGAATATCGGAGGCTTCTTGTTGAATCGCTTCAGTTAAAATTAAGTTAAGGAGACGGATAATAGGAGCTTCTTCTTTGATGTCCAGCAGATCATAGAGATCATTTTCTTTGTGTTTTTTTTCAGAATAATTGCTATCGGATAGGTGGGCAAGAAAATCTGAAGCAGCACCTTCTTGCATGTGGTAACAATAATCAATCGCTTTTAAAAGAATTTCTTCAGGAGTGTAGACAATTTTGATTTCCTTATTCAGGATAAGACGTAACTCATCAATCGCTTCAAGATTAAGGGGGTTAGATGAAGCAGCAGTCACAACCTCCTGGTGCTCTTTAATTGGAAGAATATGATGGTTGCGGACGAAACTATAGGGAACTTGTTTAGCAAAACTTTTAGGAAGTGTTTCGAGAGAGATCTTATCACAAATTTCAATGCCTAGATCTATTGCAAGTTGAAGAGGTGACTCAACGACCATTATATTCTCCTGTTCGGTATCGATTCTTCATATTATCTAAATTTTTTGTCTCTCGCCGGCCAAAAAGAGCAGTAAGACTTCCTTCAAAAAGGTGTTTTTTTTCTCTTTTCTGTGCTTCTAAGAGTTCATGTAAAAATTCAGGGAGATCACCAGGACGTGCTTTTAATGTTTGTAGACGTAATTTTTCTCCATCTTTTATAGGATCTGCAATAATTTTTGGTGTAATAAAGATGAACATTTCGGAGTGGCTATCATGAATATCGGTATGACTAAAAAGTTTTCCAATTCCAGGAATTTCACCAAGAAAAGGAATACTTTCTTTCATTTCTTGAGAGTTTTTTCTTCGCAAACCTCCTAGAATTACAGTTTGACCATCTGCAATACGGACATGATTTTTAATATGACGGCGAGTCACATCTGGTCGATGGTTTGTATTATTTCTTGTTGTATCAAAGGTAATATCAGTATCTAGTGTAATGAAATCTTCACTTTCTTCACTTTCGTCTGTATTAATGGTTGGAGTGATCTCCATCGTAATCCCATACTGTGCACGGTGATAAATATTATTTTGATTACTATCTGCTCCTCCATCAATGGAAATTTCTTCAACTATTGCAATGGTAGCAGGAGTTTGATTTATTGTTGTTACTGAAGGGCTGGCATTAATTTGCACATCTTCTTGACCTAGGAGAAATTGATAAGCTAGATCATAAGCAGGAAGTCCTGAGCCTTTTTGCCGAGAAATTAAGAATTCAAAAATTCCTCCTACCGGTCCTATATTCCATTTAATATTCTTTGAATTAGTTTGAGTAGCTTCTGATCCAAGGCGTAAAAGATTAAGACCAGATTTATTGCTATTCGAAACTTTTTTTTCTAAAAGAAGCACTTCAATTTGGACCATTTTTTTTGGCACATCTAGTTTTTTTAACAGTTCTTTGATTTTAGGAAGTGCCTCTTGTTCAACGACCATAATAATTGCTCCGGTTTTAGGGTCGACGATGAAGTTATTGCATCCATCAGCTGTTTTATGAGATACGCGTGCTTCTCCTTCTTGACTAGAGAGAGTATGAGTAACGAGCATCTCATTTTTTTCTCTTTTATGGCTAAGTTCTTCACTTCCTTCCTTTTTTCTGTTTAAAGAAAGATTTTGGTCTAGTAGAAGATTATAGATTTGTGCTAGAACGCTGGCTAGTTCTTCAGCTTGAGAATGTTTAGTTGTATACCAAAACACAGTTTTTGCCTGAGGATCTCCGATTTGGGATTCAACATCTCGAATGAGATCAATGGCTTTTTTTAGATCTTCTTCATTTCCACTTAAAAAGAGAGATTGTGAGAGACTATTAAGAGTAATGACTCTGAGTGTTGAGCTTTCTGTTGAAATTTTTCCATCATGAAAAGCAGAGTTTAAGATCAATTCCATTTCTTTAGCATTGATTTTTGATAAGGAAACAAATTGAAAATCTTGCCCTAAGTTTCTTGATTTTGAAAAAGTATAAAGCTTTAAAAGTTCTTGGATTGTTTCAACTGAGCCAGTGATAAAGATTTTCCCTCCAATAATTTCGATTTTTGTGGTTATAGGATTCGAAAATTGACGTAAGAAAAGCAAATCTCCACGAGGATCCATTGTATTTGGAGTTAATAAGAAACAGATACGAGAAAGTGGGGAGTAGAAATTCAATTGATCAGTGGTATCAATCATCGCTTTGATTCCTCCAGGATCATTGCGCATGACATAGAGTTCTCTTAGATAGGGATTAAGTTGACGAAAGCCAATGCCAGACTGTGCAAGAATTAATTCTAGACATTCACTCCATGATTCGCGTGGAATGGGTAGATTAGAGTTTATGCTAATACGCATCCCTCCAATTTCAGGAGGAATAAGATAGATAAAATCAGAAGATCCATAGTCGATGACAAGCTGTTGCAAAGTGATATCAGGCTGGTTCCATAGAGCATATTCTTCATTTTGAATTAAAGATTTGACTTCATCGCACCACATTTGTTGAATCTCTTGAATCTCTCTTTTAAGGCTTTGAATTTCATCCAAAATTGGGGAATAATCACTGTTTGAGCGATCTGTGTAGTAAATCTCCCAAGCTTCTTCATAGAGCTGTTCAATAGCTAACCGTTTCTCACTGAGCTCTAGATTAACATGATTTAGCTCTTTAAGAGTGTTTGGATCAACATCACTATGGGTACGTTGAAAACTCTCTTTTTTTTCCATAATCGTCTGTCCATTGATCTTGATCGTCGTAATAGAGAGCAAAAGAATGAAGATAGTTTTTCTCATTCCTCTTTACCTGATATTTTAAGTTTACTAGATGGTATAGACATCCTTGTCCCATGAAAATTAGCCAAAGGAGCATGGGGACTGGCTTCAATCTCTACTTCTTCAACTTCAGTTCTAGATAGGTTAAAGAGATGTCCCGAAAGGAGATGACGCCCATTTTTTTTTATCATTTTATCAAAAACAAAGAGAGGCCCAACTAGAGGTTTTTGAACATACTCATCAATTTGCTCAGAAGAATTAATTTTTTCCCATCCCTCTTGTTTTAAAATGAGCCAATCATTTGGTTTTACCTCTAATCGTTTCCCATCAGAACATTCAATAATAAATTGCGCCCACGTCTTAGCCCCTACAAATTTAAACTCTTCTTTGAGATTAGGAAATTTGTGATGATCTTTTGTTCGAATTAGGTTTAAGGTTGTTTTAGACCACCCACCACTATCCCAAAGCTCCAAAGAGAGGATTTTTTCATCAATTTTCGAAATATATAAAATTGGATAGCCTTCAGTGACTTCATCTTTGCTTGGTCTTTTCCATTGATTATTTTTCCATACTAAAATATCTCCTAACCTTACAAAACAAGAATAAGGAGTTTCTCCATCAAGAAAGTCAATTTTTTCACAACCTAGGACATAGTCATATTCATCACCTCCATGCATCTCTAAAAAACGGTCACCACCTATCCAGCGTGCTTTTTGACGGACAAGCAGAGTAGAGTCTACACGGTAAGGACCAAGTTCCCAGCCGGTTGTTTGAGATTTTGGAAATTCCTGAATTGGGAGAGTGATCAAGCTGAATTCCTGAGGTCTTTCAATCACGTTATCCTTTTCATCTAACATTTTGACATATAAAGAAATGGAATTAGAGTTTATTGAAGAAACTTCTAGCCATAGAGAAGTGGGTTTGTTATCAGGGCTAAATAGATAACTACTTTTATTTTCTGTCATCTCCTCTCCCCATAACGGCCTTAATATGGCATTATTCGAATTCTGATAAAAAGTTGGATTTAAGAATTGGGGTGAGTAATTGCCCTGATAAATAAGATAGAGCCTTTTATTTTCCTGAATAGAATCCATTTCTCCAGAACTTTTAAGCCCCAGATAATAAAAGGCATTCAGAGATTGACCATCGGGTCGTTTATTTTTGCCAAAAAATTGTAATTCATGACGTAAATCTGGAAGTTGCATAAGAGGAGGAACCCAGTTTAAAGAGAGAGCACCTAGATTTAGATCATAGTTTTCAGATTCTGGAAAAAACCTCTTAGGTAAAACTGTTTCAATAGGATCAGGAGGGTAAGTAAGAGTCGTTTTCTCGTCCTTTCGCCAACAGAAAAAAAGAGTAAAAACACCGAATAGAATTATAACTAAGGAAGAGTTAAGATAAGGAATCCAAGGCATTGATTAACAATCATCTTTTTGTTTGTTTTTGGTGAAAAGAGAATATCGGAATAATAAAAAAAAAGCAATTCTGCGAATTATTTTTTATAAAGAGTAAATTGAATTAAATATTTATATTCCAATATCTTAATGGATTTTATTAAATAAAATATTGAAAAAAGAATACTCTAAAGAATAAAATAAATTTAATTAGGAGAAGAAATGAATAAAGACCCTAAAAAAAAACAAGATTCATATAAAAACCAGTTTGAAGATTTTCGCAAAATCTGGAGACAGATTTATAGGTATCGTATTGCAATTATTTCAGGATGTTGCTTAATGGTAGGTTTGATTTTATCTTTTTTTTATTTGCGATTGGGTTCTGCTTTTGTTGGTTTAGGATTTGGACTCTCTTTTTTTCAAGAAATACATGGATATTTTATTCAGTTACGTGACGTGTATATTGCTCATGGGGTTTTTAAGACTGTAATGTTAATTGGAACGATCGTTTTTCTTCTGATTTCGATTCCGATTTTTATCCTTTCTGCTGGATTTGGTTATGGAGTGATGAATATTGCAAATAGAATTGCAAGAAAGTAAATAGATTTTTTAAAAAATTAATCGTTGTGAGAAAACTTAAAATTTAAGTGGTTTAGAAATTCCAATAACAAATATTCTAAATTTCTTTAACAAAATTTGAGTAAATTTTCAGCCAATTTGTTGTTTGTATATCAAATTGTTTGATCACAAGCCACCAAGCAAGAAATAACATTGCTACTCCAATAAAAGCTTTGAATGACCACAAAAGAAAGGAAATTTGCACTTGGGGGGCCATCCTATTCGCAATTCCAAGAAATAGATCAGACAGTAGCATACCGATGAGAGAGGGGGCACTGAGTTGGAGTCCGATTTTTACCACAGTTGTGATCACACCAGTCATTGTAATCCAAAAGGGGTGTTGAATATCAAAAAAATGTGGAGGAAAGAAGGCGTTAAAGGGAATAAGCGAGAAGGAAGTGAATAGTCCATCAAAAAATAAGATTGGACCACCAATCGCAAAAAATAACACAAGTAACATGTCGTTGTAGAGTTTCCCTATCGGTGAAGTTTGGGTTTGTGATGTTGGATCCATGATTTGTAAACTTTGGCTCCCTCTTTGATGATCAATCAGGGCTCCAGCACCTTGTGCATAATAGAAAGGAATGGCAATAAAAAACCCCATCAATGCACCGATCATGACCTCTTTGATCATGAGGAGTAGAAAATGACAATCTCTAGAAAATGAGGCAGGATTGGTAAGAATTAAAAAAGGAAGAAAGACAAGTGTAATAAAGACACCTAACCCAATTTTCACGACATCTCCAATCATCTTTCCACCATAAAAAGGAGCAATTGCGATGATTGGAACAATGCGAGCGAGCCCGAGTAGAAAAATATTCCAGACTTGATCAAGAGGTCGACTTAAAATGATGGAGAGATATGTGTCTGTAGGAGAAGACATTCTTTAGGTCCATTTATGGAAATTTCGGAAAATCTGTGCAGCAAATTGATAAACTAATCCACTGAGCCAACCTCCCATCAAGATCACAGTTCCCATCACTGCCACCATTTTAATAGCAAATGATAAGGTTTGTTCTTGAATTTGGGTAGCTGCTTGGAACACTGCAATAAAAATTCCAATAATTGAAGCAAAAAGAATAGGCGGCCCTGATATAATTAAAATTAATAGCAGAGATTGGTAAGAATATTCAAAAATA
This sequence comes from Chlamydiales bacterium, assembly GCA_041395025.1. NCBI lineage: Bacteria > Pseudomonadati > Chlamydiota > Chlamydiia > Chlamydiales > Chlamydiales bacterium. Next base: position 807,194 of record JAWLBH010000001.1, read on the forward strand.
ATCGAACGGAAAGTGAGCGCTAACATCAGTTTTTCCTCAATTAAAGCTTAAAACTAATCCCTGAACAAGAACAGTCCACCCATCAATCATGACTACTAAAAGCAGTTTTAAAGGAAGAGAGATGGAAAGAGGAGAAAGCATCATCATTTGCATAGCTAGTAGAATATTAGAAGTCACGAGATCAATCACAAAAAAAGGCAGATAAATCAAAACACCAATTTCAAACGCAGAGCGTATTTGGCTAGTAATAAAAGAGGGTACAACAATAATAAAATCTGTGGTTTTAACAGTTTTTGCTGCTTCTTCTGGGAAGGTCTTTTGAGCAATTTTATTAAAACCTTCAAGATGATTTTTCTTTGTATTCCGAATCAAAAATTCTCGTAAAGGTTCTTTAGCTTCTTCAATCACAGACATGGCTACAGCAGCTGAGTTAGTCGAAAAAAGCTGTTTGGGAAGCTCTTGCTCAATAATATGTTTTGCTCGGTTATACATTTCGAGGCCTGTTGGGTACATAACATATAAACTTAAAATCAATGCGATTCCATTGATGACCTGATTAGGTGGGGTTTGTTGTACGCCTAATGCACTGCGTAAAAGAGCAAGAGTAATCACCATTTTAAGAAAAGAGGTAAGAAGCATGACCAAAAAAGGAAGTAGTGCAAGAAAGATGAGGAGAGTCGCTTGTGAAGCAAGGTCAGGATATCCTCCTCCTTCTGTAGGTGGTGTTAATCCACTATTTTGAGATTCTGTTTGATGCAATAGTGCTTGAAGAGCCGTTACATCATCCGATTCAGCTAAAAGAGGTGTGGATAAGAAATTAAAGCTAGCAACGATTATGAATAAGAAAATAGGCAAGCTCTCACTGCTCCTCTTTTTTCTGATTTTGGAAAAAAGTTGTAAAAGCAGTGCCTAATGCTTTGAGTTGACTTTCAAGTTGAGCATTGATGATTCCTGCTTCTGTTTCAATGATACACCCTCCTTCTGTAATATCTTCTCGAGAAGAAATCACTAAACTTTCAAGGTGTTCAAAGAGATTTTTGAGATGTGGCCGTGCTTTTTGAATGATTTCATAATCGGACGGGTTCACAAAAACTTTGATTTTTTTATATTGAGTTACAGCTTTTAAGGCTGTAGAAATGATGTCGACAACTGTTTCATGATCGGTTTCTATCGTGTGACCAATGATTTTTTTAATCGCTGTAAGAGCAATTGGAACCATAGAACTTTCTATTTCTTTGCGTACATTTTTAATTTCTTCATCTAACCATAAAATCTGATTATTCCATCTTGCCAATCCTTCTTCAAATCCAGCTAACTCAGCATTTTCTTTTAAGACTTCACACTCTTTTGTGACATCTTTTCGATAAAGAGTTTCCTCTTTCTTGACTCGTTTAAGTAACATTGATCCTTGAACAAGTTTAGAAAATTCTTTTGCAGGAATCACTTTTGTATCAGTGCCAATATGGATTTCTTCTCCTTTGATTAAAGTAAAAAATTTCATTTTTTGTACCGCTGTAAAATATGGATCACTTGATTTTTAAAGTAGGGATAGGGGAGAGAATTTTGATTATTGCTAAAAATTTTTTGAATTAATTCTGCTCGTCCAGTATCAAGGCGGTGGATTAGATACCATTTTAGGCTTTCATTTTGATCAAAAAGTGCGCCTCCTAAACGAATTAATCCTCTTTCATGGAGAAGATGTTGCAATTTTTCTTTCGATCGATTCCATCTTAAAAGTCCAAGTGTAGGAGGTATCCACTTGATAGGTTGTTTTGTACAATAATGTAAAAAATGGATTTGTTCAGAAAAAAGAGCTGAATAGATATTTTTTAGAATTTCTCTATCAACAATCTGTCGTAAATCAATTGAAAGATCATGAATTCCAAGAAGATCAATCAAGTTAAGAAGCTCTAACCTTGTGAGTTTGAGAAGAGGGTTTAAATCAGAAGCAGGCAAGCAATCTTCGCTAATGATATCGATCTCACCCAGTATTTTCTTTTTGAAGATATTCATTAAAAAGGGGATCATAAAAGAAGAATAAGAAAGTTTTTCTAAAGGTAAAGATAACATTTTACTCAATTCCACTGCTTTTTTTTCAGGTAATAAAGAGAGAAAGAGCTTCTGTATTTCAGGTTTGAGGGATTTAAGTGGCAGATAAAACCAGGAAAAATGCATTGATTCAATCCACTCATTTTGAGCAAGAAGTTTTGGAAAATTAGGAGAGACAGGAGGAGATAGAAGGTTGATCTCTTTAGCTAGATCGGGAGGGAAGTAGCCTAAAAGATTATGGTTTAGAAGACGCGAGGGATGGATAAGGGCAGAGATCAGAGATTTTGCCTGCAATTTCAATGATCTCCTCCTGCTCCTTTCTCTTTTTCTTTATGCTTTATCAAATCATGGATTTCATATTGATGAGGATAGAAAAGAGAAGAGAGCCCCCCTTTTTTTTGAATAATATCCCAAAACTTCCAGACTAGCCATGCCAAAGAGGTCAATAAAAGAAAAAGTGCAATAATAAAAAGATAGAAAATTAAACGAAAACGGGGAATAGATTCTTTAGCAATAATAATCGACCAAATGGACATATAGTCACGATCTTCTTGAATTTCGTACATTGGTTTTAAAGTGATATCCGCATAAAGAGCTCGATCAGATATCACAGTAACATTTTCAGATGTTAATCCTGGTACAGCACTCGCTACAAGACGCTTGATTTTGGTAATAGTCAAACTATTTGGATTATCTAAAATACTGCGATGTTTGATATAAACCGAAGCAGTCATCTCCTGATTAGTCTCTTCATCACGTGGAAATGTAATTTGTACATTTGCATCAATAATTCCATCAATCTTTCTAATTGTGGTTGCAAGCTGTTCGGATAACCCCTCTTGATAGCGAATCCGATCCTGAAGATCAGAAGGCACAAGTCCTTGATTGCCAAATAAATCAAGAAGACTAGTTCCTTTTACTCTTGGTAAGCCAGCAGAATTAAGAATAGCTAATGCTTCTGTAATTTGACTGGAGGAGACTGAGACATTGTAAGTAATCACCCCTGTTTGTCCTGCTCCTAAAGTTGTCTCTATTTTTTCCGCATGAATGCCTTTGCTTGCCATTAAAACAACAATCTCGTTCGCTTCTCTTTCAGAAATATTATTGACAATGGTCGTTTGTGTGGTACAACCAGTAAAGATAGTCAAAAAAATCACAAGTACAAACAAAAAACGAGAAATCACGCGCATTTCCTTAAATCCACCCAACCTGCGAAGATATCATAAGGAGATATTAGGTGAAAGGTGATTCATTATTTTAGATCCAATTTTGAATCATCTTTTCTATCTCTTTGCGGAAATCCATAGGAATTTCAGGATGATCAACCATCTGGAATAGCATCTTTTGTTCTTTATACCCTTGAATTGACTCAGTATTATAAAGGAGATAAGAGCGCAATAGAGGCATTGCCCATACTCTAGGATCTTGAAGTTCTTTAAGAGCCGCAATCGCTACCTCTAATTCTTTAGAAAAAACTGTTAGAGCAAAAGCAGCATGAGTAGTATCTTGTGTGAAGGGGCGTCCTTTTAGAAGTTGAAGAAGAAATTGTTTTGCCGGTTCTCCGATTGCCCTAAGGGCATCTAGAATGACCTCTTCATCAAAAACTATTTCGCGTCCCAAAATTTCAAAAAGAGGAATAATCGTAGAAGGATCTTTGATTTGAGAGAGACACAAGATTGTAAAATAAGGAGCATAGCCATAGCCTGGGAAAAGTGGGCTATATGCATATTCGGATTTTATAATTTGTAAGAGTTCAGGGAGCATTCTCTTTCCTTGAGAAACAATCGCAGTAATTTCTTGTTTAGGGTACTTGCTTTCACTTAGGATCAAGTCAGCAATGAGATAGTCTGAAGAGATAAGATCTTTTGGTTTTTCAATTGTATAGATCGCTTTAAGCTTTTCATAGGCTCTTCGTGAACGAGCCACTTGTTCTGCCTCAGCTCCTGTGAGCATTAAAGGGGCTAGATTTTTTCCGAGTTGTCTTTCAATTTCTTTTAAGTAGAGAATCCTCTTAGACTCAAATTCTGGATAAATCCCGATATGATCTTTCTGATCATAGTAACTTATCATAATATCGAAATGTCCTCCGAAATGGGCATCTCTATGCATAAGAATTTGGTGATCTAACTCATCTGTTAATGTATATATCTCTTCTAGAGGTGAGGTTTTTTCCTTTTGTAAATCTGGATAGGACAAGCCATTGTGCTTTTCTATAGGAGAAGATATTCCTGCAATTTCTTCAAAAATAGATAGATAAGATTTTTTTCTTTCTTGATTACTCATATATTTTTTACAGCATTGAATAAAGAAGCAGCATTATAGCTTGAACGAATGAAAGGACCGGAATAGATATGCTTAATTCCAATACTGTTTCCGTAAGAGGCATAATCCTGAAATTGTTCAGGTGTTACAAAACGCTTGACTCGTAATTTTGTGCGGGTGGGTTGTAGATATTGTCCGATTGTAATGATTTGACAACCTGTTTCATACAGATCACAGATTGTTTCTCTGACTTGAGCATCAGTTTCACCAAGCCCAACCATGAATCCTGATTTAAGAAGAGATTGAGGTGCATGTTTTTTGGCAGACCGGAGAAGATCAAGCGTACGATCATAAGTTGCTCGATGCCGGACTCTTGGAGTTAATTCCCGAACTGTTTCAATGTTGTGATTAAAGATATCAGGATTTTCATCCAAAATAGATTTTAGTGCATTTTTATTTCCAAAAAAATCAGATGTAAGGACTTCAATAGAAGATTTAGGATTGACTTTACGTACTGTACGAATAATCTCTATCAGATGCCCAGCTCCTCCATCTGATAGATCATCTCTTGCAACCATTGTGATTACTATATGCTTTAAATCAAGTGCTTTAGCTGAATTAGCTAATCGTATAGGTTCATCTGGTTCAAGTGGCTGAGGATGTTTTATAAAATCGATATCACAAAAACCACAATTACGTGTGCAAGACTTACCCATTGCCAGAAATGTAGCAGTTTTTTTTGACCAACATTCTAATAGGTTTGGACATTTAGCGGCTTCACATACAGTAGGAAGATGATGTTTAGAAAGAATCTCTTGCGTTTTCCATAATAGATTACTTTTTGGAGAAGGTCGATGGAGCCATTTTGGAAAACGTCCTGGAGCAACTGCTTTCCCTTTTTCTTTGGAGTTCGGGTGTTCAGGAAGAATATTTAGTCTTTTTCTTTGAATGACTGGATTTTGCTCAAATAGATCTTTATCCATTAGCGTCTAATCCTAGGGGGCAAATGGAGAGGCATATCCTTGGTTAAAAAAGCAGCTTCTATCCATGCTTCAGCAGTCGTAGGATGAGCATGGATGGTCTCAGTGATTGAATCTACAGTCAATTCACTACCAATTGCTAATCCAATTTCTGCAATTAGGTTACCTGCTCCAGAACCCACCACTTGTGCTCCTAAAATCTGCCCTGTATTTTTTTCAGCAACAATTTGAGCAAATCCTTCTGTTTCAATCATTACTTGTGATTTTCCAAGTGCCTGAAATGGAAATTTCCCAAGGATAGCATCGTACCCTTCTTGAATCGCTTTTTCAAGTGTGAGTCCAATTGTCGCCACTTCGGGGTTTGTAAAGATTACAGCTGGAATGGCGTTGTAATGCATATAATTCAATTGGCCTGCTATATTATCAGCAGCAATGAGTCCTTGATGAGAGGCAACATGGGCAAAAATCCATTTTCCGGTGATATCTCCAATCGCAAAAATATGAGGAATATTTGTCCGCATCATTTCATCTGTTGGAATCGAGCCATCTTCTTCAACAACTACCCCCGCTTTATCTAATCCAATGGCATCGGTATTGTATTTTCTTCCTATTGATACAAGAACTATATCTGCATCAAGCAAGCGTTGATCTTCTAAGTAGAGACGGATGCCGTCATCTTGATAGCTAATTTTTTTAACAATTGTCGTTGTTTCAATTTTAATTCCTTGTCTTTTAAAAGATGCTGTTAAAGTTTCTTGGACATTTCTACCCTCATTTGGAAGAAGATGGGGGAGTAGTTCAACGATTGTCACATCCACGCCAAGCGTATTATATAAAGAAGCAAATTCACAACCAATCACTCCACCACCAATAATGGCCATTTTTTTGGGCAGCTCGGTCATATTGAGCAAAGAAGTGGAATCGTGAATTTTTTTATAATCGTAAGGAATTTTTTCCAAAGGGCGAGGTTCTGAACCAGTGGCTAGAATAATGTTTTTCGCTTCAAGGATTCCTTCATCCTTTCCAGTGATCGCGACTTCATAGGGAGAAATCATTCTCCCATATCCATTAAATATAGTAATTTTATTGCTGAGAATCAGTTTTTCAAGACTCTTTTGAATCCCATTGACAATAGAATCCTTACGATGCTTCATTTGAGCATAATCGAAATAAAGATCCTGTACATAAATCCCAAATTTATTTGCTTCCTGAATTTTTTTAAAAACATTAGCACTAGCAATCAATGCTTTAGAAGGAATACATCCCCGGTTAAGACAAGTCCCTCCTATTTCACGCGCCTCAATTAATGCTGTGACTAAACCTCTTTGTGCAGCTCGGATGGCTGCTACATAGCCTCCAGAACCACTACCTATAATCACGCAATCAAATAACTTTTTTTTCATCACAAATCAGATATTTTCTTTTTATAAATAGTATAACGGAATTCATATTTTTTTTCCGGATGGAAAAACTTTGATTTTCCTTACATTTTATGTAAAGCTTAAAGGATAGTTAAGAATTCAATTCTGACCATAGTTAGATAATGTTTTTATTGACCCTGCTTTTAGTTTTGTGTATCAGCAGAATATTAATTTTTTCTATTTTAACCATGTGGAAATTAAATAAAATTAGCTGAGATGACAAAGAAAAATGATAAACTTCTTTGCTGGAACTGTGATGGAAATGTTTCACTCCATCTTCAGCAATGTCCTTATTGTGGAGTTAATCTATCACATCCATCTGAGAATATTGAAGAAGAAAGAAATCCTTTTCAAAATTTTGCCAACCCTTTTCAGAGCTCAATCTCTACTGATCAAGGCATTCCTCCTCCCCCTTTTGCCAATGCATTTGATCAAGAAAGCGGGATTACTGATGAAGAGTGGAACCACTCTTTGAGTGAAAAGACTCATTCATCTGAACATAAAGAGGAGCCAACTTCATCGACAAATAGAAGAGAATTGATTGCACTTCTTCTTCTTTTACCTGGAGTCGTTTTTTTTCTTTTTGGAATCGTCTTGATGATATTTTCCTCTGAAGGAGTCCTGACGCTTCAATGGCGTCAAAATTTTGGATATTTTTATTTTTTCGGGGCCCTACCTCTTATTTTTTTTGGTTGGCATCGACTACGTTATTGAATCATTGAGCATTCGCAGGTATTTTTTAGATTAAATGGCCGCCTACAATAAAAGCAGCGCATAGCTTCTTGATTAAAGTAGATTCCTCCTTGATCAACGAGGAGTTGATCGATTTCTACCATCTTACAATCAAGATGGACTAAAATCATTGATTGATTAATTTCCAATTGTTCAGGAGAGCAGTAAAATTTTTTTGTTTCTTGCTTCCCCTCGATTGGACATATAAAGAAAGATAAGAATAGAGCTAGCATAATACATATATTTTTTAACATTTTTCCATTCCTTTTCTCTGAGGTTGAATTTACAGAAAATTTACATTACATAGGACTTTCTTTAAAGAAAAGGTAAATTTTAATTGATAACAGATACAAATTTTGAGAATTTTGTATGGATTGATCTTTAGTGATTTTCCATTTTTCATGGATCATGATAGCGCTAATTTTTGGAATGGAACATGCGTGTAAATTTTCTTTTTAGGATCGGATCACGCTAAGTTAGAGGATCGATTTTTCAAGCCCACAGCATTTTTTATATTTTTTCCCGCTCTTACATGGACAAAGATTATTACGACCTATTTTTGTAGCATGGGTAATTGGACGATTCACGGGAGTTTCTGGGGGAGCAGGATGGCTAGAGGGAAGGGGTGTTGAAGTAGGATCGAAAATCAGTCTATTCGTTTCAAGGTTAATTTGATTAAGAAGATTTTGAAAAAGTCCAGTTTGAAGAGATGAAATTTGTATTTTAAAGAGATTCCGTGCGATTTCAATCTGCAAAGATTGAGTGAGTTCATGAAACAAACGAAATGCCTCATGTTTAAATTCAAGAAGAGGATCGCGTTGAGCTACGGTATGAAGGCTAACTTCAGAGCGTAAATGATCCATAGCAAGTAAATGATCTTGCCAAAGTGCATCAGTTTTATAAATGATAATGGCACGTACACTATTTTTTGCAAGAATGTCACCATTGACTTGAGAATGGTTTTCATTGATTTGATCTTTTTCGTGAGCATATTTGTCTTCAAAAGCGGCAATGACTTTTTCTGCTGCCATTTTTTGAATAGTCTCTAGATTATAGTCATCTTTATCAAAATAATGTTCCTTAAAATGGATAGGAAAGAGACTCATGAGCCAGTGACGGTAGCCTTCTGGATTCCATCCCCCTTCTTGAGAGAGAGTTTTAAAAAATCTTTGACCTGCTATTTCACAGACATTCCAAAGTAAATCACGAGCATTAGAGAGGATGTCTGAGCTTTGAAGAATTTCATTCCGAAAATTATAAATTTCTTGACGTTGCTTATTCATCACATCATCGTACTCAAGAGTATATTTACGTATGGTGTAGTTACGTCCCTCAACCCGTTTTTGAGCTGTTTCAATTGAGTGATTTAAAATTTTAGCTGAAATGGCTTCTCCTTCAGGAGGACGAAATCGTTGAATTAGGGAGTTGAGTTTGGGTGATGCAAAGAGGCGCATTAACTGATCTTCAAAAGAGATGAAAAATTTTGAAGAGCCTGGATCCCCTAGACGTCCGCTACGTCCAGATAGTTGTCTATCAATTCTTCTAGACTGATGACGAGTGGTTCCAATCACATGGAGTCCACCTAGATTGGCTACGCCTGGTTGTAATTTGATATCTGTCCCACGACCAGCCATATTGGTCGACACAGTGACTGCACCCTTATGTCCAGCTTGAGAAATAATTTCCGCTTCACTCACATGTTGCTTAGCATTTAATACAGTATGATTAATATGATTTTGTTTTAAAATTCGGGATAATTTTTCAGAAACTTCTACTGTTTCTGTCCCAATGAGGATGGGCCGTTCTTGCTCATGAATACGTTGAATTTCTTTGAGAATTGCATTATACTTTTCTCTTTCTGTCATGTAGATCTCATCGTTATAATCTTTGCGGATGCATTTTTTATAGGTTGGAATTTGAAGGACTTCAAGTTTATAGATATCTTTAAATTCATTGGCTTCGGTAATCGCTGTTCCTGTCATTCCAGCTAGTTTTTCATACATCCGGAAGTAATTTTGCAGCGTAATTGTGGCATAGGTTTGAGTTTCTCGCTGAATAGCGACTCCCTCTTTTGCTTCAATAGCTTGATGAAGACCATCGGAAAAACGACGTCCTGGTTGAGGACGTCCTGTATTTTCATCAATGATGATGATTTTATCTTCATTGACGATATAGTCGACGTTACTCTCCATTAAAAGATGTGCTCGCAAAAGCTGTCGAATATTGTGAGATCGCTCTTTTCGATGAGCATCTTCTTCATTCAAAGCAAGTTTTTTTTGCAGTTTTTCTTCTTCTTTCAAAGTGATGTCTTGATCCACTTGTGCATATTCGTAACCAAGATCAAGCATGACGAAATCGGTCGCAGTCCCTCCTTGGATTTTAGACCAGGCTTGAATGCCTTTATCTGTCAATTCAAAATCACTGCTTTTTTCGTCGATGACGATAAATAATTCTGCAATTGTTTGAATTTTTTCTTCTTTGTTTTGATCTGAATGAAAGTAGAGATCCCATTTATCAATTTCTCCCCTTAAATCAGGATTTTCACGTACACGACGCAGAATGCGATTATTAGGCATCCCTTTGCTGACAAGCCAAAGAGATCGACAGGCTTTATAAATGTTTTCAAGAGTTTTTTTTTCTTTTGGAAGACATTCCGTTTGTAAATAGGGAGCAAGAGTTTTTTGTGCTTCTGTTGCTAATGTTCCACAAAGATCACGTTGCATTCTGACAAGAACAGAGATTCCCTCTTTAAGTTTGTCATACATTTGAAAGCTTTTAGAGGTTGGACCTGAGATAATCAACGGAGTGCGCGCTTCATCAATCAGTATCGAGTCTATTTCATCGACAATGGCAAAATAGTAACCACGCTGGACCTGTTCTTCAACAGAAGCCGCCATGGAGTTATCACGAAGATAGTCAAAACCAAATTCTGAAGCCGTTCCATAGACAATATCTTGTTCGTAGATGTTTTTACGCATGCTCTGAGGAGTTTCATGAGTTAAAACTCCAGTTGAGAGACCTAACCAACGAAAAATGGAACCGACCCATTGACAATCACGATTCGCTAGATAATCATTCACTGTGACAAGATGGACAGGTTTTCCTGTCAGTGCATTTAAATAAAGAGGCATTGTAGCTGTCAATGTTTTGCCTTCTCCTGTTTGCATTTCAGATATATGTCCCATATGCAGCGCAATTGCACCAATAATTTGGACATCATAAGGAACCATATCCCATTTTTGATTGTATCCAGAGACATGTACTTCAGTTCCACACATGCGATAACAGGTATTTTTAATCAATGCATAGGCTTCAGGAAGAAGTTGATCAAGAGAGGTGCCCTCTCGATACCGTCTTTTAAATTCCTCAGTTTTTTTCTTTACTTCTTCATCTGACAGAGTCTGGTATTGCTTTTCCCATTCATTGACTTCCCTGACAATTTTCCATAGCCGTTTGACTTTTCTTTCTTGAGAAGAGCCGAAAATTTTTCTTAAAAACCCAAACATCATATTTACATCTTTATGTTAATAACACAAATATACAGCTAATAAGCTTATGTCACAAGATCATAGCATCGATACCAATAGAGAAGTTTTTAATTTAGAAGAGAAGAAATAGGCAGTAAAATTGCAAAAACAGTTAATAGTTTTTTAAGCGACTAGTAAACGCGCTAAATGGTGTCCATTTAGGGGATGATTTTTACGTAAATTTCTTAATGCTTGCTGTCTACGTGTTTTTTCTTCTTTAGATACATCATGTTTAAACAGCGTCATTTGTATCCGATAAGCTCGTTGGAAGTTTCCAATACGTGCTTCGCAAGCACTCAGAATTTCCCAAGACATGAGATCATTTTTTAATTTTAGCGCAATATGAGCAAAGCTAATCCCTTTTTCTGGATAAAGCGTTTGTGAGAGTCCTACTCCAAACATCCATGCAAGAGCTCTATATCCATGTGGATGCGAAGGAAATATTTGAATCAATTTTAAATAGATGTGTTCTGCTTCGAGCCATTTGTTTTGATTTTCGAGCGCAAGGGCATAATGGGAATAAATAGATGGCTCGGGTTGAGTTTTTTGAATCACTTCGTATAAATAACATTCTGCATAACGATATTTCTTGATACGTAGGGCACATAGACCGGCCTCTTTAAGCAGAGCGGGATTTTTTTCTTCCCATAATTTGCTTGATTGATAGATCAGTAAAGCTTTATGCATATGCCCTCGTTCTTGCAAACACATTCCAATGCCTAAAGTTGCAGTTAAATCAAAGGGATTTTTATCCAAAAGTGTACGAAAAATTTGTTCTGATTGAGCTAAATTACCGAGTCGTCTATAAGCATTGGCCAACTGAGTAGTTAATTGATGATTTTTATGTTTGAATTGAAAAGCTCGTTTATAGAAGCGAATAGCTTCATGGAATTGCTTTCGTTCAAAAAAAGTTTCGCCGACAAGGGCAAATAATTCACCATTATGAGATTTTTTAATCCAAGGTTCTAATAAATCGAAGGCTTGTTCCGGATAACCTGTACGATTTAAGGCTTTTGCAAGTGCGAGAATCTCTTTTTCTCCTCGCATGATTGGGGTGCACACACGGAAAGCTTCTAGAGCTTCGTTAGGGCGATTCATTTCGAGAAGAGTTAATCCTTCTTCCATTCTAAAAAAGAGTTCTTCAGGATAGTTATGAGCAGCTTTAATAGATTTTTCAAGAGCTTCTTTAAGGTAACCTGTTCCTCGTAGAACTTGTATTTCTAAGCAAAGCACCTCTTTGCCTCCACGCCCAACTTCTAAAATAGGGATGAGTAGATCCTGAGCCCCTTTCCAGTTACCTAATAAAATTTGTTGAGAGGCTCTTTTCATATTTTTTTGGATCATTTTTGAAGACAAATAAGGAGTTTGAATCCAATCACGAATAGCCAAGTAGAAAATAAAAGCCAATGTGATTAGGGAAATTAAGATAAACATAACTATCTCGATACCAAAATAAATAATTTAAACAAATATTAAATATTATTTTCTATTGGTTGTCCAAAAAGACACAGTGTTTCAATCTTTTGAGAAGAATTCTCTAGTAAATAAGAATCAATTTGAATCGTATCGGGTTCAAAAAGCAGAATTAATGAAGAACCTCCAAATGAAAAAAATCCTTTTTCATCTCCTTTTTTGTAATATTTCCCTGGATGATAAGTTTGATGGATTGAACCCACCGCAGTAGCACCAATTTCTATGTAAGTAATTCTTCCATGTTTCGCCGTTTCTAGAGAGGTGATCATTCTTTTATTTTCGGTAAATACTTCAATACGTTGTCTAACAGAAATAGGGTTAACAGAGTAAAGAGAACCATTGATAAGTTGAGCAGTGTTCGGTAAACAGTCACAAGGAAAGTGAAAGCGATGGTAATCAGTCGGAGATAAACGTGCAAGAATCATACTTCCTTCCTCATAGATACGCGCAAGATCTGGATGTCCTATGAGTCGTGTTAATTCAAATTTTTTCCCTTTTACAAGAAAGCCGTCGCATTTTTTTATATTTTGATGAAAAAGATATCTTCCATCAGCTGGAAGGATCAGTCCTTTTGCAAGAGGGCGTGCTTTTTTTTTTAATTTTCTAGTAAAAAAATCATTAAAAGAGGGAAAAGCGTCAATGTCTTTTTCAAATTCAGAGGGGTCAATCTTATATTTCTTGATGAAAGGAACAATTTTTCTTTTAGTGAAAGGAAGGGATTGCCACCATCCACAAAGAGTTGAAATCAGGGGTATAGAAGAGAGACGTTTAACTAAGAGACGACCAAGACGAGAACAATAGAGAAAACGCAAAGCGGATTCGCCATAGATGTCTTCTTTTTTCAGCTCTCCTGTGTTTCGTTCTCTATAAAAAAGGATTGGAATCAAAGTTTTGCTTTCCTGAATGTGATGATAAACATCTATTTTTTCAAAAAATAGGCAAGCTAAGAGTTCTTCAGTATGTTATTGCACAGTGACAGTTGTTTTTTATACCATTGCTGTTATAAGCCTCTAGTTTTTTTGAGCAAATAACCTTTTCCCATCATATTTATTAGGTCTTTGACCTATTCTTGGTATTTAATTCAAAAGAACTCCAAACAAAAAAGATTGGGACTAGAATCTTCATTATATTAGAATATATCTATTTTATTGAGGCTTGTAAAGATATGGATTTTGTCCATTCTTCTTTTAAACCCGGAGAGACAATTGCAGCCATTGCGACTCCTCTTGGAGAAGGAGGCATTGGGATTGTACGGATTTCAGGTGATCAGGCGATTAGAATTGCAAATTGTATTTTTTCTGGTCCTGTGGATTCTTATTCTTCTCATACAGCTCATCTTGGGTTAGTAAGGGATACGAATGGAGATCGCATCGATCAAGCTCTACTCCTGATTATGCGTGCTCCTAAGTCTTATACTGGAGAAGATACGATTGAAATCCAATGTCACGGAGGGGTGATTGTTACAAGAAAAATTTTAGAAGCAGCGCTCTCAGCTGGTGCTCGTGCTGCGCTTCCAGGAGAGTTCACATTCAAAGCATTTATGAATGGGAAAATCGATTTAAGTCAAGCTGAGGCAGTTCAAGAACTAATCAGCGCAAAAAGTGAAGAGGCTTTTTCTATCGCAGGAAAGCAACTTGAGGGGAAATTGTCTGAAAAAATAGCTGCTTTCCAACAAGAGCTAAATCGCATAGGAGCAATTTTTGAGGCTTGGGTTGATTTTCCAGAAGAGGGTCCTTTTTTTCTTGCAAAAGAAGAATTATTGGTGAATTTGCAAGATTTAGCTAAAGAGATACAGTGTCTTATCAAGACGTTTCACGATGGAAAAAAACTCCAGCGAGGGGTTTCAGTGGGTATTATTGGAGCTCCAAATGCGGGTAAATCTTCGCTTATGAATGCATTATTAGAAGAAGATCGAGCCATTGTAACTTCGATTCCAGGGACAACTCGAGATCTTTTGTGCGAAGAGATCACGATGAGTGGTTTTCTTTTTCATTTAATAGATACAGCCGGGATTCGTAAAACTGAAGAAACTGTAGAAAAAGAGGGGATTCGTCGTTCTAGGGAAGTGCTTCATGAATCAGAATTAGTGTTGTTAGTGATAGATGGATCTACCCATTTAGAAGAAGAGGACTACGAACTTTTGTCAAGTGTATCAAATGAAAAAACCATAATTGTTTGGAATAAATCTGATCTTCCAAGAAAGGGGTCTCATTTGATGAATTTTCCATATCAGGTGGAAATCTCAGCTAAACATCATGTTGGATTAGATCAGTTAAAAGAACAAATCAATCGTTTGATTTGGAATAAAGGGACTATTGCAAAGAATGAGATATTAATTACTAAAACACGTCATCAAGAAGCATTAAAAGAGGCGAGTCAAGCTCTCGAATTAGTCATTCAAGGTCTAAATCAAGGGCTCTCTCCAGAATTTTTGTCTATAGACATAAGGACGGCTCTTAAGGGATTAGGACGTATTATTGGTACGAATATTAGTGAGGATTTACTATCTTCTATCTTTTCTCAATTCTGTATCGGCAAATGAATATAGAAATTGTTCGTACTCTTTTGAATCAATATATTCCAAATCCTCAAATCCCTTTATTTCACAAAGATCCATATACTCTCTTGATTGCTGTTTTACTTTCAGCGCAATCAACAGATAAAATGGTCAATCGCATTACCCCTTTATTGTTTAAAAAAGCTTCAACTCCAGAAGAGATGGTAAAGCTTTCTGTTGATGAGATCCAATCGATTATTCAACCGATTGGATTATCTCCTCGAAAAGCCAAAGCCATTAAGGAACTTTCTTCTCAACTTTTAAAAAATCATTGTGGGAAAGTTCCTAATTCTTTTGCAGCCCTTGAAGCTCTTCCTGGTGTTGGCCACAAAACTGCATCGGTTGTTATGGTGCAAATATTTCATTTACCCGCTTTCCCTGTTGATACTCATATTTATCGTTGTGCACATCGTTGGGGATTGTCAAAAGAAGCAAATATAAAGTTAGTTGAACAAGATCTAAAAAAAAAATTTCATATCAATGAGTGGGGACGGATACATTTACAGATCATTCTTTATGCTCGACAATATTGTCCTGCACGTGGGCATAGTATGAATAAGTGTTCAATTTGTAGAACTTTAAAAAACTGAGATCCAAAATATTTTTTAGTAATGTTTTAGTAAAGAAGAGGAAGTTTCACTTGCAACTTTTTCATCTTACATTTAAAATTAGTTAGAGTGTTCTATATCAGCAAAATTCATTTAATTTCTCTCTTTACTCTCCTCCTTTTATAGAAAGGAGTTCTCTTCTTTCTAACTCAAGAATTTTTACTCATGATCCTAAATCTTTGAAGATGGTGAAAAAGGAAAATATGGCATTAACGAATCAAAAAAAAGGGACTATTTGGTCAACAGGCCTTGCAATATTTGCGATGTTTTTTGGAGCAGGAAATATCGTATTTCCTTTAGCCCTTGGTCAATTGACTCAAGATAAAATTTTTTTTGGTATTTTTGGCCTGATTATTACTGCAGTGATCGTCCCTCTCTTAGGACTATTAGCGATGCTTTTATATCATGGAAATTATGTTTTGTTTTTCCAACGTATTGGTAAAGTTCCAGGATTTTTAGTGACCATTATGATTCTTTCATTGATTGGTCCTTTTGGAGGGATTCCCCGTTGTATTACGATTGCTTTTTCGACTCTTGAGATCTCTGGTTTAAAAAATTTCTACGGATTAAACTTAACCACATTTAGTCTCATTTCGTGTGGAATCATTTATTTATTTACATTTCGTGCAAATAAAATTGTTTCTCTTTTAGGCTACCTCCTCACTCCTATTCTTCTCTTGTCTCTCGCTCTTATCATCGTGAAAGGATTTATTCAAATGCCTTATCCCGCTCCTTCTTTCTATTCGGGTCCCCAAATGTTTCTAAGAGGTCTGCTTGATGGATATAATACAATGGATCTTTTAGCCGCTTTTTTCTTTTCTTCAGTTGTTTTACTTTGTTTAAGAGAAAGTCATATAGTTAAAGAAGTTTCAGAAAAAGAAAACCGTTCATTCTTAAAAATCGCTCTCTATGGGAGCATTATTTCAGCCTGTCTGCTGACAGTTGTCTATCTTTCATTTTCTTTTATTGCTGCTGGTTTTAGCCCCAGTTTAGCTTTGCTGTCGAATCATCAAATGCTTGGTTCATTAGCTTACCAAATCTTAGGACCCTATGCTGGTATGGTCGCTTCTCTTGCTGTTTGTTTGGCCTGTTTAACAACAGAAATTGCTTTAACAGCCGTTTTTGCAGAATATTTGCATGAAAACTTTTTTAAACATAAAATTTCTTACCAGATTTCTCTATTCATCACTCTTGGGCTCTCTTTTTTAATTTCTACCCTGCATTTCGAAGGCATTGCTTCTTTTCTTGTCCCGATTTTGCAAGTCTTTTATCC
Organism: Chlamydiales bacterium; assembly: GCA_041395025.1. Classification (NCBI taxonomy): domain Bacteria; kingdom Pseudomonadati; phylum Chlamydiota; class Chlamydiia; order Chlamydiales; species Chlamydiales bacterium. The sequence goes on from JAWLBH010000001.1 coordinate 824,076, forward strand.
AGCGCTTATCGTATTATGTGTTCTTAATATACTATATAAACTTTTTGATTTTCAGCCGGTTAAGGGGATTTTCTACGGAATATCTGGACTTACCTTGTTGATACGTTTATTCCTATATACATAGGGGTTTTGATCGAGGCTTTTGAAAAGAGCCATTGCTTTTTCAATGCGATCAATTGAATAGAAAAAAATATCGCAAAGAAGCCTATCGATCCCTAGGATCGGGCCGATCATCTGTGGAGAGATTTTTTTATGAGACAAAAAGATGAGTTATGGATTTAGAAATTTTTAGATTTCAAGCTGAGACAATGGTGAAAAACGGATGTGTTAGAGAGGTACTCTTTTCAAAAGGGACCTATCAAATAGAAGTTTATGATCCGGAATTTCAAACAGCTTTTTGGCCTTTTCTTCAGTTTGATGAGGAAGAAGTCATCGAGGATGCTTTTTGTTCATGTTCTTTAGAAAATGGGTTTGGATGTGTTCATCTCATGGCAGCTTATCTAAAGATAAGCAATAAAGGAGAACTTCTTCATTTACGCTTTGAAAATTCTTTTTGGAATGTACTCTGCACCTTGTCTGCTGATCATATTGGATATGAAGGGCACTGTTTAAAAAAAAAAGAAACAGGAAGATACATATTTCAAAATGCCATTTTTTTCATGATTCTAGGAACAAAGAAAAAAGCACAAGAAAGGCTTAGGAAGTGGGTTGAGGATAGGGTAGTTGAAACTCCAGAAAATTCGATTAAATTTTCTAATCTTTCTCAGGAAGAAATTCATTGGTGGCGTAAAGGAAGACCTAGCCCTGCTCTACGTTATTCTCTTTCTTTTTGGTCTGATTTGGCTAAATGGGCGTTATTACACGAAGATCAGGCATCAATTTGTTTTTATGAGGGATTAGAAGGATTACCAACTCATTTAAATGTCACTTTCCCAGATTTTGAGATGATTTGGAAAATGCAACCTAGAGATCTCGAAAAGTGGATTCCAACTCTTTCAACAATTGATAGCCCATTAAAACTTTTGCATAGAGTCGAAGGAAAAATTAACCACATCGATTACGATCGAAAAACCCGATCTTTTCATATCTCACAATCTAAAAAAAACATTAGAAAGCAAGGAGAAAAAACCAAAACCATTGGAGAATGGGATTATCTTTCTGGTAAGGGGTTTTTCTCTAAAAATGAAGATTTTTTTCTCGATTATAGATGCATTGAAGAGGAAAAAGTTTCTGAATTTTTGACAAATTATTCAGAGGTAATTCTTCCTTTTATTTTTATTGATAAAAAGCCGACTAACCTTTCTTATACTCTACACTTTGACCAGGATTGGCATTGGCATTTTAGGGCATATCTTTTTGAAAAAGAAGATCTGCAACAAGATGATGGACATCTATTTAAACACTGGGTCTATCTGCCTAATCGAGGATTTTTTGCAGTTAAGAATGTCTTGTTTAAAGAAAAAAAAGTGATTTTGTTTCCATTTCAGGTCTCTCATTTTGTTAACCATCATCGTATTTGGTTGAATGGACAAGAGGGATTTCAAACACATTTAGCAAGCATAGACGCTTATTTAACTTATTCCATTACAAAGAACCAAAATCTCTATTTTCATACAAAATCTCCTTTTCAATCGATAGATTCGTATGATTTTGGAGATTGGATTTATTATGGAAAATTAGGATTTTTTTCTAAAAAATATGCTCGTTTAGGTCCTGCAATACGTCCTGGCATGGAGATTTTTTCTGGAGACGTATCTGATTTTATCAAAAAGAATTATGAAGAAGTGGAGTGTATTCCTCATTTTTTTATGGACCATCTTCCTCTGACAGAAAGAGGATTGGAAATAACGGTTAAATCAGAGAGCTCTATTCAAATCAAGCCAGTGTGTAAAGGGGAAGAGCATATTTTCTTCTATGGAGATTTTGTTTACAAACAAGGAGAGGGATTTTATGAACTGCCAATGAATATGCGTCTGCCCCAAAAATACCAAATTGAAAGAATAATTTCCCAAGAGCAGTTAGCAGATTTTTTTACTCATGAATTGCCTCAAATTGCCACTTATCTTCTATTTATCGATAAGCGTTTAAAGTTACCTTATAAATTAGATCTTGAAGTGAGTGACCTTATGCGTACAAAGGGTGGAGATTTTAAAGCAAAATTTGAATTTCTCACTGAATATGGACGGATTACACTCACTGAAATTGCTCAAGGTTATCAAAAAAAACAACGTTATCTTTTCACAAATGGTGGATTCATTGATCTACATGATCAAAAATTCCAATGGATTCATCAATATATTCCATCAAAAGATTTAAAATTCATTGAATTGACTGCTCTTGAATTTATTCGACTTGACACCACTTTTCCTCTTCTTACTTCTTCCTTAGATAATCTAAATAGAAAGATGACCGATCAAATTTTGGAAGAATTTCGCGAATGTATTCCTTATGAAAAACCTGTCATTACGGGGTTAAAAAGCAAGCTACGCTTATATCAGGAAATCGGTTTGGATTGGTTATGGTTTTTGTATCAAAACAAATTGTCTGCACTTCTTTGTGATGAGATGGGCTTAGGTAAAACTCATCAAGCTATGGGATTAATCAGTGCAGCTTTGAATCAGGGAAAGAAATCTAAAAAAAAAATTTTAGTAGTTTGTCCTACCTCTGTGATTTACCATTGGCAAGATAAGCTAGAGACCTTTTTACCTGAAGTCACCTTACATACTTTCTATGGTCTAAATCGTGCATTAGAGGACATTCCAGATGAGGGAATTGTACTCACCACATATGGTATCCTTCGATTAGATAAGCATCTGCTGGAGAAAATATTTTTTGAGGTTGTAATTTTTGATGAAATTCAAGTGGCAAAAAATGCTTCGAGTCGGATTCACAAGGCACTGACTCATATTCAGGCGCGCATGCGTCTTGGCTTAACAGGAACTCCTATTGAAAACAATTTATATGAGCTGAAAGCACTTTTTGACATTATTCTTCCTGGGTATATGCCCTCAGAGGTACGCTATCGAAAAATATTTATCGATCCGATCGAGAGAGAAGATGATGAGAAAAAATCACTTTTGCGTCAGATAATTCGCCCTTTTGTTTTAAGACGTCGTAAAAGCGAAGTCATTCAAGAACTTCCTGCAAAAAGCGAAGATAAGTCCTATTGTGAGCTTTCTCAGCAACAATATGATCTCTATCAAGCCTCTTTTTCTAAAGACTATGATCAATTAATGATTGAATTACAAAACTCTCAGATGCCAGTTAACTATCTACATATTTTTGCTCTTCTTTCTCGGTTAAAACAAATCTGTAACCATCCTGCGCTTGTAGAAAAGAAGCCTCAGGATTATAAAAAATACCAATCAGGCAAATGGGACCTTTTTGTTGAATTGATTGAAGAAGCACGAGAGAGTGAACAGAAAGTGGTGGTTTTTTCCCAATATCTTCACATGCTTGACATCGTAGAAAATTATTTAAAAGAAAAAAGATGGGGCTATGCTCAGATTCGGGGGAAAACCGTGAATCGAAAGAAAGAATTAAAAAAATTCCAGGAAGATCCTAATTGTGTTGTGTTCATTGGCTCTCTACAGGCAGCAGGCCTAGGCATTGATTTAACTGCTGCAAGTGTGGTGATTATGTATGATCGGTGGTGGAATGCTGCTAGAGAAAATCAAGCGATTGACCGTGTCCATCGTATAGGTCAAAAATGGGGAGTACAAGTCTATAAATTGATTACAAAAGGAACAATTGAAGAAAAAATTGATCAGATGATTTCAAGAAAAGCTCAGCTTTTAGAAGAGATAGTGCATGCTGATGATCAGCTTGTTTTGAAAAAATTGACTCGCTCAGAATTAATCGAATTACTTACGTATGATCAGCTGATGAAAGAAAAATAAAAAAGGAAGGATTTGTCCTTCCTTTTTTATCATTAGGGCTTGTCTAGAATCCAATAGATAGACCAGCAGTTAGGCCACCAAAAGAAAGGCCCCCTGTTTGATGAACAATCGCTGAGATTGCATCTGTGCTGCGGAATTCAGTATATTGATTAAATTGCACACCGTTAATCAAATACTGCTGCTCCCATCCAATCCGAGCAGATACATTTGTACCCCTAGACATATTTTTAGATGCAACAATTTTTTCCCAGCAAAGGCCTAAAAATAGCTCAAACATTGGATTAGTAGTGAAAATAATATCTTGAGTCGCAGCACGAATGTCTGCTTGATACTCATTTCGTTGATTGATCGTTGTTTTAGACCAGATAAGATCAATATATGACCATCCTAGGACACTCAGACCATAGCAAAGATTCCATTGAGTAGATACTCCAGTTCGCAAACCCGTACCCGATAAATTTGCAGTATTTTTGGATAAGACCGGATCTGCAAGGCTTCCTCCTGAATATAAAACATTCAATCCTTGATCAAGCCAAAGAGCACGGACTCCTATCAAAGAGTTAATTTTCAACTTACTCGAAGGGAAAAATATCCGTTCTATTGAAAAGTCCGCGATATTAGTTTGTAGAGAGTACTCTCCTTCAGCAAGAGCTGGCAATGGATTTTGATTAGGATTCATCCATGTTGGATACATATACTCACTAGCTAATAAAGTTGGAGTATTTCCATTTCCTGTTGTTTGATAATAGGTCCATTTCCCTGAAAAGAGTAGGTTTCTCAGAGCAGGAATAAAAACCTTACCTCCAAGTCTTACTCCTGAATTATATTCAGGTTGAAGACGATAAAACTTTCCAGAAGTTAGAACAAGATCAGGGCTTGCCCCTGTTGTCGCATTGATCACTGCATAAGGCAATTCATCTGAGCGTGTTTGCCAATAGAGATAATCTGCTTCAAAAAGAAAGATTCTAGAGGGACAAGCATTGGGAATGTAATTCCCTTCAAAATAACAAGGAGGTTTAACAGCATTGTTATTTTCACGTGCACAAACCATTTCTGATTCATCAAAGCTAGATGCTCGATAATAGCTATCTAGCATATCAACTTTATCTTCTCGAGCAAAAGCAGGTATTTGCCCATGGAGTCCTAAAATGGTTGCAGCCGTTAATATTAAAAAACGGAACATACAAAACCTCCTTTAATATTCGATGGATAACCCAACAGTCAAACCACCTAGAGCTACGTTCCCTGTTTGATAGATATTAAGTAGATCTTCTTGACCAGTAAATTGGGTGTATCTATTAAATTGTATTGCATTTAAGAATACTTGCTCTTCCCAACCGATTCGAGCACGCATATTTGTGCACCAAAGAGGGCTTTCCCATGAGAGTCCTAAAAACAATTCAAAAACGGGATTGAAGGTACGAGAATCAGTCTTCATGATACTATTAGTATCACCGCCATAGATATTGTCTTGATGAACTTTCACTTTTGACCATAAAAGATCGATGTAGGACCATCCTAGTATGCTCCAACCACACCCCATATTCCATTCAGTAGATAGACCAGTTCTCAATCCACCTCCTAATAATCTATTCTCATTGTGAGCATATAATGGACTTAGTGTAAAATCTCCTCCTGAATAGGTGACGTTTAAATCTTGATTCATCCAGAGACAACGTGCTCCAACCAAAGGAGTAATTGTCAGTTCATTAGAAGCAAATAGATTGTGTTCAAGAGAAAAATCTGCAATATTTACAACCATATTATACTTTGCATTTCCTATATTAGAAATCGCCGTTTTAGCAGGATTGGTCCAAGGAGACATCAAGTACTTATTTGAACCGCCAACAGCTCTTCCATCTCCTGCTGTAGCATAATAGGTCCATCTAGCTGAAAACAAAACTCTATCTACATAAGGAATAGGAAGACCGATTCCTAGTCTTACTCCAGATTTACTTTCAGGATTAACTTGATAACGATCTCCAGCTTCTACTCTAACATCAGGATCCACACCGGATGTTGTCCATACAAAACCATAGGTCAAATCATCAACACGTGCTTGCCAATAGAGATAATCTGCTTCAAAAAGAAAGGATATTGAAGGGAAACTATTACAATTATAAGACGATGAGTCGTCACAGCAATAAAGCGATTTCGCACCATTCGTTTGATTAGGATTCCGTGCACATAAAGCTTCTGGTGTATTTAGACTTGAAGCATCGTAATAAACATTTTCATCAGGAATAACTTCTCGAGCAAGAGCAGGTGCTTGCCCATGGATTCCTAAAACTACTACACCCGTTAATACCAAAAAACGGAACATAAAAAGCCTCCTTCTTTATATAAAATCTCTTATTGCCCACTTATACAAAAGGTGATTTTTAAAAGCATTTATTTTTTTTGATAGGCTTTACTACGGAGTTGAAGTTGCAATGGAGTACCTAAATAACCATATTTTTTCCGAAGTTGATTGGTTAAATAACGCTTATAAGAATGGGAAATGAGGGAGGGATGGTTAATGAATAGAATAAATCGAGGAGGCTGAATAGCAATTTGTGTCATGTAGTAAACGCGTAGGCGTTTTCCATGAATGGCGGGTGGAGGATTGATGGCTAATGTATCTTTGAGAAAAAGATTTAATTGATGGGTAGAGACGCGATATTTAGAAGCTTTGATCACAGTTTCGATTTGAGGGAAAATACGATGAAGATTGTTTTTATATTTTGCTGAAATGAAAAGCACAGGACAATGGCTTAAGAAAGGTACCTGTTGGTATAGAGCACGAAGACAGTGTTCCGATCGAAATCCTTTCACTAAGTCCCATTTATTCATTAGAACAATACAACTTTTCCCAGCTTTTTCAATCCGCTGAACAATCTGCTTTTCTTGAGTTGTCATCCCCTCAGATCCATCAAGGACTAATAAACAGAGATCACAACGTTCAATTGCCCCTTCTGTGCGTATCGTAGCAAATTTTTCAACAGCTGTATGCTCAGATTTTTTACGTCGCACTCCAGCAGTATCAATGAGAATATACTCTTTCCCATCAAACTGAATAGGAATGTCAATACTATCACGAGTTGTTCCTCGTATAGAACTCGCAAGAGATCTCTCTTCATTGACCAGAGCATTGACTAATGTAGATTTACCTACATTTGTTCGACCAATAATCGCAATATGATCTTTATGATAGATCAAGCTCTCTTGTGTTAGAGAAAATCCTTTCCATGCAATCTCAAGAAGCTCAGCGATCTGATAGCCATGGACTGCAGAAACAGGAACGATGTTGGAAATTCCAAGAGAATAAAAACGGTGTAATCGATCTTGTTCGGCTAGATTATCAATTTTATTGATGGCTAATGTAAGAGGCTTTCCAGTTTTTAAAAGAAACCGAGCAATTGATTGATCGATTTCAGTGATTCCCACCTGTCCATCAACTACCATGATTAATGTGTCAGCTTCAAGAATGGCATTTTCCGCTTGTTTGCGGATTTGATCATAAAATCTATCAGATGATCCAAGATCAATTCCTCCAGTATCAATGACTTCAAAAGACATACCAAATAAATTGGCTTGTCCATAAAGACGATCGCGGGTACTTCCTTCTACTTCATCTACAATGGCGATCCGTTTATTGCAGAATTTATTGAAAAGAGAAGATTTACCGACATTCGGTCTACCAATAATCGCAAGCTTAAACATAAAACACTTTGTCTGTTCTTCTAGATTTAAAAATTCTCTCAGCCATTCTTTCAATGTTTAATTAAGCAAATAGCTAAAACTCCTTCTTAGATGAAAATTAAAAGAGAGAAAAAGCTGAGTATTAGCTGCCTAAAAATAAGAGAGGGTTGAAAAATTATAATAGAATCGTATTAATTTGAAAATATGTTGATGCGACCTGTGGATTTCTTTCCGTTTTTTGAGGATTTAAAAAAATATAAATTAAAATTTTTAAAACAAGATCTTATCGCAGCAATTTCAGTTGCATTGATGGCTTTACCACAGAGCATGGCTTATGCTTTCTTAGCTGGTCTGCCGACTTCCATGGGGATTTGGTCAGTAATTTTCGGAGTGATTTTTACAGCGAGTTTTGGCCAGTCTCGTTTTCTTGTCTCAGGAACCACGAATATGGTGGCAATTTTAATGCAATCTGGAATCTCTGAAATTCTCTATACGTATTACCCCGGTATTCATGGGCAAGCGCGTGATGTTTTAGCTTCAAACATTGCCATTGAAATCATCCTAATCATTGGAATTTTCCAGTGTATAGCTGGGTTGTTAAGACTGGGAAGATTAACTGAGTTTACAAGTCGATCCGTAGTTATGGGATATATTTCTGGGGGTGCTGCCACTATTGTAGTGACACAGCTTTTCCCTTTTTTTGGGATTAAGGAAATGGATCAATATCAGCCGCTCTATCAACAAGCTTGGTTTTTCATTGAAAAAATACACAATCTATACGTACCTACGATCCTACTATCAATAAGTTCTTTGATACTATTAATTATTTTCCACCGGATATCTGTAAAAATTCCAGGAGCAGCAGTTGTTTTTTTATTAGCTGGTAGTATAACATTTTTTTTTCATCTTGCTCCAGAAGCGTCTAAAAGCATTTTTGAGATTTCTCCAGGTCATCGGATTGGACGTATTGTCTTATTACAAGATTTTAGTTTTCTCTCTTTTGATGTTCCAAGATTCTCTATCCCTTTTTTTCATTTTCGGATTTTCACGAAAATCATTCCATTAGCTTTTGCTATTGCGCTTTTGAGTGTGATTGAAGCCACGACAATTGGACGTAATTATACAAGTTCAAAAGATTCTACATATGATAGTAATCAAGAGATTTATGGGCTAGGGGTTAGCAATTGCTTTTCTTCTTTTTTGTATGCCATGCCTAGCTCAGGGAGTTTTTCAAGAAGTGCACTCAATATAGGTTCAGGAGCTTGCACCCGTTTTTCTGCAATTATGAGTGGTTTATTAGCTTTTCTATTTATTGGATTATTTGGATTTCTTGTAAATAAGATTCCTATAAGTACGTTGAGCGCACTGATGATTTTTGTAGCTTATAATATGATTAATTTTAAAGATTTTTTCATCTGTTTACGTGCTACACGTGGGGATGCATTTGTTCTTCTTTCTACATTTTTATCTAGTATGATTTTTACTCTTGATATTACCCTTTATATAGGGGTGGTTTTATCAGTGGTGATTTATTTAAAAAGAGCAGCTATCCCTTATCTTATTGATTATGCATTTAATAATTTTGGCAAATTACGTCCTCTTGAGGCTAAAGAGGAACGTCCCGATCCTCGTATCTGTATTTTACAACCAGAAGGAGAATTATTTTTCGGAGCGGCTGATCTTCTGCAAGCTAAACTAAGAGATATCTCCGAAGACGATTCAATTAAAATCCTCATTCTTCAACTACTCAATACGCGTTATATTGATGCTTCAATTTGTCTCATGCTAAGAGAGCTACTCAACTACTTAAAGGCAACAGGCAAAAAGTTATTGATCAGCGGAATTTCAACAGAGGTATGGAAAACATTAGAAGATTCACAATTTATCAACGAGATTGGGAAAGAAAATCTTTTCCCAGCTAATGAGCAACTTCCAAGTGAACCAACTCGTAATGCTTATAAACTCGCGAAAGATTATATTTGATTAATCTATTATTGAAGCAAGTCTATTTTCAGTTGAATCCCCTCTTTTTTTATGTTTTTGTAAATCCAAGTTTCATTGTTTTCACGCATCAAACGGTCACAACCCATGGAAATGCCACGAAAGACACCATATTTTTGAATTGCTTCAAATGTATACTGAGAACTACTTGGATAGAAACTACTTCTTGGGCCGTCAATTGGAGAGATATAATTTTGGAAAAAACGAATCAAACCTTTACAAATACTTCTCCCATAATAGATCTTAGAGTTTTGGTTTTGTGTATCTTCCCGTTTTATGTAAACGAATTCAGAATCTATTCCCCATGGTTCAGAAAATGATTCGATATAATTTCCTTTTAATGGGAGAAAAAATAAAGAGTTTATTAAGAAAAAAAATATCAATTTCATAATTCATTGGACGATTATCTTTAGATAAACAAAAATAAATAATAAAGTGGAAACCTTTTTTGCAAGGATAGATTTGCTTAAGCAGCTTATAGATCAATTAAGTTTAGATTTGGAAGAGCCGCTGAATGCAAATCATGATGGTTCTTATTCTCTTTATTTCGAACCAGACTTGGAGCTTTCTGTAAGAGAAAATATTGACTTAACTATTTCTTTCTTTACAGTGCTTAGTCTTTTACCCGAAGCAAAAACAGAGGCTTTTTTACTGAAAATGATGGTAGGTAATCTTTTTGGTCGTGAGACGGGGGGAAGTATTCTGGGATTGACTAAAGATGGAAAGAAGATTACCTTTTTAAGGTTTCTACCTAAAGATTTGGATTATAAAGATTTTCATGATTACCTTGAGGACTTTTTGAACTATGCGGAAGCGTGGAAAATTGAAGCAACTGAATTTATTAAATCATAAACTCGGTAAATGATTAGGTAATAAATAATGAATGCTGAATTTGTCGCCGAAGAAGGAGTTTTAAAGGGATTGATTCTTTCTCTTGAAGATGGTCAAGAGTGGTCATTTGGTTCTGATCCTGATCAGGTGACCATTGTGATTGAAGATCCAAAAGTCTCACCTAAACATTTTATCTGTTATAAAACTCCAGAAGGTTATTTCATTGAAAATTTAAGTCAAGAATCTCCTACTTTACTTAACAATGCTGCTTTTTCATCTCGTAAGCAACTGCAAGCTGGCGATAAAGTGGGTGTTGGTAAGACAATTTTTCAATTTTATCCTGAAGGAGCTCTTAGTAAATATGCCTTTGAACCCGAATATGCCTTTGAATCAGAGACTCCTTTTTTAGATTCTGAGGAAGAAGGGGAACCTTTCCTTAAAGAAGAGGATAAAAACTTGGATCAGACTTCTTCTCCTGTTGACCAGGAAGAAATAGATGAGGAAGAGGAGAATCGAAATGACCAAGAAGAGAGTCGGAATGATAGGGGAATAGAGTATTCAAATGACTCAGATGAAGAAATCGCAAAAGAGGCCATGGAAGATGGCGATGCAGAATATAAAGAAGAATTATCTTATCCAATCGATTCGAGTGGTAAACAAGAAGATTTAGCTAGAGAAGAGATCTTCAGACAAGTAGAAGATTCTGAGGTGATGATAGACCTCACTCCCACCACTCGATTTTTGATTAAAGTGATCTCAGGTCCAAATACAGGAGCTGAATTTGCCCTTGAATTAGAGCATAAGTATTTGATTGGAACTGATTCAGAAACCTGTGATTTGGTATTTAATGATTTAAGTGTATCGAGAGAACATGCGCGTCTTCTATTGAATGAAGATGGAGAAATTTTTATAGAAGATCTAGGAAGCCGTAATGGAGTTATCGTTGATAATGAGAGAATTGTAAATTCTACCCAACTATTTGCAAATGTCGTAGTTGCTTTGGGAACTTCAGCTTTTCTTTTAATCGATAAAGAAGCTCCTTCTGAAACAATTGTCACTCAAGTTTTTGAAACATCTCAAAAGAAAAAAGAAGAGGTTCTAGAAGAGGGGACTCATCAAGAGAGTAATCCTTCTTTACCCATTAAACAATCTTTAAATCCTCTTGCACATGGTTCACTTATCCTCGCCTTGTTTATTGCGGGCTTAGCTGTTTTATTTGGAATCGGGATGGTCTCTTTATTGCAAACAAGCGAGGTGATCATTGAGAAACAGGATTATCCAAAAGAAATCCAAGAGATACTTAAAGACTATCCAGCCATTCAATATACCTATAATCCTTTGAGTGGAAAGCTTTTTTTGATGGGACATGTCAGAACAGGTGTTGAGATGAATGAGTTATTATATAAGATCAAGAATTTAATCTTTATTCATGGTCTGGAAAATAATATTGTCAACGATGAGGCTGTTTGGCAAGAGATGAATATTTTACTCTCAAAAATTTCCCAGTTCAAAGGGGTCAGTATGCATTCTCCCCAGGCTGGGATATTTATCATTTCTGGTTATTTAAAAACCCATTTACAAGCGAGTAACCTGATTGACTATCTCAATATTAACTTCAATTATCCTAACCTTTTGGAAAATCATGTGTTTGTTGAAGAACAAATTATTCAAGACGTCAGTGCTCAATTGATTCAGCATGGGTTTGGAGCAGTCACACCTGCTTTTTCCACGGGTGAGTTATTGCTAACAGGTTATATTAATTCAACACAAACATATGAATATAAAAGTTTGGTTGATGCATTTGAAAAGATTTTAGGTATACGTTCCATAAAGAACTTTGTAGTGGCAGTCTCATCTGAGCAGGGTTTAATCGATTTGAATAGGCGTTATCCGAATAAGTATCGTGTTACAGGTTTTTCAAAACATGGAGATGTAAATATTAATGTTGTGATTAATGGGCGCATTTTAACAAGAGGAGATCAAATTGATTTAATGACCATTACAAGTATTCAACCTCATGCAATTTTTCTTGAAAAGGATGGTTTAAAATATAAGATCGAGTACAACAAATAAGGTAAATTATATATAAGGAAAGAATGATGTTTGGAATGGAAAGTGACAAAAAAAAAATACAATCAGTTGATTATTCCTTTGATTTAGAGGAAGAGTTAAAAGATGTAGGAAAATTACGTGCTTTAAAAGAGCAAATTGAGGAACGAATTTCACAATTGAAAATTCTTCTTCGTAAAGGAGAAAATAAAAAAAAATTTGATCAATCGCAAACACTTTTACATGGATATTTAGCTCTTCAGAAAGTGGTTCAGCGTGTAAATAGAAAAGTATTGTAAGGAGGAAAGTTATGACGGGTCAAGGTTCGGCACCATCTTTTGATTTTAATAAGATTCTTAAAGGTTTAGAAAGCTATGTACAGTCTGTTCAAACCTATTTAAATCAGTTAGAGGCCGCAACAGGAGGTACAGTCAATTTAGCGACTATGTTTAACATGCAGTTTCATATGCAAATTATGTCACAGTATATTGAAGCAGTCTCGAATGCTTTGAGTGCAGTTCATAATGAAATGGTCACAATGGCACGTGCGGTTAAAGGACAATAATAAATTTAGAGGATTAAGGATATGGAAACACTTCAGGATTTTAAAGTAGATCTTGCCTTATTAGTTGAGGGAGGGTTGATCGCAATTAAGCAGGGCGATGAAGAGAGTGCAAAAAAATTATTTAATGCTGTCGGTATTCTTGATCCACAAAATATGGTTCGGAAGATGGGGTATGGGATTATTGCTTTGCATAAGATGGATATTAAAACCTCTCAAAAACACTTTCGAGAGATTCTTCAGATTGAAAAAACAAATTGGAGAGCGCAGGTTTTTCTTGCTTTTTCTCATATTCTTTCAGTTTTACAAGAGGGTTCACCAAAAGAAAAATATGAATCTCTTGAAATAGGAGCAACCCTTGCACAAGAAGTCCTAGAGAAAAGCAACACTCCTTCAACTCTTCAACTTGCAAAGTCTCTTCTTGAATGGGAAAAAGAGCTTCAGGATAAAGTTAAAACTAGTCCGTAAAATTTTAGGAGGAAAAAAGATATGCCCGATAATAGAATTTCTGAAATTAATCCAATCCCTCCAAATCCTGATAGAAATCCTACTCATTCTTTAGGGGATTCACAAGAGACTGAAAATGCGACTCCTTTTTCATTACCTTCATCAAAGGATAAAGCAGAGTTTGAAATGGGTGAAATAAAAAAAACTCCGATGGATTTTGCTAGAGAGCAAGCTCAGCAAAATATCAAGAAACTGACTCCTGAACAGTTAAATCATGCTATGGAAGGATTACAAAATCAACTTGGAGATGTAGCGACAAAACTTAAAAATCCAAATATCACTAAAAAATTTACAGAAGATCATTATGAAGCTTTGGACAAAATTGTTGAGGAAATGTCTTCTGACATGGGAGCCATTGGAAAACATACGAATCAGACATTCCCTTCTGCTCATCGAATGAATGATGAATCACCTTTAAGTTATATTACCCGTTGGATTAATGGATCTCAGCAGACTTTGAGTTCAGCGATAAATTTCATAGGGAAAGATAAAAATCCCAATCCTGCTTCCTTTTTAAAATTACAATACTCAGTTCAACGAGCTGTTCAAAGAGGTGAATTGTTTGCCAGCATTGTTGGAGCCTCTGTCTCAGGCATTAAAACTATCATGAGTACGCAGTTAGGATAAATATGAATGAAGAGACCACTGGCTTCGAAAAACTGATATCCAGTTTAGAAGAGGTACAGTTAACAACTGTCATGGGCCGGATTACAGAAGTTGTAGGGATGCTGATTAAGGCTGTTGTCCCTCAGGTGCGGATCGGTGAGGTTTGTCTAGTTAAACGAAAAGATCTCCCACCGCTCATTACTGAAGTCGTAGGATTCACACAAGACCAAGTTTATCTTTCTCCTTTAGGGGAAATGACTGGGATAGGTCCTTCTTCAGAAGTGATTCCAACTGGGTTACCTCTCCATATTAAAGTGGGTCCTAAGTTATTAGGAAGAGTGTTAAATGGCATTGGAGAGCCTCTTGATATTGAGACAAAAGGCCCTTTAAATTTGACTCAAACCTGTCCGATTTTTCGTTCTCCACCAGATCCTCTAAAAAGGCAACGGATTAAAGAACCCATCTCAACAGGGGTAAGATCTATAGATGGCCTTTTGACATGTGGGCGTGGCCAGCGCATTGGAATTTTTGCAGGAGCGGGTGTGGGTAAATCTACATTGATTGGAATGATTGCTCGGAGTTCTGAAGCGGATATTAATGTGATTGCACTTATTGGTGAAAGAGGGCGAGAGGTTAGAGAATTTATAGAAAAAGATCTTGGGACAGAAGGATTGGCGCGTTCAGTCATTATTGTATCTACTTCTGATCAAGCTTCTCAGCTTCGTTTGAATGCAGCGTATGTCGGAACGGCGATTGCTGAGTATTTTCGTGATCAAGGTAAAACTGTCATTTTGATTATGGATTCAGTCACGCGTTTTGCAAGAGCTTTAAGAGAGGTGGGATTAGCAGCTGGTGAACCCCCTGCTCGTGCAGGTTATACACCTTCTGTCTTTTCTACTCTTCCTCGTTTGCTTGAAAGATCAGGAAATTCTGATAAAGGTTCAATCACAGCCTTCTATACAATCTTAGTTGCTGGTGATGATATGAACGAACCTGTTGCAGATGAAGTAAAGTCTATTTTGGATGGTCATATTGTTCTTTCAAATACCCTGGCACAAGGGTATCACTATCCTGCCATTGATGTGTTGGCGTCTATTAGTCGTCTAGTGAATGAAGTGACAGATCCAGCACATCTTAAAATGATTAGTAAAGCACGAGAAGTATTGGCTAACTATAGAAAAAATGAAATGTTAATTCGCATTGGAGAATATAAACGGGGATCGGATCGTGATGCTGATTATGCGATTGATCATATCAATAAACTGAACCGTTTTTTAAAACAGACAATTGAAGAAAAATCTTCTTTTAAAGAAACCATTCAACAGCTTAAGGCGCTCTTTAGATAGTTCTAAACAATAAATTAGAGAATGATTTTTTTTGAACAAAAATTTGGGATATGTAAGAGATCGTGTTTACAATCTATGGTTTTCTGTTTAAAAAAATGGTGTTTAAGAAACCTGCTAACTTGATTTTCGAGAATAGAGTCTAAACAAGTATTTTGGTAGATAAAAAATGGCAAAAAAACTCTATCCACTTCAACAAGTGCTCTTGGTCAAGAAGGATCGGGTAGAAAAAGCAGAAAAGGTTGTGCAGAAAAAAAAGCAAGCACTAACAATTGAAGAAGATAAGTTAAAAAAAATTGAAGAAGCACGAAATCTTGTTTTAAATCATCATAACAGCAAGTTAGCTCAATTAAGAGAGGCTCTGGATAAAGGAACCACGAGTAATGAAGTTTTACAAATGAAGTCTTATTTAAAAGTGGTTAAAGAAAAACTAGAAAAAGAAGAAAAAAAAGTTGAAACACAACAACAACAGGTAAAAATTGCCAAGAGGGATCTTCAAGAGGCACAAGATCATCTTAAGATCAAAAGAGTTGAGGAAGAAAAGCTTTCTTTACATAAAGAAGCATGGGATAAAGAAGTTCAGGCTGAACTGATAAAAAAAGAAGCAAAAGAACAAGATGAAATTGGCCAGATTGTTTATACCTCTCAGAAAAAAAAACAAAAGGAATCGTAATTATGAAAATTCCCCCATCAAATCGAGAAACAGGTGTCTTTTCAAAAAGGGAACGTAATAAAGAACCAGTCGATCATAAGAAAACAAACAAAGATTTCACACTGCCAAGAAAAAAAGAAGAGAGCAAAGATAAGAAAGAGTCACTTTTTGATATTGCTGGTGCTGAATTAGGATTGAAAGAATTGAAACAATCTCAGGAGTTTTCCGAAAGTCAAGAGATTGCTTCTCAAGATATTTCAGAAATAAAAACAGATATCACTGCAATTAGCAAATTGATTCAAAATATGGTTAAAGAAATGCAAATTGGACAGCTTGAGGGAAAAGATTTTGCTAACATCCAGTTATCAGAAGCCTCTATGAATCTTCCTGAAGCGTTTTTAGGGAGCCACTTGACGTTAAGTTATGAAGAAAATCAATTGACCATTCATTTTGATAATTTTATGACTCCTCAGCAAGAAAACAATGCGATGATCATGGTTGAGAAACATAAACAGCAGTTATTAGATATGATTCAAACTTTACAACAAAAAAATATTTATATTAAAGAAATGAGTATCGGAGAACGTGCCATTACACTGCCTCGCATTGAATCTCATCCGACGGCTTTTCGTTCGATAGCTGCTCAAGAGGGTACAATGAAAGAAGATCAAAAGTCGGGCTATGAAAAAGATCGTGAAGAGGAGACTAGCTCTGAATAATCGACTTGGGATATAGTAAAGATATAGAAATTGAAAAAATCATGGCTATGACTGCTGATAAACCTCTTGATTGGATTAGGGAGGTCGAACGTCTTCTCCTTAATCTTGAAGAAAAACCGCAATTTGGGCTTCCTGCACCCTTTGATTGGAAAGTTTTTGAAAAACGTCTGCA
Organism: Chlamydiales bacterium; assembly: GCA_041395025.1. Classification (NCBI taxonomy): domain Bacteria; kingdom Pseudomonadati; phylum Chlamydiota; class Chlamydiia; order Chlamydiales; species Chlamydiales bacterium. The sequence goes on from JAWLBH010000001.1 coordinate 841,098, forward strand.
AGAAGTGCTTGGACATGGCTTATTGAAAACTGGATATGATATTAAAGGTTGGGAAGTTGGGGGTAAGATATGGTCTGGTTTAGGGAAAGGGCTGATGTGTTTACCGATCGAATGGGTCCCCTTAACACTTCCTGTGTATTTTCTGACAAACGGTCAAGATCTTAAACAATTGATGAGAAATCTTCTTGGAGAAAAAAAAGAAACCGCTTACTTTTACGATCCTTCCCTTGTTGAAGGGTTTTACTATTATTTTATTGCTGAAATTCTTTCTATTCTTGAGAATTTGAATTTTGCCTCTCCTCTTTCTCCTAGATTGGGTGAGGTTTGCGAGGATATTCAACAAGTCATTGGAGAACAACCTTGTTTTGTCATCAACATATTCTGTTCTCTGAATCAACAACCCTTTCGAGCTAAATTACTCCTAACAGCAGATTTTCGTCGTGAATGGAAAAGTTATTTTTCTCATCTTCTTCCCTCTACTCTATCTTGTGAGGTTAAGGAGAAAATCAATTTAGATATCAGTTTAGAGATTGGTCATACAAGGCTTAAGTTTAAAGAATGGAAAAACGTAAAGAAGGGAGATTTTATTTTACTCGATCATTGCTCATACGATCCAGTGAAAAAAAAGGGAGGGGTTGTTCTATCTCTTAATCAAAAATCTCTTTTTCGAGGGCGTTTTAAAGAAAGAGGCATTAAAATCACTGAGTACCCTAACTATCAGGAGGTAAGTACGTTTATGGATGAGGAACCATTCTTTGACATGAATCAATCAGAGGATTTCACATCAGAATTAGAGGATGAAAATCCCTCTCTAAAAGATTTGGAAGATTTTGATGAAGAAGAGAGTATGAAAAAAATGGAACTCATACCTAATGAAACGACAATCGCAATCGAAGAATTACCTATAGATTTAACTGTTGAAGTAGGACGTCTGCGTATGACAGCCAAGGCATTGATGGATTTGAATCCTGGTAATTTAATAGAAATCAATGTTCACCCTGAACAGGGAGTAGATCTTGTCGTTAATGGCAAAAAAGTTGGACGTGGAGAATTGATTCGTATTGGTGAAACATTGGGTGTGCGCATTTTATCGCTATAAAAAGGATCATTTTATTTTAGATAGGAGAAAGGAAATCAGTGACTCATGAGTTTCCAAGCCATATCGGCGGATACAGGATTGAGAGTCTCCTAGATCGAGGTGGGATGACTCTTCTTTATCTTGGTATTCATCCTGAGACCCATCAGCCAATTACCATTAAAGTACTTTCATCTAAGTATGTTTCTCATCCTGAAATGGTAGACCGTTTTATGCGAGAAGCAGAGATTATTGCTCTAACTGATCATCCTAATATTGTGAAAATTTATGGGAATGGTAAGTGGGAAGGAGGAGTGTATATTGCGATGGAATTCATCCAGGGAATTTCTCTCCGTCAAATGATTTTGCAAGAAGCAATGTCATTAAAAAGGGCACTTGAAGTTGTAATTCAAATTGGTTATGCCCTTACACATCTTCATGTCCATGGGATTATTCATCGTGATCTGAAACCAGAAAATATTCTTCTAACAGCTCAAGGAGGAGTAAAAGTAGTAGATTTTGGTATTTCACAGATATATACAGAGAAAATAAATTCTACTAAGACTCAACTTCTTGGCACTCCGGTTTACATGAGTCCTGAGCAAATCGAGAATCCTCTTAATGTAGATTTTTCTATCGATGTATATGCCTTAGGGATTATTACTTATGAACTCATATTAGGGCGTTTATCACATGGATTGGTTCATCTTTCGAATGTTCCACGTGGTTTACAGAAGCTTTTATCGAAAGCACTTCAACCAAAGCGAAAAGATCGATTTGATGATATTGTAGAATTTATTCAAGAAGTTTCAGCTTACTTAAATTCAAATGAACTACAACATGATATGCGTGGCAGTGATTATCTTGGTGAGTTGAAAGAGAATCTTCGACAAGCACAATCAATTTTAATTCCTCCTCATCTTCCCAATTGGCAGCGTGTGAATATGGCGCTTTCCTCGAACTGTAGTACTGCTCTCTCTTCTGTCTATTATGATTTTTTCGAGCCAAAAGAGGGGATCTATAGCCTTGTTATGGGTGAATCCTTAACGACAGGTGTTCAAGGTTTATTACAAATTGCTATATTGAAAGGCATGGTTCATGCTTTGGCTCATGCTATCAACACACCACTCGATTTTGTATCAACATTAAATGCTAGAATTCTTGATCAAAAGAATAGTCAGAGTTTTTCTTTTTCTTTGCTGACTCTATACCCACTACAAGAACGTTTTTCTTACATCTCTTGTGGCTATAGCCCACTCTGGTATTTACCTGCAGGTGGGAAAACTCCTCGTCGTTTAACTGCTGAAAATGCCCCTTTAGGAATTTCAAATTCTCCAGAATTTCTTGAAGTTGATTCGAATTGGAATATTGGAGATAATTTAACTTTGCATACTTTTCAAGCTGGTCAAGCAAAAAGTATTCAGGAAATTGAGAAGGATGAAGGACGATTTTTAAATGCTCTAATGGAGACTCTTTTTTTGGATCCACAAAAACAAGTTGAAGCCATTTTTCGCAAAGTCTCGCAAAAAGAAGAACGAGCTTTTTTTGAATCTCCAATTACTGTAATTAGTATTCAAAGGGAAACATAGCTGGGTAAAAATAATAATTTTCACTATACCCAATACCATATAGCCAGATATAATGAAGACAATGCGCCTTAGAAATTTTTATTTCATTTATATATGTGTATTTATTATTAGTTTAATGCCATTTGTGTATGGTGAAAAATATGGCAAATCTGAACTGATTGGATCAGATACACAAGGATCTCTAGAAAGACCGATCACAATTATTCAATCCTCTTCTCATCCTTTATTGCGACCAACTCTTCATGCAAATGATCATCAATTAGCTTCGGTTTCCCATGAATCTCATCCTTCATTCCACATTCAATCGGATGGATTGTTAGCTGCAGAAAGAAAGCATAAAAATGAAATTAAAGAATTCAGTCAGACAAATAAAACTTCAGAAACTAAAACTGAGCTTAAAGGAATAGATTTTGGTAAATATCTGAAACCTAATTGCGATCCTAAGAGAGAAGGATATACGATTAATTTTGAAGATATTTCTATCCTTCAACTGATCCAGTTTATTAGTAAAATTTCTGGGACAAATTTTGTATTTGATAAGAATGATTTAAATTTCGCAATTACGATTATTTCTGAAGACCCAACATCCATAGAAGATCTTTCTGCAGCATTGCTCCAGATTTTAAGAATTCACGGTCTTTCAGTTGTAGAACAAGGGAACAATATTTTGATTTATAAAAATCAAAATATGTCAAAAGTCTCTACAGTGATTACTGATACAAATATTCATGAAGCATGTGAGGCAGCAGTGATCACTCGTGTTTTTCGACTCTACAATATTGATCCAAACAAGATTCAAACAATTGTAAAACCCCTCCTATCTTCTGATGCGATTGTTGAGGTTTCTGTTGAAACACATCATTTGATTGTTACAGATATGACAGCAAATGTTGATAAGATTGCAGATCTTCTTTCCGCTCTTGATATCCCAAATACAGCTTTTGATATTCTCGAATATAAAGTTAATAGTGCTTATCCTAGTGCTCTTGTGAGTTATGCACGAGAAATATTAGCTCCTTTAGCTGGGGATAACCCCTTGCAAATCATTGCTCAGCCTTCTTCAAACAAAATATTTGTGGTTTCTACTCCTTATTTAAATCAAAAAGCTATTCAAGTTTTACAAGCTTTAGACACTGCAGATATCACAGAAATTGCTCCAGATTTGCCTTCAGATGCAATGGCAAATAATAATTTTCACATGTATAAATTAAAATATCAAAAAGGACAGAAGATTGCTGATGCAATGAAAGAGATTGGCGCAAATTTACAATATTCTGGTGTCGCGAATTTAGATTTTGTTAATACTATTCATAGTCTGCAATGGTTAGAGGTAAATAATTCGATCATTGTCACTGGCTCTAGTCATGCCATTAAAAAAATTGTTGAATTGCTAGATGATCTAGATCAACCTCCTAAGCAAGTTTATATCGAAGTCTTAATTATCGATACAACTTTACAGAATTCGCTTGATTTTGGTGTTCAATGGATTGCCTTGGGTGATGAGCAGAATAAGCTTGCATATGCTTCAGGTTTATTAGGCAATTCACCTCCAAATCCAAATCTTCAAGGAGGATCAATTCCTCCTGGAGCTCGTTATATCGCATCGAACCCCTCTTCCCAGCCTCCTCTAATTCCCAACCCTGGACGCGATATTCCACTTCCAGTACCTTCTTCTCTTTCCGGAATCAGTAATATCGTCAATCAAACAGAAGCATTTGGATTTGGAATTATTGGGAATATTCTTCGTCATCATGGACAATCATTTTTGACATTAGGAGCACTAGTGAGTGCTCTCGATCAAGAGATGCAAACCCAAGTAGTACTTAATCCACGAATTATGGTTGAAGATACACAGTCAGCAAATTTCTTTGTTGGAGAGAATATTCCCTACCAGACTACTAGCACTGTGATTCAGCAAACTGGATCAGTGACACAAAACTTTCAATACGAAGATATAGGGATTCAACTTCAAGTGACTCCAACAATTTCACCTAGTAATGTTGTGACGATTGATATTAATCAAGCCATTTCTAATGTACTTTCTGTGACAACAGAAAATGTGATTGCACCTCAGACACAAAAAATTCTTGCGACCACTCGTGTTCATGTTCCTGATGGTTGTTTTTTTGTTATGAGTGGTCATATTCGAGATCAGTGTACAAAAGTAAACTCTGGGATTCCTTGTTTGGGGACATTACCTCTTATTGGTCCACTTTTTTCACGTAATATTGAGCAACGTAGTAAACGAAATATGATTATGTTTATTCGTCCAAAAGTGATGACTGTAATTGACGATCAGATTAAATTAACTAATCAAGAAGGCTATCAATATAACTTTGATACAGATCCCTCATCATTGCAAGAATCCTGTTGTGAACAAGCTCCCGAATGCGAGGTCTATCCTCCCATGAATCCAATACATTAAAATAGCTCGCTATAAAATTCAGAATTTCTGAGAATATCCCTATGTTTCGGAAAGTCACGATTCTGATGATGTTATGCGTATTTCAAACAGGATGTTACTATCGTGTTCCTAAATGTATCCAACCTTCTATTCAGTTTCCACCTCATCCTAAGGAAATTCAAAAAGAAAAACGCATTTCTCTTTCTCTACCTGAGAATTTTTCTCTTCTTCCTTTTTCTCCTTTAAGCCCTGAAGAAAAAGAAACAGATTGGGGAAAAGAATATAGAATTGCTCTTCTATTTGCTGAAGATTTTGATCTTTATCGCGCAATTACTGGATTTAAACGAGCCTTGTATTTGATTCCTAATGATTTGAAAGGACGTTCCCAGGAGATTCAATATATGATTGCTCTGGCTTATTACTTAGGTAGAAAATATACAGAGGTAATTTATATTGTTGACTCAACAGATCTTGGATCGATAGACTCACTTTTTCCTGCCTATTCTGACCTACTTTTGATTCTTTATGATAGTTATTATCAATTGGGGAAAACCGATCATGCTTCCCACGTCCTAAATTTAATTGAGATACAAGATTCTGAAATAGCTCACCGTCTCACCATTTTAGAAGCAATTAAAAAAGTTGATTTGAATTATTTATCCCTTAATCCAGCTTATAGGGGAGTATTTTGTGGATATCATAAAGCAATGAAATCGATACAAAAAGCAGAGATATTTAATGCGATTATGCCTGGAGCAGGTTACTGGTATATTGGAATGAGACAAACAGCAGTAACAGCTTTTCTTGTGAATGCTCTTTTTATTGGTGCAGCTGCTCATTTTTTGCATGAAGGTAATATTGCAGCAGGAGTCATTACACTGAGTTTTGAAGGTGGATGGTATTTTGGTGGAATTAGTGGAGCTGGTTTAGCAGCTAAACGGTATAACGAGCAATTGTATTGCTCTTATGTAGGAAAAATTATTCAACGTGAAGAACTTTTCCCTTTCATGATGCTAAAATATTCTTTTTAATCTTTGAGATTTTTATAGTCTATTATTGAATCAGTAGAACAGATCACATCTGAAGAATTATAAAGAAATTTTAAGTTTTTTTGCAATTTCATGCAAGTATTTAGCCCGTTGTTTAGGTAATTCAGGAATTTGGATGGCTTTATTAGAAATATTGAGAAGATGGGCTCGTCTACAATTAAAGAAAATTTGATTAAAATTGAACTCTTTAGGCGCTAATACCCATCCAATTTCAATGCCTAGCTTCACTAAGCTTAATGCATTTAATGCTTCAATGACTTCAAGTTGATAGGAATGTGTTAAAAGACCCAGCGCTCGAGTAACTTTATTTTTGATTTGTTCGTTATTATTTTCGATGAGTTTTTTCCGCATATGGATTTCTGCAACGATAGCTCGTGTTGCCCACATACGCATCGTTGTCAAAATATATTCTTCTGTTAATCCAATCGTACAAGTATTGCGTGCAACTAAAATATCACCAATCATTTCAGTTGCTTTCCCATGAAGGCCAACTGCCTCTACCTCTTCTTCTTTTTCTTTTTCCAGTAGTTCCGGTAATTCACCAGTATGGATGATCGCAGGAATATGCAAAAATAGAGAGATCGTTAAACTGGTTCCTGAATAAAGAGGATCAGCTGTTAAAAACCCAAAACGACTATTAAATGCAAAATCAAGATTTTTATTTAAATGGCTTTCTATTTCTACAAGTTGATTCCAAGATTTTTCAATTTCCTGTTGAGTATCAACTTGATGAATTCGAAGATGGTCTTGTAGATTTAACATTGCCAAAAATTTAGCAGATTGATCTATAATAAATCCTTCTCCTGCATGGGCTTGATGAAAGGGATTTTGAATGAGAAAATGTTCAACTAAAAATTCTTTTTCTAATGGGCCTATATCTTCAGAATGATAAAGAAGAGGTTGATTAAGTATAGGGACTCCATTAAATCCTTCCCAAATTAATCTAATCAATTGTTCTTGGCGTGCTTTATCAAGCTTAGAAGAAAATTTAAATTTGTTTAAGTTACGGGCAAGACTTAGGGTTGAAGCAAGCCATACATTGTGGGAATCATTTTCCCACAATTTGTTGAGTTGATAAATTTGATCGATTTCACTCCGATGTTTTTTCATCTTCTACCTTCTGCTTTAATGCACGGATTTGATCTCTTAGTAAAGCAGCTTGTTCGTAATCTTCTTTTATTAACATTTCATCAATTGCTTCGTTTAAAGTAATTAAACGTAAGGTTGGACTAATGCCAGTCATTTCTCCTTGGACTCTTCCAATATGCAGAGGCTGACCTTTCTTACTTGGATTAAGGTGGCGAGAGACACGTTTTTCCTTAAATAAATCATCAACAAGAATTTCAGCAAAGACATTATAACAATCTGAACATCCAAGAAGATGGCCCATACGAATCGCTTCTAAGGATGTTCCACAATTTCCACATACAAGGTCTGCCATTTTTTCTTTTTTATCTTGAGTATTGTGAGATGTATTTCCATGTAATCGTTTTTCAAGATGGGGACAATTCAAACACATCCCTGTACGTGTGACTTTTTCTTGAATGATTTCAATATAATGGACAGAAATTGGCTTTTTACACTCGGTGCAATCTAATGGTCGTTCAGGCATCTATTAAAATTTAAGTAAAATCTATATCTTAATGATCCTCGAAAATATTTGCAAATTGACTCATATAAGAAATGCTATTTGTACGTTTTGATCGAAATTCCAATAGAGCTAGATATCATTAAAATCAGCAAAAGTTGAATAATTGACTCTTTATTTTTAAATAGTTAGATAAAATGATAGAGGGAACAAGAAAAAACAGAAATCAAGAATAATGTTCTAGATAAAAAATAACGAAAAAAAACTGGGTCTTGATGGACTCGAACCATCGACCCCCTCATTAAAAGTGAGGTGCTCTAACCAACTGAGCTAAAGACCCTAAAGATTAAAGGATAGTCTTCAAAAAATTGAATTTGACCCCAAGGGGATTCGAACCCCTGTTGTCGGGATGAAAACCCGGTGTCCTAGGCCTGGCTAGACGATGGGGCCGTAACAACTAAAAATGCAAAACCATTTTAATCATAGGATAGGTATATGGCAATAACTTAAATTGTAATGATTTCTTTTTCTTTTGTTTCAGTGATTTTGTCAGCTTCTTTACAACATTGATCGGTGAGTTCTTGAATATTTTTTTCCAACTTTTTCATCCGATCTTCAGGAAGATCTCCATCTGTTTTTTGTTTTTTTATCAACTCGTTACCTTCGCGACGAACGTTGCGAATGGATATTTTTGCAGCCTCACGCTTTCGTCGTGCCTGTTTGACCATCTCTTCTCTAGCTGCTTGGTTCATTTCAGGTAGCTGCATTCTTATGATATTTCCATCAACAATTGGCTGTAGATTAAGATTAGCTAGCTCAATGCCTTTTGCAATAGGATGCAGGTTATTTATATCAAAAGGAGAGATGAGAATTTGACGTGGCTCAGGTACTGAGATAGTTGCAAGATCTTTGATTCGCATCTTCGTACCATAAACTGTAGCATAAACATTGTCTAAAATAGCTGGATTTGCTCGACCTGTTCTGAGAGAGTTGAGCTCATATTTAAGATGATCAACTGCCCCTTCCATTTTTTTTCGAATATCTGACATGACATCCATAGATTCACCCACTTATCAATGTTCCCAAAGATTTGTCTAAAAGCGCATCTGTGAGAGACACTTTGTTAAAATTAAAAACTCGAATCGGAATTTTTGCTTGCATACACATCGTAATTGCAGAAAAATCCATGATTGCTAATTCTTTTTTCAAAATTTCTTGAAAAGAAATTTGATGATAGATTTTTGCATTCATATGCTGAGAGGGGTTTTTATCAAATACTCCATCAACATGCATTGTAGCTTTAAATAGAATATCAGCATGAATTTCACAAGCTCTTAGCGCAGCATTTGTATCTGTTGTGAAGTAAGGATGACCAATCCCTCCAACAAAAAGAACAACCTCTCCCATAGATAAGTATTCAATCACTCGATCTACTTGATAAGATTCAGCTATTCTTGGACATTCTAATCCTGTAATTAGATGGACTTTAGTACCAATCTTAATTAGAGCATCTTTTAATGCAATTCCATTAATCAAAGTAGAAAGCATCCCAATTTCATCGGAATGGATCCGCTCGATCTGCAGTTCTTGACTCTTCTGAAGACCGCGAAATAAATTCCCGGCTCCTATCACAACTCCAACTTGACAATTATATTTTTGAAGTTTAGAAATTTGATGAGCAATTTGGGATAAGGCATTATGACACAAACCATGGTCCTGAGATCCCATGAATGCTTCACCTGAAAGTTTAATGATAATTCTCTGGTATCTATCCATTGTATTCTCCAACTTTCCAACGAAGAAAATGAGAAATAGTGATTTCACTCTCTATTTTTTTGCTTTCTGTTGCTAGAAGTTGTTGGATTGTCAGATTGCCATTTTTGATAAATTTTTGATTAAGTAAGCAGACTTGATCGAAAAATGCATTTAATTTACCTTCAAGGATTTTATTTACAATACTTTCGGGCTTTCCTTTAATTTGTGCTCTTGCAATCTCTTTTTCCTGTTCAATAAGGTGATCGGGAATCTTTTGGGGTGAGATATAATCAGGTGCTTCCGCAGCAATATGCATGGCAATTTCTTTCCCGAATTGACCCAAATGACTTGATCCAGCAATTTCCACAATTGTGACAATCTGTCCTCCTTGGTGGGAATAAAAAGCAAGTGTCGAATCGATTTTTTTACTGAATCTTTTTAAACGACTGATGCGTATGTTTTCACCTAAACCTTCTACAATTGTTGATCGATATTGATCAAGAGTAAGAGTTGGATCTTTCGTATAAGATTGATTAAGAAAATCTTCAATATTTGTTGCTGAAGAATCACAAGCTTCTTTAGCTAAATTATGTGCAAATTCCTGAAAGCGTTCGTTTTTCACAACAAAATCTGTTTCGGCATTAACTTCAATAACCACCATTGTTGAATGCGTTTCAGCGACACAAATCATCCCTTCATTAGTTTGGCGTCCTTCTTTTTTTACAGCTGAAGCTATTCCAGCTTTGCGAAGGTTAGCAATAGCTAACTCAATATCACCATGAGCAGCTTGTAAAGCTTCTTTACATTTTCCCATTCCAATTCCGGTACGATGTCTAAGAGTTTTTATCATTTCTGCGTTGATCTCAACCATTATAGCACCTCTTCTAATATATTATCTTGAGAAGAGCTAATCGCTTTTTCCTTTTTTTCTCCTTCTACTGAGAGATTAAGTGTATTTTTAGAGTCAATGATTGCTTGAGTTAATGCTTGAATAATCACTTTGATGCTTTTTAAAGCATCATCATTGCAGGGGATTGGATAGTCAATAAGATCTGGATCGCAATTTGTATCAATCAGGGCAAGTACAGGAATATCAAGTTTTTTTGCTTCAGCCACTGCAATGTGTTCATGACTTGGGTCAACAACAATTAAAAGACCGGGTAATTTACGCATTGCTCGCATTCCTGAAAGATGACTTTCAAGCTTTTCTTGCTTTTTTGTTAAGAGAGAGATTTCTTTTTTGGTCATCCCATCTCCAGTTGTTGCAAGCTGATGTTCAATTTTTTCTAAAATTTTAATTGAATTTCGAATAGTACTCATATTGGTTAACATTCCACCAAGCCAACGTTCGCAGACATAAAATTCATCACATGCCTCGGCAGACTCACGAATAACTGATTTAGCCTGTTTTTTTGTACCAACAAACAAAATGGATTTGTGTTCTAAAACCAAATTCGATACCACTTCAATCCCTTTTCTTAATTGTTGTAATGTTTTGGCTAAATCAATAATATATAATTTATTACGTACATCAAAGATAAAACGTTTCATCTTTGGATTCCATCGTCTTTTTTGGTGCCCAAAATGGGCTCCTGCTTCTAATAAATCTTTCACACTTACATCTTTTTTCATATCAAGCCTTGTCCCTTTGACCTTTTTGACACGGCATCCTGTTTTTTGACAGAATTTCGGTCTTGATTAATCATTATTTTAGATATACAAACTAAAAAACCCACTCGGATTTCTTAGATATTATTTAGAAATAAAGCGCCTGATCAGAATCGAACTGACACCAGTAGCTTGGAAGGCTACTGCTCTACCATTGAGCTACAGGCGCCCTAATAAACCAAAAATTGTAATTTATGATCTTTTTTTGTGCAAGTTGAGTTGAAAGAGATGTAATCAAAACTCGAGTCTGATTAGACCTATTTTTTTCTAGCTTGATGTTATAGCTACTTTAAATAGTAGATAGCAGGAGGAAAATAACCAAAATCCCTGTTGAGATAAGATCAGAAAAGGATGTAAAACTATAAAAGAAGAGGAATTATTTGTGGAAGTATTTTTTTTAATTAAAATCAACGTTTGATTCTCATCTTATGAAGATTGCATCTTTGAATAAAAAGCATAAAATTCCTGAAAAAGCCAACCGAATTTTAAATGGTGTATTGGTTATTATTCTCTTGATTCTGATTCGTATATGGCATCTTTCTGTCCTGCAGCATCAAGAAAAATTGGAAGAATCGCGTAAACCACAAGAAAAAGTCGTGATAGAAAGAGCGAATAGAGCCACAATTTGCGATCGTTTTCATATTCCAATGGCAGTGAATAAAGTCCAGTATAATGCTGCTATTGCTTATGGAGGGATTTCTGATTTACCTAGGATAGTATTCAAAAAAAATTTCGAAGGAAAACGTGTCAAAAATTTTTATCGAAGAGATTACATTAAAGCTCTTTCTGAAAAACTAAGTGAAGAGCTTCATCTTGATCCAGAGAGAATCGAGGACTTGATACACTCGAAAGCAGCCATTTTAGGTAATGTACCTTGTATTTTAAAAGAAGATATTTCTGAAGAAGAGTATTTTCGTCTCAAAATGTTAGAAAAAGATTGGCCTGGATTATATGCTGAAATTGCTCCTAAGAGATACTATCCTATGGGTCCAGTTGGAGGGGATGTAGTCGGTTATATTGGTCCTATTAGTGCGATCGAGTACAAAGAGATTACTCAAGAACTCCATGAATTACGCGAGTCTATTATGATGTGGAAAGAGGGAGATCACTCTCCTTTTCCTCAAGAATATCAGACTGTTGAAGAAGTGCAACAACGTCTCAAACAACTTGAGAAAAAGGCTTATACTATTAATGATTTTGTGGGGAAAATGGGAGTCGAGGCTGTTTTTGATGAACAATTGAGAGGTTTTAGAGGTAGACATAGGTATCTCGTAGATACGAGAGGAAATTTTTTAAGAGAACTTATGGGATCAGAATCTTCAATTCCTGGTCAACCAGTTATTCTATCTATCTCTTCTGAATTGCAAGCTTATGCAGAACAGCTTCTTGTTGAATATGATCAGGAACTCCCTAGTACGCGTCCTGCTTCTATTAAGAGACAAGCTCTTATTCCTGAGCATCAACCGTGGATTAAAGGAGGAGCAATTGTTGTTATGGATCCCCATTCTGGAGAGATTTATGCCCTTGCTTCTTCTCCTCGTTTTGATCCAAATGATTTTATTCGCACAGGGGATATCATTAAATCTGCTGAAAAAAATAGAAAAATTCATCAATGGTTAGAGACAGAAGCTCATATTGCATCTCTTTGGGATTTAAAGTCTTCTCTTATAAGAGATCGATTTAATCAAATTTCTCAGACTTTTTATCAAGAAGAGATCAAATTAGATTGGAATACTTATCTTGGAATGATTTTACCAGCGCATTCACCAGTGAGGCAAAGGCTTGATTTGAAAGGGACAATTAATGATGCAATTTGGGTGCAGAAGAAGGTTTGTGAATTGATTTCGTTATTTGAGACAGAAAATTTTTCAATTACTCCTGCAAAAATTTTTGACGTTGTTTATGATGGAGAGAATCATATTTCTACTTATACAAATATCTCTCTTCAGGAACGGGCATTTTTTGCAGATAAAATGGTTCTATTCAAACCTCAAATTGATGAAATATGTAGTTCCCTTGACTCGTATTTTCATGGAATTCCATTAAACTATGAGAAGTTACTTCTTGTAGATCTCTATCGAATAAATGTAGATCCAAGTGATTTTTCTGCTTCTCTTAAGGAGGCGATTGGAAAAATGTCTCTTGTAGATTATCGAAAATCTAGTGCTCAGATCTCTTCAGTTGAAGAGGCTATGTACCAAATTATTGAAGAACTATATTACCATTATGATTTCAAAAATTGGCGTGAGAAAGAATTTAAGAGTTTTTTAAAAAAAAAACGTCTAGAAGAAAAAAAAATGGGCCGTAAATACTCACGCCCTTACATCGAATATCTTGACAAGGTAAGAAAAGAACAATTTGCTATTTTTTGGGAAAAGTATCGTTGGGATTTCTTATCTATTTTTTTGAATCAAGAAACTCATGTCAATAACCTCTCCTTAAAACCTTATGTATTGGATTTAATGCATTGGGCCCACGAAATTGCTCAAGGTGCATATAGCGGGCTTACATGGATTTTTGATTATCATCGTTTCAAGGAACAGGTCGATTCTTTTGCATCGCACGATCTTTTTCTCTCTTTTTGTCAAAGTTTACGTTCATTTAATAAGCTCAATCGCCCTCTTTTCGGCTCGTATTTAGGATTACGTGGATCTTTAGAGAAACATCTTGCCTCAGCGTTTTATCCAACATATGGGTTTGGGTATGCGCGTTCTTATGCTTTTCGTCAGGCGACAACAGTTGGTTCGATTTTTAAATTAGTGACTGCTTATGAATCAATGAGACAGAGATATTTTATTCATCCAGAAGATCTTAATCCCTTGACGATTATCGATAACAAACATCGTGCACCAGGGAAAATAGGAGAATGGAATGTGGGTTACAATCTCGATGGATCAACTATTCCGGTTTATTACCGAGGAGGGCGATTACCAAGATCTGAACATCATGGTATTGGAGAGGTTGATTTAGTTCATGCAATTGAAACCTCAAGTAATCCTTACTTTGCGATGTTAGCAGGAGATGTTTTAGAAGATCCAGAAGACCTTTGTTCTGCTTCTCAACTTTTTGGATATGGTAGTCGGACTGGGATTGGACTTCCTGGAGAATATGCTGGCAAAATTCCTAAAGATGTTGCTTATAACCGAACTGGTCTTTATGCGATGTCAATTGGGCAACACAGCCTTGTTGGAACTCCCTTACAAACTGCTGTGATGATGGCGGGAATAGCAAATGGAGGAGAGATTCTTAAGCCTCAAATTACGCATTGTAAAAAAGATGTCAAATGGAGAATTTTTCTTCCTAAAACAATACAAAAGCCTTTACTCCAAGGATTACGTCAGGTTGTATTGGGAGAAAAAGGGACAGCTCGGCTTTTAAAACATCAATTTCCTGCTGAGCTTGTGAATCGAATCATTGGAAAAACAAGTACATCAGAAGTCATGGAGAGATATGGCCTTGACTCCATTTCAAGAACGTTGAAGTCAAAAGATATTTGGTTTGGGGCGATTGCATATGAGAGTCCAGACTATCTAAAACCTGAACTGGTAGTGATTATTTATCTGCGACAAGGAGAGTTTGGGAAAGACGCAGCCCCTTTAGCTGGAAAAATCATTCAAAAATGGATGAGTATCAAAGCCTCACATCAATCTGATAAAGATATTTCCTAACGTCAAGAATAATTGGCACTGAATTTGCATTCCACAATAGATGATTAAAACTGTTGTAGGTGCTATGTATGGGAAAATCACTGCCAGCGCGAGAACCAAGTCCTGCGAAGAAAATCTTTTGTTCAGGGGTAGGAAAATTCTTGGATGGAAAATATGAAGAAGCAGAGATGGATTTTCAAAAAGTTATTCATCTTGATCCTTCTTTACCTCTTGCATACTGTTATTTAGGGATTATCTCTTTAGAAATGGGAAATGTGAGTTTAGGGATGCAATGGTGTGAACAAGGGTTAAAAATTGCTCCAGAAAATAGTTATCTTCATTATTGTCTTGGAGCTGCTTTTGAAAGACAGGGCAATCTTGAAGAAGCAATGAAGCAGTATACTATTTATCTTAAAGACCATCCACATGATGCTGAGTGTTTATTTAGCTTGGGTTGTGTGTATGATCAGGCTGGTTCTTTTCAAAAAGCTATCCGTTACTACAAAGAAGCTTTTAAATATGATTCTGTCCATTTTAAAGCATCTTATAATTTAGCACTTCTGCTTGGCGAAAAGGGTCAGTTATCTCAAGCAGTCGATTATTTGAAAAAAACAGTTGAGATTCATCCTTCATATTGGAAAGGATGGATTAAATTAGGTCTTTTTTACTCTTTTCAAAAAAAATGGAAAGAAGCCACTTCAGCTTATGAACGTGCAGTTGAATTACGTGGGGATGTTTCTGATAGCTTTTATAACTTAGGGCTTTGCTACTTAACAGCGGGTAGACCAAAAAAAGCAGTAAAAGTTTTTAAAAAAGCTCTTACCCTGAATCCTAAAGATACCGAGTCTGTTTTTTATCTTGCTATTGCTTATGTGGACATGAAAGAAGATATGCAAGCTATAAAAGTGTTGCATCAAGCTTTGATGATCGATCTAGATCATGAGAAAACCCATTATTTGCTTGGTCGGCTTTATTATATTCATGGTGAAAAAGAAAAGGGGGATAAAGAACTTGAGTTTCTTAAAGGGATAAATTCTAATTTTACATTAGCTCTTGAAGATGCTCTATCTATTGCCAAAAAGGGGCAACAATTCTATGTTCAAAAAAAAGTATAAAGATTTAAAAAACAAGGATGTATTTAAATTTTTGCAGAAAACTCATAGAAACTTTCTCATTAATAGAAAAGTCCTTTAGTCCTGATGCCAAGATCAATTAAGAAAGAACTAGGTAGGAGTTGTTCAATGAAACGATTCCATTTTGTAATCGGCCTTTCTGAAATATAAACAGTATCACCCGGAACAAGCAAGAGGCTATCATTGGGTAGGAAAGTGATGTGATTCCAAGAAAGACGATAAATTTTTGGAATCATCGCATTGCCTCGGATCACAAGAATACATCTTTTGTCACCTGTAAAGGGAATTCCCCCAGCAGCAGCAATGGCTTCCCGTAAAGAAATATAACCTGAAGGAACAGGAACTAATGTATTCATCCCAACTTCTCCCATGACCATTACTTTGGAAGCCATTGGATCGGCTATGAAAATCTTATCTTTAGGACGCATAACAATATTTTGACACATATCTCCTTCGTGAACTAGTTTATAGAAATCCACAGGTAAAATTTCACCCGAACGAACTACATAACTTTTAAATAAATTAGTATCGCTAGCTATTCCAGCTAAAGATAGCACTTCGTAGAGACGTGTTTTCCCATTGATGAGGACTTCAGAATTTTTAACAGCACCGATGAGTTCCACTTTGCTATGCAAGCGCTGAGCATAGTCAATAAATACACTTACATTTTCAATTTCCTGAGAATAGAGTCGTTGGATCTCTTCACGAGTCTCTGTTAGCGTCATTCCTTTTACATAAACTGGTTTAAGATGAGGTAGATAAATCATCCCCTTCATCACACGGTAACCCACAGTTTGTCCAATTTGATTGATAGTACAAATCAAATCGTTTTGCATCGGATCAAAGAGGACAATATTTAGGAGATCATCTTCATCAATTACATCCTCATATTCTTCTAAATATTCTCTATTCAAATTTTTAGGAGATTTCCCTTCTAATTCAAGAATAGATTTTTTACCCTGAGAAATTTGATAAGATTCAAGTACAAATTCTTGAGCACCTTCAATTTGATAATTGTAGTGAGAAGAAGAGCAGGCAGAAAGAAAACATGAGAGAAATACAATCCAACGCATGGGAATCTTGTATCATCAAATGAGCTTTTTTGTCTTATATTGATCTTATCATGAAAATTCATATGGTGATCGATAAGCTTTTTTTAATTTCATTTCCATAATTTAATTAAAATCATTTTAAATTATAAAGTTTAATAACAAATTAAATATTATAATTTTTTAATCTTGAGAATCTTAAAAAATGAATCTTTAACTAAAAAATAGTTCAGAAATAGCAATTTTAATCTAGGCAATTTCCGGGACTCTATAGTATGATTTCATCTTATGCAAGCAACAACAGAAGAGATTTTAAAACAACGTTCTGAGTACAAATATGGATTTGTGACTCCTGTAGAAAGTGAGTCAATTCCTAAAGGTCTTAATGAAGAAACTATTCGGTTAATTTCAGAAAAAAAAGAGGAAATGCCGTTTATGCTTGAATTTCGCCTCAAAGCATATCGTAAATGGCAAACCTTAGAAAAACCGAAATGGGCAAATATCAACTATCCATCGATTGATTATCAGGACATTACTTATTACTCTGCTCCTAAAACAAAAGCAAAGCTAGGAAGTTTAGATGAGGTTGATCCTGAGATACTCAAAACATTCAAGCGGCTAGGAATTCCCTTAGATGAACAAAAACGTTTAGCGAATGTTGCAGTTGATATGGTATTTGATTCAGTCTCTATTGGGACGACTTTTAAGAAAAAACTTGAGGAAGCAGGTGTCGTTCTTTGTTCAATTTCGGAAGCGGTGCAAAACTATCCAAAACTTGTAGAAAAATACCTCGGGAGTGTAGTTCCCATTGGAGATAATTATTTTTCTACACTAAATTCAGCTGTCTTTACCGATGGGTCTTTTGTGTATATTCCTAAAGGTGTGCGTTGTCCAATGGAGCTTTCGACCTATTTTCGTATTAATGATCAAGAATCGGGACAGTTTGAAAGAACATTAATCATTGCTGAAGAAGGATCTTATGTGAGTTATTTGGAAGGATGTACAGCTCCTGCCTATTCAAAAAATCAGCTTCATGCAGCTGTTGTGGAGTTGATTGCACATAAAGGCGCTGAAATTAAATATTCCACTATTCAAAACTGGTATGCAGGTGATTCCCAGACAGGAAAAGGAGGAATCTACAATTTTGTGACTAAAAGAGGAAGATGTGATGACTATGCAAAAATTTCTTGGACGCAAGTTGAAGTTGGTGCAGCGATTACCTGGAAATATCCTAGTTGCATTCTGCAAGGAGATGGATCTGTTGGAGAGTTTTATTCTATTGCACTTACTAATGGTCGAATGGAGGCTGACACAGGGACCAAAATGCTCCATTTAGGGAAAAATACTCGTTCAACAATTATTGCAAAAGGAATCTCTGCTGATCAATCGCATAATAGTTATCGTGGCTTAGTAAAAATTGCCCCTCGGGCTACAGGGGCAAGGAATTATACTCAGTGTGACTCAATGTTAGTCGGAAATCAATGCTCTGCTAATACCTTCCCTTATATTGAAGTTGGGAATAATACAGGGCAAGTTGAACATGAAGCATCGACCTCAAAGATGAATGAAGAACAGCTGTTTTACCTCCAATCTCGTGGAATTTCAAGAGAACAAGCGATTCATCTTGTTGTGAATGGCTTTGGAAAGCAGGTACTTCAAGAACTTCCACTTGAATTTGCTGAGGAAGCTAAACAATTATTAGCCTTAAAACTAGAAAATTCTGTTGGTTAAAATGTTAGAAATACATGATTTATATGCATCTGTTTGTGAAAAACCTATCTTAAAAGGGTTAAATTTACACATAAAAGTAGGGGAAATTCACGCGATCATGGGGCCTAATGGAGCGGGTAAATCAACATTAGCTAGGATTATCACAGGACATCCTGCTTATACAGTGACAAAAGGAGAAGTGCTTTTTGAAGGACAAAGTATTCTTGAAATGGAACCAGAAGAAAGAGCAAAATTAGGGCTTTTTATGAGTTTCCAATACCCGCCTGAGATTACTGGCCTCACAAACTCTCAGTTTCTTTATCAAGCTTTAAATGCTAGACGCACTACTCCTCTTTCTCAAGAGGAATTTACCACACTTCTTGAAGAAAAAATGGAAATTATCAAAATGCGTAGGGAATTTAAGGATCGATCTGTGAATGAAGGATTTTCAGGCGGGGAGAAAAAATCAAATGAAATTTTGCAGATGGCTCTTTTAGAGCCTAAGCTTGCGATTCTTGACGAAACTGATTCAGGTCTTGATATTGATGCGATGAGGATTGTAGCTCAAGGAATGAAGCAGATCATGAATAAAGAACGTGCAATGGTTTTAATCACTCATTATCAGCGTCTTCTTGAATATATTCAACCGCATTTTGTTCATGTATTTGTAGATGGAAAAATTGTTAGATCAGGAGATAGTCAATTAGCCTTAGAGCTCGAAGCACAAGGTTATCTTGATGCTTGACAGTCTTAAGCAACAGATCATTAATCAAGAGTATTGGAAGCGTTTTATCGAGATTGGATTACCAACGAAAAAGACTGAGTCTTTTCGTTATGTAAAGCTGAAAGCTCTTTATGAGCGTGTTTTTGAAACAGCTCAACCAATCAATCCCTTAATTACTCCAAAACAAGATGAAATGGTTTTTGTTAATGGCAGATATGATCCTTTTGCCTCACTGCCTTCTAAGGAGCTCATTGTCCAACCTCTTTCAGAGGCTAAAAAAAGCTATGGTGCTTTTCTTACTCCTCGCCTAAAAAGTCAATTAAAGGCAGAGCATGATCCTTTTGCCGCACTTAATGGAGCGCTTTGTGAAGAGCCTATCTTTATTTATCTTCCTCCAAAATCTGTCAGTTCTTTGAAAATTATTCACCATATCATTCCACAGAATGCGTCAGTTGCTATGCATCCTAGATGTCATCTTTATGCTGGTAGGGGAGCTCAATCTAAAATTGTTATCGCTCATCAAGCCTATGGTTGGGTGAATAGCTATATGGATATTGCTCTTGATGAAGGTGCCTCAATTGTTTTGAATACTTTTTTAGAAGAGAACGAAAAGAGTTGGCATTTCGATGCAGTCCGAGCTACTCTAAAAAGAAATAGCCATTTTAAAAATTGTCTTGTTGCGAAAGGAGGAGAGACATTGAGGCGAGATTATGTTATTCGCCTTATGGAGGAAGGAAGTGAAGCGGGACTTTATGGTTTGAGTTGTTTAGACGGTAGAAGTCATCATCACATCCATGTCCTTATGGAACATCAGTCACCCCGTTGTCGATCTTTACAGCATTTCAAAAACGTTCTAAGAGGTGTTTCTCAAACTAGTTTTGAGGGGAAAATTTATATTGATCAGAATGCACAGCAAAGCGAGGCTTTTCAGGTGAACAACAATTTGATTCTTAGTGAACATGCATCGGCTCAATCTAAACCAAACCTTGAAATTTTTGCTGATGATGTCAAAGCATCGCATGGCTCAACTATTGGACAGATTGATGAGGAACATTTATTTTATCTAAAGACACGTGGGATTTCTCATTCACAAGCGAAAGAGCTGCTTGTGGAGGGATTTTGTCAGGAGATTCTAGATTTATTATAAGTATCTTATGGAGGATACTCACATCGATACCTATCGTAAAGATTTTCCAATGATTCATGAGGATCTGATCTATTTCGATACAGCAGCAACAGCACAGAAACCGCAAGTTGTTATTGATTCTCTATCTAATTTTTATGCTCATCATTATGGAACTGTGAATCGCAGTGTTTACAAACTTGCACGTCATGCCACTGAGCTCTACCAAGAGGCGCGTAAAAAGATACAACACTTTATTCATGCAAGATACTTTGAAGAAATTATCTTTACACGTGGAGCTACTGCTTCTTTAAACCTCCTCGCTCAATCCTATGGCTCAGTTTTTTTGCATCCAGGAGATGCAATTATTATTTCCGAAATTGAACATCATTCTAATATTGTCCCTTGGCAGATGATATGCGAACAACGTGGATCAGTTTTGCGCATTATTCCTGTCAATGATGCAGGTGAGTTGATTTTTGAAGAATTTCTCAATCAAATTGATGAAAAAGTGAAGATCATCAGTATTGCCCATCTTTCGAATGTGATTGGAACACTTCATCCTGTAAAAGCCATTATTGATAAGGCTCATGAGATGGGTGCCCATGTCTGTCTTGATGGAGCTCAAGCTATTGCGCATTTACCTATTGATGTTCAAGCATTGGAAGTAGATTTTTATGTATTTTCAGGTCATAAGCTTTATGGTCCAACAGGTATTGGAGTGCTCTACGGCAGGCGTGAATTACTTGAAAAAATGCCACCGATTGAAGGGGGAGGTGATATGATTGAGCATGTCACTCTACGTGAAACGACCTATAACGATTTACCTTTAAAATTTGAAGCTGGCACTCCAATGATTGCTGAGGTGATTGCCTTAGGTACAGCCATTGATTATCTTTCTAAAATTGGAATGTCTGCAATTGCTTCATGGGAACGAAAATTATTTGATTATGCTACCGAGAAATTGAATCAGATCAGGGGATTAACCATTGTAGGCAATGCAGTAAAAAAAGAGGCTATTATTAGTTTTTTGATTCAAGGAGTCCATCCATTAGATTTGGCCACTTTTCTTGATTGCCGTGGGATTGCTATTCGGACAGGGCACCATTGTAGTCAGCCGACATTAGAACGATTTCGACTAGATAGTCTAGCGCGGATCTCTTTTGGTCTTTACAATACTATTTCAGAGATTGATCAGTTCATTGCCGTGCTCCAATCGGTTCTACATTTTTTGGTTTGAAAAAAGCTAGACAAGTTTATCTTTGTCTGATAAAACAAAGTTTTTTATTCAATAATTCGAGTTTATGTTTAAAAGCACATTTGGATTTCATAGTCATGTGACAGTTGTGAAGACATTTTGGAGTGATGAAACAATAAAAGATGAGAAAGCAGCCCTTTTTGTCAACGGGTTCAATCTGGGGGGGTATTTCCCTATTATTGGATTATATACTGGAGGAGTTCGCCTGTACAGTACCCTATCTAATCAAGGACGATGGTTTAGAGCTCCTTGGCAATTTAGATCACTACAGATTATTCGTGGAACGATTGAATGTTTAGGTTGTGGAATCATTTTTTTAGTTATTGACGTCTTAGCTACGATTTTTCGGGAGATCTTTTCAGAAGATAGGCAACCTGCAAAGATTGCCGAGTTAAAAATTTAACAAAAGTAGTTTTTTAGAAAATACCGGACTAGTCGTCGGGGTTTAAGTAAAGTGTTTAGATCCATGATCCTGTCAGCTGGGATGCGTTTAATCGGTTGTTTCCCTTTACCCCATCCCCAGTTTAATGAAGAACCAATACGAAAAGCATAAGGATAGTGTTTCGAAACATATTTATGGAGAGTAGGATTTGTTCTACCGAACGGATAAATAAATGAATTAACTGGTTGGGAAAGACGAGTTTCAATGATTTGTTTAGATAGCACTATCTCTTGATTCAGATCAATAAAATTGAAGGTGAGATTCCCATGCATAAACGAATGAGAGGCTGCTTCAACAAGGCCTGATTGCACCATTTCATTTAGTTCTGCCCAAGTGCAAAAAGGAGCTTTCTTATCAAAAAACCCATCTTGCATCGCTAATGGGTAAGGGACACTGAGTCGTTCTTCAGGAGATAACACAGTTGAATTCAGGATATATCGGACAGGAATTCCAATTAAAGATCTAATATTCAATTCCTTGAGTATGGGAAAAATAAAATAGTAAAAATCAAAAAAAGCATCGTCAAATGTTAGACAAATTGAAAGTTTGCCTTTCTGCAGAGGATCTCCTGGTAATACAATCGGGTAATGCTCTTTAAGAAACACTAAGTGAGCACGGAGAGTTTCTTTAGCATTAGTATGTTTTCCTTGACCCACTCGATGGTACATAAAAGCTAGGAGCATTTATGTTTATTCTCCTGATAGAGTTTTAGATACTTATAAAATGCTGTATGTCCATTATAGACAGAGATCAAAAATCCTTCAAAACCTCCTAAAAACCCCCTTTTTAAGAAAAAACTCTTTAGAAATGCACCCAGCCCATGTTTAAGAGCAGTATAAGGAGAAGAATATTTTTTATGACGATATTCTTTTGCAAAGAGAGTTGAGTATCTTTCCATTTTAATGAGAAAATCAGAAATTGAATCATATGAATAGTGTTGAATAGGATGTTTAAAGATAGACTTAGAAAATCCAGTTGAAATCACCTTTTCATGAATCATAGATTGGGAAAAAGCCGTTTCCGTTTTATTATAAAGGCGAATGTGTGATTCAGGGTACCATCCACACCATTTAATCCACTTACCATTGCAGTAGTTATAAAAAGGGAAAGCATAAACAGTTCTTGGTTGCAAAGGTGTTTGAAAGATCTCATCGACCAGTTCCTTCGATAGAATTTCATCAGCGTCGATCGATAAGATCCATGGATGGCTGGCTCGTTGAGCCGCATCATTATGCGTGATACCAAATCCACGGAATTTTTCTTGATAGATCACAACATTTGGATAACGCTTAGCAATTGCAAGTGTTTGATCAGTGGAACCTGTATCATAAAGAATAATTTCCTGAAACCTCTCAAGAGGATAGAGGACTTGATTGAGATAACGTTCTCCATTCTTAATGATAATTGTGACACTAATCATCTGCGAAATTTTTAGTTAATTACAGGGATTAATTCGATCAATTAATCACAGAATCTACGATTTGCAAATTAAAGCAATAAACACTACGGTAAAACTGTTAGAGTGCCTCTAATCATCACCACTTTTTCAGATCCAGGTAGATGGTTTATAGGTTCATCACAATCATCATAATCAGACTCTATCGTTTCGTGTCTGCTACCTATCTCTAAGCTAAATAGATTTATTGGTCTACTCAAGGTTCTAACTCCTAATCTTGTTATCTCGCAGAATCGGCTTCTAATTTTTTACTTCTTATTTCTCTTCGTCAATAGATAAACATCATTGATTTAAGGAAAAAATCAAAGTAAATTGTAATCATCTCAATGAATAGCAATTTGTCTTTAATTTTTCAAGCATAGTAAATGCCAATCCTCTAAAGAGAGATGACCTTCTTGAAAAATAGAAGAAATTAAGCCATAGACTGGATGAGATTTCAATTCTCGCCATGCTTTTGAAGATTTATCAATTTGCATTTCTAGACTGACTATTCTAAGAAGATTTATCGCATAGAGCGTTGAATAATCCTCTTCGTTTTTAATTGCTGCACTAAGCGCTTGTGCTTCCATATAGGCTTCTGAGTATTTTTTTTCAGCAATTAAAAGAGATGTTTTTCCGTAAGCATGGTAAAATTGGGGCAGATTTCCTGCGATAGGTGTCTCAAGAATAGTTTTGATATAAAAAGCTCCCTTAGGGGCATTTTGGGCTAGATAACTCATTGCAAGCATCGTATTATACTTGGGATACACTTCAGGGTGGTCTTTCAAGAGTGTTTCAATTTTCTCAATCGATTCAGGAGAAGGAAGTTCTCCTTTTTGAAAACTTTCAAAAATTTTATTAGCAATCATAAAATCATGTTGAGATTGCATCGTATCTCTATTTAAGACCCGTTCTCTCCAAAAAAAAAGAGAGATAGCAATGAGAAAAAGAAACAAAAGTTTAAACGAGTGTTTATTAAGAAAAGTAAGAAATTTGTAGGATTTCATATTTTAACACAAAAAAGCCATTCTATATAAAGAATCAAAAAGATGCAATGAGACTTACCTTTTCAGAGACTATTGATATACAATTTCAATTTATGACCATGATCCCTAGTTTTTAAAAGAGAGATGACATCTTCTCATTCAGCTAATTAGATAGGATGAGTCAGATGACAATTGCGTTTAAGAATTAGGATATTTAGTGCATTTTTCTCGAAATTTTGGAGAGTTTATGTTATTTCTTCATTAAACTGACTTTAAGCGGGATTGTTCTAGTTGCAATTTAAAAAAAGCCATCTATTCAATTTAATATTTGAAAAGGATAAGACATTGTGGAAGAAGCAATAGAAATCATTGATTGGGATGCGATTCGAGTCAGTCCTTTCCAACCACGACGCCGTTTTTCGGATCAGGAGATTGATCAGCTTGCTGTCTCTATTCGAGCTGTGGGTTTAATTCATCCTCCGGTTGTTAGAAAGATTGTGAGTGGGAATAAAATCCTTTATTATGAACTCATTGCTGGAGAGCGACGTTGGCGTGCGGCTAAGCGTGCAGGTCTGCAAAAACTTTCGGTAATTGTCCGTGAGGCAGATGATGAATATGCTGCTAAGTCGACGTTAATTGAAAATGTTCAACGTGTCAATCTTGACCCGATTGAAATGGCAGAAGC
The DNA here is from genome assembly GCA_041395025.1 of Chlamydiales bacterium. Lineage (NCBI taxonomy): Bacteria > Pseudomonadati > Chlamydiota > Chlamydiia > Chlamydiales > Chlamydiales bacterium. The sequence goes on from JAWLBH010000001.1 coordinate 866,418, forward strand.
TTTTCAGAAATTGATGACTGTTTTTCGTATGACTCAAGAAGAAGTTGCTGAAAAAGTAGGGAAAAAACGTTCTACAATTGCGAATTATTTACGTTTATTAGCTCTGCCCGAATCCATTCGAAAAGCTCTTTCTCAAGGAAAAATTTCTATGGGGCATGCTAAAGCAATCCTCTCTCTTGATCATCCAGACCCACAAAATCAGCTCACAAAATTAATTCAAGAAAAACAGATGACTGTAAGGGATGCAGAAGAAGAGAGTGCTCGATTCACCTGTAAAAATCATGAGAGATCTTGCTCAAAAGGACAAAAAATAGAAAATATGGAAAGAAAGCTCAAAGTTTGTTTTGAAAGAAAAGTTGAAATTATTCCCTCAAAAAGAGGTGGGAAAATGATTTTTCATTATTGTAGTTTCGATGATCTTGATCATCTTTATGCATTGTTGAATCTTACAGATTCGGAATGTATATAATAGACTCAATATTTTAGAGGAATCAATAGAGATCAACCCTCAAATCTAAAATGTATTTTCCGGTAATCAAAGGGAAAGGTTTTTTTTATTACGTGGATGTCTTTTTGGAATCGATGCAATTAACAGCTGAGTATGTGTGTGTTTAGGATTTTGAAAAATCCTTTCAGTGATGCCTTCTTCAACAATTTTTCCTCGATGCATGACAAGAATATAATCACAAAAATGCCGTACAATTGAAAGATCATGAGAGATAAAAAGATAACTCAATTTATAGCTCTCTTTGAGACTTTGAAGGAGGTTAAGAATTTGAGCTTGAATAGAAAGATCAAGAGCAGAAACAGCTTCATCGCAGATGACTAATTTAGGTTGAAGACCAATAGCTCGTCCGATTGAGAGACGTTGTTGTTGACCTCCTGAAAACTGATGAGGATAATGGTTAAGAGTAGAGATTGGAATCCCAACATTTTTGAGGATTTTTTTGACTTCTTCAATTTCTTCATCGTGAGAAGAGACTTTTTTGTGGAAAAGAAGAGGTTCTCCAAGATTTTGAAGTACTGTTTTACGAGGATTTAGTGAAGCAAGTGGATCTTGGAATACCATTTGTACTTTAGAGCGTAGTCTTCGAAGCTGCGATTGTGAAGCGAGTTGAAAATCTTGTCCTAGAAACTCAATCTCTCCTTCAGTAGGCTCTACCAAACGAATCGCTGTACGTCCAACGGTGCTTTTGCCAGATCCTGACTCACCGATCAAACCAATCACTTTGCCTTCTTTGATTGAAAATGATACCCCATCAACTGCTTTAATTGTCCCTGATTGACGTCGAAAAATTCCTCGCTTAATGGGAAAATATTTCTTTAAATTTTTAACTTTTAGAAGTTCTTTCATGAAGATATTTCAAATCCGATGGTTGATCATATAACCAACACGATGTTTTATGGTTTTTTTGAAGCAAAGAGAAAGATGAAAGAGGATGAGAACGGCATTTATCCATAGCCTTTGGGCAACGAGGATGGAAAGGACAGCCAATAGGTAGTTCTTCCAAAGGAGGCACAGAACCTTTAATGGTGGGTAGGTACCTCCGAGATCCTCTATGATCAGGAGAGGCGGCAAAGAGTGCTTGAGTATAGGGATGAGCTGGGTAATCAAAAATTGTTTCCACATCCCCTTCTTCAATCTGTTTGCCTCCATACATTACGATGACTTCATCAGCAATCTCAGCCACTACTCCCATGTCATGAGTAATAATTAAAATCGCCATCCCTTTTTTTTCTTGTATCTCTTTTAAAAGCAAAAGAATTTGAGCTTGAATGGTCATGTCGAGAGCAGTGGTTGGTTCATCAGCAATCAAAATGCTAGGAGAACAAATTAGGGCCATTGCAATCATCACTCGCTGAAGCATACCACCTGACAGTTGATGAGGATAAGATTTCATAAGATCTAAAGGATCTCTTAAGTGAACCTCTTTAAAAGTTTGTAATACAAGATTTTGGGCAGCTTCAGCTTCTAGTTTAAGATGAGTATCTACCACTTCAAGCATTTGATAACCAATTGTATAAATAGGGTTTAAAGCCATTGTAGGATTTTGAAAGATCATCGCAATTTCTCGTCCACGAATTTGAGACATTCTTGCTTCTGAAAGGCCAAGAAGATTAATTCCTCGAAATAAAACCTCTCCTTGTGGTGGAAGAGCTGGGGGAGTGGGCAAAATCCCTAGAAGAGATTGAGCTGTTAGAGATTTACCACAGCCAGATTCTCCCACTAGTGCAAGTGTGCGTCCTCGTTTTAAATCAAAAGAAAGGTGATCCACAACTGTATAACACTTACTATTCATTCTTAGACGAGTGGTTAGATTGCGCACTTGTAATATCATAGATCTATACATTATCGATTGAATATATTAAGATTATAGGGAAAACATTTGATAAAAAGCTATGCAGACCTTAGCACGAATTTTTGGTCGTTCTCCTTTTGCTCCTTTGCAGACTCATATGGAAAAGGTAGCAATTTGTGTAAAGAAATTGGTCTCTTTATTTGATGCACTTTCAAAAAAAGATTACCAACTTATTGCTCTAATTGCTAAAGAAGTTTCACAGCTTGAACATGAAGCTGATCTAACTAAAAATGAAATTCGTAATAATCTTCCCACAGGGCTTTTTCTCCCGATTGCGCGTACAAGTTTATTAGAAATTTTAGCTCTTCAGGATAATATTGCGGATCGAATAGAAGATGCAGCAGTGCTACTAACCTTTGGAAATCTTGAAATTCTCCCTTTTTTTGAATCAGAGCTCCAATCTTTTTTAGAAAAAAATCTTGAAACATTTGATGGAGTTTACAAAATTATACAAGAAATGGATCAGCTCCTTGAAAGCTCATTTGGAGGAAAGGAAGCTGAAAAAGTACGTAAGATTGTTGATGAGGTTGCATTTAAAGAACATGAATGTGATCTCGTCCAGCGTTCTTTATTGAAAAAGATGTTTCAGGATTGTGATCAGATATCCAATCCCACTTTTTTTTTATGGATGAAAGTGATTCAAGAGATCGCCTCTTTATCAGATGGTTCTGAAAAACTTGCTAATCGAGTTAGAATGACCCTTGAGGTTAAATAGGACGAATGTCGGTTCCAATCCTTCTTCTCTCTCTAGCTGTTTTAAGTGGATTTTATGTTGCTTGGAACATTGGAGCTAATGATGTAGCCAATGCTGTTGGCCCTGCAGTTGGTTCAGGAGCTCTTAAGCTTAGGCAAGCAGTAATTATTGCTGCAATTTTTGAATTTGCTGGAGCTTTTTTTCTCGGAGGAAGTGTCTCATCAACTGTAGAATCAGGAATCATTAATTCAGAAATTTTTTCCCATAACATGATGGATTATGTCTATGGCATGCTGGCTTCTCTTCTTGCAGCAGGATTATGGTTGCAGATTGCTTCTTATTTTGGCTGGCCTGTCTCTACCACCCATTCGATTGTTGGAGCTGTAGTAGGATTTGGCCTTGTCTTAGGGGGAATGGATTCTATTTATTGGGGACAAATCGGTTCTATTGCAGCAAGCTGGCTGATCTCTCCTTTTCTTGGTGGGGCATTTTCCTTTCTTATTTTTTCTTTAATACGTCGTAAGATTCTTTATCATCACAATCCAGTCTTAGCAGCGAAACGCTTAACTCCTTACCTTGTCTTCCTGATGTTTTTTATTTTATCGATTATTATTTTTTTTGGAGGTCTGGCTCACTTTAGAATTGAGTTAGATTTATTCGAAATAGCACCAATCGCAGGGGGGATTGGGATCATTTGTGCCATGATTTCGATTATCTTAGTTAAAAAGATTAAAGAACCTCATGAACCTGTGCCTCGACATAATATTGGAGTCGAGATGGGTTTGAAAAAAGTACAAAAACATCTTCTTCGCGTGGAAGCCATATCACTTGGATTAATGCAAGATAAAGTGAGAGATCTTCTTGAAGAAGTTCGACTTTTGAGTGACAAGATTGAATGCTCTGAAGTAGATAATGACTACATTCTAGTAGAAAAAATTTTTATCTATCTTCAAATCATTATTGCTTGTTTTATGGCTTTTGCCCATGGGTCGAATGATGTCGCTAATACAATTGGTCCTCTTTCAGCCATTTTTAATATTATACAAGGGCAGACAATTCACGGAACAACCATTCCCTTTTGGTTACTATTTCTTGGAGGTATTGGGATTGTATTTGGGCTTGCTACCTGGGGATGGAGGGTGATTGAAACCGTAGGTCGAAAAATTACTGCACTTACCCCCTCGCGTAGTTTTGCCGCAGGTTTTGGTGCAGCAGTTACAATTATGATTGCCTCAAAGCTCGGTCTTCCTATCTCAACAACACATGTTCTTGTTGGTGCTGTCCTAGGTGTGGGTTTTGCCCGTGGAATTGGTGCAATTAATCTCAGAACAATCCGTGATATTCTCATATCATGGATGATTACCGTGCCAGCTGGGGCAATTTTATCAATATTTTTCTTCTGGATTATTAGTCTGATTTTTTCTTAACTGTGTTGATAAAGAAACTCTCAGAAAAGAAAAAATTGAATGAAAAATTATGATGAGTTAGAGAGATTTTTAGCAAATTCAGACTGCTCATAATCGTAAAATTTTAATTTAAAATCTGAATTATCATAGTAAGAAAATTTTATTTTATTCTGTGAATTTTAGAATTAATATGAATTAATTTTGAAAGAAAAATTAAAAATTTGGTAAATTAGAAAATTGACTTAAAACTTCAATGGCAAGATTTAAAGGATAACATTTTTCCTTTGAAGAGTTGCAAGGTGTTGATGACTATTTTGGATCTGTGATGGAAAAAATTGAAGCAGCGATTCAGGCAATTGCAAGAGGTGAATTTGTCATTGTGACTGATGATGCTGATCGAGAAAATGAGGGAGATTTAATTCTTGCAGCTGAGAAAATGACAACGGACAAGATGACATTTCTTCTCAAGCATTCCAGTGGAGTTGTATGTGTTGCAACAACAGGTGAGCGGTTAGATCGTCTTCATCTTCCTCCAATGGTTAGCCATAATACTGAATCTCATCGAACAGCTTTTACCGTTTCTATTGATCTATGTCATCAAACAACAACAGGGATCTCAGCAGAGGATCGAGCAAAAACAATTCGTGCATTGGCAAATCCCTTGACTCAGCCTTATGAATTTCGTCGTCCAGGGCATATTTTTCCTTTAAGGTCTTGCGATGGAGGTGTTCTGAAACGCGCTGGACATACTGAAGCTGCTGTAGATCTTACACGTTTAGCTGGATTAGATCCTACTGGAGTATTATGTGAAGTTGTTAATAGTGACTATTCAATGGCACGCATGGCTGATTTAGAGCTCTTTGCTAAAAAACATTCTATCCCTTTAATTTCAATTGCAGATTTAATTTGTTATCGAAGAAGTCGAGAAAAACTTATTAAATGTGTTTCAAGAGCTCGTCTACCAACTTCTTTTGGCAATTTTATTGCTTATGCCTATGAATCAATCATTGATGGAGTACAACACTTAGCCCTTGTGAAAGGAGAGGTAGCAGGAGAAGAGAATATCCTTGTACGTGTCCATTCAGAATGTCTTACGGGAGATATTTTTGGATCAAATCGTTGTGATTGTGGTTCTCAACTCCAACAAGCTTTGCAGCGGATTGCAGATGCTAAGAAAGGAGTATTGGTCTATCTTCGTGGTCAAGAAGGACGAGGGATTGGACTAGGACATAAACTTCGTGCTTATAATCTTCAAGATGATGGATTTGATACTGTAGAGGCAAATCAAGAGCTTGGGTTACCAATAGATTCCCGTGAGTATGGAATTGGTGCGCAAATTTTAGCTGATTTAGGTCTATCAACGATTCATTTGCTGACAAATAATCCAGCAAAATATGGAGGGTTGAGTGGTTATGGATTATCGATTACAAAACGCATCCCATTACCCCCCCTTCCGACGAAAGAAAATTTGCGTTATTTGCGTACTAAGCAAGAAAAGATGGGCCACCAGTTTAATATTGAAGAGATTATTGATGCAGAACAACAGATGGGTAGTGAGCTCTATAATAAAAGGTAAAAAGTATGAATCGTTATGGACTAGCTGTTGCTCGTTTTAATTCTCAAATTACAGAAAGACTTTTAGTTGGAGCCCTTGATGGATTGAAAGAATGTGGTGTAGAAGAAAAAGCTATTGAAACGCTATGGGTGCCCGGAGCTTTTGAGTTACCTCTAATTGCAAAAAAAATGGCTCTCTCTCAACGTTGTAATGCAGTCATCTGTTTAGGAGCAGTGATTCGTGGTGAGACAAGTCATTTTGAATATGTTGCTCAAAGTGCTGCTGCCGGTATTCTTGAAATTTCTTTAACAACTAATATTCCAGTGATTTTTTCCGTATTGACAGTAGAAAATTGGAAACAGGCTTTGAATCGCTCTGGAAGCAAGGAAAACAATTACGGATATAATGGGGCTTTGTCTGCAGTTGAGATGGTGAATCTGATGAATACTTATAAATAATTTTTTTTCTGGTGCTGATGCATTCCAAAATTTTATAGGTTTCTAAAATTGGCTTTGAAACAGTCAAAGATAAGGTATCTTCCTTTTCACTCTAATCATTGAATTTGATTTATTTTATAAATAATTAATGTTGGGAATCACGGATTTCTTCAACTGAACTAAATAATTGGCATTTAGAAGATAGAGAAGGAATGATCAATAGACCAGAGGCTTTGGTCCTAGTGAGAAAGTGGTTCAAGTTAAAAAATAAATTCAGATTTGTCAGAAAATAAAAATTCTTATTTTTTTTCTTCGAACTAATTTTCTTTTCTATATAATGCTTATTATAAATTTATATTTCCTTTTTATGAATTCAAAATTTAGAAACATTGCGATTATAGCTCATATTGATCATGGGAAAACCACTCTCCTTGATGCTCTTTTAAAACAATCCAATCTCTTTCGGGAAAATCAGTCTATCCCCGATCGCATGATGGATTCTCATGATCAAGAGAGAGAAAGAGGCATTACTATTTTTGCAAAGCATACGAGCTTGATTTACCAAGATTATACTATCAATTTTATTGATACACCGGGCCATTCTGATTTTTCCGGTGAGGTTGAGAGGGTGCTTGGGATGGTGAGTTCCGTGCTTTTGCTAGTTGATGCACAAGATGGTCCAATGCCACAAACACGTTTTGTTTTATCAAAAGCTCTTAAAATGGGACTCTCTCCAATTGTTGTCATTAACAAAATTGATAGGGTAAATGCAGATCCTGATAAAGCTCTTAATCTTACTTTCGATTTGTTTGTAGAACTTGGTGCTAGCGATCAGCAGCTTGACTTTCGCTATTGCTATGCTTCTGCAATTGAAGGGTATGCATTCATGCATTTTGGAGATGCAAAAAAGAATATGTCTCCACTTTTTGATCTAATTGTTGAAGCAGTTGAGCCACCACAAGATGATCCAACAGCACCTTTTCTAATGCAAGCAATGACAATCGATTATGATCAGTTTGTTGGACGTCAGGCTACAGGTCGTATTTTAGGCGGAAAAATTACAAAAGGACAAAAAATTCTTTGGAATGGAAATCCTGCTACGATTACTCGTATAGAGGGGTATCGTGGAATGGAGAAGATTGAATTTGAAGAGGCCTTTGCTGGGGATATTGTCAGCTTATCTGGAATTCCTGATTTGATGTTAGGAGATACTCTTTGTGATCCAGCTCATCCAATCCAGTTACCTCCGATTAAAGTTGATGAACCCACTCTTTCGATTAATATTATGGTGAATAATGGTCCATTTGTTGGTCGTGATGGGAAAAATGTCACTTTTACGAAGATTAAAGAGCGATTGCTTAAAGAAAAAAAATCCAATATTGCCTTGCGTATTTTGGAAGGGACTGAGGAGATAACAGTTTGTGGAAGAGGAGAGTTACAACTGGCTGTACTTTTAGAGTCGATGCGTCGTGAAGGGATGGAAATGACTGTATCTCAGCCTAAAGTCATCACTAAAGAAATTGAAGGAGTAAAATATGAACCTATTGAGCGTGTTTATATTGAAACACCTGAAGAATATTCTGGAAATATCATCCAAGAACTTTCGAAAAGAAAAGGAGAAATGCAAGTTTTAAAAACCAATAAGAATGGAATCACTTCTATGGAGTTTCTGATCCCGACTCGAGGAACTATTGGGTATCGTAATGAATTTCTTACTGTCACAAGGGGATTAGGCATCATGACTTCTTTATTTGAGACATTTCAGCCATGGAAGGGGATGATTCCTAAAAGAACCAAAGGTGTTTTGATTTCAATCAATCAAGGAGTAGCTACTGGGTATGCCATTGGGCAACTCCAAAAGAGAGGGACTCTTTTTGTTAGTCCTGGAGATGAGGTTTATGAAGGAATGATCGTAGGTGAACACAGCCGAGAAAATGATCTTGTTGTGAACATTACCAAAGGAAAACAATTAACAAATATTCGTGCAGCTGGTTTAGACGAAAATATTTTAATCATACCTGCTAAAAAGCTCACCCTAGAAGAGGCAATTGATTTTATTGAAAACCATGAGCAGATTGAAATTACTCCTCATTTTTTGCGCTTGCGTAAAAAGCATCTTAAAGAAGTCGACAGAAAAAGGAAAGAATGATGGAAAGATATTTTTCTCACTGGATTTGGCAAGTTTTATTCGTAACGGCTAGTACTCTTCTGATTGCGGGGACTGAGAAATTTTTTATGCGACGGGTTCGTCGTCGTAAAATGAATAGCATGTGGCAAAGTATTTTCATCGATTCTTTAGAACCTCCTCTTCATGTACTTATTTGGTTGATAGGGATGACGTTTGCTGCACAGATTTTAGAAGTAGAGATAGATGCAAAAATTTTCAATCTCATCGAACCTACCTGGTATATTGGTCTAATTTCGCTCATTGCATGGTTTTTGATTCGTTTTGTTCAACGAATCGAAGAGAATATTTTAACTATTAGCTGTAAGGTTGATAAAACTACAGCTGATGCAATTGGAAAGATTTTACGGATTTCCATTCTTATTACTGCGACTCTTGTTACATTGCAAACCCTTGGAGTGAGTTTATCTGGTGTCTTAGCATTTGGAGGAATTGGAGGCATTGCGATTGGTTTTGCAGCTAAAGACCTTTTATCTAATTTTTTTGGAGGTTTTATGCTCTATCTTGATCGGCCTTTTTCTGTTGGAGATTTAATTTCCTTACAAGATCAACCTATTCAAGGGACTGTAGAATCTATTGGATGGAGATTAACACAGATTTTGAGTCTTGAGAAACGCCCTCTTTATGTTCCAAATCATATTTTTGCTACAGTCGCAATTGAAAACTTTTCACGTATGCGCAATCGACGAATCAAAGAGACAATTGGCATCCGTTATGCCGATGGGAATCAAGTGATTCCTATACTTAGAGAAATTCGTGAAATGTTTAAATTAAGTTCTGAGATTGATAAGAGTCAGATTTGTTTAGTTAACCTAGACGAGTTTGGTCCCTCCTCACTCAACCTTTTGATTCATCTTTTTACTAAAAAAACAAAATTAGAAGAGTTTCGAGCAGTAAAAGAAAATATTCTTTTGAAAATCCATGAAATTATCCTCTCTCATGGAGCTGAAATTGCTTTTCCGACTCAAACAATTCATCTTGTTGAATCAAAATCTTGCGATTGTAATGTCTAAATTTGCTCTTCTTAATTATTCTAAATAAGGGAGGAGTGCTTGGTACACTTCTTCAACGTTAATTTGTTTCATGCATCTAAAATCAATCGGACAGGTGCGTTTATAACAAGGAGAACAATCGACATGTTTATGAATAACTTCACCATGGTGATAAGGCCCAGTTACCATTTCATTGGTAGAGCCAAAAAGGGCAAGAAGAGGGGTTTTTAGAGCAGCTGCAATATGCATGGGTCCACTATCATTGGTTAAGAAAACTGTACATTTTTTGATAAGAGCCATAAGTTCGCGTAAAGAAGTCATACCAGCAAGGTTTATGACCTGAGGAGAAATGTTGTCACAAATTTTGTCTACAAAGGAAGTATTCCCCTGGTCACCAAAGCATATCACATAGATCTTGGGATCATGAACTAGTTTTTCAATGAGACTGCGAAACCGTGTAGGAAGCCAACACTTAGCTGGGCCATAGGCAGCATTAGGGTTAATGCCCACAATTTTACCTTCCCTAGGAATCCCACATTGTCTTAGAATTTCATCAGCAGTAGATTGCTCTTCTTCTGTGACAAAGAGTTTGGGTTGAGTCTTAGAAATTGGGATATCAATCACTGTGAGAAGGCGTTTATAGGTTTCCACAAGATGTTCTTTCCCTCGTTCTTTAGGGAAAGCGATCGCGTCGTTAAGGATAAAAGACCGCCAGTTTGAAGCAAATCCGATACGTCTTTTTACTCCTCCTCGCCAAAACCACCAAGCCGAAGAAAAAGAATTAGATAAAAGAATCCCAAGATCATATTTTCCTTGTCGTATTCTTTGAATGAGGTCACGGTTCATTGGGCGACGCAAGAATTCATGAGGGCGAGAGAAAGTAAACATTTCATCGATATGAGGATGACCAATCAAAAGAGGAGCAATTGTTCCCTGGCACATTGCTGTTATTTTGGCTTTAGGCCATTTTCTATCAACATCCGCAAGAATCGGAGTTGCCATGACTAGATCTCCAATCCAATTAGGCATACGTATGAGAATATTATCGAACTCCAATTTTTGATTTTTATCTTCTTTACCAGGGTCGCGGAAGGGAAGCTGCGTATACTCTTTCATAATACTAAGATGATTTCAATATTCCTTGATAATTAGCATAAGTTTTGTAAGGGTTCGATCAGCTGATTTGAGATGGGGTTTTTATAAAGACATGTTATGATTATTTTCCTTTATTCGCATTTGATTTATATACTGTTTTAGATAAGGAAGGAGCAAGATTTGGGAACAAGTGTCTATACAGAAGATGATTTAAAAAAAATCTTGAAAACTCTTTTTGCAGAAAAAAAGAGAGTAAAAGAGTTACAAAAACAGCTTGGGGAAAAGGGGTTGCAAAAAAAATTCCAGAATAAACTTGTCGATATTCATCACCTTGCGATGTCTGAAGAGTATACGGTACTTAGATCGGCTTATACTGCTAAAGATCATGAATGTCATGATTTGAGAAATAAGTTAGAAAAAGTACGCCCAGCTCTTAAAAAGCTAGTTGACACGTTACAAGAAACACGTCTTGAAATGGAGTCGTTAAAAGAGCAAAGAGAACATTCTTGGGATCAAATCTTTAAAGAGCGTTTTGAGAAGGTACAGGAACATGTTTCTCTGCTTGAAAAAGAACGAGAGAATTTTCTCTTTGAGAAAGAAAAATTAGAAAAAGATAAGCAAAAACTCGAAGAAGAAAAAACTCATTTACTCGAAGAAGAAAAAAACAATTTAGCTTATCGAGAACGCTTTCTTAAGCTAGAAGAGGATATGGATAGCCAAAAATTGTTATTCTCTAATCTTCAAAAAGAAAAAGAGATGGCTGAGATCGCTTTGGATGAAGCGAAAAGCATTCTTGTAGAAAAAGAACGAGAATTAGAAAGAGCTTGGGTTAGTGAACAAAAAGATACTACCCGATTTGAAACTGAAAGAAGTCGTCTTGTTGAAAGATTAGCTGAAGGTTTAAGCCAGATAAAAGATCAGACTGAGATTATTAAAGATCTACGCGATGAAAATGCGAATCTTCAAAGTAGATATCAAGATAGGGTAGAAAAACTCAAATATTGCGAAGAGCAAATCATACAATTAAAGGAAAAGGAAAAATCTTTAATTGAAATTTCAAAAGAAAATGGGGAATTAAAGGGTGATTTATCCAAATTAGAGGAAGAGTTTGAGCGTAAGCAACAAGAATTCTCTTCTCAAGTTAGCGATTGGTCCGCACGTGAAAAGCAAATCGAAGAAATGGAGAAAGAATTAATAAAAACTCGTATTCAACTGGAAGAAAGTGACTTAAATGTAGTTCGTGAGGAATACGAAGCAAAACTTGTTATTTCTCAAAAAGAGTATGAAAAGACATTAGATGATTTAAAGGCTAAGTATGAAGAGACAAAAGATAAGGTAACTACACTAAATGAAGAGCTGCATCATACTCTTGAAGATAAAGAAAAGTTACTTGAGAAATCCTATGTGAAAATGCGGGAATTATCTGCTAGACATGCGGATATGATCGAAGAGATTGGGACAGTTTCTAAGCGATTGGAAGAAAAAAAGCATGATTTGACTTGCCTTGAAAAAGAATATGATTTGACAAAAAGTGCATTGCATAAAGCAAAACTCGATTGTGAAAATTATAATGCTGAAATTCATAAAGCACAGCAACATCTTGGCAAGAAAGTCAAAGAATCCACTATTTTGCAGGATCTTTCTGAAAGACAAAAACATCAGATTGCTGAATTACAAAAAGTTTTAAATAAACAAGAAAATGAACTTGGACGCCTTCAAAATAGCCTAGACCTCCAGCAAATGCATGAGCAAAAACTCCAATCAATGGCTAATGAACGAACACAGGCAGCTGAATCTCTTGCTAAAGATTGGCAAGAAAAGTACCTGGTCCTTCAACAAGAATTACAAGAGAAAATTAACCGGCTATCTGAACTTCAGAAAATGCAAGAAAACTATGATCAAATGGTAGAGACTGTTTCTAGTTTAAAACAAATTTTAGGTAAACGTGGAGAATGAATCAGATTTAACTAGATCAATAAAATAGGTTTGTTTCTTAATAAAAGTTTCTAATGTACAATTCAATCTATTGAATTAATAAAATAAAGATAATGAGTGAAAAATCTAAGCTAATTCTTGGCATTGATCCTGGCACCTGTGTAACGGGTTATGGTCTTATTCGTATGGATGAGAGACGTTTTTTCTCTGTTGTAGATTATGGATCGATCTCTCCTCCTGCTGCTAAACCTCTTTCTTTTCGATACCGTGTGATTTATCAAGCAATTGAAGAATTGATCAATATACATCATCCTCAAGTAGTAGCAGTTGAAACTCAATATGTACATAAAAATCCTCAAAGTGCAATTAAGCTTGGCATGGCACGAGGCGTTGTCTTACTTGCAGCTGCTTTGCGAGATATTCCAATTTTCGAATATGCTCCTTCTCGTGCTAAAAGAGCTGTTGTAGGGAATGGAAATGCGAGTAAACAGCAAGTAGGTGGAATGGTGCAGCGCATTCTTTCTCTATCCGAGTTTCCTAAACCAGAAGATGCTGCTGACGCACTTGCCTTGGCCATTTGCCATGGTCAAACTTTAGGAAAAGAGACATGTATACCTATATAAAGGGAATTTTTGTTGAAACACTTCCAATAGGAGTGATCCTTGATGTGCAAGGCATTGGGTATCGCATTCTTCTTTCTTTTAAAGATTTAGGAAAGCTTCCAGCCATTGGTGAGGAGCTTCTTCTTCATACTTCTTTTATCGTCCGAGAACTTTCGCAAACGCTTTATGGTTTTTTATTAAAAGCAGAAAGAGACGTATTTGATAGCCTTATTACTGTCACAGGTATAGGACCAAAGACAGGATTAGCAATCATAGGGCATCTTTCTTTAGGTCAATTGAAAGAGGCTGTTGAATCTCACAATGCTGCTTGTTTAGCGAAGGTCCCTGGAATTGGGAAAATTACTGCTGAAAGGCTATTAATTGAGTTACAAGGACATTTTAAAAGCAAAATCTTTCCAAAAGAGATTGGTATGACAAATCAATTAAACGATGCTCTACAAGCGTTGATGCAACTTGGATATACACAGGTAGCAGCAGAAAAAGCTGTCAAAAGAGCTGCAAATAATCTGAAAAGCGATAGTGATCTTTCTACATTAATTTCCGCGGCTCTCAAATATCGTTAAAATCTCTTAATTTGGATTAGAGTCTTACAACTAAAACTTGCGAATTATAGACCTCACATTTTGACTTAGATTAAATAATTTTAGAGCGATTTTTTTATTAAGAAACTCGTCATCACCTATTTCAGATAATAAATTTATGGAACGATAATTTAAACATCTATAAAATCTCTTTCTCATCATCTATTTTTAAAGGAATAAGCTATGGAAGAACGAACGCTTTCAATTATTAAGCCTGATGGAGTAAGTAAAAATTTAATAGGAAAGATTTTAGACCGTTTTGAAAAAGCAAAACTTAAAATTGTTGGGGTAAAAATGCTCCGTATGAGTAAGGCATTGGGAGAGCAATTTTATGCAATTCATAAAAATCGCCCATTTTATCAAGAGCTTGTGACATTTATTAGCTCAGGTCCTATTTTAGTTTCAGTTTTGCAAGGTGAAAATGCGATTATGAAAAATCGTGACATTATGGGTGCAACTGACCCCAAAAAGGCTTTAATCGGAACAATCCGTGCAGATTTTGCTGATTCAATTGAAAAAAATATTGTCCATGGTTCTGATGGGATTGAGACTGCTGCTACTGAAATCGCTTTTTTCTTTAAACCAGAAGAAATTTATCCCTTCTAATAGATGAAAATTTGAATCGATTTGAATAAGTCAATTCCTATTCCTAAAATGCATTGTTCTCTTTGATGATGGAGTACTGAACTCCTAATTTTTTAGAAAGAAATTCCTCCATCTTTTGAAGACATTAGATGGTTATATGGAATTTATTAATTTGAAATTAGATTATTCCTCTTTACTACTGATCTTTTTAAAAAGAGAGCTTTGGATCGATTAAAACATAGCAGTTGAGCTTGATTAAGTAGGATTTTTTTACCTATCTGTCATACTATTTTATAGATTTTTAATCACCTAAGGATTAGGAATCTGCTTTTTTAAGAGAGCCCTATAATTCCATTTGTGTGTTTTGCCATTGGTTAGATAGCCTCTTTGCTATTCATGAATAAAACAAAGTTCATCATCTACTAAAATATGTAGTTTATGAGTGAAAAATTAGGGTCTTATCAATAAGATGATCGATGATTATAATTGATAACTACGATTCATTTACTTATAACATTTTACAATGTTTTTATATTCTTGGATATAAGTTTGATGTTGTTCGTAATAATCTTTTTTCCGTCGATCAAATATTAGATAGAAATCCACGTTTACTAGTTATTGGTCCTGGACCAGGAAATCCATTAGGAGCTGGGATATCCAAAAAACTGATTGAAATGTCTTCAGTCCCAGTCCTTGGGATTTGTTTAGGCCATCAAGCGATTGGAGAGGTATTTGGTGCTGAGGTAATTAGAGCTCCTCAGGTCATGCATGGTAAAACTTCATTGGTTTATCATGAAGGTGGAATTCTTTATCAAAATATTCCATCGCCCTTTGAAGCAACTCGTTATCATTCTTTAATCGTAAAAAATCTATCTAATAAGCTTGAATTAGAAGCATGGACAAGTTGTGGAGAAATTATGGGATTACGTCATAAGAAGAGGCCAATTTTTGGAATTCAGTTTCATCCAGAATCGATTGCAACAAAATATGGTTTAGAATTGCTAAAAAATTTTGTTGAAAAATTTGCTCCTCAAAAAGAGTCAATCAAGGAAATAGTGTAGAGAAAAAGTCATGAAGATAGTTGAAAAAATTCAAGAAGAGGCATTTACATTTTAAATGCTGAGCCAAAATATGTTAATTTTGCTTCTTGATTGTCGATAAGTTGATCGACTGTCCCAGAGAGGAAGACTTTCCCATGATCAATCAAATAACTACGATCGACTATTGAAAAGATTTCACGTGCATTATGATCAGTGATGAGGATACTAATTTTTTTCTTTGCAAGAAGGCGAATCATCTGCTGTACATCATAAATAGAAATGGGATCAATATTAGCAAATGGCTCATCAAGAAGAAGAAGAGAAGGATTGGTCACAAGTGCACGGGTGATTTCAAGGCGTCGACGTTCTCCTCCAGATAAGCTAAAAGCTTTTTGTTTTGCAAATTTTTCTAGTTGTAATTCATGCAGTAATTCTTCCAAGCGAGCGAATTTATTCTGTTTACTCATGGGTAAAATTTCGAGGATACAGAGAATATTCTCTTCTACTGTCAAATTACGGAAGACAGAGGGTTCTTGAGCAAGATAGCCGATTCCCATTTTTGCACGTTTATGGATAGGTTTTTTTGTAATATCCATCTCTTTAAAAAGAATCTTTCCTTTATCAGGAGCAATCAGACCCATAGCTATATAAAAAGCTGTTGTTTTGCCTGCTCCATTTGGTCCAAGAAGCCCCACAATTTCACCTTCTTGAACAGATAAAGAGAGCTTTGAAAGGATGATACGGTCACCATACTTTTTCTCAAGATTGTCTAGTTGAAGAAGAGGTTTTTGATTTACCATTTGAATTCCTCTTTGAGCTTTTTAAATTCTTCCTCTTGAAAGATAAAACGCACATCTCCCTCTCCTTGAATTGTATGTTTTCTTGTTTTGGGGTTTTGTAGAACATATAATCGAGGTGCTGAAATTTGAATTTTGTCTGCTTGATCAAAAAAAAGGACCTGTTGCTCATTATTTCCTTCAAGAATCATCAGCTCTTTATCAGGATAATACATGAGTGAATCAGCTAAGAGATATTGAGAATGATCTCTAAAAATGAGCTTCACATTGTTAATTAAATGAATTTTTCTTAGGCTAATCGATTTTTCTATTTCAATGTAATCGACAAATGCCTCATCAGCTGATACTTCTCCTTTTTCATCAAAATAGGTCACTTTTGATGATCCTGTAAAATGACCTGTCATTTTTATACAGTCAATAAAAGCAAAATCACAATTTAAATGACTTCCATTAGGAAATAAAATTTTAATATCTTGAGTAATTTCAATCGAAGAAAATTCAATTTTCCCTATTTTTTTTTTATCATACTTAAGTAGAGCTTTTTCTGTTGTAATTTTCCCCATCATATTTTCTACTGAGACCTGACCTATTAGAGTGATTATATTCCCATCATAGTACATTTCGTTTGATTCAACGATGATTTCATGTGCCCAAAGATTGAGTGGAAGTAGTAAGATGATAAACCAGTTTTTCATATTCCTTAGTGATTGAGCATAATTTAATTAAATTTGGCTTTGAAGGAATAGGCAGAAAAACTAAGGTTTTCTTTGAAGCCAATTTCGACTGTATCGGCACTTCCTACTATGAGAGGCATTTCTTTTTCCAAAGACAATAATTCCCTATTCCCTGGAAGATCATAATCCCATACCTCTGCTTCTTTACAGAGGAGTATTTGTTTTTTATAATTAAAAAAAGCTTCTTTAGCTTCAATTCTTTGGACATGTTGAGAGAATTTTCCTTTTTCTTCATCAAAAGATTTTTCTTGAATCCAGCACGTCACTCCATCGAGCTGTTCAGTGATCTCCAACCCATCTTCCTGATAAGAAAAGAGGAGTTTGGATAGATTACTTTTAATACGGATATAAAAAGATGAGTGATTTTGGTACCATATTTCTTTTAAAATCCCCTTGCCCCTTTGTTCAAAATCGCGAGGTAATGATGGTGTGGATCTGCTTTTAGCTAAAAGTTGAAGATAGATTTTTTGCTCTTTATTTGTGGTTTTAAGGATAAAAAAATCTATAAAAGCTATAGCTAATACAATAAAAAAGCTGAGGAGAATTAGGAATTTCTTACACATAGTTGTGTGGCTTGAAAAATCCGTAACCAGTGGTCCAGCAGATCTGGAAGATCGGAAAAAGGAATCATTAAAGCGGAATCACTTTTAGCATCAACTGGATCAGGATGAGATTCTGCATAGATCCCGTTAGCACCAGCTGCTAGAGCTGCTGCTGAGAGAGTTGGGATGAATTCTCTCTCTCCTCCTGATGTCTGTCCAAGGCTCCCAGGAAGCTGAACAGAATGGGTGGCATCATAAATGATAGGATAACCTAATTTTTGCATGATTGGAATTCCACGTAAATCACTGACAAGATTATTATAGCCAAAAGTTGTCCCACGTTCAGTAATCATAAGATGATGATTCCCTGTCGATGTAATTTTATTGACGACCTCTTTCATATCCCAAGGTGCCATAAATTGACCCTTTTTTACATTAATCATTGCTCCTGTATTTGCAGCAGCTAATAATAAATCAGTCTGACGAGATAAAAAAGCTGGAATTTGAAGGATATCACAAACTTCCGCTGCTTTAGAGGCCTCTTCAGGAGAATGAATATCCGTGAGAATGGGAACATGAAATTCTTCACGGATTTTTTTAAGAATTTTTAGACCTTTTTCAATCCCAGGTCCTCTAAATGAATTAATTGATGAGCGATTAGCTTTATCATAGCTTGCTTTAAAAATCAGCTGGATCTCTTTTGATCGAAAAAGATCAGTTAGAAACTCAGCACATTGCATTGTGTGTAACTCATTTTCAATGACACAAGGGCCACAAATCACGAAAAAGGAATCTAATGTAAATCCTGCCATACTTTTACCTGTTCTTTATGAGGATTAGAAAAATTTTCCAATAATTTTTTTACATTTATACCTAAAGGAAGTATTTCTGTGAGATCGGTCAATGGGGCCAGAACAAAGAGTCGTTGATGCCATTTTGGGTGTGGTAAAATTAAGCGATCAGAGTAACATAGTTTTTCTCCAAAAAATAGCAAGTCTAAATCAATTAAACGAGGAGCATTTTTTGGCTTTTTCTTTTTTCCTAATTGTATTTCAATTTTTTGCATCTCTTTCCAAAGCTCTTCTAGGGCAAGGTCACAAGAAAAACGACAGACGACATTTAAATAGTCTGGTTGAGGGTGAATAGAGACAGCAGTCGTACGATAGAAAAGAGAGGAAGTGAAATCAAAAATGGCTTTATTGCTTTTTAGCTGTTGAATTGCTAATTGCATTGCTTTAGGAGTATCTAAAAAATTTCCTCCCATTCCAATATAACAATTTTTAGTCATCGATAAAAAACATTTTTTATTTGTTAATCAGATACACTTTAAAAACGGACCGAGCAGGATTTGAACCTGCGACCACCCGCTTAGAAGGCGGGTGCTCTATCCGCTGAGCTATCGGTCCAATAGTAAAAAAATCAGGATTTTAAGATGTTCTTTCAAAAAAGCTATTCAAAATTGCTTAACTACACGAGTTTCTGTTTGGTAGTTTTTTTCGATATTGTGAGTTAATTGTAAAAATCCCTATTTTTTACTAACCTCTCCATCATTACCTGGCACAAAATCTGATAATGATAACAAAAAAGAAAGCACAATTCACGAAAAAAGAAAAAAACAATCCAATAAAACAATGAATCTTTCTTGAATTCTAGCTAGTTGCAATAAGATGAATGCGACTATTCTACAAGTTCTAAGTTGACTCGAATCCCATTCCGGCTCGCAACGGATATTAATAGGGTTCTGATTGCATTAATCGTTTTCCCTTGTTTTCCGATAATCTTACCGATATCAGACTTTTTAACTAAAAGTTCCAAGATTAGAGTTTGGGTCCCTCCGATCTCATTAATCTTTACTTCATCTGGATAGTCAACCAAATTTTTCACAATATAAGCTACAAAGTCTTTCATATATCTGAACCTATAACCATCGATATTTCCGCTTGTAATTTCAATACTACTATAATTTGATTTTATCGAGCTACAGAAAGATTATCTTGTTGTTGATTTTGTATTTACAATATCAGAAACCCTTAAGAATCTAAAAGAAATGCATATCCAGTTGAATTTTTAATCAGGTAGATTTTTATTCATAACTCTTGGTAGCTAGATGATTAATGAGAGATAAGAGGGGGAGATCAATTTAATAAATTTTTCCATGTCATGAGGAATAGGTGCTTTAAGATGGATCTCTTTTTGATGAATAGGATGGGTAAAAAAAATTTCATGAGCATGGAGCATTTGTCGATACACTTTGTTTTTTTGATTTATTGAAGAGATTCCGTAAATGGGATCTCCTAGAATTGGAGTTCCGACCATTTTTAAATGTACACGAATCTGATGAGTACGTCCTGTCTGAGGCTGAAGACGGACAAGGCTGAAAAATGAGTTATAGGCGAGACTCTTACAATCTGTTAAGGCTTCACGTCCTTTTTCTTGAAGAACAGCCATTTCTTTTCGTTTCACTGGGTGACGACCAATATTGCCTTTAATCAGGCGATTGCCTGGATTTCCAATGCAAATAGCAAGGTATTCTTTCTTGATTTGTCGATTTGCAAACATTTGAACAAGAAGCTGTTGCGTATAAGTATTTTTAGCAGCAATAAGAATTCCAGAAGTGTCTTTATCAAGACGATGTACAATTCCAGGACGTAACCCTTGATCTTTAACGAGATTTTTGCAGTGATAAAGCAGTGCATGAACAAAAGTTCCTGACCAATTTCCCACAGCAGGATGAACTACCATTCCTGCTGGTTTGTTAATTGCAATCAAGTGATCATCTTCAAAGAGGATTTCAAGAGGAATTGCCTCAGGTTCAATGCGAATCTCGGGTGTTACGATAAATTCAATCTCAATTTCATCTCCTTCTTTAAGTTTAGCCCCTTTTTTTAAAATCAATCCATTTACGAGTATTAGATTCTGTTGAATCAGATATTGAAAATATTGACGAGAATACTGAGGGAACCGGATGGAAAGTAGCTTATCAAGGCGCAGCTTAGCTTCTGTTTCTTTCACATAAATCGTCATTTATGCACATTAACATAGGAGGATTCTGAGAAAAAGGATATTGTGGAGCTAATCTTTTTAAAAGACTCAGGAGATGAATTTCAAGATCTTCGAGTTCGTTGATTGTCATGGCAGAAGGAACCAGTTTGCCTAAATAGCGTTGTTTATCATAGACAAGATCAATAAGATATTTTTCTCCTTTTGTGAAAAAGAAAAAAAGTTGAGGATGGCTTTTAGAAATGATTTCTTCAAATGAAGAATCAAGAGGAAACCCTAAAAAAAGTTGCACATTGAACATGAAACTTCTGTTACTCATTTTTCCGCATTTCTTTAGATGCTTTTTGGGCATGATCAGCAGATTGTCTGATTTGGGAAAAAATCTGCTGGGCAAATAGACTCATGAAATGGATATAGGATTTCATCCCTTCCTTTTCACCAAGACGATCAACTAAGACGTTTTTTAACTGATTTAAGTTAGAGACTGGGATATGGAATGCTTGTTCCATCGATTTATCTTGTAACTCCGATTTCATTCCATCCATATTTGAAGATGAAATTGGATGAATAGGCATTTGTGGCTCTCTTCGAATTCCGCTCATATCTTCATTCATATTTCCTCGTTTCTATATATTTTAATTGATGTTAACTCTTTATCAGTGAGACGAATACCTTTTGTATTGACCCCTTTTATTTTGATCTCATCTAATACACATTTGACCTTAATAAGGCGATTGCGTCCTTTAGATTTATAAGTCAAAAGGAGGGTCATATCAGGAGAGGTAGTGAAAAATTCAATTTTCTCATCAGGATCTAAAAATCGATATTCTTTATCAAGGATAAACTGTTTAATAATAAAGCGCTTTACATAAGGATAATTTGTCTTGTTATTTCGATAAACAATACAAAAGTTAGTTTGTTTATCAGCTTTTCCCATCCATAGAATAGGATTTTTTTGGGGATGAATGTACTGCTTTTCAGGGATATTGATGACCCGATAAGAGCCATCTTTAAATAAGATTAAAATTTTATCGAGAACATTGATTTCTAAAGGTTCAAGAGATGGGACTTTTGTTCCTATATATCCTGTATCAGGATTATAACCAATCTTGACTATCTGTTGAGTAATTTCTCGTTTACTAATCTGTTGGATTTTTTTGATTTGAGTGCGTCTAGGAAAAAGATTGCCATATTTTTCTAATAGGGCTTTAAGGTATCGGATAGTATAGGTAGTGATGTTTTTCAGATCTTTTTCCACTCCAAAGCGCTTTTTTTCAAGATGATTTAATTCCTCTTGATTCTTATCAAGATTAAACCGAGAAATCCGCCGAATCGGAATTGAAAGGAGTTTATCACGGTCTTCTTCTTTAGGAATCCGGGGCAATTGTGTGTAAAAAGGTCTTAAACTCTTTTCAATTGTTGTATCAATCTTATCGTAACTCACGATATTTTCAATTTGTTTGTAGAGTCGGTGGTGAATAAAGATTTGTTCTAAGGTTTTTTCAAAGATTTTTTCGAGAAGACGATGGTTTTCAATTTCAAGTTCCTTTTTTAAGTATCCTTGGAGATTTTTGACATAGAGTTTTAAAATTTCATGAATACTTTCTTCCCAAGGATGTTGGTCTTTAATGCTAATTAACTGAGTGTTTACTGAGACTTCACAGTCAGTAAATGCATAGAGCTGATCGATCATTTGATTTGCATACTGGTTACGGGGAAGTTTAATTTCGATTTCAATCTTTTCTGCTGTGTAATCATTGATTGAATCGATTTTGATCTTACCTCTCTTAGCCGCTTCATCAATAGAACGGATCACTGATTCGGTTGTGGTTCCATAGCAAATCTCTTTGATAATAAGCGTTTTTTCATCTGGGCTTATGATTTTTGCTCTCAATTTAATTTTTCCACGTCCTTCATCATATTCTGAAGGATCCATAATCCCACCTGAATGAAAATCAGGGTAGAGCTCGAAGGGTTTATCTCTCAGAATTGAGATTTCAGCTTCAATTAGTTCTCTGAAATTATGAGGAAGAATTTTTGTTGACATCCCCACGGCAATTCCTTCTGCTCCTTGCATGAGCAAAAGAGGAATTTTAGCAGGCAAGAAGGTCGGTTCTTGAGTACGTCCATCATAAGAAGGAGTGAATAGAGTCAGCGCTGGATTAAAAAGCGTTTCTCTTGCCATCTGACTCAGTTTTGCTTCAATATAGCGAGGTGCTGCTGAAGGGTCTCCGGTTAACGGGTTTCCAAAATTCCCTTGTGTTTCAATGAGGTAACCTTTATTGGCCAGGTTTACAAGGGCATCAACAATTGGCCCATCTCCATGTGGGTGAAGCGCCATGGTTTGGCCTACGATATTAGCCACTTTGTGAAACTTATCATCATCCATTTGATAAAGCATCCATAAAATACGACGTTGGACAGGCTTTAGACCATCAATTACATGAGGGATTGCTCTATCAAGAATTACATAAGAAGCATATTGGAGATAATTTGTTTTGAAAAGGTGTTGAATATCCTCCATCATAACTCCTCATGAATGAGGTTTTTCATAATAAAATCCCGTCGTTGCGGAGTATTCTTACCCATGTAGAATTCTAGTGTCGGTTTGATATCTGAAAAAGCATTAACTTGGATTGGTTTTAAGCGCATATTATCGCCGATAAATTGTTTGAATTCATTTGGTGAAATTTCTCCAAGGCCTTTAAAACGCGTAATCTCAATATTTTTCTTTAATAATTTTATGGCTTCTTCTTTCTCTTGACTAGAATAACAATAGATTGTTTGGGTTTGATTGCGTACCTTGAATAGAGGAGTTTCTAAAATAAATAAGTGGCCATTAATTACAAGGCTTTCAAAATAGGTTAAAAAGAGTGTGATCAGTAAATTCCGAATATGCATTCCATCTACATCAGCATCAGTCGCTAAAATCACCTTGTTATAACGCAGATCTGTAAGATCTTCTTCAATATTCAATGCACTCATGAGGTTAAAAATTTCCTCATTTTTGTAGATCTGATCTATTTTCATTCCATAGACATTTAAAGGTTTTCCTCGAAGAGAAAAAATCGCTTGTGTTAATGGATCACGCGCTGAAACAATTGAAGCACTGGCTGACTCTCCTTCAGTTAAGAAGATCATCGTTTTATCGCCATTTCCATATTTTGAGTGTTCATTATAATGGAATTTGCAGTCACGTAGCTTAGGAATTTTAAAGAAAATTTTCCTCTGTTTTTCCTTTGCCTCTTTCTTCACAGCAGCAAGTTCTTTACGCAGTCTTTCATTATGTCCAATGCGTTCAAAAATTTGCTTTGCTTCTTGAGAGTGAAGATGGAGCAGTTGAACAACAGCTTCCTTGACTTCTTGGACAATAGGATAGCGAATTTCAGTATTACTAAGTTTATTTTTTGTTTGTGATTCAAAAATAGGATCTTTCACCTTAACAAGTAGAGACCCAACTAATCCTTCTCGTACATCAACACCTTGAAATTTTTTTTTCGCAGACTCATTGATTCCTTTTAAAAGGCCTTCTCGAAAAGCTGAAAGATGAGTGCCTCCATCAGCTGTATATTGTCCATTGACAAAAGAATAGTGAGTTTCTCCATAATTTTGAGTATGAAGAAACACAAACTCGAGTCTTTCACTTCGGTAATGGAGAGGTTCATAGAGGCGATCTTCAGAGATTTCCTTATTGATCAGGTCAAGCAAACCGTATTTTGACTCAAAGACTTTCTCATTAAAAAAAAGCATCAACCCGATGTTCAGATAAGCATAATGCCAAAGCCGCTTTGCGATAAATTCTTCAAGGAAGGAATAATTTTTAAAAATTTCTTTATCAGGAATGAATTCAATATAAGTTCCGTTTTTCTCTTGTGTTTTCTTGGTTTTCTGATCAACTAATTTTCCTTGACTAAATAAGGCTTCAAATACTTTGTGATCCCGAAAGCTTTTAACGATAAAATGGCTAGACAGTGCATTAACAGCTTTCAAACCAATTCCATTTAAACCAACAGAAAACTGGAAAACATCATTATTATATTTAGCTCCGGTATTAATTTGGCTTACACATTCAATCACTTTACCGAGGGGGATTCCTCGTCCATAGTCACGTACGGCGATTGAAGAGATATCTGGATCATAAGAGAGGGTAATACGATCACCATACCCCATCATAAATTCATCAATGCTATTATCAATCACCTCTTTTAGAAGAATGTAGATTCCATCATCGATATGTGATCCATCTCCTAACCGACCAATATACATACCTGAGCGCATTCGAATATGTGTAAGAGGATCTACAGTCTGAATCGTACTCTCATCATATTTTTTTTTCTTTGCCATATCCCAGAATGATAATAGACGACAAAAATCTAGTCTAGAATGCAAATATTTTGTTATAGATAGAAGGTCTATGCAGATAGCGATTCTTGGAATTAGCCACAAATCAGCTGATTTAACGCTAAGAGAAAAATTGGCTAAGGTTTGTCATCGCCAATTTGGATCCAATAAGTCCATACATCCATCTTATGCCTATGTGCTTCTTTCAACTTGTAACCGCATTGAAATTTATTTCAGTTCGATAGATCTTGCAAAAACCCACACCCATCTACTAGAGATGTTAAGAGGTGAAATGCAAGAGGAGTTTGAACCTCATATCTATTCTTATTTTGGGAACAACTGTTTTTCTCATTTAGCTCGTGTGACAGCAGGATTTGATAGTGTTTTGATGGGGGAAACTGAAATTCAAGGACAGGTGAAACAAGCTTATGAAGAGGCAATTTCTGTCCGTTTCTTATCCCGTGAACTTCATTTTCTCTTTCAAAAATGTTTAAAAATTGGCAAAAATATTCGGAGTCGAGGAGCAATATTCCAAAAACTTCCTAAGTTAGAAGGGACAATTTTACAAGCTGGTCAGATTTTACTTGGCCACTTAGAAAAAAAAACTATTCTCTTTGTAGGATTTTCTGAAATCAATCGGAAGATTTTTTTTGCATTTAAATCTAAGGGAATTCTCAACATGACTTTTTGCAGCCGCTCTTATGAAAAAGAAGATCAGATGGCTCAGAAGGAAAATATTCAATTTCTGCCTTGGAATGCATTTCACAAGTGGTCAACATTTGATTTTATTATTTTTGCCACCAAATATCCTGATTTTTTAGTTCTCGAGTCATCTAAGGTGAGAAAAAAAACCCTCATTATTGACTTAAGTGTGCCACGTAATGTTCATCCTCAATTAGGAAAGAATAAACAAATCACCCTTTTGAA
Organism: Chlamydiales bacterium; assembly: GCA_041395025.1. Lineage (NCBI taxonomy): Bacteria > Pseudomonadati > Chlamydiota > Chlamydiia > Chlamydiales > Chlamydiales bacterium. Next base: position 892,247 of record JAWLBH010000001.1, read on the forward strand.
CATCGATCAACTCGGTCGATTGATGGATCGTAGAAAGGGGAGTAAAGATCCTAAAATGGGACAGATTGAAATGCAACTGATTGCTGAAACAGTAGAACAACAGGTCTCTCTTTTTAAGCTTAAAGAATTACAACGTCTCCAAACTGTCTTTTCTACAAGATCTGCCTAAAGCAAATTCATTAAGGTCAACAAGCTTCTAGATTAAAATTCAGCATGACCAGCGTAACGAGGGAAAGCCACAACATCACGAATATTTTCCATACCTGTCACAAATTGTACTAGACGTTCAAAACCAGCACCAAAACCAGCATGAGGAACTGAGCCATAGCGTCTTAAATCTAAATACCACCAATAATCTTCCCTATTCAGTCCTTTGTCTTTGATTTTTTTTTCGAGGACTTCAATTCTTTCTTCTCGTTCGCTTCCACCAATTACTTCTCCAACATTAGGAACCAAGAGATCCATAGCAGCAACTGTCTTCCCATCATCATTATTACGCATATAAAATGGTTTAATATTTGCAGGGTAATTGGTGAGGATTAGGGGACCTTCCACATACTCTTCGCATAAGTAACGTTCGTGTTCAGCTTGAAGATCAGATCCCCATGAAGGGGGGAATGTAAATGTTTTAGGACTCTTTTTAAGGATGGTGATGGCTTCATCATAAGTCATCCGTACAAAGGGTTCTGAAATTGTCTTTTTTAGTCTAGCAATCACACCCTTGTGGATATATTTATCAAACAATTCCATATCTTCTAAATGTGTATTAACTATCTCACTAAAGAGATTTTTTAAGTAGTTTTCTGCTAAATCCATATTGTCATAGAGATCAGCAAAAGCCATTTCAGGTTCAATCATCCAAAACTCAGCAAGATGACGAGATGTATGAGAATTTTCAGCACGAAATGTAGGGCCAAATGTGTAGACATCAGAAAGAGCACAAGCATAAGTTTCTGCGTTAAGTTGTCCTGAAACATTTAAGTAAGCTTTTTTCCCAAAAAAACTTTCTGAATGATCGATCGTCTCTATTTTCTCTTTAGATTGAGTTTGATCAAGCGTCGTAATTTGAAAAAGCTGACCAGCTCCTTCAGAATCGGAAAAGGTAATAACCGGAGTTTGAAGATAAAAAAACCCCATTTTTTGAAAAAAACTATGAGTTGCATAAGCTAAGGTATTGCGTATACGTGTGATCGCACCGATCACATTCGTACGTGGGCGCAGATGAGTAATCTCACGTAAAAACTCAAGGGAATGGCGTTTTTTTTGAAGAGGATAGGTAACGGGATCACATGATCCTAGGTAATGAATCTTATGAGCATAGAGCTCATTTTTTTGTTTTGTTCCTAGGCTTTCAACTACTTTACCTGATATCACAACCGCAGTGCCTGTTGTGATATCAGGGGGTAATTTTTCCACAATGACTTGGAGGTTAGAAAGAGTAGATCCATCATTCAATTCAAGAAAAGCAAAGTTTTTTTGAGCTCGAACAGTACGCACCCAGCCCTTTACAGTGACTTCTTGTCCAATGAATTTTTGATCTTCTTTTATTTTTAGAATTCTTGTACGCATGAGATTATCTGGAAAATTGACGCAACATGGCAATCTCTTTTTTCCAAAGAGAGTTGCCTCCTGGTGTTTCTAAATATTTTGGAATGTCACGTGTGTCTGTAGACGACATGAGAAATTTGAAACTTTCTAATCCAATAGCCCCTTCTCCAAGAGGAGCATGACGATCTCGTTTTGAACCAAAGGGTTTCATAGAGTCATTTAGATGAAATGCATAGAGATGTTTAAGGCCAATCGTCTCATCAAAATCTTTTAATGTTTTTGACCATCCTTCTACATTGCGAATATCATAACCTGCAGCAAAAATATGGCATGTGTCGAGACATACACCTACAGGTAAAGATGTTTTTGTTCTGTCGATAATATACGCAAGCTCATTGAAGGTAGATCCAAGAGTGGAACCCTGTCCAGCAGTTGTTTCAAGCAAAAGACGCAGGCCATCGTGGTTAATTAACTTCTGAACATGGAACATACCTTTAATGATCCTTTCAAGAGAAGCTTCACGTGGGCTATTTAAAGCGGCACCTGGATGAAAATTTAAGTAAGTAATACCCAAATTGCAACATCTTTCTACTTCTTGATAAAAGGCATCAAGGCTTTTATGCCAATTTTCTTCTTGAGGAGATCCAAGATTGATTAGGTAGCTCGCATGACTCATGATTTTCGATAAACCCGTTTTCTCTAAAGTTTTTTTAAAAAGATCGATGGCTTCACTTGTCAGTTTTTTCCCTTTCCATTGTCTTTGATTAGAGGTAAAAAGTTGCACAGTAGTTGCTCCTATGTTTGCTCCTTCAATTAGGGCATGATGGACTCCACCTGCAGTCGAAGTGTGTGCTCCAATTAAGAGTTGATTGGCTAGTATAGGACATGGCATAGTGATCGTTATAACACGATTAATGATCATGATTCAAGATTCTTCAGATACAGTCACAAACTCTTTTAAGCGATTTTTGTCTGGGACAATGATTAGCCGTATGACAGGTCTAATACGAGAAATGACTATGGCTGCTGCTTTTGGTACGATTCCAGCAGTCGCTGCCTTTTGGATGGCTTTTCGTTTTGCCCACCTTCTAAGACGTCTTTTTGGAGAAGGAGTGTTGAATGTTGCTTTTACTCCACATTTTGAAACACTACGTCATACAGATCCGAAAGAAGGAGCACGTTTTTTTTTTGATCTTTCTACAGGATTATCTCTCTTTTTGCTTTTTTCTATTTTATTAATAGAAGGGATATTAGGGAGTTTTTTTCTTTTTAAAGAGATGAGTCCAAATAATCGAGAGGTCATCTCTTTAACAATGATTATGCTACCCGCACTCATATTTATCTCACTTTATGCACTCAATTCTGCATTGCTTAATTGTGAGTATTGGTATTTTTTGCCTAGTGTAGCTCCTGCTTTTCTCAATCTTGTTTGGTTGATGGCTCTTGTCTTTTTATGGCGTAAACCCCCTAATCAAGCATTACAATCTCTTGCTATGATCCTTGTTTTTGCTTTTGCTCTTCAATGGTTAGTCACACTTCCTCCAGTATACCGCTATCTTTCCAAAAATCTTGGGAAAAATTGGTGGCAAAATCAAGCATTTTCTGGACAAGCTATTGTTCGTATTATTTCTCCCTTTTTTCTTGGAATCATTGGAGTGGGTGCTACTCAACTTAATAGTGCTATGGATGTCCTATTTGCTCGTGCTGCCCACCCTGAAGGACCAGCTTTTCTTTGGTATGCTATTCGTATCCAACAACTTCCTTTTGCTTTACTGGGAGTTGGTTTGACAGGTGCAATCCTACCTCCTATGAGTCGTGCAATTGAAAGTAAAGATTGGGAAAAATACAAATTTTTTTTAAATTTTGCTTTAAAAAAAATTTTAGTCCTTATGATTCCTACAACAGTAGCGATTTTCGTCGTAGGATTTAGTGGGGTGAACTTGGTTTATGGACATGGTGCCTTTAGCTTTTCTGCAATTTTTGAAACCACTTTTTGTCTTTGGGCTTATGGGGCAGGACTTTTCCCAATGACAGTGGTTCTCATTTTTGCTACGGCTTTTTATGGCCAGAAAAATTACCGACTACCTACTTTAATCTCTTTGGGGGCTATTGGTTTGAATATTGGGTTGAACTCTCTTTTTGTGTTTGTCTTTGGGATGGGAGCAGTGAGTGTTGCTATTGCTACAACGTTGACTGCTTGTGTCAACGGAATACTCTTGCTCATCGCACTCAAAAAAATCTCTCATTTAGAACTTGATTTACAAGATTTGGGGTATCTTCTCATCAAAGTGATGGTTTGTGCAGTGATTTCTGCTTTTTTCACCTCTTTTATTGGATTTCTCCTCTTTAAAGATAATACTTGGCCTGTGCTTTTAGGCCAGCCCATGTATCCTTTCCCTCAAAGGATTCCGCAACAAATTCTCATTTTTTGTACTTTAACATTTTCTTTTAGTGGAATTTTTCTGTCTTTAGCGCATTTTGCTCGTCTACGTCTTTTTCTTGATTTTCTTCCTAAGAAAAAATCTCCTCTTAGTCGATCGTAGATTTAAAAACAGAGACTTGACTAGGTGCGGTGTGCTAAAAATTCACAGACGACTGGGATATTTACTGGTATTGGAAGGATCGATTCAATCTGATCAATTTGAGGCGTTAACAAGAGTTTCCCTCTAAATTGATCTTTTTCAAGCTCAAGATAATCAGGAATTTTTTGAGAAGCAGTTTCCATGGCATCAATGATACACTTCATTTTGCGTGATTTATTACGGATAGAAATTTCCATACCAGGCTGCACATAAAAAGAACGACGATCTACCTTTTTTCCATCGACTAAAATATGTCCATGTGAAACAAGCTGTTGTGCACCAAAAATTGTTCTTGTAAATCTTAATCTGTAAACAAGATTATCTAAACGACACTCAAGACGCTCAACAAACAGCTGGGTCGTATTGCCTTTTTTTTGCACAGCCTCTTTAAAAACATTGATCATTTGTTTTTCAAGGAGCATCCCATAACAGGCTTTAAGTTTCTGTTTTTCTTCCAATTGAAGACCATAGTCAGATTTTTTTCGACGACGTGCTCCATGTTGGCCAGGAGGATTGGCTTTTCTAAGAAGGGGATTTCGAGCTCGGCCAAAAATATTCGCTCCAAAACGACGAGCAATGCGATTTTTAGGTCCTCGATAACGTGCCATGCTTTCTCCTAAAATGATAACAACTTTTCTTTAGATTGACTAAAGAGATTTGACTATTTTCTGAATCTTAAAAATTTTCATTCGCGATTAAGACCTTGTCGCTGACCTTGTCGCTAGAAAAGATAAAAGATCCTGAGGTTTCTTAGGAAAGAAATTGTATCCTTGTATCGGAATTTTCTACAATGGAATAATTTTCCTATTTAGTTTATGATCCTTAATCATGAAATATCTTGCCTTAGCTTACTACAAATTTATCTCGATTGATGATCCTCACATTGAAGTCTTAAAACATAAAAAATTTTTTGAAAATAAAGATGTGACGACTCGTATCTATATCTCTGAAGAGGGGATTAGTGGACAGATGAGTGGTTGCATAAATGATGCACAAGACTACATGGATTGGCTCAAAACACACTCTTATTTCTCTGACATGGTTTTTAAAATTCATCCAATTTCTGAAAATATTTTTCCTCGTGTGACTGTTAAATATCGTAAACAACTTGTAGCTTTTGATGCACAAGTCAATCTCACAAAGGGAGGTCAACATGTCGCTCCTCGAGAATGGAAGAAGATGGTTGAGAGTGGTGAATATTTTCTCCTTGACGTTCGCAATAATTATGAGTGGGCCATCGGCCATTTTCAAGGAGCTATGCTTCCACCGATTCGTACATTTCGTGAATTCCCTAAATATGCTCAGGAGCTTTCAAAAGCAGTCGATCCCTTAAAAACTAAAGTCATGATGTATTGTACTGGGGGAATACGTTGTGAGCTCTATTCAGCTCTTCTTAAAGAAAAGGGATTTGGAGAGGTTTACCAATTGGATGGAGGGGTGATTAATTATGGGATCGAAGAAGGCAAGACATATTGGAAAGGCAAATTGTTTGTCTTCGATGATCGGTTAGCGATTGATATCGATGGAGGAGAAAGCACACCCATTGCACATTGTACTCATTGTCATTGTTTATCAGATACTTACTATAATTGTGCGAATATGGACTGTAATCATCTCTTCATTAGTTGTCCTACATGTCATGAGATCTATCAACGCTGCTGTTCTTTTTCATGTACAAAAGCCCCTCATCTCCGTAAGTTTACTGATACTATTGGAAATAAACCCTTTAGGAAAAAGCATACTCTCTTATCTTGCGTATAAGCTCAAGAACACGCTTTTCTGTTTTTGGAGTAAAGAGCGTTAAACCAGGTTTGATGCCTTTTTCAGATAATTCAAAGGCACGCATTGTATTACAGATTCGTCCATCTAAACGGATTCCGATCCCTTTTAATCCAGCCATATTTCCATAGTCAGCAAACATTTTAAGGGTAAGCTCACAAGCTGTAATCAGAAAAAGCACCTGTTGGTCTGGATAGTTGTGGATGAGGTCGAAAACTTTTTCACCGATATAATGAATTGTTGGAATGATCAGTGGCTTGACCTTATTTTTAGGTAAAGCATGGACTATTTTTCCAATCGGACATTGGCGACAGATGGGGTGATCTGCCTGATGCATGCATCGATCAGTAAAACGCCCCGAAGGACATTCAAGAGGTTTTTGACAATAGGAGAACCCAACCGCTAGAATAGAGTTTTTTAGCCTTTTTTCAAAATCCTGCACGGAGGAGATACCGTAGAGAAAAAAATCCTCATCTTTTCTATAAGATGTTTTTCTAAACAGAGAGTATAACAAGCGAAATCCATAGCGAATGGGATGTTTAAGAAAATGACGTAAAATCACTCGCTGTCTATCATGAGTCACCATGTATTTAAAACTTTTCCATTTTAACCCTTTCTGAGTTTCAGTAGTGATACCCGGAATATTAGGAAATGTTTTTAATTTTCTCATGGCTTGGTTGAGTTCAGCTTTTTTTGCCCCTTGATCCCAAGCAGCTTCTGCTGTTTCCCATGAATGATATTTTTCCCAGAACATCGATCTCCTAATCATTTGAACAGAATGCATTGCAAATGTCATTATCAAGTTTAGCTGAAAAAGTATAAAAATAGCTCTACTTTTCAGTTTCTTCTTCTATGGTTTCTTGTGCAGCATTTTTGATTGTTTCAAGTCCATCAGGGAATCCAATGAGTTTAAGCAGTTGATCGACATATTGAATTTCGCTGAGCAACTGATCGTTAACAAATTCAAGATAAGCGACCTTTTGTTCGAGTGGTTGTTGCATAATGACCTCCAAGGTTGATTCCTTAATCAAAATGCAATTGAGATGCCAAAATGATTATTCAAATAATAAATTCATCTTTTGAGTATATTTGTTGACAACAGATACGTATAAATCTGCCGTCTTTCCCCAAGTATTCCTTGGTTGAAGAGCTTCTTCGATGCCATTTTCGTCACTCTCTTTAAGATACAGATCTTTTATATTTTGAGCCAATTGACGATCGTTTTTAACTTTTTTTAATTTGAGTAGTACTGGTTGTGCTAAAAATTCTGCTAATTTCTTGCATGGTTCGTCAATCTTTTTATCGATAGCGAATTGTTTAATTACTTTTTTATTCAACCAATGTTTCACCTTACTGTCTACCGCCAATTTACCTACGAACGGTAGGGATAAGCCAGCTCTTAAGAATGGGTTATGGTTTTTCTTTTCTTGTACCACATGTTTTTCATATAATTTTGACAGGTAGTGAATCCTATTTCTAAGTCTATCTTCTAAAACTTCTCGTAAATTCTTTTCAATCTCAAGAGCGATGAATTTCAATCGGTTTTCATAAGATTGTTTAAGAGCATCAGCACTCATCTTTTGTGATTGAACTATTTGACATAGAGATTTTTGAATTTGTTCTCGATTTTTTTTGATCTTTCCCTCATACGATTCGCTATTCTTAGAATCTTCGGGTTTGCATTGTCTTATTCTTAACTTGAGTTGTAAATTCTCTGAAACGAGTTTCAAAATATTTTTTAATTGTTCTTCATCTATTTGATGATCTTGAATCCATTGTAAAAATAGATCTTTTGCTAATGCCCTAGAATATTCGGTCGATTCTAATTCTTTACAACTATGATTAAAAAAATCGTGGAAATTGTCAGTAAAAACTCTATTTGTTATTGGTTTTTTACATTCGTTATATTTGGAGACAAAGTCTTCAATCTTTTCGTGATTAAGATACTTGAAGATCATTATAACTAGAATATCTTGATTAGAATCAAGATGATCAATAAAAGAGAAACATAGTTTTTGGATTTCATCCATTTGTTGATCTATTTGCTCTAATGTTTCGGAATGAACCTTTTTCTTTGCAGAGCGCCAATATGCTGATAAAAATTCTTTTAAAAACTCCTTTGTACTCTCAATCATTGAAGGGATTACACTTTTAAAATCTTCGAGATACTTTTTAGGGTCGTTATAAATTTGTCCACATATCTCTTCAGAAATGAGAGGTTGTATTTCTATCGGATCGGTAATTTCAAAAATCTCTTCTATCTGTTTCTTTTGTTCTAACTGTTTCTCAGAAGACTCACTGGGTTTTTGAAAGTCAGAAGGAGGGATTGGAGGGAATTTTAGGGGTTTATGGTCAAATAGAGAGTCTCTATCATTTTTTGAATCATCACAGTTTTGTTGAAGGTTAGGGTCTGTTAGAGAATTCAAGGGGGGAAGATGAATTACAGACTCTTCATTTTCTGTGAGTTTGTTTATTAAGTGATGTTTATTTATATCAGATTGTTGCGGTCGAGTAGAGAGGAGAGATTGCAGGGAAAGTCTGTTTGCTTTCTGAGTTTTACGATGTTTAAGGGTAGAAACAATAAAAATGATAAGAGAAGTCAAACCAATAAAACTTGTTGACATACATCCAATAGATGAGAAAAACGATCTATCAGTAGGATTAAGAGCTAAAAGGACTCCAAGTGCAATCGCTGTCACTAGAGTTGTAAGAAATGTTACTTTCATAATCGTCGGTAAGTTTTTGACAGAATAACAATTAGAGGATGAGTTCGGTGAAATTTGTATTCCAGACATGCAAGACTTTAATTGAAAATTATCTATCCATGAGTATAAAAAAAAATAATTAAGATTCTATTAATTTTTTTGATAAAAACTTAATCGATTGATGTTGAAATAGAGTTTTTAAAGACGAAAAATTTTACTGGGAGATTTTTCAGAAGATAAGAAGAGCATCTACTTTTCAGTTTCTTCTTCTATGGTTTCTTGGGCAGCATTTTTGATTGTTTCAAGTCCATCAGGGAATCCAATGAATTTAAGCAGTTGATCGACATATTGAATTTCGCTGAGCGGATGCCAAAATAATTATATAATTAATGAGTTCATCTTTTGAGTATAATCGTTGACAACAGATACGTATGAAGCTGCCGTCTTTTCCCAAATAGTCTTTGGTTGAAGAGCTTCATCGATGCCATTTTGGTTTTGATTAAAATTAGAAATGTTTTGAAAGATATCGCAATTATGCTCCGATGGATTTTCTGGAACAAATAGTGATTTTAGTGATTGACCAAATTTCTTATCAAGTTGTATTGCTGGTATTAAAAGTATTATTAATTCTTTAGTTGGTTCCACAATCTTTTTAGCATAAGATTGTAGAGGTAATGGGGCTTTATTCACCAAATAACGATTAAGTACCGTCTTTAGTAGTTGACCTGACATCTTTGTTGGTGTTTTGGAAGCAGTATATATCTTTCCTTTATGCTTTTTTAATAGACTATAGGCAATAGAGAGATACCCCATCCTATCTTGAAGAATCTCTTCTAACTCTTCTCTTAACATTCTATCAATCTGAAGAGCTATGAATCTTTTTTTGTCAACCTCGTTTTTACCTTGCATAACATCAGAAAACTTTGAGAGGAGTAATGGAAGTAAAGATTTAGCAATCGTCTTTTGATTTTTTTTAATATTTTCTTCAATACCTCTAATATTATCCTTCCTGTAGACTATATTCTTTGAAACGATTTCAAAAATTTCTTTGAATTTTTTGCTGTCTTCTTTACAGAAGATAGATTGAGAGTTGTTCTGCATAAGTGAAAAAAACTTCATTCCACACAATTTAGAATATACGATCGATGCTTCTTCATCACTGGAATTAAAAAAACTGGGAAAAGCTTTAATGAAGTCTGGAATTGGGATGTTTTTCTGGTTTGGGTATCTTGAGACAAAGTCTTCAATCTTTTCGTGATCAAGATATTCAAAGATCAATGACGTTAAAATAAGCTCGCTATGTAGTTTCTCATCAGATTGGCAATCTTGAATAAAAGAGAAATATAGTTTTTGGATTTCATTCATTTGTTGATCTATTTGGTTTAATGTTTTGGAATCAACCTTTTTCTTTGCAGAGCGCCAATATGCCAATAGAAATGCTTTTAAAAACTCCTTTGTACTCTCAATCATTGAAGGGATTACCTTTTCAAAATCTTTGAAATAATCTTTAGCGTGGTCATGAATGTATGTAAATTGGTTTCCAGAAATGAGAGGTTGTATTTTTTTATGGTGTATTCTCTTTACATCTATAATTTCATAATCCTGTTCCTCTTCTATTTCTTTCTCTTGCTTGAACTTTTTGTCAAGCTCACTGGGTTGTTCAGAAACACCGTATGGTAAGCTTGATGCAATTGAGTTTGAGAAGCTATCTTCAAATAGGGAGCTTTGATCACGATGTTGTTCATATTTAGGAGCTGTTAGATAAATTGGAAGGGATGGATCAGTCACAGGCGCTCTATCTTCTATGAGGTTGTTTGCTGAGTGACTTTTAGTTATACCATATTTTTTCGATTGAGTAGAAAGGGAAGGTAGTAGGGAAAATCTTTCTACTCTCTGAATTTTATTATATTTAATAACAGTAGCAATCAAAAGACTCAGAGAAGTCAAACCAATCAAACTTGTTGAAATACATCCAATAGATGAGAAAAACGATCTATCAGTAGGATTAAGAGCTAAAAGCACTCCAAGTGCAATCGCTGTCACTAGAGTTGTAAGAAAGGCTCCTTTCCCCATCGTCAATAGGCTTCTAAGATGATAAGAATTAGAGGATGAGTTCGGTGAAATTTGTATTCCAGACATGCAATATTTTAATTTAATTACTTATTAAATATTATAAAGAAAATTGATTAAGATTCTATTAATTTTTTTGATAAAAACTTAATCGATTGATGTTGAAATAGAGTTTTTAAAGACGAAAAATTTTACCTGGACTCTTTTAGAAGGTGAGAGCCTGTCCAATTCACCAGTTCTCCTTGATTATACCATTCAATTTTAGTCCCTCCATCAATATAGAATTTGTGTTCTCCATGGCGCATATTGTTTTTCCATGTAATCTCTTCAACGAGAATTGACCCATTAGTGTATCTTGCTTCAATTCCATTTTTGCTCCCTCCAATATAAGGAACCTCAGCATATTTTTCTCCGTTCCGATAGATCACAGTGATTCCTTCTTTCTTTCCATGTACCCATTGTTCACTAGTATTGGGGACTCCTCCTTGAAGGAATGTCAGACGAGTTCCTTCTATTTCTCCCTTGGAGTAAGGCGTGATTGTTTTAGGATCGCCATTTGAAAAATATGTCATCCTTGCTACCATTTTGCCATTCTGAATGGTATCTCTAGAAAGCAGCTCACCATGGCTAGAGCGGCGTATCCGCATCCCTTGTCCATTTTGTATTTGTCCTTCATTCACATTCATTGGTGTTCGATATTCTCCTTTAACTAGAGAATCTCCACGATACATTTCATGAGTATTGGGGGTCCCATCTTCATACCAACTATTAAATTCAGATAAGATCCCCTGATCAAATTTTTCCTCGCGCATTGCAATTCCACTCGGAAAATTTTCCCGTTTTGCTACTAGTGTTCCATTGTCATAGATTTCAATAAATTGAATGACTGAAGAGCTAGGAAATGTATAAGTCGATTCACCATGCAGGATCCCTTTAGCATAGCTTTGGGTAAGGGTGACTCCGTTTTTTTTCAATTTCACAATTTTTCCTTCTCGTCCTTGTGCATTCCAATCAGATTTTATTACAGGAACGCCATACTGGTGAATGTAAGTCTCTCTGACGACATCACTATATTTTTTGTGAGTTTGACAACTAGTTGCAGTCAACAAAAATAGAAGAAGGGTTGTTCCAAATCTGATCTTGCTATTCATAATAATTCCTTACTTTCAGTCAATTGTTTGATAATTCTCTCATGCTCGTTCTCAACGACTTTTAATGACAATGTTTTATTGGAATCGCGGTATATAAAACGTAGCGTGACATTTTTCCGATCTGATCCTAAAGCTTTGCTATGGTAAACGTCAAGTAGGAAGACGGATTCAAGGTATTTTGAGGGGATATTTTTAATTTTATCTACCACTGACCCAAGAAGCATCTCTTTTGGAAGGGTGATGGTCCAATCACGTGTAGAAGTAGGATAGTTTGGTAAGGGAGTCATTTTTGTATTTGGCTCTCTGATGGCATATAGATCTTCGAGATTCAGCTCAGCAAAATAAACAGGCTGGTTGAGATCGATTTCTTTGAGTATCTTTGGATGAATCTCCCCCATAATTCCAATGTCTATTTTTTTTGCAGAGATCCTTGCTTGCCTTCCTGGATGAAAATTTTGATATCCAGTTGGCTGAAATAATATAGAGTGGATATTTAATCCAATGAGAAGATTTTCTACTATCCCCTTTAAGTCATAAAAATCGACTTTATGCGACTTATTTTTCCAGGTTTTTTCCTCCTTTTCTCCCGTTAAAATCAGAGAAACAACAGTGGGTTCAAAATAATGCTCTTTCGTCTTGAAATGGATACGTCCTATTTCAAAACCTGCAACCGAATGAATGCTATGATTACTATTTACCTTAACTATGTTTAAGAGACTTGAAAGTAATGAAGGACGGAGGATAGATTGATGAATAGAACGTGGATTGAGTAATTCAATCAATGAGCGTGAAGGGAAAGAATCTGATTGAATAAGATCTGCTTCTTTGGGACCAATTAGATCGCATGAAAGCAACTCCTGTAGCCCTTCACCGATTAACCGGTTACGCACTTCTTTTTCGAAGAGATAGGCAGGAGAATGAGGGAGAGACCCTCTGCGAAATCTTACCGGTTCTTGTTTACGAATATTTTCAATTCCATAGAGACGAGCGATCTCTTCAATCAGATCAATTTCTTGGCAAAGATCATGACGATAAGTTGGAATGATTACATGAACTTCATCTTCTCCAATCATTTTTATTCCTAGATTGAGACGCCTGAAAATGGTTTCAATCTCACTCATTGAAAGCTTTGTTCCTAAGATCCGATTTGTTCTTGAAAGACGACAGTTGATCAGATTAGGTTCAAAATCTTTTGTTTTTATATCAATGAAACTATCAAGAGCTATTCCACCAGCTAATTCACAAATCCATCCAGTGGCTTGTTCTAGAGCTTCAAGAACACCATTGGGATCAGTGCCTCGTTCAAAGCGATAAGAGGCCTCAGTATGAATCCCAAGAGATTTTCTTGTCTGGCAGATTTGAGATGGTTCAAAGTAGGCAGATTCTAACAAAATGGTTCTGGTTTTTTCAGTGACTTTTGTCTCTTCAGTCCCAATAATTCCTCCAATTGCAATCGGTGTTTGACCAGCATACACCATCACCATTTCTTCACTAGGAAAGTATTCTTTACCATTTAAACCACGAAGAGATTCTCCTTTGCGACTCTTACGAATCACAAGGTGTTTGTCTTCAAAAGTGTCAAAATCAAATGATTGTAAGGGTTGGCCTAATTCAACCATGAGAAGATTTATGATATCAACTACAGCATTGGTACTCTGTATTCCACAAGCTTGAAGGCGTTCTTTCAACCAATTTGGAGAAGAGGTGACTGAAACATTATGAATTAACCGGCATGCATAACGAGGACAGGCGTCTTTTTGGTCTATTTGTACAGACACCTCTCCTTGAATGGGTTTAATCATTTTTTTTATCGGATGGATTTTCAATATATTCAGCATTTCTTGGGTAAAAGCAGCCAATTCACGTGCAACTCCACGTACACTTGTACAATGGCCAAGATTCGGAGTCAGGACAATTTCAAAAACAGGATCACCAAAGAGTGTTGTGAGATCAGTTCCAGCATCTAGATTTTTATCTAGTTCCATAATTTCTTCTGGAGTGCCTTTGGTAAATCCCAACTCTTCCTGGGAGCAGAGCATGCCTTCCGATTCAATTCCACGTAGATGGATCTTTTCAATTTTCAAAGAACCAATACGAGCCCCAATTTTTGCAAAAGGTGTCTTTAAGCCAACACGGCAATTTGAAGCACCGCAGACAACTTGATAAATTTGAGATCCATCAGAAATTCTTGCAATCGCAAGCCTATCAGCTGAAGGATGACTTTTGGTTTCAATCACCTCACCTACAACAACTCCCTCAAAAATAAGAGAGGTATTTTGTATATCTTCTACTTCTATCCCAATCAAAGTTAACGATTCAGCAATTTCTTTAGGACTCAATTTTGTAGATAGATATTTTTTCAAAGAAGAAAGAGGGATTTTCATAAAGGGGTCCTTAAATATTTTTTAGACGCTTGTTTAGAGGAGTAGAGGTGTTTTTATAAGAAAAATTTCTGGATTGTATTCCGAATTTTGTGTCTAAAGGATAACAAGTAAATTTAAAAAAATGGAGAAAATAATCTGCCAGTAAATCCATTAACAAGAAAAGTTCTTTTTAGAAGAAATTTTACGATAGACTGACTATAGTTATCAAGTGTGAATATCATGAGAAAAAGAAATTCCTCGTTGTTTCAAATACTTATTTTAAGTGGGACTCTCAATATGATATTCCTGGGGATGTTTTTTTATTTTTTAGTCATTGATCGCCCTTTACATTTTTTTTTTCCAAGAAAAGAAGAGACGAAAATGGAAGAGATGCCTTTAGCTGCCTCATTTCTAGAGGATTTACAAGAGCTCTCTTTTGATGATCTCGTAGAGCTTTTAGAGGATAGACGGATCCTTAATCAAGGATATCGAGTCTGTGATTTTGCAGTTGGCACTCTTACGACTTTTCATCATTTTGATATCTTGAGAGCCTTGGGTAGAAAAAACTTACCAGCAAGAAAATGGGTAGTGAATGAAAGAGTTTTTACTCTTTATCCTGATCTACAAGAAAAAGATTTAGAAAGATTGATTACTTTTTTAAAAGAAGAGATCTATCCCTTTACAAATCAAGGGCTATTATCTCGGATTCAAGCAAATATCAAAGATAAAGAACTTTTGACTTATTTTTGTCATACCCCAGAATTTATCCTTTTGGAAAAATTATTTCTTCATCACGGCATTTCAATTTCGAAAGGGAATTTACTCAGTATGATTTGTGAAGGAGGGTGGGAGCGTTTTGAAAAGTATTATCTTTCACAAGAAGAAGCTGTGGATTTTTCTCAAGACATGGTTAGAAAATTTCTGATTGAATATATCGAGAATGGTTCAAAGACAGCGGCTTACCTTTTGTTAGTGATAGATAGTGAATATGCAATTAAGTATTTGAGTGATGATCATATAGTATGTATATTAGACTTGCTGGATGTAAAAACAGTTGAAGCAAATGATTTTGTTAATCAATTAATTACTTCTCCTCGAGCAGATAAAGTAAGAAGAGGAGCATGGCATTGGTTGAATCAACATCCAAGTGGTCAAGTTGAGGAGATGGCTGCTTTCACAGATAAACAACTTCGTCCTCTATTTCGTGACTCGCCTCCAGCCTCTCCGAGTCCATCAACTCATATTGTCCAACCAGGAGAATCACTTTGGTTGATTGCACGTCGATATCAAATTTCCGTTCATCTATTGATTGAAGTGAATCACCTTCAGTCTACCATCATTAAACCGGGAAAAACATTAAAAATTCCTTTAAATTAAGATCGATTTGGTCTGTTAAAATAGAAGAGATTCCCATGGAAAGAAGATATTACTCCTCTCTGTTCAGGGGATGAGGAAGAGGATCATATCCTCCTTTGTTCCAAGGACCACATTTAATGAGGCGTTTGCAAATCAACCAGCAGGCTTTAAATAGGGGATGTTTTTTTAAAGCATCTTGGGCATATTCCGAACAGCTTGGAACAAAACGACAGGATGGGCCCAATAAAGGGCTAATCAAGAGTCGATAAATATGAATAAGAAAGATGAGAATGTTTTTCATAGATATAGACTATATCCGAATATTCGCTTGCTGGAAAGCATTTCAGTTGATAATGTTTCCTCTTTTTGTTGAGCGGAAGTGGCGGAATTGGTATACGCGCTACCTTGAGGTGGTAGTGGAGGAAACTTCTTGGGGGTTCAAGTCCCCCCTTTCGCATCCCTTGGAGATTTCATGAAAATCTTTCTACTCACCTTGCTTCTTTTTTCCCCTTCTCTTTTTAGTCATCCTATTGATCGTTCTATGACGAATTTCCAGATGCATCAAATCAACCATCATGTGGATAGATTTGATTTTTCAGGTGAATTCCCAAATCTCCAGAATATCGACATTGACGGACGTAAAAAGAAACGAGTGGAGTTTGATTTGAGTGGAGATTATCCATTGTTAAATTCAGTTCGCTATCAAGGGAGCTTTGGATTTCTAAAAGGAGCATTTACAGGTAAATATCCTTCCCTATCATTCGTCACAATTTTAGCAAAAAATTGTGCAATCCAATTGGATCTTAAAGGCAGATGGAGTTGCGATTGTGAGATGATTATTCGTGGAATGAAAGAGGATGTCATTATTCATCTTCCTGAAGATATCGGATTGATTATCCATACTAAAACCTCTCCTTCGGGAAAAGTCTTTGCTAAAAAGGGGTTAAAAAAGCAAAACCGATGGACAATTTGGAAAAAAACTTATCAAAATCCTCTTGCTAAAACAGCTTCAGTCGTTTTGACTTTGAATATAGAAACCACAGACGGGAAAATTTTTCTTCATTAAATCCATCTATCATAAAAATCGCTATAAATACTTATCAAGTAGTTTTGCTTCTTATAGAAGCTGGGTTAGGTTTATCTTAAAAAGATATCTCTAGTGTGGAGCTATTGAGCTTGAACAGCTTCTTTATAAGCCTCCCAGAGTTCTTGATCCGCAATATTATCTCTAACAGCACGAATTAATTCTCTTTTGACTTGGTTAAGAGGGCGGGCAGCTAGAATTTTTGCAAGGAGAGAGTCGTCACCATTTTCACGAGCAATTTGAATGATGCGGTTGATCATTTCATTAGGAAGTTTAATTTGATTGTTAGCTCTATTTAAACCCCGAGGCGCCCGAGGGGTTGGAGCTAGCTCAAAAGGTTGATGAGGATGAAGAATAAACTCTTCAAGAAGAGAAATACATTTTGCTGGTTCTTTTTCTTTCATTTTCTTAAAGGTAAAATGATGAATATACCCACCACGAGGACCAGGAAGATATCTACAAATCTCCTTTTCTCTTTTTCCTTGAATTTTATTTAATGCCTTTTCAATTGTAATTTTAAGGTTTTGTTGTATGTCTTTTGTCATGATTTCTCCAACTTTATTTTTTGGTAAAAATAATTGCATTTCTATTCTTTTTTATTCAATGAATAAAATTTGATAGAGTAAAATTAACGGAGATCAAAGAGAGTATATTATAATATCTTCTCAAATTGTTGATTTTCTTAAAAATGGAAGAATATATTAAATTAAATTTTTAAGACTGTATTAATTTATTTGGAATTTAGAATTTTGATTAAAAAATTAGTAAGTTTTTTATTAAATTTTTTTTTAAAAAATTTTATAAAAAATGAAAACTTATAAATTATTTTCAATAATTTAATCTCATCAATATGGGTTTGATGTGGGTAAACAAAATTTAGGATGTATGCCAATAATTGAGATTATCTAATGGTTAAAGAAGAGGAAAGATTAGAAGAAGAATATAAACGAGAAAGAAATTGGAAACGCTGGGGACCGTATTTATCTGAGCGACAATGGGCAACTGTTCGTGAAGATTATTCAATGAATGGAAGCTCCTGGGAGTATTTTTCTCATGATCAAGCTAGAAGTCGTGCGTATAGGTGGGGTGAGGACGGTCTTTTAGGGATTACTGATCGTGAAGGACGTCTCTGTTTTGCTTTAGCTCTATGGAATGAAAAGGATCCGATCTTAAAAGAACGTTTGTTTGGATTAACTTCTTTAGAAGGTAATCATGGAGAGGATGTGAAGGAATGTTACTACTATCTCGACTCTACGCCTACCCATTCTTATATGAAAGCTTTATATAAATATCCTCAAAATCCCTATCCCTACGCATCTTTAATTCAAAAAAATCAACAAAGACCCCTTACTGAAGGAGAATTTGAATTAGTTGATACAGGAATTTTTGAAGAGAATCGTTATTTTGATATTTTCATCAGTTATGCAAAACAATCTCCTAATGATATTTTGATTCGTATTGAAATCTTCAATAGAGGCCCTGATCAAGCTCCTGTGTGGCTCCTTCCAACGATTTGGTACCGAAATACTTGGTCTTGGGGAAAATATTCAGAGGCGACTTCAAAGCTCTCAATGAAGATGAATCAAGAGGGAGACATTGAAGCCAATCATCCCACTCTTGGAGATTTTTGTTTAGCTTTTAAAGAGCCTCTGGAAGTGCTTTTCACAGAGAATGAAACTAACTTTTCTCGTCTATTTCGAAAAAAAAATCTCTCACCCTATGTTAAAGATGCTTTTCATGAATACCTGATTCATGGATCTAAAGATGCAGTAAATCCTGCTTTAGTAGGTTCAAAGGCTTCACCTGTTTATAGGTTGAATCTTGAATCAGGTGAGTATCGGAGCATTGATCTACGTCTTTTTTCTGCTGAAGAACGTCCTGCAGAGATTTTTGGGAAATCTTTTGAAAAAATATTTACCAAACGAATAGGTGAGGCCGATGCTTTCTATGAAAAGAAAATTCCCATTCATCTCAACCAAGAAGAAAAAGCGATCTCAAGACAATCTTATGCAGGTCTATTGTGGACAAAGCAATTTTATCATTATGTGGTCAAAGAGTGGTTAGAAGGGGATTCTAATTCTCCTCCTCCTTCAGAGATCAGAAAAAAGGGGCGTAATAACGAATGGGACCATTTTTTTGCACGTGATGTGATTTCTGTCTGTGACAAATGGGAATATCCATGGTTTGCAGCATGGGATTTAGCTTTTCATATGATCCCATTTGCATGTATTGATCCTCCATTTGCTAAGAAACAGTTAGTCCTTTTTCTTCGTGAATGGTATATGCATCCCAATGGTCAGCAGCCAGCATATGAGTTTGAGTTTTCAAATGTCAATCCTCCTGTCCATGCTTGGGCTTGTTTAAAAGTATTTAAGTTAACTGGTAGCGAGGATTTTTTATTTCTTGAAAGTGTCTTTCAAAAACTTCTTCTCAATTTTAATTGGTGGGTAAATCGTAAAGATCTTCATGGAAATCATATTTTTGGAGGAGGTTTTTTAGGTTTAGATAATATTGGAGTATTTGATCGCTCAAAACCATTGCCAATTGGTGTTGAGCTTGAACAAGCTGATGGGACAGCTTGGATGGCTTTCTATTGTTTAAAAATGCTTAGAATTGCTTTGGAGCTTGCTGTTTACAACCCTGTATATGAGGACATGGCTTCAAAATTTTTTGAACATTTTGTCCGTATTGCAGACGCAATCAATGAATTTAGAGGGTCAGGTTTATGGGATGAAGAAGATGGCTTTTATTATGATCGATTGAGAATCGATAGTCAAGATATGCCTCTCAAGACGAGATCCTTAGTAGGACTGATTCCTTTAATTGCTGTAGAAGTTTTAGAAGATAGTCATTTAGAGAAATTAGAGGGTTTTATGAAACGGATGAGATGGTTTATTCACCATCGGAATGATCTAGAAAAGGTGACGAGTTTTTGTCATCTTTCTCCCATACATGGTCATCGTATTTTAGCAATTCCCTCTAAAAATCGTTTATTAAGTATTTTACGTTATCTGCTTGATGAAAAAGAATTTCTTTCTCCATATGGGATTCGTTCTTTATCTAAAGTTCATGAGCAGCATCCTTACAAAATTACCATTCGTAATGAGATCTATATGATCAATTATCTACCAGGAGAGGGGGATAGCTATATATTTGGTGGAAATTCAAACTGGAGAG
This sequence comes from Chlamydiales bacterium, assembly GCA_041395025.1. NCBI lineage: Bacteria > Pseudomonadati > Chlamydiota > Chlamydiia > Chlamydiales > Chlamydiales bacterium. The sequence continues at coordinate 912,062 of JAWLBH010000001.1, forward strand.
GTCCTATTTGGTTTGCTCTTAATTATTTAATAATTGATGCTCTGGAAAGCTATTATCATTACTACCAAGAAGAAATCAAGATTGAATATCCCTTAGGCTCTGGTAAGCTATTGAATATGAAAGAAGTACGTATGAAACTTAACGATCGTCTTTGTCGAATTTTTCGAGCAAATGAGAAAGGATTTCGTCCTTGTCATGGTCAAGATGATTTTTATGCAAAAGATCCCCACTGGAAACATCTGATTTTGTTTCATGAATATTTTCATGCTGAAAGTGGCAAAGGGTTAGGAGCTAGCCATCAGACAGGATGGACAGCCTTGATTTCAAGGATTTTAGAAGAAAAACGTGATGTGAATAAGTAAAGATGAATTAACTGAAATTTACAGAAAGGGTTTAATTGCTAAATGTTTGGTTAAATAAGATTGTAATTTTATCAAGCAAATTAGTGGGTTCTATTAAAAGTTGTTTGAGTGAACGTCCTTCAGTGAATTTGATGAGCCATTTTTCTTCTTCTAGAGTCAATTCAAGTGCTCCTTTTGGGCCATGATGAGCGCAAAATCTTTCCCCACCATAGCGTAAAGAAGGAGGGAGTTGGCAGATTGAACATTGATTAAGTGTTTGGAATAGTCCTTCATGTTTCATGGTTTTAACTAAGAATATTGAAGCGATATCGAAAGGGTTGTCTACTGTCGAAATGGCATGCAAACAATAGCAAAATAATTGATACAATTGAGGAGCTGGTTTGCCTAGCATTTGAGATTTTTGAATTCCCCGCACTAAAATTCCCGCTGTTTCTAAACTTTCGAGTCGCTCTCTAAGAGCTAAGTATTGAGATAAAATTTTTCCATCCCAAAATCGATGCAACTCTCCTTTGCCTATTGCATAGACAAATTCTCCTTGATTTAGCACTGTAAACAAAGGTGAATGTCTTTTTTTAGCAACAAATTTCATCAGACCGTTTGGAGAAAAAACTGTCAGAATGCGACCATTTTCTTGAAAATCTAGAACCGATAAAACAATCCCAATACAACTTTTCATACGATGAAGCTTGACCTACATTTTGCTTGTCGTCAACCTCAAAACTTGATAGCATTTTTTTGTTTGCACCGATAGCTCAATCGGATAGAGTACCTGGCTTCGAACCAGGTGGTTAGAGGTTCGAATCCTCTTCGGTGCGTTTTGGAGATCATTTAGAATCTGCAAAAAGCAAGATTTAATCCAAGAGAACATCAAGATTTCGATTTGTTTAGAAAGAAGTTTTAAATGTGAATGAATGATCCGACATAGAAAAATGAGAGGAAATAATGCCATTAAATAAAACAAAAACTGAAATTAAGGAAAAATTTAGTCATCAAGAGTATCCAATTCAGATTATTGGTCGACATGTCGACATTACCGAAGCGATGAAAACCTATGCGGTAAATAAGGTAGAAAAAATAGAGAGATTTGGTGGGCATATAGTCGATATTGTCGTTATAATGGATATTCAAAAACTGATTCATTCTGTCGATTTTCTACTTAATGTTAATAATACTTTGATCAAAGTTACAGGACGCAGCGAAAATATGTATACTTCAATTGATCAAGCAATAGCTCGTCTTGAATCAAAATTGCGTCGCTATATGAAAAAGATTCAACAACACCATGCTAAAGGATTAGCTGAAGTTGATTTAAATGTGAATGTCATTGAGCGTATTCTGCCTATTGATGATATTAATGATCAAATTGAAGAAGAAAATTTACGTCAATATGAAGAAAAATTACATCCTCATAAAGTTGTAAAAAGAGAAAAAAGACGACTTAAAATTCTTAATCAAGAAGAAGCGATCATGAAAATGGAGTTATCGGAAGAACATTTTTTAATCTATCGCAGTGAAGAAGATCAGAAATTAAAGGTGATCTATAGACGTGAAGATGAAAATTATGGAATTATTGCAGTCGAATGAATCTCTTTTTGATCCTATTCGCAAGAAATGGGTCATATCTGAACCAGAAGAGAGAATTCGTCAGGATTTAATTCAAAAAATGTTAAAAGAACTAGGATACCCCTCTTCTCTAATAGCAGTAGAGAAAGAACTTTTTTTGCTTCCTCACTTGTTGTTTGAATCAAAAGAACGTATTCCAAAACGGCGTGCAGATATAATTGTCTTTGGAAAAGGCATTCATCCTCATTATGCACTTTTCCCTCTTCTTATGATTGAATGTAAAGCTCTTCCTCTTACATCTGCTTTTGCTAGCCAAGTTATTGGATATAATACTGTAGTGCAAGCTCCTTATCTTGCACTTGCAAATAAAGAACAGATTTTAACAGGCACATTGGACGATACTCTAGGTGAATATCATTTTGAATCGGGGTTACCCACTTATGAATTTTTAATGGCAGGGATAAAGATAGTTGGGTCATAAAGAGTCATGTGAAACTTCATAAGAGGACCGATTCTATCTTTACCTAATCTAATGAAAAATGGGTGGGTTCTATTATTTCACTATAGTCCATGACTACAATTCGCTCTACGAGGTTGGCTAATTCTCGGATATTTCCAGGCCAAGGGTATGCAAGAAGTTTTTTTTCTGCAGACTTTGAGAGAGTTTTTGTTGTTTGTTGATTTTTTAAACAATACTTTTTTAAGAAATAGTGGATAAGAGGAATAATATCTTCTTTTCTTTCACGTAGTGGAGGGAGATAGATAGGCACTACATTCAATCGATAATAGAGATCTTCACGAAAAATCTTTGCCTCAATTGCCTGCTTCAAGTCTCTATTTGATGTGGAAATTAAACGGAAATCGACTGGTATAGGTCGATTGCCACCTACTCTTTCAAACTCTTGTTCTTGAATGACACGCAAGAGTTTTGGTTGAAGATTAAGAGGAATTTCAGTGACTTCATCGAGAAGAAGGGTCCCTCGGTTAGCAAGCTCAAAACGTCCTAACCGTTTTGAGGTAGCTCCAGTAAAAGCTCCTTTTTCATGTCCAAAAAATTCTGACTCAATCAGTGTATCAGGGACTGCAGCGCAATTCACACGAATATAGGGATTTTTTGCTCTAAGAGAATGGGCATGAATCGCTCCAGCAATCACTTCTTTCCCAGTCCCAGATTCTCCGTGAATTAGCACACTCGCTTGGCTTTTAGCGATACGCTTTGTTTCTATAAGAATTTTTTTTAAGCTCGGACTTTGAGCGATAATCTGGACTCTATTGGCAACTTCTTCTCGTAGATAGATATTCTCATTGATAAGAGCATTATGCTCAGCTGCTTTATTGATCAATGCTTCAAGAGTATCTGGAGTAAAAGGTTTGAGTAAATAGTTAAATGCTCCAAGTCGCATGGCTTCGACAGCATTTTCAATCGTTCCAAAAGCTGTCATTACCAAGACAAGAGTTTGAGGTGACCACTCTCGAATTTTTTTTAGCACTTCGATTCCAGATATGCCTGGCATTTTCATATCCGTAATAACAAGATCATAGGTATTTTTTTTCAGCAGAAGCAGTCCTTCTTTCCCATTTTCGACAGCATCAACGCTAAGCCCTTTTTTTTGGAGTGCTTCTTCCAAAAATCTTCGCATCAACTTTTCATCATCTAAGACTAATACAGTTTGAATTCCCATAAATTTATTAAGTATTTTAGGTTTTTCACTTGTAAATTTTTATTGAATCAAAACCATTCTCATGATTGCTTTGTAATTTTTTTATCAATTATTGGTAAGTGAGTAATTGCAAAACATGTTCCTTTTCCTATTTTTGATTCAACAGTCATGACCCCTCCATGTGCCTGTATGACTTTATAAGCTTCTGAAAGACCTAATCCAGTCCCTGTGGCCTTTGTTGTAAAAAATGGAGTGAATATCTTTTGTAAATTTTTTTCATGGATTCCCTCTCCTTGATCTTTAATTAAAATAGTTCCTTCTTTCGTTAAGATCATTTCAACATAAGGAGAGTGAGCTTCACAGCCATTTCGAATAAGATTGATTAATACAAGTTGGATTCTTCCACGGTCCACTGAAGCCGTGTGATTTTTTTCAATATTCACCTTACATCGATGGCCGCAACTCTTTGCTAGTTTTACTGTGTCATAGAAAAGGGTAGATAGATCAGTTAATTCAAAATGTAGCATAAGAGGGCAAGTATATTCCAATACATTATTCACTAATTTATTAAGAGTTCGGCTACCCTCAAGAATTGCATCAGCCATATCTAGTTGAGATGATTCTTGTAATTCGCGTTTTAAAAGAGCAGCAAATCCTTCAATTCCTCCAAGTGGGTTGCGAATTTCGTGGGCCAGTGTCGCTGCCATCTCACCTAGTTCTTTAAGTCTATCATTTTGTTGTACACTTTTTTCTAGTTGTTTGAGCTGGGTACGGTCATTAAGAAGAACTAATAGACCTTTTTCAGGGATCATTGTAGGAGCCGCTTCAATCTCTAGCCCATTTGAGAAGTTTAGAAAAAGCCGACTGGGGATCTCTGCATTTTCTAAGCTACTCTTAAGAGAAAACCCAAATAAATCATCTGGATAGTGTTCCCAAAAAGAAGTTCCTATCACTTCTTGCTGAAGATAGCCCGTAAGAGTAGCAGCAGCAGGGTTATAAAGTGTAATCACACCTTTTTGATTAATAAATATCAGACCATCTGACATATGATTGACAATTTGTTCTAATGTTTGATGAGAGACATCAAATTTTTCTTTTAACGCATCAAACTGTTGAAGTAGTTGTTCATGTGCTTTCTCAAGTCGTTTTATTTCTCTAGAAAATAAATCCACTTGCAAATGCAGATCAATGACTCCTTCTTGCATCGGGTTTAAGCTCTTGTTTTCTTTTTGTTTGATTATCAGAATCTAATTGAAGAATTGTTCTAATCACTTTCCGAATTTCTTCAAGTTCTTCAGAAATTTCCTGAGAGAGATGAGCCATATTACGTTGAAAAGGGTAGATTTCAGCATCTAACTCATCAACGCAAGAAAGAAGAATTTTTTTTTGTTCTAAAACAGCAATCCAATCATGAAAAGGCAGATCGGTTTCGGTTTCAGTCAAATCGAGAATTGTCTCAAAAAATCCCTTCTTTTTTTTTAGTAAATGGAGCAATTTGTCTTCTTTCATAGCATTATTCTAAGATAAACAGAAAAAATTTATTTACAATAAAAACCCATGACAAATTGAAGAAAGATAGGAAATCTCTAGGAGATTGATAAGAAAAAAAACAAAGAATTTCAAAAATTATTGAGGAAGAATAATTTTTTGACCAACATAAATTTTATCAGAAGAGAGATGGTTCAATTGTTTAAGTATTTTAATATCAGTTTTGTATTTCAGAGCAATTTGTCCCAATGAGTCACCAACTTTAACAATATAAACAGAGGGATTTTCAGCAAATTCTTCCCCTTTTTGAAGTAGAGTCAACATTTCATGCAAAGATTGCCTCAGTCCTTGAACATCTGAAGAAAGTTGCTTATCAATTTGAGTAAGTTTTGTTTGACAGGAAGCAAGAGAAGAAGCAGTTTCATTGAGATGGGCTTTAAGGTTTTTTAAATCATGAGCAAGTGTTTCATAGCTATTTTCAATTTTTATCATTCGATTATGGATTTTTTTATCGTCTCGTAACTGCGTTTCAATATGATGCAATGATTGTTCAATATGATCAAATTTTTCTTGGAAAAGCTCAATTTCAACATGATGGTTGTGGAGTTGATACCCAAACTGTTCTAAATTTATACGCATTTCTTGAAGGGGCAGGCTCTCAGATTTTGGATGACTAAAGAGGAGACTCTGCCCCATGAATAAGAGAAACCAAAAAACACGTTGCATCTTCAATTTTGGATATAAGTTTTGAATTGAGCTCTTCGGTTTTTGGCCAAAGCTTTCTCATCATGACCCATTGCAAGAGGGCGTTCTTTACCATAAGATGTCGTGAAAAGTTGATCAGGATTCACTCCATTTTCGATAAGAAAAGTACGGACGGAATTAGAACGACGAGATCCGAGAGCGAGGTTGTAACTTGCTGCTCCTCTTTCATCAGCATGTCCTTCAATGAAAAGATAAATATTAGGATTTTTAATTAGATAGTCTGCAATCATTTTTGCAGTTTTAATATTTTCACTTCCTTGTACTACATATTTATCAGTGTCAAATTGAATATTAGTAAGAAGGAGAGCAAGTTGACCCATTGGATCAGAAAACCCTTCAATTCCAGGAATTAGTCCACCTGGATCACCAGGAGATGCCTTAGGTAGAGCAGAATAGTTATGGACTGCAACTTGTGGATAAGCTTCATTTTCTGTTAGAGGAATAAACTCTTGATCTTCTTCCCAAGATTCGTAAAAAGAGGCATTTTTTCGTGAATCAACATGATAACCAAAAAGAGAACGTAACCCTTTCCCCATATAGCGGCTACAAGTCTTGGTATCTTCCCAAACCTCATGAGTTGAACGGCTACAGGAGGTTAATAACGATAAGCAGGTAATACCCACAACGATCAAATGTTTATGTTCTTTCATACTCTCCTCATTGTATTTGGTTCCCATGCTGGGAAGCGTTTTTCTCCTGGACCACTTGTAATTTTTACGGCTTTTTTTTGATTCAAATTAATCAAAAAAAGCTCTGATGATTCTTCTGTTGATGAGTTAAATATCAAGTGGAGGCTGTCGGGGGCCCAAGCTGGATTTTCTTTATGCCCATAGCCATTTGTTAAACTTGTCTCTTGCTCTGTTATAAAATCGTAAATATAGATTTGTCTCACACCACTTACAGTTGCACTATAAGCAATTTTTGTCCCATCAGGTGACCAAGCCGGAGCAGTATTTCCACGGTTTTTTTTCGAGATGAGTTGAGATCTAATTTCTCTGACTGATGCCCCTGCTTTTGGAATTGTAATAACATAAATACGAGGTGTTCCATCTTTATTAGAGACAAAAGCTAATTGCTTTCCATCAGGACTAAAAGTTGGGGTTCCCTGGACTCCTTGAGGAGTAGAAAAAACTTGTTTGGGTTTTCCCATCAATCCTTTCTTCGGTGAAAAGTCTTGAACAAAGAGATCAGGATTTCCTGTGATATCGCTGACAAAAGCGATTTGATCGATCTGTCGTGAGATCACAGGCATCAACTGGCTACCACGCATATAAGTTAGACGCTTTGGTTCATCTCGATTTGATGAAGTCATATAGATTTTTGGTTGTCCTTTCTCATAAGAAACATAAAGAAGATTTAGACATTTTTCACCTATTTTTGCAGGAATATATGTTGGATTTACGCATAGTCCATTGTGATGAGTAATTTGATGAGCATTCGCTCCATCATAATCTGATTCCCAAACTTCTGTGATCCAATTTGAGGAGGTAGGTCCAACTTGTGTGCGTATTGTATATAGGATATGTGTTTGACAGATCCCTTGCTCACCAAAACAGGTTTCTTGTATTGCATCAGCTATTGAATGAAGAACACGACGATCATCTTTCAATTGACCGTTAAGTTTAAGAGGATCGATGGCTTTTGTTGAGTTATTACGTACAGAAAAGAAAGTTGTTGTGATTTGGTGATTCGAAATCGCGAATTTAACAACATAGTCACATCCAAGTTTCTGCCATTTTTCTTGTTCAAATTTCCATAATCCTTTTTCATGATTAGCTTGCTTTTCGCAATCATTTGAGTTTTGAATCAATTCACTTTTGCCATTATGATTTAAGTCAAATTTGAGTACTTTTTCCAATGCTTTCAAATAGTCTACATCAAAACCAGATTGTATATCTTCAATTGGATGGACATAAAGAGAAGAGAGTCGCGCTTGATTTGAGAGATGAACAATAATTTCCTCATCAGAATAAACGGATAGAGTTAAAAGGAGCAAAAAGAAAAGGGACTTATACATAAACCTACCTAGATATCAAACTTTTATGAACTTGTCAATATGATGGAAAAGGTATGGTCAAGATTGTCTTCGAAATATTTATCAAAAGGAGGCAGAAGAAGAATAGGAAGGACTTCTTCTACATATTTTTGATTTTTTAGACTATTTGTCTCTTGAATAGTTAAAGCTTTAACATGACCATTTTTCTTTACTGTAAGTTGAAGTTTGATCTTTCCTTTTTCAGGTAGCTCCAAAGCATTTTCTAGAAATCCTATTAACTGATCAGTATAGGTACTTTCTAAATTGATTTTTTCACTAGAAAGTCTTCCAATTTTATTTGCTTTAATCAAGATGATTTCATCGCTTGGTTTTTGATTTAAAGTAGAGAGACTCTTTTGAATCATCCCTACAAGTTGTGCTTTTTTTTTGTTAGATTTAGTTTCAGTAGAGACTTTTGTAAGATCTGATTTAGATGAGTTTTTAGATTTAGGATCTCTTTGTTCAACAGGACTTATTTGTCTTTCAGGAGATTTTTTTTCCACAATAGTTTTTTCCGGTCTATCAATTTTTGGTTGTTCTTGATGGACTAAATGAGTGTTTAGATCAATGGGTGTCACTTCTTGAAAAGTCTCTATGACCAATTTGTGATGAATGGGGGTTTCAATATGTTTTTGAATAACAAACAGCAAGACTAGAAAAAGTGCATGTAAAGCTATTACAATTCCTATTATTTTCATCTATTTTTATTGTGGGTTTAAAAGAACATCAAGTTGAGTAAAACCTGCTTTTTCAACTGCATTTTTAACCGATTGATAAGTCCCAAAATAAGCTTGGCGATCATGAAAGAGCTGAGGATAAGTTAATGGAGATTTAGTATGAGCATGAATTAATAAGTTTTGAAGTTGTTCGAGTGTGACTTGTTGGTGATTGAAAGTGATTGTATTATCGGAAAAGACACGGATTGTCAGATTTTTATCTTGTTGAAAAGGTTCTTTAAGACCCTTTCCTTTTGCTAGTTCTAGTCGATCGATTTCAACTAGTGGAGCAACGACAATAAACATGATTAAAATGACAAATACAACATCAATCAAGGGAGTCAGATTAATAGGTGCTTCTTCAAGAATAGGAGATCTTCTCTGCTTCACGAAATTTCCACCTGGCGGTATTGTAATTCAACAGCAGACAAAAGGAGATGAGAAAACTCTTCCAAATCACCAGACAACTGAGTAATTGCAGAACGCAAGTAATTATAACTAATTAATGCAGGAATTGCGACTAATAATCCAACCACCGTCGTCCCAAGTGCCATAGCAAGTCCACCCATAATTGTCGTATTTGAATTGATTGAGATGGTTGTTTGCAATTCATTGAATGTTAATAAAATCCCCCAAACAGTACCAAGAAGACCTAAAAATGGAGCCAAACTCACAACAGTCGATAAGATAAATAAATTTCCCTCCATTTTTTTTGTTTCAGTGGAAACAACATTGATTAAATAGGATTCAATGAGATGAATATCAGAAACGGATAGAGTCATATTTTCTTTTTTAATTACAGTTTTATTTTTTCCAAGGAGTTCGATAGTAGTTTTTTTTAGAATTTGATAGAGGTTTGCGTAAGGATGACTTTCATATACTTCAATTGATAGAGGATTTGAAGATTTTTTTTTAAATAAAGATTGAAAAACGATTCCCACTCGTTGAATATTTTTTTGTGCTATGAATTTTTTAAAAAAAATCGTCCATGTCGCAATAGATAAAAGAAGTAAAGATAAAAAAATTCCTTTCCCAAAGAGGTCAGAAGTATAGTAGGCATGAATGATTGGATTCATAAATCTCCATATGTATTCAAATCTAAGAATTAGAATTCGTGTTGTATGTAATTTTTTAATTCTTTACTTACAGATGATGATGATATATAATTTTTTCCTCAACTACTTTCGTTTTGGGGGGATATGAAGCGATTATTTTTTTCTAGTTTAGTGCTATTTTCTTTTTTTTCTCCTCTTTTAGGATCTAGTTCTAATGATCAGACAATCGATTCACCTGTACAAGTGCAACTTGTAGCAGAAGAGAATTCAATAAAACCAGGACGTCCTTTTTGGTTAGGTATTGAATTAAAAATGGCAGAAGGATGGGATACCTATTGGATGAATCCTGGTGATTCAGGTTTTCCTACTCAGGTGAATTGGAAGCTACCCAAAGGATTTATAGCAGGGCCACTTGAATGGCCTTATCCTAAAATTTTTAAAAATTCTTCTCTAGTTGCTTTTGGTTATACGGATACTGTTCTGCTTCTTTCAAAAATCCTCCCCCCTAAAAATATAGAGAACGGGTCTATTACTTTAGCAGCCGATGTAAACTGGTTAGCGTGTAAAGACTTATGCGTTCCAGGAAACGCTCATATTAGTCTATCTCTACCTATCAATAATTCTGAGCCTGTCGCAATAGTGGAAAAAAGTGGTCTATTTGCAAAAGCAAGAGAGGCTCTTCCTCGTCAGTTAGAAGATCAAGGGAATTTAACTGTTCAATTACAACCAGATGAAATTGTAATGAATTTTAAACCTAAACCAGGAAGTTTTGGAGAGATCGAAGAGATGCAATTTATCTCTGAAGACGCCGAAGTGGTTGATTATGGAGCACCCCAGTCTTTTAAAATTGAGCAAGAGGGGATTATCTTAAATTTAAAGAAAATGCACTCTACAAATAAACTTTCTGCGTTAAAAGGTGTTTTACTTGTTTCTGAAAAAGGCACTAGTGTCAAAAAAGCGATTCAAATCAATACCCCTCCTAAAGAGACTCAACAGATTGGGGCAGAAGCACATCAGACATTAAATATTAAATTAGCGCTGCTATTTGCCTTTTTAGGTGGATTAATTCTTAATGTTATGCCATGTGTCTTACCGGTGATTGCTTTGAAGATTTTTGGATTTGTCAAAATCGCTCATGAGAGAAGAAAGATAGTTTTAAAGCATGGAGGGGTTTTTGCATTAGGGGTTCTCGTATCTTTTTGGATTCTCTCTATTGCGCTTTTGATCATGCGTGCTTGTGGAGAAAGTATTGGTTGGGGATTTCAATTACAAGAACCAGCTTTTGTCGCAATTTTAGCAGCAATGCTTTTTCTATTAGGTTTAAGTTTGTTTGGAGTATTTGAACTTGGCACATCGATGATTTCCTTAGGAAGTCAACAAGTAGAATCTTCTGGAGGCTCATCATTGAAAAACTCATTCATGAGCGGTATTCTTGCTACACTTGTGGCCACTCCTTGTACTGGGCCTCTATTAGGGCCAGCACTTGGATTTGCGATGACCCTTTCTCCATTTTTAGCAGTTACCGTGTTTACCATGATGGGATTTGGCATGGCATTTCCCTATCTTATTTTTTCTGCCTTTCCCAAACTTATCTCTTTTCTGCCAAAACCTGGAAATTGGATGGTGATCTTTAAACAGTTGATGGGATTTTTGATGATGGGGACCGTTGTTTGGCTCATATGGATATTTGGAGCACAAACTGACAATATGGCCACCTTTGCTCTTTTATCTGTGATGGTAATTTTAGCTCTTGGGGGATGGATTTTTGGTAAATGGAGCCTCCCCACTAAGAGAAAAATCACAAGGATCCTCTCGACTACTCTTGCTGTTGCTCTTTTTTTATTAGGTGGTACCATTGTAATATTTGTTACGAAGCAACATCGTAATGTTGAGGTAGCTCATGCTCTTTTTGAGCAGGATTGGGAAGTATATAATCCCCAGCGTGTAGAAGAATTACGCGCTCAGGGAATCCCAGTATTTGTAGATTTTACAGCAAAATGGTGTCTAATTTGTCAGGCGAATAAAGCGATTCTACACTCTTCAGATCTTAAAAAAGCTTTTTATGATAAAGGTGTGGTTAAAATGACAGCAGATTGGACAAAAAAAAATCCAGTCATTACTGAGGCATTAGACAATTTAGGCCGAACAGGAGTTCCATTATATGTTCTTTATTCGGGTCATCCTGACGAGAAACCTTACGTGCTTCCTCAAACTTTGAGTGGAAGTATCGTATATAAATATCTTGAAAAACTCACCCCTTCACAAACGACTGTTTATGCTGATTGATTCTCATGCCCATCTTACACATGTTAAATTATTTAAAGATATTGATCTGATTCTTGCAAGGGCACAAGCTTTGGGTATTGAGAAGATCATTAATATTTGTACCAATCCTAAAGAACTATCACTTGGTTTAACACTTTCTAGTCAATATCCATGGGTTTACAATGCAGCTGCTACCACTCCTCATGAGGTTCAAAAAGAAGCGGAACAATTTTTTGAATTGGTGATGCAAAATGTCGATACCCAATCTTTAATTGCTATTGGCGAAACTGGTTTGGATTATTATTATTGGAAAGAATCGATGGATGATCAAAAGAAGTTATTAAGTCGTTATTTAAAACTCGCTGCTGACAATGGATTACCTATCGTCATTCATTGTCGAGATGCTTTCCAAGATCTTTTTCGGATATTAGATAAAGAAAAACCAGTTTCAGGGGTCCTTCATTGTTTTACTGGTACCCTTGCTGAGGCAAAAGAGTTAATTGCACGTGATTGGTATATTTCTTTAAGTGGAATTGTCACGTTTAAAAATAGTGAAGAATTGTGTGAAGTAGCTCGATCTATTCCACTCAATCGTCTTTTAATCGAAACAGATGCACCCTATTTAGCTCCTATGCCTTATCGAGGGAAAATCAATGAACCCTCTTATCTCATTGAAACAGCAAAATTTCTTGCAGAGATAAGAAAAATTTCATTTGCAGAATTTGCCATGGCAACGTCTAGAAATGGAGAAACTCTATTTAAGTTAAACTCTCAGTAAGTTGTATAGAAGGTGAGAAAAAGATCAACTTTGATCTTGAATCTACATTAAGCTATTTTTTTTAAGACCTCTTCTATTTCTAATTTTCATTAGACAATGATCAAAAGTAAATCTATTTTACAAGGGGCTTTTCTTATGTTAATTTTGTGTTATCATGACTTTGCCAATGAGTAAAAAGAAATCTTCATCTAACTCATCTCTTAGACTGCCTTTCCCATTTGTTTTGCGCCGCCTTCATTCTCTACTTGGATTATGGCTGGTTATCTATTTGTTTGAGCACCTTTTTATCAATGCACACATGGCATTTTTCTTTAAGAATTACGGATCTGGATTTATTCGGATGGTTAATTCGATTCACAAAATTCCTTATTTGAAAGCGATTGAAATCCTATTTTTAGGATTACCATTTTTAGTCCATGGTCTTTGGGGGGTAAAATATGCCTTAACATCACGATGGAATTCTTTTCAAACTAGAGGAAATAGACCAGCGCTTCCTATGTACGCAAGAAACAGAGCATTTACTTGGCAGAGGGTTACATCTTGGCTACTTATCATCGGAATTATCGCCCACGTGATTCACATGCGATTTATCGAATATCCAATAAAAATTCAATCTCATGGAAAAGTTTTCTATTTTTCAATTCTATCTTATGATGCTGGGCTTCGTCTTATAGCAGAAAAACTAGACATCATAATTTATCACCAGGATGAAATTTCTGACCAATTAAGAATGATAGAAGAAGAAAGATCACATTTAGAAAATTCCTCTCCAAGGGTTTCAATTTCCGATCAATCTTATGATCCACTATCGGAATTGAGAGAGAATAAAGATTGGATGGAATTCCTTAAAAAAATTTCCTTAAAAAAGGGGAAAGTGCTCGTCTTAGCTCAAAACATGGGAACAGCATTTTTTTTAATTCTGCGTGAAACATTCATAAGCCCTACTTTGGTTATGCTTTATTCGGTTTTAGTCATTGCAGCTGTCTATCATGCTTTTAATGGATTATGGACTTTTATGATTTCTTGGGGGTTGACTCTTACGAATCGTTCTCAGAAAATTATGCGTTGGGTGATAAAAATACTAATGACTATAGTCATGTTTTTTGGGCTAATTGCTGCCTGGGGAACCTATTGGACAAATTTGTTTCTAAGATGAAAAAAGTGCATCCACATGTTCTCGTGATAGGAGGAGGTCTAGCTGGTTTATCTGCTGCGATGCGCCTAGCAGAAAATGGATGCCATGTTAAGCTCATTTCTGTCACAAAAGTCAAGCGTTCTCATTCTGTATGTGCGCAAGGAGGCATCAATGCTGCACTTAATTTCAAAGAAGAGGGAGACTCTCCAGAGATTCATGCATACGATACGATTAAAGGGGGGGATTTTCTTGCTAATCAACCACCTGTTCTTGAAATGTGTTTATCAGCGCCTCGTATTATTCAGATGTTGGATCGATTTGGGTGTCCTTTTAATCGTACTTTGTCTGGCGCTCTTGATGCCCGTCGTTTTGGTGGGACTCTCTATAATCGGACAGTATTTTGTGGGGCTTCAACAGGTCAGCAGTTGATGTACACTCTTGATGAACAAGTGCGTAAGTGGGAAGTAAAAAATCGAATTCAGAAATTTGAGAATCATGAGTTTGTCCGTCTTGTTTTTGATCAAAATAGACGTGTGCGTGGCGTAATTCTTATGAATTTATTTAATCAGAAATTAGAAATATTAAAAGGAGAAGCGGCTGTTTTTGCTACAGGGGGACCAGGTTTAATCTTTAAGAAAACCACTAATTCCACTTTTTGTACGGGAGCTGCGAATGGACGTCTCTATATGCAAGGAATGCATTATGCGAATGGAGAATTTATTCAAATACATCCTACCGCGATTCCTGGGCATGATAAATTGCGTCTTATTTCTGAATCAGTCAGAGGAGAAGGAGGGCGACTATGGGTACCAGGTGATGCATCTAAATCGATTCTCTCTCCTAATGGTCAGATGATCCCTTGTGGAGAAACAGGAAAACCTTGGTATTTTCTTGAAGAAATGTATCCAGGATATGGCAATTTAGTCAGTCGGGATGTAGGCGCACGAGAAGTCCTTAGAGTTTGCGAATTAGGATTAGGGATTAATGGAGATAATCAGGTCTATCTTGATGTATGTCATCTCTCTAAAGAAAAACAAGATAAGCTTGCATCAGTATTAGATATTTATGAGAAATTTACAGGAGAAGACCCACGAAAACATCCAATGAAGATTTTTCCTGCTGTCCATTATTCAATGGGGGGAGGTTGGGTGGATTGGCCTGCTGCTGATGATATTGATCGTCATACACGTTTTCGTCAGATGACCAACTTAATTGGCTGTTTTAATTGCGGGGAATCAGATTATCAATATCATGGTGCAAATCGACTTGGTGCAAATTCATTACTATCTTGTATCTACAGTGGATTAGTCGTAGGGGAAGAGATTCCACACTATCTTGAGACAATGAGCGGAGATTGTCCACAAACTTACTTTGAAGAGGCTAGAAAAAAAGAAGAAGAATTTAAAAAAGAACTTATCCATCGTGATGGTTCAGAAAATATCCATCGTCTTCATGAAGAGCTTGGTGAGGTAATGATTAGTCATGTCACAGTCAAGCGTAATAATTTAGATCTTCTAAAAGCCTTAGAAAAAATCAAAGAGCTAAGAGAAAGATATCACCATATTTCACTTGATGACAAAGGGGTATTTGCGAATCATACATTTCAATTTGCTCATCAATTTCATGCGATGCTTGAGCTTGCCCTAGTTGTGACAAAAGGTGCATTATTGCGCAATGAATTCCGCGGTTCTCATTTTAAACCTGAATTTCCTGAACGTGATGATGCAAATTGGCTCAAAACAACCATTGCTGCCTATGATGTCGATGAACCTAAAATTACTTATGAAGCTGTAGATATTCGTCATATAGACCCAGAGCCTCGAGACTATACAGTGGCTCAAAAAAAGAGAGATAATTTGAAAAATATCCCTAAAAAAATCACATTACCCATATGAAGAGGTTTGTTTTAAAAATCTACCGTGGTCATCCTAATCAACAGTATTGGGAAACATTTGAACTTCCCCTTCGATCAGGAGAAAATGTCATTAGTGCTTTGATGGAGATCCAGAGGTCCCCCGTAACATCTGAAGGGAAAAAAGTCACTCCAGTTGTTTGGGAAGATGGATGTTTAGAAGAGGTATGTGGATCATGTTCTATGCTTATTAATGGCATACCTCGTCAAGCTTGTACTGCACTGATCGAAAATTATACTCAGACTGGTAACCATACGGTTACCATTGCACCATTGACTAAATTTCCTCTTGTTAGAGATTTAGTAGTTAATCGCGATCAGATGTTTGATAATCTTAAACAAATTCGTGGTTGGATTGAAAGTCGAGGATCACGTGCAGAAGGTTTTGGACCACCTATGTCCCAAGCCCAACAAAAACTTGCCCATTCTCTCGCAACTTGTATGACATGTGGATGTTGTTCTGAAGCATGTCCACAGATAAATACACGTTCTCAATTTATTGGCCCAGCAGCTATCTCACAAGCGCGTCTGTTCAATGCTCATCCAACAAGTCAAATTGCAAAACGTCATCGCCTACGTGTTTTGATGAAAGAAGGAGGGATTAGTGATTGTGGGAATGCGCAAAATTGTGTCCAAGTCTGTCCAAAAAATCTTCCTCTTACTGAGAGTATTGCAGTGATTGGACGCGAGGTCACTCTTCAAGCTTTTCATGATCTTCTTCACTTTCATGACACATAATCGTCTATACGATTTTTCTCTTTCTAAGAGATCTTCCTTTATACTTTCATCAATAAGGAAAAGATGATCACACAAGCGATCGATCAAAATTCAGAAAAGTCTCTCTCTTCACCATTTTTTATTCTGATTGTTCTGCTTTTGGGTAAGACCATGATTTTAGGTGCCATCATCACTTTCTCTCATTTGGGTCTTTCTCCAGATGAAGCACAATACTGGACTTGGAGTCAAGCAATTGACTGGGGATATTATTCAAAACCTCCTGCAATTGCTTGGCAAATTTGGTTAACAACTGCTCTGTTAGGTCATTCAGAATTTGGAGTGAGATTAGGTGCACTCATGGTGGGGTTTTTACTGCCTCTTGCTGTCTACTATCTTGCAATCTGTTGTAAGCAATCAGAGAAGCAAGCCTTTTGGTCGGGAATCGTGATCGCTTTTTCTCCGCTTGGTGTCTATTTATCTTTAGCTACAACAACAGATGGAGGAGCTATTTTCTTTTTGACTCTAGCTATTGCTACTATTGTAAAAAACATAGAGGCAGACGAGGGACCAAATTATCTTTTAGTAGGGGGATGGATTTTTTTAGGCGCACTGTATAAATGGATAGCATTTGCTTGTTGGCCTTTGACCTTTTTTTTTCTTATCTTTTTTCCAAAGATGCGTAAATGGTCTATTATTTCTGGAGTACTTATTTCCCTTGTTGCACTCCTTCCTTCAATTTACTGGAATATTTCTCATGAATGGGCGACCTTTAAACATGTTGGAAGTGTTTTTATTGGAGGGAAAAGAGGGAATTTTTTTGCTCTCTTGATGGCACAAGTAGGACTGCTTTCTCCAATGTATTTTTTTTTCCTGATCAGGGCTTTTTTTGCTTTATCAAAAGAAAATAATCGTCCTCTATTGTTTTGCAGTGCTTTTCCAATGGCGATTTTAATTTATTTAGGCATCGCTATTTTTAAAAAAATTCAACCCAATTGGACAGCTTATCTTTACTCTCCTGTTTCTGTTCTAATTAGTTGGATGGCTTATCCTCGTTTCCGTTTTTTACTTCATATTGGAACTTGGCTTTCAGTCAGCCTCATCTGTTTTGCGTTTATTATTCCCGATTATACTTTTAAGCAAACTCTTGGATGGCATGCTCTAGAAGATATTCTTAAAGAGATAGATTATGATCCTCAAACTGAGTTTTTAATGGGAAATAAGTATCAGACAGCTAGTCTATTAAGTTTTTATTCTCCTCTTAAAAAAAGAGCTTATTTTTTTAATATTAGCCATAGTCGTAAAAACCAATTTTCCTATTGGCCACAAATGGAAGATTGTGAAAAGCACAATACAGGCTATTTCATTGTTTTACAAAGTGATAAGGAAACTATGACTTATGAAGAGCACTATCTTCAACTACTTAAACCTTATTTTGAAGATGTTGTTTATTTAGGCATCTATCCTTTATATGTGACAAATCGATCCCTATCGAAATCTCTCTCTATTTTTAAGTGTCACGGATATTTAGGAGGAGCTCCTATAGATCAATACGGTTACTAACTTGCCGATGTGGTCGTTTCAAAATGTTCAGAATCGAGCTTTTGGAAACAATGTCTGGACTAAATATTTTCATGAAATGCTCAGATAAAGCTTCAATAAATTGAGCCTTTTTCGGGAAATAAGGACGTAGATTACAAAGAAAATCTGTGTGCGAGCGATTATTTCGGTATTTTGGACATTTATTGGGTAGAAGAAGATAGTTGATTTTTTCTATTTGATAGTCCCATAAAAATGAGGTGTGATGCAACCATCGCCCCTTTTGAATGTATTGTGCATTTCCACCGAATTTTCTGTTACCTATAATGTAATCGTTTTCCTGCAAGCTAAAATTTTTAAAAAGAGGAGAGTAAATTTTTTCTGACCACTCTAAGATAGCTTTGGGTTGTGCCAGAACACCTATCTCTTCAACATTACAGATAAAAGTCGTAAATACTGTGTCGCAATCTATATATACAGTTCCTCCTCCACTAAACCGTTTAATGATTGGAATCTGATCATTCTCTATTTTTTCTAGATTGATGACTAGATGAGGTTTTCCTGAAATTCCCATGACAATGGCTGGAGGGGATCCAGTATTGATCAAACACCAGTTTTGATGATCACTACGTAAAAGCGCTTCTTCAATCCATAGTTGTTCAAGAATGGGAATATGGTTAAGCTGGACGATTTTCATGTCTCAGGGCAATCATTAAGACTTGAATATCCGCTGGGGAGACTCCTGAAATGCGGGAAGCTTGACCCACCATTTGGGGGGTAAAAAGCGAAAGCTGTTCTTTTGCTTCATTGCGCATTCCATGGATTTTTTTATAATTAAAATTAGAGGGAATTTTCATATTTTCGAATTGAATAGAACGTGCGATATCTTGATTTTGTCGATCAATATAACCTGCATATTTGAGGGCAACTTCAATCTGAAAGTTAATTTCCACACCGTAATCTTCTATTTCTGAGTATTCATCCATAAGAGAGACATAAGTATTTTCAGAACGGCAAAGTAGCTGAGCTATTGAAAGCCCTTTTCCTTTGACTTGTTTATAGATCGTTTTTAACCGTTGAATTTCATTCACAATTAATGCTCTTTTATTTTCTATTTCACGATAGCGAGTACGATTAATCAGCCCGAATTCATGGGCATAATGGGAGAGACGTAAATCGGCGTTATCTTGTCTTAATAAAAGACGGTGTTCAGCACGAGAGGTGAATATTCTATAGGGTTCTCGAAGAGATTTTGTTGTTAGATCATCTATCATCACACCGATATAAGCTTCGTTACGACTAAGGATAAAAGGTGGCTTGTTCAGAATTTTTCTAGCAGCATTGATTCCAGCAATTAAGCCTTGCGCTGCTGCTTCTTCGTAACCTGTCGTTCCATTAATTTGGCCAGCTAAATAAAGACCTTTAATGAGTTTTGTCTCAAGTGTTGACTGAATTTGCCCACTCAAGACAAAATCATATTCGATAGCATAGGCAGGACGCATAATCTGTGCATTTTGTAACCCCGGAATTGTTTGGATCATTGCTATTTGGACATCAAGAGGTAAAGACGAGGAAATTCCATTCACATAAATCTCTTCAGTGTTTAATCCTTCCGGTTCAAGAAAGATTTGATGTCGTTTTTTATCAGCAAATCTAATCACTTTATCTTCAATTGAAGGACAATAACGAGGACCAATCCCTTGGATTTTACCTGAATAGAGGGGAGAGCGGTGGATATTCGCTTCGACAGTCGCTTTTGTTTCCTCAGATGTATAAGTAATCCAACAGGGAGTCTGTGGCAAGCGTTCTAAGGACTTCTCACTATATGAGAAATACACGTTTTCTTCAGTAGGTTGTTCTTCAGTTTGTAAGAAGTCAATCGTGCGTTTATTAATTCTTGGAGGAGTCCCTGTTTTCAGACGACCGAGTTTGAAACCATATTGTTCAAGGCAAAGAGAGAGGCCAACTGATGGTTTATCACCTGCGCGTCCTCCAGAAAAGTGAGTTTCTCCCATATGAAGGAGTCCTCGCATGAATGTTCCGGATGAAAGAATGACTGCTTTGCCGTGGTAAGTGATCTCTTCTTTTGTAAAGACAGCTGTAATCTGGTCATTTTTGACTTGAAAACCTTCAACTGTACCTTGAAAAATATGAAGATTTGGCTCTTTTTCTAAACGGTGTTTCATTTCAGTCTGATAGGCAATTTTATCAACTTGGGCACGGGGAGCCCATACCGCAGGTCCTTTACTTGCATTTAGCATTCGAAATTGAATTCCTGATCGATCAGTCACCTTACCCATCTCACCACCTAATGCATCAATCTCTCGTACTAAATGTCCCTTGCCAATTCCCCCAATCGCGGGATTGCAGCTCATCTTTGCAATTGTATCGAGATTCATTGTTAAAAGTAGAGTACGAAGACCTAAACGAGAAGTGACGAAAGCAGCTTCACAGCCAGCATGCCCCCCTCCCACTACAATGACTTCAAAATCAACAGGAAAATCCATAAAAATTATTTACTTTTGTGACGATCACGACGACGACGTTTTTTTCTTTTATGCTTAGCAATTTTACATTTTCTTTTTTTCTTAACAGACGACATTATACACCTAAGGATTTATGATAAATTCCTAGAAGTTTAATCGATTTTTAGATATTTGCAAAGGAGTCTTCAAAGCTTTCGATCTGCACCGATGTATAATTACGAAATTGGGCAATCTCTTTGACAAAAGAGAAAGAGAGATTTCCTACTCTTCCATGGCGATTTTTTGCAATAATTAGCTCAGCCATTCCAGGTTTATCATTCGGATCATAGTATTCACGGCGTAGTAGAAGCATCACGATGTCTGAGTCCTGTTCAATTGATCCAGACTCTCTTAGATCGCTCATCATAGGACGATGACCGGCTCGATCTTCAACTTTTCTCGAGAGTTGAGACATGCATAGGATGGGAATATTTAATTCTCTAGCAAGAGTTTTTAACATTCGGGAAATTTCTGAAATTTCGTTTTGCCGATTTTCCATGGTGCGAGATGATCCTGATCCAACAATTAGCTGGAGATAGTCAATGACCAAAAAACGGATTCCATAACTTTCTTTGAGTCTTCGTGCCCGAGCTCGTAGGTCAGTAATTTTTAGTCCTGGTTGATCATCAATCACCATAGTATGTTTTTGCATCTCACCAACAGCAGCAACGATGCGCTGAAATTCCATACCACTTAAGGATCCAGTATGAATTTTTTCACTCTCTACCTCAGCTTGAGAACAGATCATCCTTAACATAAGCTGTTCAGCAGTCATTTCGAGAGAAAAAATGCCTACAGGCATTTTATTCTTAAAACAAATATTTTCTGCAATATTTAGAGCCAGAGCAGTTTTTCCCATAGCTGGTCTACCCGCTAAGATCATAAGATTGGATGGATTAAATCCATCAATTAATTTGTCTAGATCAATGTAATGAGTAGGGATGCCTGTGATTTTTGGTTCATCTGGTCCTTTTAACCGACAAGCTTCTTGTCTTTCTTGCAACTCTTTAAGGAAAGGAGTTTGTGAAGAGGTGTTTAAGCCATTGAGTAAATCGGAAATTAACAGACCAGGATGATGACTCGTTGTTTGACTAATTTTAAAGAAAAGAGATTGGGCATCATCAAGAGCTCCATAAACATCTTTTGGTTCTTTTAAAGCATCTTTTTCAACCAGTTGTGCTGCTTGAACCATCTTACGTAAAATCGATTTTGACTTAACAATTTCAATATACTCTTCAATATAAGCAGATGTTCCAGCATATTGAGCTAAGGTGATTAAGTAGCTAGCTCCTCCAATAGCCTCAAGTTTTTTTAGCCTTTTTAATTCCTCGGATACGAGATGTACATCAGCTGGCTTATCTTGGCGATAGGCTCCTACTAATACGCGAAAAATGATTTGATGTTCAGTAAAGTAAAAATCGTCTTCATGGAGGACATCTGCAGCAATATTCATGCTGTTAATGCTCGACAACATACAGCCTAGTACCATCATTTCTGATTCTTTGGAATAGGGAGTCGCTCTGATTTTTTTCTCTTGCATACTAGCGACAATACCTAACTTGAGATAAAAGATCTAGACCTCTAATATGACTGAATCACTATTCCAAATCTGGAAAGATGGCTGAGAGGCCGAAAGCACGTCCCTGCTAAGGACGCATACTCGTAAGGGTATCGAGGGTTCGAATCCCTCTCTTTCCGAAAACAGGGAGCCTATCTGGCTCCCTATCTTTTAAGCCTATTACATTCAATCTCTTAAAGACAATAAAAAGATCTTATTTATTCAAAGAAACAATCTTTATATAAATTTAAAATTATATATTAATAATATAATAAAAAAGGTTTTTTTGTTATTATTAAATAAATAACAAAAAATTTTTTATGACAATAAGAGAAAATAATTCTTTTTACAAACATAGATATGAGCATCGATTGACTGATCGCATTCCTATTGTGAGTACTTTTATTCATGGAGCAAAATTATTCAAAAAATATGGATATCGACACAGCCTGAAAAAAGAAAATCTAGATGATACTCATATTTACACTCAATTAGATGCGAAAGAGGCAAAAAGGTCAGTGATGCTATTATTCCCTTTTGTAGGGAATATGATAGTTGCTATTTTTGATTTTAAAGAATATCTGATGAAAAAATCTATCATTGATGATCTTAAACAAGAAAGTGAGGAAAAATTAAGTCAAGCAAGCTTGTCTCTCAGGCAAGATCCCAAATTCATGCTAGAAGTGGCTAAGACAAATTTAAAAGGATTAGTTTATGCTGATTCTAACCTCAAAAATGATTCTGCTTTTGTATTGGAATTGTTGAAAAAATGTGGGATTATTTCATTAAGTCATCTAAATTTTTATTTAGAAGTAAAAATATCTAATTTAAATTTAATCTATAGAAGGAGCGCTCATGAATTATTTCATGAGTTCTCAGATTTACAGAAAAATTCTGATTTTA
This sequence comes from Chlamydiales bacterium, assembly GCA_041395025.1. Classification (NCBI taxonomy): domain Bacteria; kingdom Pseudomonadati; phylum Chlamydiota; class Chlamydiia; order Chlamydiales; species Chlamydiales bacterium. Next base: position 935,036 of record JAWLBH010000001.1, read on the forward strand.
TGTTAGAAGCACTTAAATTAGTAGGTCGAGATGTCTTGATGTATGCACACCCTTCTTTACTAGAAGATCCCCAATTTATGCTAAGAGCTGTTACCATCCATCCTTCTGCACTAGCTTATGCAGATTCTTCTTTAGCGAACGATGCAGATTTTATGATAAAAGTTGGAAAGATTAATCTTGATGGACTGGGGTATATAGATTCTCATCTTAAGAAAGATAAGAATTTCATGCTAAGAGCTGCTCAGGAAATAAATATAGAGGCACTAACTTATGCAGATTCTTCTTTAGCGAACGATGCAGATTTTATGATAAAAGTTGGAAAGATTAATCTTGATGGACTAGATTATGCAGCTTCTCATCTCAAGCAAGACGCAGATTTTATGCTAAAGACTGGTAAGGAAATAGGTATAGAGACCTTGGCTTATGCTGATATTGATCTGAAGAATGACCCTGAGTTTATGCTAACCTCTATCAAGGAGCTAGGAGTAGGTGTATTAGCTTATGCAAATCTAGAGCTAAAGAACGATCTTGATTTTATGTTAGATGCGATTGATAACATTGGGATAGAGGTAATACCTTATCTTGGTTCGTTGTTAAAAGAAGATTCTGATTTTATGTTAGATGCGATTGATCTCAATCCTCTTGCCCTTCTGTATTTTAGGGATGTAGATGATTCTGAATTTCAATATAGATTATTACATGAATTAATTCCCCATTCAGCTTTTCAGGCAAAGCTTAATCAATCCATCGCAGATAATCCAGATGTGGCTAAGCAATTGGAAAATTATTTGAATTAACCAATTACTTACCTAATCTCCAAGGCTAAAAAGCATCTTTTAAAGATTGAATAACCATTTTAAACATCAACAGAATTCCATTCCATTTATCATCTAATGATTGGGTAGTTAAGGTTTTCAGTTGTTAGTTCAATTCAATCAAAGAGTTACGATTTTCATCTTCTTAATTAGGGAGTTTCGATAATCTAAACAGAAAATTCACATTATCGAGTTTCCTAGTCTTTAAAAGAGAGCAGAAATTCTGCATTACTATTTGTTTTTCTAAGTCTTCCAATTAAAAGATTCATTGCATCGAGAGGAGTTAAGTCAGCAAGTGCTCCTCTTAACGAAAAGACTTTTTCTAGCTCAGATGGATGGTAGAGAAGCTCTTCTTTTCTCGTTCCACTTTTAATGAGGTCAATCGCAGGATAGACACGACGATCAGCTAAGCGTCGATCAAGAACAAGTTCCATGTTTCCTGTCCCCTTAAATTCTTCAAAGATCACCTCATCCATTCGTGAGCCTGTCTCAATAAGCGCTGTAGCAAGAATAGTTAAGGAGCCTCCTCCTTCGATATTACGAGCTGCACCAAAGAAACGTTTCGGTTTGTGTAAAGAGCTTGCGTCCACCCCTCCTGTCAAAATTTTCCCAGAATGAGGTTGAACAGTATTATAAGCGCGTGCTAGCCGAGTAATTGAGTCGAGAAGAATGACAACATCATGACCATGTTCAACAAGGCGACGTGCTTTCTCAATGACCATTTCAGCAACTTGAATATGTCGTTCTGGTTGTTCATCAAAGGTAGAAGCTACAACTTCTCCATTGACCATACGTGACATATCTGTCACTTCTTCAGGACGCTCATCGATCAGTAGTACAATCAAATTGACTTCTGGATGATTAATTGCAATGGCATGAGCAATACTTTGCAAGATCATCGTTTTCCCAGAGCGAGGGGGAGCCACAATCAATCCACGCTGACCTTTACCTATAGGAGCAATCAGATCAAGAACTCGTTCAGAAAGACGTTCCTTTGTCGTTTCCATCACAATACGTTGATTAGGATAGAGAGGTGTGAGATTTTCAAAGAGCACGCGTTCTTTAGCTTTATCCGAAGTCGAGCCATTGACTGTTTCTACTTTCAAGAGAGCAAAATACTTTTCTTTTTCTTTAGGAGAGCGAATGGTCCCAATGACAGTATCTCCTTTTTTAAGATCAAAACGGCGAATTTGTGCAGGAGAGACATAAATATCTTCAGCAGAAGGACAATAGTTATAAGTTGGTGAGCGTAGGAATCCAAAACCATCAGGTAGAACTTCCAGGACACCTTCTCCAATGAGCATTTCATCTGGTCTTGTAGACTTAATCTTAACAATTTCAAAGACCATCTGGGACTTTGTTAATGAAGCCATATTCTTAATTCCATAATGACGAGCTTGATTATTTAGCTCTTCAATATCCATTTGTTGTAATTCAGAAATTTTCGTTACAGTAAGAGGAGTTTCAGGCTGTATCCGAGGTTCTTTTAGTTCTTCAGAGACTATTTTATCGGGAGGGGTAAGAGTAGAACGTTGCTTATCGTCATTTGAATTTTTTTGATTCATACAAAGACTCCAAAATTTTCTTGTGTTTTAGGTAAAAGGAAAATGTTTATATTAATTTTAACTGGACAAATAATAATTAAATTTAGATTGATTAATTTAATAAAATCTCTACTCTTCTTTTAAATCTTTAAAGAGTTTTTTTGCTAAAAAATACAAATCCGATCGACTACCGAAATTCTCTACAACAAAGTTCGCTTGTTTGCATTTTTGTGCTATTGGTATTAAACGTTTATCTCTTCTTTCAAATTCTGCTATATCATAGGGTGTTGATATTAAAAATCTGCGCTGACTCACTTCTCTGTTGCCAATGACAACGATGATTACATCGTATAATTCCTGTTGATTACTTTCAAAAAGAAGAGGGTTTTCAACGATAAAAAGAGGACATGAGGTTTGTGAAACTTTTTGGTATTTAGTTTCTATTACTTCTTGGACTGCTGGATGTATCGCTTTTTCTACTTTCTCTAATAAAGGTAAATCACGAAATACCCTAGAGGCAATCTCCTTTCGATTTAAATCATTTCCATCAACAATTTCAGTCCCTAAGAGATCAATAACTTTTCTTCCTACAGGCGTTGTAGGTTTAAGAAGCTTATGCACTATCGCATCTGAATTGATGAAACAAGCGCCAAGCTCTTCAAAAAAAAGGCCGAGAGTCGTTTTGCCTGAGCAGATAGAGCCTGTTACAGCAACTTTTTTCAATCTTAACATTCTGCCCAATTTTTGCCAATAGCAACATCCACAACTAAAGGAACCTTTAAAGGTAAGGCTGTTTCCATTGCTTTTCTAACAAGAGGTTCTAATGCATCAATTTCTTCATTTGGACATTCAAAAAGCAATTCATCATGGATCTGTAAAATTAGATATCCTTGCATCCCTCGAATACGGATTTGCTCATCAATTTCTAACATGCCTAGCTTAATTAAATCAGCAGCGCTTCCCTGTAAAGACGTATTAATCGCAAGCCGTTCTCCTTGGTGACGAATCATTGCATTATGATGACGAATCTCAGGAATTTCTCTTTGACGACCAAGCATTGTTATGGCCTTACCAGTTTTTTTTGTCTCTTGGACGCATAATTCGATATACTTATATACAAGAGGATAGCGTTCGAAATAAGCTTTAATGAAATCAGCTGCTTTTTTGATATCTATTCCAAGTTCCTGAGAAAGACCAAAGGCTTGTTGACCATAAATAATTCCAAAATTAATGACTTTTGCCTGTTGACGTTGAGTCGGTGAGACTGTTGATAGAGGAATACTAAAGATCAGTGAAGCTGTGTACGCATGAATATCTTCACCATGTTTAAACGCTTGAAGAAGTTGAGGATCTTCACTTAGGTGAGCAAGAAGACGCAATTCTATTTGTGAGTAATCAGCTGATAAATAGCTCCATCCTTTTTTTTGTGGTTTAAAAGCTTGACGAATGCGTTGACCATACGCACTCCTTACAGGAATATTCTGTAGATTTGGATTTTGACATGTTAAACGTCCTGTTGCTGTAATATATTGATTGAATGTGGCATGAATGCGGTTTGTATTAGGATGAATGTTTAAAGGAAGGGTTTCAACATATGTTGAACGAAGTTTTTCAAGAGAACGAAAAAACAGAATTTTTTCAGCAATGGGATAGTCTTTCGCAAGTAACTCAAGGATTTCTGCCCGTGTAGAGAGGCTGGTTAGGGTTTTTTTTAATGGTTGAATCTTCATTTTATCAAAAAGAATCATTGCAAGCTGTTTTGGTGAATTAATATTAAATGTTTCACCAGCTAGTGTATAAATCTCTTGTTCGAGAGAATGAATTTCTCTCTTTAACTCTTCGGAAAGATCCATCAGCTCTTCTCGATCGAGATAGATTCCTGACCGTTCCATTTTAGCCAAAACATGCATTATAGGTAGCTCAGTTTCATAAAGAATTTTATCGAAATGTTCCTTATGAATCTCTTCTTTTAGAACCTTTTTTAATTGGAAAATGTTATCGACATTCTGACAGCAATAGTGAGAAGCTTGCTCGATAGAAATGTCAGATAGGTTAATCTTTTTTTTCCCGCTTCCAATCAAGTCTTCAATCGGGTTTTTTACTTTACCTAAATATTGAAGTATGAGGGATTCTAAGGAATGGCGTCTACTCTCTGCATGAAGAAGATAGAAGGCGAGAATAGTATCAAAATTTACATTTTTGATTTCAATACCATGCTTAGCCAATGCATGGAGATGGTCTTTTACATGATGACCAAAAAACACAAGATTTTGATTGCTAAATATTTTTTTAAGTTCATTTAAGATCGTTGTTGAATCCATTTTCCCATTTAAAGGAACATAGAAACCCTCTCCTGCTTTTATACTAAAACTTAAGCCTAAAATTTCTGGAAGCAACGGATTTTGATTGGATATTAGTATATCAAAGGCAATCTCTTTTGAAGATTCGAGGGAGTTTAACAGCTTTTGGAATTCTATTTTATCTTCAATAAGGTGGTAAATACTTTCTTCTTTGAGGGAATCTTGATTAGCAACAGAGTATAATTCTTTGAGAAGCGTCTGAAAACCGAGATCGATGTAGAACTCTTTCAACCTATTCCAATCAGGAGAAGTTTTAGTAAAATAACTCTCTTCTTTAGGAAAAGAAATATCTATTTGAATCGTAGCAAGTTTTTTGCTTATAAGAGCGATATCGCTTTCTTCTTTGAGTATTTTTTGTTTTTTTTCTCCTTTAATTTTGTCAGCATTGGCTAACAGGGTTTCAAGAGAGCCAAACTCGTTAAGAAGAGAAATGGTAGTCTTTGGGCCGAATCCTTTCACACCTGGAATATTATCAGAAGAATCCCCCACTATAGCTAAGAGATCGATAATTTTCTCAGGAGGTACACCGTACAACTCTTCTACTTTTTTCTTATCAATTATCAAGTTATCTTTCCAAGTATTAAGAATGAAAATTCTATCATTCACGAGCTGAGCAAAATCTTTATCACTTGTGCAAAGATAGACATTAGTGCCCTTTGCAGCAGCCCAAACTGCAATGCTTCCCATGGTGTCATCAGCTTCTACTTCTGGGACTTGAATTTGCGGAATGCCTATCAAATCACAAAATTCTTTTGCGCGCTCAATCTGTTGAGGAAGATCTTCGTAGAGACGTAGACGATTCGCTTTATATTTTTCGTAAATCTCGATTCGTTTTTTTTTATTATCAGGACTATCAAAAACTGCAATGATGTGTTCGGGATTAAAATCTTTGAAAAGTTTTAAAATAGACCGAATAAAGCCATATAGACCATTTGTGGATTCTCCTTGAGGGCTAACCATTGGAGGAAGAGCAAAATAGGCGCGAAAAAGATAGCCCGAGACATCAAGGATGTAGAGTGTTTTCATTTCCAGTATAAAGCATTGCCTTCAGAAATAGGGAGAGAAAATTCATGTTTGATCTTTCCAGAAACAATAGGAGAACAGGGTGTTTCTTTGATCACTTTTTTTAACCAAGAAGTCGATTCAAAACCGACAACTTGATAATGGTCTTCAATTCCAACTTCTTTGGCAAGAGCATTTAAAACTTCACGACGGCTAGCATTGCTTTCATCAATGAAGCCATGATCTTTAGCCTGTGGAGGAGTTAAGACTTTCGCTCCAATGTTATCTTTTAAATTATTCATGTCAATGGGTCGATTTAAGGTCACAATTGTGGTAAATTGCTGATAAAAATAATCTATCAAAGACTGATAGTCTTCTTCCTCTCCTTCATGCCAAGGACGGAAAGGGTTCATTTGATCTTTGCCTTTTCCAGCTGATAAAGTCATCGATTCGATGCCAATTTTTTTCATTGTATCAGTAAAATTCATGAAAGGAGGCCAGTTAAGGACACCTATTGATCCAATCACACTAACTTCACTCGCAAAGATTTTATCACTGGCACAGGCAATATAATAGCCACCGGATGTACATAGCCCATCAATAAAAGTATAGATGGGGACATGGTATTTGGTTTTGTATTCTTTAAGGTGACGGTAAATAATGTTTGAGTCATTCACTCCTCCACCAGGAGAATTAATCACTAGGAGAATCCCTTTGACTCGATTATTCGAAAAAGCCTCTTCTCTTGATTTAATTAGGATCTCTTCAATCTTTTTCCCTGTTAGCTTATCTTTGCCAATCTCTCCCTCAATTGTGATTTGCAAAAGAATCGGAGAATCTCCGGAAAGTTTTTTCCTGTTTCCATCACCATCAGGAAGAATTTCTACATTTGCAGAAAAGGTTTGGTCATCGTTAGATTTGAAGACTAAGTAAGAAGCAAGAAAAATCCCAAGTAAGCTAATCACCGTTCCAAGGACACCAAAAAAAGCAATAAAGAATGCACGAAATGCACTCATAAAGACAGATTCATGAATTATTTTCATAATTCAGCATATTAATCCACCTCTCTTTTTCAAACAAGGATATCAAAGTTTTTTTGTCTCTGAATCTTGATCCCTTTTGATCTTACTTTAAATATATATATATATATTAATTTTTAATTAAATACTTTGATCTTTATATACAGAAGTAAGATTTTCAATTAAAAATACATGGTTGTACTCATCGATATCATGACTTTCACATTGAGTCAGTAGGGGGATTTAGAGTCATTTTTTTCGACTTGAATGAAGAGGTTTTCAATTGGAATAAGCTTAGAGGATGCAACCAGTAATGAGAAAATAGGAATTAATTATCGAAATTTATATGTATTATTTTTATTATTTTCATTTAATATAATTGCCGGTTATGGAGACAATTCTTTCTTTTATTCAACTACATGCTTATCATGCTCATTGGTTTGTTTTTGGTCTCTTAATGCTTGCGGGACTCAATTTTCCTATTAGTGAAGACTTGGTAATTATTTTTAGTGCGATCCTTGCAAGTACGATTGTTCCTGAGAATATATTTAAATTATTTCTAGCTGTTTTTTTAGGGGCCTATCTCTCAGATTGGTTGGTTTACTGGATTGGTAGACTTTGGGGAGCACACTTATGGCGGCTGCGTTGGTTTGCTTATCTTTTCAAAGCAAAAAGATTAGAACAAATAGAACAATATTATCAGAAATATGGATTATTAACTCTACTTGTAGGGCGTTTTATTCCATTTGGAGTACGTAATTGCCTATTTGCAACAGCAGGTTTAGGGAAAATGCGGTTTAGTAAATTTTTAATTGGGGATGGGATTGCCTGTCTTATTTCAAACGGCACGCTTTTTACAATCGCCTATTTTTTTGGTAAAAACTGTTCTTATTTTATCCGGTATGTCAATGTCATTTTCTTTGGAATCTTTCTGATCGCTATAATCAGTTGCATTTGGTATAAGAAAAGCAAAGCAATTTCTTCAACTGACTAGTATTGGTGAATGCTAAATCTTTCTAATATCCTGTCCCTATCTCGCGCAGGGTTTGCCCTTGCTTTCCTTCAAGATAATCCATGGGTCCGTTTACTTGCCATTGGATTAGCTATGCTCAGTGATTTTCTTGATGGTTATCTTGCTCGTCTTCAAAAAACCACAACTCAATTTGGAGCTATTCTTGATCCAATTATGGACAAATTTTTTGTTTTTTTTTCTGGCGGAGTCTTTTTTTTAGAAAATAAATTAACTCTTTTAGGGCTGGCTGCTCTGCTATCTAGAGATATTTCACTTTGTTTTTTTGGACTATTCTTAGGAATTGTTCGTGGTTGGGATGGATATGAGGTAAGAGCCATTTGGTGGGGTAAAATTACTACAATTGCACAATTTGGCTTACTAATTTGTTTAACTCTCAATCTTATTTTCCCGAAGTGGGTCTATCTTATTTTTGTCACAATGGCTGCATTTGCCTTTTTTGAACTCCTTCTTCGTTACTATCGTGATCTAAACAGATCATGAAATTCAATGAGAAAAGCAGTTAATAATCAAATATTAGTTGGAAATGAGTTCTGCTTTTTGTTGATGTTCAGTTTTTATTGGTTGAGGAGAGGGCGTAGCTTTATTGGAAGGCAGAGCATTAAATTGTCTGCCTAAAGATAAAACTGCTACAATCCAAAAGATAATAACGAGAAAAAGGATGGCTGCAACAATATGAGCACTTGCTGAAATCGTTGCAAAAATCACAAGAAGTCCCTGATGAATCAAAGAGCCTCCTGATTTTCCGAGTCGGGAGCCTACACCATCAATTGCTGCTTTCCCTTTAATTCTGTCGAAAGCACTTAGAGGAATAAAAGCCATTTCTTTAGTTGCATCAAAAAGAGTGTATTTAGATGCACGACACAAGCAATTTTGCATCGAACCAAATAAAACTACAATCATTAGAGGAGAAGTTCCAAAAAGAGCCAGGGCTCCGGTAAGTTGATGACGTCCGAAAAAAAAGAGAAAGAAAAAAAAGCTAGTGATTAACAAAATAATCGGAGTGATTAAAGCAGTAGGAGTCCATCCAAATCGACGAATCAACTGTCCTGAAATTAAGATTGAAGTTAAGACAGAAATCACACCTGTAATTGTTGTAATTTGGCTCATATAGGCATTGAAATCATTTGGTTGGGGATAGAGGGTGCGGACTTGGTCTTTCCAAATGACCTCAACTAAATTGATCACAATATTATAAGATAAAACGACAATAGCAATGTAGAGTAGGTAATTCGAACGTCCCAAAAGAGCAAAATTCTCTCGCATAGACATTTTCATTTTTGGGGTGGGAGATTCAATCGAGCCACTGGAATGGTGATCTAGAAAAATTTGTTTGGTCAGATAACGGTAGATGCACATAATTATGATTCCAGAGAAGATCACAACAAGCGTTAAAAAAATCATAGATTGGTGCCATGGATTTTCAGTAAGCATAATCCGTGAGCGTAAGAAATCTCCTGTTAAAAATACCGAAACTTGGCCAGAAGTAATTGCTGCAAGATTCAATCCGATTGCAATGAGACTATAAAAACGTTTTGCCTCACCAAGACGAGTCACCTCATTCGCTAAACCCCAAAAGAGCATTGAGAGAATAGCAGAGCTCCATAATTCTGACATAATATAGAAGCTACTGAATGTCCAATAGCGAAACATGGCAATCAGTCCCTTAAAACCAGCTGGCACATGGTCATGTAAAAAATCCGCAGTTTGATGAGGGTGGAGATAATCCCGCATGGGATAGATAATAAAGGTAAAAGAAGCAAAAAAAACGAGGAAAATTAAGATCATTCCATAAAAGACTCGCTCATGTTTTAAACGATTATTTAAACGGCTATAAATAAAGGTCATCAAAAGAGCCCCTGGAACAATGCCCCAGACTTTTATAAAGGGAATGACTTCAGCTCCGGAAGATTTAGCAGTGATTAAAAGCGTATCCTTCATATTCCGCAAAATGTGGTAATTGAAGCTAATGAAGAAGGCCATCACGAGGAGGGGAAGAAATTTAGATAATTCAAAACTGTGAATTGGCCATAAATAAGCACGCAGTTTAGAAAAACCCTCTCTATCTTGTGACATAGTCACCTGTTTTTTTTGAACGCTTATAAGCCAAAAAGAACCGTATTTTAAGAAAGATTTCCATCTATTCTTCAAAGAGATCGAATCATCATTATAAGATGAACGAATATAAGATTGCAAGATCGATTTGAAATATTTTTCTTATTTAAAAATCGCTTTTTATTCAAGTATTTTTTTTATTTAATAGAATATTGAATTTAATAAATTTATTTTATTTATTAAGTCAGCCAATCGAACAAAAATCAGGTTAAAGATGCTCTTTGTCTTTTCTATTCTCTTTATTTGGGGATATGGAGATCTTTGGTGATTTGTTTGATAAAGCTTGAATACAAGGAAGCGTTCCATGCTCAAGATAGTCAAGAGTGGCCCCTCCCCCTGTGGATATATAAGTCATCTTATCCTTTAATCCGGCTTGATTGATTGCAGCCACCAAATCACCTCCTCCTACGATAGTCACTGCATCTAATTGTGTAAGGTGATAGGCCAATTCATATGTTCCTTGGCTATAAGCTGGTAATTCACAGACCCCAACTGGTCCATTCCATAGGATGGTGTTAGCATGCTGAAAGAGAGTTGCAAAATGGTGAATAGTTTTTGGCCCAATATCCAATCCACTATATCCTTTCGGAATGCCTTCTTTAGCTAAATCCACGACTTTTATAGGGGTGTCTGGATGAGAATTTTTTGCAATACGTGCATCTTTTGGAAGAATGATTTTATCATGAAAATCTTCTAAAATATCTTTTGCAAGTTTAAAAAATTTTGGATCAAACATAGATTGACCCACCTCATATCCTAAGACTTTAAAAAAAGTATAGGCCATACCTCCACTAAGAAACAAAAGATCGGTTTTTTTTAATAGATTTTTGATTAATCCGATTTTTGTCGAAATTTTGGCTCCTCCGATCAGAGCATAAAAAGGACGTTTAGGAGTATTTAGTATCTCACTGAGAACAGAGACCTCTTTTTCTAACAAAAAACCCGCAGCTGCTGTTTTTGAAAAAAATTGAGTAATTGTATAAGTAGAGCTATGTTTACGATGAGCAGTAGCGAAAGCATCATTCACATAAACATCAGCTAAACTAGCTAGCTCTTTGGCAAAATCAGGATCTATACTTGGTTGTAACTCAGCTGGATGGAAACGAAGATTCTCTAGAAGAAGCACGTCTCCTTGTTTTAGATTGATTGCCATTTCTTTCACTTCTTGTCCTATACAGTCTGGTGCCATTTTGACAGGCCTTCTAATGAAAGTCTCTAGAGCTTTAGCAACAGGTAAAAGAGAAAATTTGTGATTAAACGGATGATCTGGTCGACCTAAATGGCTCATTAGAATCAAAGCTTTGCTTTGCTTAAGGAGATAGAAAATTGAAGGAAGAGCTGCTTGAATACGTGTTGTATCAGTGATACTTCCATCAGCATCAATTGGAACATTAAAATCGACTCGCATGATGATTTTTTTCCCTTGTAGACAGAGATCTTGAATAGATAACTTTTCTGGTTCTTTGTGGTTAAGTTGAATCATCAATTGTCCAAATCATCAGAGGCGACTTTTAGTCAAAGTAAGTTTAATTATTAAATTATTTTTTTTAATTTAAAATAAAATTAGTTAAATTTTTCAAAACAAAAGAGATAAAAATACATCGAGAGAGTTTGTATTCAGATTATGGGTTTTTTTAAACCACTATTTTCTACCTTTAGATAAACATTGAATAAATAAAATAAGATGCGGGTTTAGGGATGAGTAGCAGTGGTTAAAGATTTGTTATCCTTGCACATCTTAATGAAATAGTGGTGGATTGCAGGGTTCTTGGTTAACTCTGGATGAAAAGCACTAGCTAAATAGTTTTCTTGACGAACAAGGACAGGAGTTTTGGCTAAAAGAATGACTTTAGAAGAGTGAATAGCTGTAATACGAGGTGCTCGTATAAAAATCGCATGTATTTTCTGGGGTGTATCAAGGTAGACATCGAGGTGAGTCGAAAAAGAGGCATATTGTCGGCCATAGGCATTGCGTTCAATGGTAACCTCAACGAGGCCAAGACGAGCTAAGAGGATCATTCCAGCACAGGTCCCAAAAATAGGGCGGGGAAAATTGGCTAAAGGCAGATCATTAAGTTTCCATATGGTAGTTGACTCACCTCCTGGAATGATCAATCCATCAACATCATCAAGTTGACTCATACGGCGGACTTCAACTGCAGAGACATCAATTTGTCTAAGCATTTCAATATGTTTAGAAAAAGCTCCTTGTAGGGCTAAAACTCCAATTTTCATTGGATTGCCATTGTGTTTCGAACCTCTTCGGGAGAAATTTCAGCTAATCTCGAACCTTCCATGCCTTCTAAAAGCCCTTGTGAGGCTTTTAGTAACATAGTTGCATCACGAAAATGTGTTGTTGCCATTACAATGCTTTTAGCTCGATTTTCTGGATCTTTTGATTTAAAAATCCCTGATCCAACAAAGAGAGCTTGGGCGCCAAGCTGCATCATAAGGGCGGCATCAGCAGGAGTTGCAATTCCTCCAGCTGAGAAGGTTGGTACAGGCAGTGTACCATGTTCTACAGTCCAATAGATTAAGTTATAAGAAACCCCTATTCGTTTTGCCTCAGCCTGCCAGCCCGTCTGATCAAGTGTCTGCAGATAGCGAATTCTTTCTTGAATAGCTCGCATATGACGTACAGCTTGGACAATATTTCCAGTGCCAGCTTCTCCTTTAGTACGAATCATTGCAGCTCCTTCTTCAATACGCCTTAAAGCTTCATCTAAATTAGATGCCCCGCATACGAAGGGAATCTTAAAATCTCTTTTATCGATATAGTGTTCTTCATCAGCAGGAGTTAAAACTTCACTTTCATCGATAAAATCCACTTTGAGAGCTTCTAAAATTTGTGCTTCAACAAAATGACCAATACGACATTTTGCCATCACAGGGATCGACACGGTATTTTGAATCGCATCAATTAACTCAGGGCGTGTCATGCGAGCCATTCCACCTTTTGCACGAATGTCGGCTGGGATACGTTCCAATGCCATCACAGCGACAGCTCCTGCTTCTTCAGCAATTTTTGCTTGTTCTGGAGTCACTACATCCATGATGACCCCTCCTTTTAACATTTCAGCAAGGCCTATTTTTAACTCTTGGTCTTTCATGATTAACTCCTAAAGATCTGAGAAGGGGTTTGAAGCTTCTTTGAATCCTCCTCCTTGTTTGCGTTTTTTTAGCTCTAATCGAATTGAAAAGAGCAAATCTTCATCAAAATCCATTCGTGCTGCCCATGTTAGGTATTGAAGGGGAATCTCCGAAAAAAGCCGCCCTTTGTATTTGCCGAGAGGCATAAATTTCATCTGGATGGGTTTTGATAGAATATCCATAATCTGCTCAAGAGTTTTATATCTAGCAACGAGATGTTTAAATACTTTGATATTCATTTTTACATCATTTAATGCTCGATGGGCAGGTTCCGTAGAGATGTTAAAATGATGAGAAAGCTTTTCAAGAGAGTTATTGGGACTATCTCCGTAAAGACGAGCGAGACGTAGAGTATCTATATAAGGATGTTCTTTAAGATTACAAGGAATACCTGAGCGCTCAGCAGCACGATTAACCATTTCTATATCTAAACCTACCCCGTGACCAACAATCATATCATTTGAAAGAAATGCAAGAAAATCTGAAATCACCATTTCAACAGGAGGTTTATCTTTGATCATTTCAGGAGAAATCTTATGAATTGCAAACGCTTCTTCAGAAATTAAGCAATTAGGCTTAACGAGCTTATTAAATTCATTGAGAATTTTTGAAAAAGTGAAGCGAATTGCTGCGAGTTCAATAATTTGATCTTTTTCTAGATCGAGTCCAGTAAATTCACAGTCAAGACAGACAAAAGTTGTAGTAGATAATAGAGTCAATTCAAAACCTCAGAGATAAAATGAATTAACTGATTCCTTCCTTCATTTTTTAAAACAGAGTAATGTACATAGGGAAGGGGATGTAAGAGATCAAGAATATTTTTTGTTTGCTGACTTCTTTGATTTTTTTTCAATTTGTCTACTTTTGTTAAGATGAGAATGGCTGGAATTTGTATCGCTTCAATCCACTCAAGCATCTGAAGATCATCACCATTAGGAATGCGTCGACTATCGACCAGAAATAAGATGAGTTTTGGTTTTGCTGATAGATATTTTTCCACAAGTATCTGCCAATCTTTTTTTACTTTAAAAGGAACTCGAGCATAACCATATCCAGGAAGGTCAGCAAAAATTAATTGATCATTCAGGGAAAAAAAATTAATTGCTTGGGTCTTACCAGGTGTTGAAGAGGTTTTTATGAGATTTTTTGACTTAAAAAGATGATTCAGTAAAGTCGATTTCCCAACGTTAGAACGACCTACAATTGCAATTTCAGGCAAAAAGCCAAAAGTAGGAAAATGTATGGGGTCAATGACTGTTTTTAAGAATTTAGGATTTTGAAATAGAAATTTCACGAGATTCTTCCGTTAAATGAGAAAGGTTAACAAAAATTGCTCTCTTGGGTAAAATGGAAATGATTTTTTCACTCCATTCAATAAAACAAATTCCTCCAGCAAAAAGATACTCCTCGAACCCTAAACTTAAAAATTCTTCACAACCATCCAATCTATAAAGATCAAAGTGATAAACATTCTTATAAATCCTTAAATAGACAAAGGTAGGGCTGACCACTTGATTTGGGAGGATTCCTGTGATGGCGTGCACGACTCCTTTCACAAAAGTGGTCTTTCCTGCTCCCACTTCTCCAGATAGACAAACAACAATATTTTTCTTTAACTCTATCTCTAAGCCAAAATTCATTCCAAGATTTAAGGTCTCTTCAGCTGAATGGGTAATTATGATTCTTCTGTTTCGACCCATTGGTTGACATAAGGATGAAAATCTTTATCTTCTGATAGATTTTCAACAAAGGTTGCAATTTTTTTTTCTTGTAGATGTTCTTGAATAAAATTAAGAAAAGAATCTTCAATTTGGAATCGATTCTGATTTTGTACTTCAACAAGCGTAAGATTTTTAAGGTAAAGATCTTTGAAGTTAGCAATTACAGATTGCTTATTATTAAAAAGTTTACCAGTAATAGCGGATGAGTAGACTGTTTTTGCAAGGGGTTCTTTACGTGGTTTAATATAGTTCTTAATAATTTCAGGATCTTCAGAAACAAAAAATCGTTTAGCTGGGACCCCCCCAATACGTTCTTTATTTTCAGGACATTTAGAGACCCAATCATAAATCGCATCCTGTGGGTTAGGATGAGTATTATTGGCAAAAACCTTTCCGGTAAAGGGACATATATAAATTTTTTTTGTGTGTTCATTGACAGAAGGAGGACCAAATCCAATTTTGATTTCAGTTTCTCGCCAAACCTTACCTTCTTTTTCAAGCTTGTCAATAGCAGCTTCACTGCTCTGATAGATCATCTTATCTGGTATAAAGAGGACGGGGTTTAGCTGAAATTTTTTTTCTAGGTAAAATAGATAAGATCCTAAAAGTTCAGGGGAACGTCTTTCTTCTAAAAAACTTAAAAGGTCTTTTTTAATCCTAATAGAAATGCTCATCTTTTTCTCAGATATTCGATTTGGAAGATAATAGCTTATTAAAATGATATTTATTTCTCAAGAACAACGAGTATTAGATCCCGATCTTACTATTCTTTTATTAGTAACCCTCGAGAAAGGATTCTATTTTTTAAAGATCAGTGAGAATTCAAGATATTCTGAAAGTATCTCTTTCAATAGATTCGATTAGATCACAGAGATCGAGATTCCTTGTAAATAGATTAAAAAAAAGATTGCAAATCCAATTAAAAAGAGAAGATAACATCCTCCGGGTACAAAGTGAGGTGTCGGGAGTTTATAGAAATACCTTGCTTTTGCAACCATGAAAATAGGGACAATGGCATTAATAATAAAACTTCCTCCTGGAACAATGGCGTAATTGATAATTTTTCCTATGAAAGGGCTGTGATATAGAAGAATTATAGGTAATGAAGGAAGGAAAATTAGACAACAAATCATAAAACGGGTTTGATAGATCCGTCTTGTTAAGGGAATAGAAAAGCAATCACTGTAAAAATCAATCATAGATAGAGTCACCCCAATGACTGAGGTATTAGCTGCAAAAAGAATGACACAATTTAAGGATCTCATCACCATTGGAAATTCTTTTCCCCAAGGAAACTGAGTCATTTCCTTGCCTTCAGAGAAAGATAACCAAAGAGGAATTTTCCCCATGGAACCCACGATGATCCATTGCCATACGATATAAAAAATGAGGGCGCTAGTGACGCCATAAAAAATAGATAACTGTACTTTCTTTTTTTCTCGATGCAAATAAGTGCAGAGTGTTGGGATAATTAAATTGAAACCAAATGAGCTAAAAATAATTGGGAAGGAGAAATAGATATAAATCCATGCAATTCGAGTTAAATATTGAGTATTGACTTGAGCAGCTTGATAGTAAAAAGTATAGAGAAAAGCCATCACCAGTCCGATCAGGAAGATAAAATTTGTTCGATTGGCCACTCTTATTCCACAGAAAACGACTACTCCAAAAGTAAATGCATAAAGAATGGATCCTAGAAAAAAAGGAAAACGAAATCCTAAAAATTTTTCACTCAGTAGATTAAAAGAAGATACTCCGGATAAGATGTAAGCTCCAATATAGGCATACATATTGATTAAAAAAATAATAGAGACGATAATGGCAGGAATTTTGCCTAAAAAAGTTTTAGAAATTGTATAAAAATTCGCTCCATCAGGAGTTCCAAAAGTCGCCTCTGCATAAAACATTGCATTAGCAAGAGTGAAAATCCAAATTATCACACTCATTAAAATCCCAGGAATAAACCCTGTGAATCCTGTGACAATCGGAAGGCTAAGAAAAGAAACTCCAATACAAGTTCCTGTAACCAAGCAAGTAGCATAAAAAATAGAACCTTTCTTCACTACAAAGCTCAATAATTTCTATCCTCTATATTAAAATTCATCCTAGCATTTTTTATTTAATTATTTAAATTTAATCCTATCGATGAAAAATGATCGTGTCATTTGTTAAATATTTAGGAATTTTTCTTAAGAATTGATAGTCAATAAGAGATCTCCTTCATCAAACTGGATCGATACTTTCTCTTGAATAGCTTGATTTGATAGACTTGAAAAGCTTTTGGTCAGTGTTTGGTTTTTGATTTCCCATTTAAGCCCTTGCGTGATCACTCCAGATACTCTAGAGCTAATAGGAATTAAAGAGATTGTCTGTCCTTTTTTACAAGAAAGGATATAAGATTTTGGGATTGCAAAACAGGACTCATATTCGGATTGAAACTGCATTGTTTCAGGGTAATTACATAATAGGTGAATATTTTTCAAAGTATGGTCTATCCGTTTTCCAAGTGCTCCACAAACTGTAAACATCTCGAATCCAGAATAGACTAAATACTCAATTGCTTTTTCTAAATCACTCTTATTTTGATTAGGAGTTTTGATTTTTATAAGATCGGAATATTTGTCTAATAGAGTTTGAGGGACTGAATCGAAATCTCCTAGAATCAAATCCACATCAATACCAGCTTCATCACAAGCAACTAACCCACCATCAATTGCTACGATACCTTGGCTTTTTTTAGCTAAAGTTGAAAGGAATATTTGATTAGGAGGGATTCCATTTGCAACTAGAGTTAACATAATATGTACCTATTCTATGAGAATAGCTGATAGAACAAAAGAGCTGCTCTGGCTTTTTTACAACCATGAGTAAAAAAAGGAAAGATGATTTACACAATTTTCTTAGATAGATTTTTTTGAAATTCAATCATTGAGCTATGAAAATCTTCTGTTCTACTATTGTCTTTTTTTTCTTTCTCAATTAAGATGAATTGTTTAATCAATCTTTTAAGGAGATTAGATAATGGCTTCATCTGATATTATTAAGCAATTTTTAGATGACAACTTTGATGAGGGAATCTCTCAAGGGGTTGTTTTAGTGGATTTTTATGCCGAATGGTGTGGTCCTTGTCGAATGCTTGCTCCAGTTGTCGAAGAGCTTGCTCAAGAAATGTCCGGTAAGATCACAGTTGCTAAAGTTGATACAGACCAATCTGTGGATGTTGCTGCGAGATTTGAAGTTACTTCAATCCCAACCCTCATCTTATTTAAAGATGGTGCGATTGTGAAGCGTGTCGTTGGATTGAAAGATCTAGATGCTTTACGGAAGATTGTCAATCAGGCACTCTAGCTTAAAAGTAGCGTATTTCGATTGATTCGACCATTGTTCTATCTTTTGTTCTAAGAAAAGGATTTTCTCAGATTTTAAAAACTTTGGAATAAATTCAGATAGACTGTGAGATTGATCATTTAAAAAAAATAAAAATGAAGGTTAAATTTAGAATATAGAGAATTTAGCGATTCTAAATAGGGATGTTTCTAGTTAAGCTTTATTTTTGTATCATTTCTTCACAAGCATTAGCATTTGCTTTTAAAACCTCAAATTCAAAAATTAGAAGAGAGTTAGGAGGTAGATTTCCAGAGATTCCGTATCCAAGCTCAGGATGAATGTAGAGAATGCGTTTTTCTCCTTCTTTCATCCCAACAAGTCCTTTTGTAAAACCTGGGATGGATTGTTTGATTGGTAGAGGTGTGGGATTATCGGAATGGGCAAAGATAGTGCCATCAATAAGAGATCCTTGATAGTGAATTAAAGGAGTTGAATCGCAAGAGACCTCTTCTCCACTGCCCTTTTTCACAATACGAAATTGAAGCTGAGGATCGATCTCTTCAACCCCTTTCTCCATTTTGTTCTGTTTTAAAAACGCATCTGCTTGTGCAAGATTATTTTCTGCTGTTTGTAAAAAAATCGTCTCTTGAATTGAAGAGATGGCTTGCTCATATTCTTCTTCACTCATGGGAGGTTCTTTCCCAGCGCGTGCATTTTGAATACCTTGAATAAATCGATCAAGATTACACTGAAATCCAGGTTGTACAAGATGACGAACAAGCAGGTAACCCATTGTTTCAGATATTTGATCATGATCAATCTCAGCATGACTCCAAGTTGAAGCAAAGAGACAGAAAAGCCATAGGAATGATTTTTTCATTTTAACTCTCCATCGGTTCAATCAGTATATTTAATTCTTTAAGTTGCTTTTTTATCACATTTGAAGGAGCTTCTGTCATTAGATCTGTAGATTTTTGTGTCTTAGGAAACGCAATGACATCACGCAAACTTTCAGATCGAGTAAGAAGCATCACAATGCGGTCGATTCCAAGAGCAATCCCAAGATGAGGTGGGGTCCCATATTTTAAAGCTTCAATGAAAAATCCAAAACGTTTTTTAATATCTTCTTCCGATAACTTCAGGAGCTGGAAAATTTTTTCTTGGAGTTCTCCGCTATGGATACGTTGAGAACCAGATCCAAGTTCATAGCCATTAAGGACAAGGTCATAACTCGATGATCTCACTTTAAGAGGATCTTTTTCTAAAAGAGAAATATCTTCCAGACGAGGTGAAGTAAAGGGATGATGTTCGCAGGTATAATTTTGAGTTTCAGAATCCCAATGTACTAAGGGAAAGTCTGTAATCCAAGCAAATTCATAGTGATCTGGTCTGATCCACCCATGCTGATTCGCAATATAACGACGTAGCTGATCAAGAGCCATATTTACGATTTTTTCTTCTCCAGCTGCAAATAAAAGAAGGTCTCCTTTCTGAGCTTCCATTCTTTGAATCAGTTCTTTTTGCAATGTTTTATGGAAAAATTTGGTAATACTTGAAACGAGACCCTCATCACCCACTTTCATCCAAGCCAGACCCTCTATTCCACAATGGCTAACTAGTTTTGTGTAATGTTCTATAGTTTTTCTTGAAAGATTTTCTCCACCTTTTACGCAGAGTCCTTTGACTATTCCTCCGTTCGAAAGCTGCTCTTTGAACACAGAAAAGTCAGATTTTTCCGCAATTTTATCAATGCGTGTCAGCCGCATACCAAAGCGTAAATCTGGCTTATCTGTTCCATAATGCTCCAAAGACTCTTGAAATGAAATACGACGGAAATTAGTTTGGATCTTAATATTCATAGAATTTTCAAAAATAATTTTGATCATCTCTTCTATTAATTGAAAGAGCTCTTCTTGAGAACTAAAACTAATCTCAAGATCGATTTGTGTGAATTCAGGTTGGCGGTCTGCACGTAAGTCTTCATCGCGAAAACATGTAGCAATTTGAAAATAGCGATCCATTCCGGCAATCATCAAGATTTGTTTAAAAAGTTGAGGTGATTGTGGTAAGGCAAAAAAACTACCAGGGTAAATACGAGAGGGAACAAGATAATCACGGGCACCTTCTGGAGTAGATTTCGCTAAAATTGGTGTGTTGATTTCTAAAAAACCATGAGCACTAAGGTAATTTCGGATGCTCAGCATGACCTTATGTCGAATTTCTAAATTTTTAGCGATGTTTCCTCTTCGAATATCTAAATATCGATACTTCAGTCTTAATTCTTCATGAATATCAAGGTATTCATCACAAATAGAAAAAGGAGGTGTTTTCGCTTTAGATAAAATTGTCAGTTTATTCGCACAGATTTCAATTGACCCTGTTTTAAGTTTAGGGTTTTCCATGGATTGTGCTCGGGCAACGACTTTTCCTTCAACAGCAATGACCCACTCAGCACGTAAATTGCTTGCTAATTCATGCATTGAGAGATGAATTTCGGGGTGAAAAACAATTTGTGTGATTCCATACCTATCACGCAAGTCAATAAAAATCACACCTCCATGATCTCGTCTTCGATGAACCCAACCAGTTAGGGTAACTTGTTGATCAATATTTTGAACCGTTAAGGTTCCACAGTCATGTGTTCTTTTGTAATTCATCCAATAACCTATCTAAAGGAAGAGATTTTATATTTCCAGACGCCATTTCTTTCATCTCTACTTTTCCTGAATTAATCTCGTTTTCACCAATCACTACAGTGTATTTAGCTCCTATAATATCTGCATAACGCATAGAATTTCTGAGTTTTGTTTCATTAAAGGCCATCTCAACTGGGAGAGTATTTTGGCGTAGATGGTTCATAATATGAAAACATTTTTTTTTAGCTTTTTCACCTATGGGAATCATAAACAGTAAAGGATGAGGGTAGGTAGGGAGGTTCACCTTTTGAGCGATCATGGTCTGAATTATTCTTTCGATGCCAGTACCAAATCCGCAAGCGGGAAGGTTAGGACCACCAAGTTGGGTCATTAAACCATCATAGCGTCCTCCTCCTCCTAGGCTATTTTGACTACCTAGTTCTGCAGAAGTGATTTCAAAAACAATATTATTGTAGTAATCCAGACCACGGACTAGTTTTGGATTAGAGATGAAAGGAATCTTCTCTTCTTCAAGAAGGTTGCAAAATTCTTGATAATGGGTTTTAGACTCATTGGAGAGAAAATCGTAGATGAGTGGAGCTTCAGTGAGTAATTCTTGGTCTTTTGAATTTTTTGAGTCTAAAATGCGAATAGGATTGGTTTGATACCGTTTTTGGCTTTCTAGAGAGAGGTCATTAAAATAGGGCTTTAAGTAATTTTTCAAGGCATCACGGAAATTTTCTCTTGTTTTTGCATCACCGATTGAGTTGATGTGTAGATTAAACCCCTGGAGACCGAGTTTCTTATAAAAAGACCAGAGAATTTGAATGATCTCTACATCTTGATAGGGAGAATTTGAACCAATCGCCTCCACTCCAAATTGATAGTGTTGCCGGTAGCGTCCTGCTTGTTGTCTTTCATAACGAAACATTGGACAGAGATAAAAGAACTTATGTATTGAACTAATCTGATGGAGATTTTTTTCAATAAAAGCTCGCATGACAGGTGTAGTGCCTTCCGGCCTTAGAGTCAACGATCGACCTCCCTTATCTTGGAAAGTATACATTTCTTTACTTACAATATCGGTATTCAGACCAATACTCCGGGTAAAGAGTTCAGTTAACTCAAAAAGGGGGGT
Source organism: Chlamydiales bacterium (assembly GCA_041395025.1). Classification (NCBI taxonomy): domain Bacteria; kingdom Pseudomonadati; phylum Chlamydiota; class Chlamydiia; order Chlamydiales; species Chlamydiales bacterium. Next base: position 956,893 of record JAWLBH010000001.1, read on the forward strand.
GCGAATTTCTCGATATCCATAAAGATGGCAAATTGCACGGACTTGAGATTCTAAATATTCCCAAAGATGGGACTCACGCCAAGCCTCTGCATCTTTAGGTAGAATATCAAACACCCCTTTCGCAATATGATATGACATACAAGATAGGAATAGAATCAGTTAAATTTAAAACTTTATCCATCATTTAAACCTTTTTTATCAAAAAACTTAAAATCAGGTATATGAAAATTTGAATTTAAACGACTATAGTTGAAATGCAAGATAGGATCAAGGGATTTTCGAGATTAGCGTATTACAGACTCTCCAAGAAATTCACTTTGGTTATGAGAGGGATAAGGTGCAATGATTTCATTTTTGGGAATAGTAGGTTCAAGTTGTTGATAAAGGGTTTTTAGTTCAGAGATCCAATAAGAAATTTGTTCAGAAATTTCCGCATCAGGTTTAATGATAGGATGAGATGTATTTTTATGAGGAGTCCAAAAAATACTTAAAGTAAAACCCGCACATCCCCCAAACAAGATGCCTATCACTACCCAACTCAAGATAGAAAAGCGTTTTTTCTTTTTCTCTTTTTCTAGAGGTAAGGAGGAGAAAGGAGGAGGAGAGTCTGTTAATTCAAAAATTTCCTTAACAATATGGTCAAGAGAAGGTGTTTCTGGTAAAGGTTCTTTTGAAATGATCGGTGTTAAAACTCCTAATTCCTCTAAAAGAGAGTTTAACTGATCATCAGCAAGTTCCTGATTTGCTTCTGACATGTTTTTTTTCTAACACATAAATTTATCTAAGTCAATTAGACGAAGATTTTAATCTTTTTATTCGTAGTTAGGTTATTTTAAATAATGAAATTTTAATTTACATTCAGCAGTCAAAAAATCGTGACATTTTGACTATTTCTTGTTAGAATTAAGGCTTTTTCTGTTCATTAAATTAATAGTTTGTTGAGAAAAGAGAATGAATACTGTCTTGAATTTCTTAAGACCTGCAGAACACATTGAGGAAATTGATGATCCAAGGATTGTAAAGAAAGAATATCGTTATTGGCGTTTCCGGATTTTTTATGCGATGTTTACGGGATACATTTTTTACTATTTTACCCGAAAAAGTTTTACTTTTGCCATGCCTGCTTTAATGCATGATCTTGGTTTTAATAAGGCACAACTTGGTGTATTAGGAAGTGCTCTTTACATCACTTATGGACTCAGTAAATTTGCTAGTGGAGTGATGTCTGATCAGTCGAATCCTCGCTATTTTATGGCATTTGGTTTAATTATCACAGGGATGACAAGTATTTTTTTTGGATTCTCTTCTTCTTTAATTTTATTTGCTATTTTTCAGGGAATCAATGGTTGGTTTCAGGGATGGGGATGGCCTCCATGTGCCCGTTTGCTTACTCACTGGTACTCTCAATCTGAAAGAGGAATGTGGTGGAGTATTTGGAGTACTTCTCATAACGTGGGAGGATTTTTGATTCCTATTATTGCGGGGGCCTGTACTCAGTATTTTGGATGGCGTTATGCGATGTTTATTCCTGGCATTCTTTGTATTTTTATGGGCTTTGTTCTAATCAACCGATTACGTGATACTCCCCAGTCTCTTGGTTTGCCCACCATTGAGAAATATCGTCAAGATTATCCTAGTCCAGAAAAACTCTATGAGAAATCGGAAAAAGAACTCTCGACAAAGGAAATTTTACTTAACTATGTTCTGACAAACAAGTGGATCTGGATCCTCGCAATTGCTTCTTTTTTTGTATACGTCATTCGCATGGCAATTAATGATTGGAGTGCTCTTTATCTTATTGAAACTAAGGGTTATTCTATGATAAAAGCCAATGGATGCGTTTCACTTTTTGAAATTGGCGGTCTTTTTGGAATGTTGATTGCTGGCTGGTTATCAGATAAATTATCCACTGGCCGTCGTGGTCCAATGAATGTTCTTTTTTCTCTTGGTATGATTGGTTCTATTTTAGTCCTTTGGTTGTTTCCTGAAGCAAATGGCTGGTTATGTTCAGTAGTTCTTTTTATGATTGGGTTTTTTTTATTTGGTCCTCAGATGTTAATTGGTCTAGCTGCAGCAGAGCTATCTCATAAGAAAGCTGCTGGTACTGCAAGTGGTTTTGCTGGTTGGTTTGCCTATTTTGGTGCTGCAGTTGCCGGATATCCTCTTGGAAAAATTGCTCAAGAATTCGGTTGGTTAGGTTATTTTTTGATTCTAATTATTTGTGGGATTGTGACCGTTCTTCTTTTTTTACCCATGTGGAATGCCCAACCTCAATCTAGAAATAATGAGCAAAAAGAAATGGAATTTTCTCTTTCTCAAGATCAAATTAAACCGACTAAATCTTAAAATGTTGCATTTTTATTTTTCGATTAGAAGATAGCATAAGAAATTACTCCAAGAGGGTTTCATGAGTTATCTGCTATCGTGAAAATGAACCAATCACTCGGAGTTACCTTGTTAAAAACAATAACCTAAGGAGAGTAATATTTCCCTTTAAAATCAAATAGGGTAGAATTTTTTCTCTTATGTGGTTTTCTCTTCATCAACACTCTCAATATTCGATTTTAGAGGCGTCATCTTCTGTCGAGGGGATCGCACAAAAAGCAGCGGAAATGGGGATGCAAGCGACCGCTCTTACTGATCATGGAAATATGCATGGAGTGATTGATTTTTATCAAACATGCAAGAAGTATGACGTGAAACCAATCGTTGGGTGTGAGGTTTATGTTGCCCCAACTTCTCGTTTTGAAAAAAAGAAAATTAGTGGGAAAACTGCTTTCCATTTAGTTTTATTAGCAAAAAATACGCAAGGTTATCGCAACTTATGCCACCTTTCTTCAAAAGGGTATCTTGAAGGGTTTTATTACCATCCAAGGATTGATAAAGAACTTCTTCAAGAGTATGCGGAAGGTCTGATTTGTCTCTCTTCTTCTCTTGCAGGTCAAGTTGCAGATCTTGCACTTTATGGGACAGAAGAAGCATTTTATCAAGAAATACTCTGGTATCAGAAAATTTTTGGTGAGGATTATTATCTTGAATTGCAGCGTCACCAAATGGTTGAAGAGAAGATTGTCGCTATCTCTTCAGAAGCTTGGTTGGAACAACAATATCGAAATTTTATTCAGAATCAGCAAAAAGTGAATGCAATGATGGTAGCTGCCAGTAAGAAACTAGGTATTCCTCTTGTTGCAACAAATGATACTCACTATCTTGAGGCAGATGATTGGCAAGCCCACGAAATCTTAATCAATATTCAGTCAGGGGAACCAGTCGAAATTTGGGAAAAAGATAGCTTTAATAACCCGACATTTCGTGTTCCAAATCCAAAAAGGCGAGTCTATTCTAGCCATGAGTTTTATTTTAAATCTCAGGAAGAGATGGTAGCTCTTTTTTTCGATCTTCCAGAAGCCATTTCAAATACACTAAAGATTGCGGAAAAATGTCAACTTGAACTGGACTTTTCTACTAAGCACTATCCTGTCTTTTCCTGTAAACCAGGATATACAAAGGAAACATTTTTACGCCATTTATGTGAAGAGGGAATTAAGAAACGCTATCCCCCTGAAAGACTCCAAAAAGTTGCAGAAAAGTACCCTGAAAAAGATCCAATGGATGTTGTTCATGAACGTCTCAAACTCGAAATGGAAATTATCTATGCTAAGGGGATGAGCGATTATTTATTGATTGTTTGGGATTTCATCAACTGGGCTAAGAAAGAAGGAATTCCAGTGGGTCCAGGAAGAGGCTCTGGGGTCGGTTCAATCATTCTATATTTAATAGAAATTACGGATATAGAACCCTTAAGATTTCATCTTTTTTTTGAGCGTTTTATCAATCCTGAGCGTCTTTTTTATCCTGATATTGATGTCGATATTTGTATGGATCGAAGAGCTCAAGTCATTGACTATACAGTAGCAAAGTATGGCAGGGAAAATGTAGCTCAGATTGTGACTTTTGGAACTATGAAGGCAAAGATGACGATCAAAGATGTCGGAAGAGTTTTATCAGTTCCCCTTTCGAAAGTGAACCAGATTGCAAAATATATTCCAGATGATTTGAATATGACGCTTGAGAAAGCTTTAGAAATTGATCCTGATCTCTATCAAATGTATTTGGAAGATAGTGATGCAAAAAAAATTATTGATTTGGGGAAAAAACTTGAAGGATCGATTCGTAATACTGGAATTCACGCTGCAGGTCTAATTATTTCAGGCTCTCCTCTAACTGAAAATATTCCAATTTGTCGTCCAAAAGAATCTGATATGATTACAACACAATTTTCTATGAAGCCGGTTGAAGCGGTGGGAATGTTGAAAATTGATTTTTTAGGATTGAAGACTTTAACAAGCATTCAAATTGCCTGTGATGCAGTTGCGATGAACACTGGGAAAAAGCTTGATTGGCAGAATCTTCCGCTTGATGATGAAAAAACATTTCATCTGTTGCAGCAAGGCAAGACATTGGGTGTGTTTCAAATGGAATCAGGTGGTATGCAAGAACTTGCTCGCCAGCTACTACCTGATAAATTTGAAGAAATTATTGCGATTGGTTCTCTTTACCGCCCTGGTCCAATGGATATGATCCCATCTTTTATTCATCGAAAACATGGACGTGAAAAAATTGAATATGATCATCCTTTGCTTAAACCTATTCTTGAAGAGACATATGGGATTATGGTGTATCAGGAGCAGGTCATGCAGATTGCTCAGAAACTTGCCAATTACTCTTTAGGTGAAGGCGATGTATTGCGTCGAGCCATGGGGAAGAAAGATCGTGAACAGATGGAGCAAGAGAGAGAAAAATTTCGTCAGGGAGCGATAAAAAATGGTCTTCATGAAGAAGTCGCAGCCGCGATTTTTGATAAGATAGAAAAATTTGCTTCTTACGGTTTTAATAAATCCCATGCAGCAGCTTATGGGTTTCTTACTTATATAACAGCCTATCTTAAAGCGAACTACCCAGGCATTTGGATGGCAGCACTTATGACATGTGATCGTGATGATATCTCTAAAGTTGCTAAGTTTATTCGTGAGCTGCGTTCAATGAATATTGATATTCTTTCTCCTGACATCAATGAGTCAGGTAAAGCGTTTGTTATGACAGAAAAAGGCATTCGATTTGCGATGAGTGGGATCAAAGGAGTTGGAGAGGGAGTTGTTGAGGTTATTTTAGAGGAAAGAGATAGAAATGGTCCTTTTGCAAATTTCTATGATTTCTTTAAACGGATTGATCTGAAACGTGTGAGTAAAAAGGCAATTGAGTGTTTAGTGGATGCTGGTGCTTTTGATTTTACTGGTTGGCTGCGTGATGAATTAAGAATGAAGATCGAAGAGATGCATGAAGTTGCTTCAACTGACCAAAAAGAGGCAGATTCAGGTGTACTAACTTTTTTTTCTCTGATGACAGAAGAGATAAGTCATCGATTTACAAATCCTCCTGAAATTACCCATCCTACTCCAAAAATGGAGGTTTTAAAGAAAGAAAAAGAGTTATTAGGATTTTTCCTCACAGGTCATCCAATGGATGCTTTTGAACACATTTTGGAGCGCCTTTCCTGTACCCCTCTTGCTGATCTTAATCAAATTGAACACAATCAACTGATTCGTGCAGCCTTTATTCTCGAAACTGTGCAAATTAGAGTTTCCCAACGCTCTCAAAAAAAATTTGCAATTCTGCAGATTAGTGATGGAGTAGAAACGTATGAATTACCAGTTTGGTCTCAACTTTATGAAGAAAAGGGAGATTTGTTAAAAGTCAATCAGCTGATTTATGCTATTTTGCAAATAGATAGACGAGAAGAGTCCATCCGTCTTTCTTGTCGTTGGTTAGATGATCTTACGAAGGTGAATGATGTAATGATTGAAGAGTGTGATAAAGCTTTTGATTATGCTAAATTACAGCAGAATCATTTGACAAATCATCAAAAAAAAGGGATTAAATCCATCAATAAGAAATCCGAATTGCTCTCCCTTAAGCTGGATGTAACCATCGTGCGTCTTTCTCATATTCTCAAAATGAAAAATCTATTTCGTTTTCATTCTGGGTCTCAAAAAGTGGAGATTCTCTTTTTTTTAGGGAATAAAAAACTTGGGGCACTCTATTTAAATCAAGGTGTTTTAACTGGTTCAGGATTGGAAGAAGAATTGAAGAAGATTCCAGGTGTTTCACAGTATTCAATGAAATAGCATAGGGTTTTTTTAGATAAAAGTTAGTCAGGGGATGTGATTTTACCATTAAGAGCATTGAAGTATACGGTACGCGTAGAACCATCAGGATTACGAATTCCCACACTACAGACGGGTAAAAATACCTCTTCAGTTTTACGAATCGCGAAATCACCTCCAAAGACAATTTCAGTCAGAGTTTTAATTTGGGAAGGAGAATAATTTCTACTCCCTTTAGCAGAAGGTTTAGCTGGTTGGGAAACAAGAGCTTGATCTAAATGTGTGCAAGGTTTGGTTTCAAAATGGGGTTCAGCAAAATGAAGACGGAATTTATTCCCACTTATGACAATCAATTTCTTTTGACGACAGCTCTCTATCCAACTATCAAGAACATCTCGATCCACTTTGAAAAAATGGTAAAGCTTTTCACGATCAATCATTCCTCCAGCCTCTACTAAAGCCTTGATTACTTTAAAATCATTTTTATCAGCTTTTGCAAGTAGACAATCTTCAAATCCATGAGTTTTTTCCCAAGTCGTTGTATCAATCACCATTTCTCCATCGGATAATCCCCAAAGTAGTGTTCCTTCATAGGTCGTAGTATAATCTTTGGAATATTTCACATGCATTAATAGGTAGGGATAGTAGAGCATTTCAGGTTCAAGGTAAGTATAACCACTATTTTTAAGGCAATAATCTTTGTGAAGACGCATAAGTTCTTCAGGAGTATAGCGAATTTCAAGTGTACGAAATTCATTATTAGTGAATTTGCTATAAACAAATTCTTGAATCTTTGGAATGTTTTCCCAAGTATACCATCCACCAAACCCAAGACTTGCTAAAGTTAGAAGAGAAAAAATAAAACGCATAAACTCAACTATATGTTATTTTAAAGTCATTTTGTAAATTTGAGAGTAACAGATTGAAGCAAAAAAATCATAACTTGACCCATAGATTCGCTAAAAAGAAGTCTCCTATCTCTCATAAATTCTATATATGAAGAATATTCATTTATTTGACTTAAAATTTTTTTAGAAAATTTATTAAACAGAAAAAAATTCTAACCCATGGACAATAATGATTTTCTTAAAATCTGCAATCATTAGATCCTATGGAGAATTTGGGAATCAATGACAATATATTTCTCAACATCAGCACAAATTGAGGAAGTAGTATTTTGCAATCAGATAAGAGACTTACATAAGAATAATTTCTCGAGTATGAGAGATCATTTTTTAAAAAATAGGTAAGGATCATTCAATCTCTTAAGCTGCGTGCAGATTTATTTTTAGATAGATCATCAATTTCAGGAAGTTGGGAGTCTTAATTGATAAAAAAATCTTTGAGATAACCATAATAAATACCTACAAATAAATGTCTTATCCTAATTAATTTAGAATTACCATCTTGTTTGACAGGAACTGACCTTAAACATTATGATTTAATGGAGCATATTTTGAGAGCAGGTTTTGTGAGATCTATTTTTTTATTTATTTGGGTTTTCTTTTTGCCCCTTTCTATGTCTGCTGCCCTCAGACAAGTAGATAGAAAATGGTCACAAAAAATGCCTATTCCAATTGTTTCTATTCAAGAGCATTATGATAGAGGTTGTCAGGCCTTCTACGAAAAGAATTGGGATAAAGCTCTGCTAAATTTTACTATCATTACTACCCATTTCCCAGAGTCTCCTTTTTATGTAGATTCCATTTTTTATTTAGGTGCTTCTTATTATTTTAAAGAGAATTTTGATTTAGCCAATCAGCAATTTGACTTATATCTAATTCAAAATGGAACCTTAACACATTTTGAAAAGGTTTTTGATTTCAAGTATGAGATTGTGAATCAATATGAAAAGGGACGGAAAAAACATTTATTTGGTCTATCTCAATTGCCAAAGTGGTCATCTGGTAAGAGAGATATCATTTTAATTTTGGATGAAATTATTGCTGCTCTGCCTGGAAAAGAGATTGCTGCAAAGGCTCTCTATATGAAGGGAGAGACTTTTTTTAATAAAAGAGAGTATCGTGAAAGTATTAATTGTTTCCAAATATTAATACGGCGTTTTCTTAGACATTCACTTGCTGCTGATAGCTATGTTAAAATCTCAGATATTTATTATCAGCAAAGTTTATACGAATCACAAAATCCTGATCTTATTTCTTTAGCAAAGGTAAACATTAATAAATTTGGGAAAGCATTTCCGGGTGATGAAAGAATCCATATTGCAGAAGCTAATTTAATAGGTATGGAGGAGATTTATGCACAAAGTCTTTATAATACTGGTCGTTTTTACGAAAAGAAAAAAAAACCTTGTGCCTCTGTGATTTATTACGAGAATGCGATTCAAAAATATCCAATGACTCATGGGGCTCAAAAAAGTAAAACACGTTTAACCCATATTTCTTCTCTTGCTAAAGTTTAGTTTTAGATGAACACTTTTAGTCGATTCTTATTATCATGAGAAATGGATGTGAAATCAGGTCGAGAACTGATAATTCCATACGGAGGAGATTTTTACACATCCTCTTGTATTCCTATTTAGTTTTTATTCTTTCTGCATGTGGGTATCGATTTAGTCAAAAAGATTTGATAGGGTCTTATACCTCAGTTTGTATCCCCTATGTTGAAGGTGACAATAAAGGGCTCTTAACAAATGCTTTGATTCATGCTATGACAGTAAGTGGAGCTTTGGTTTATAGAGCTCATGGTGGTGATCTTCTATTAAAAGTGGTTACAGCTTCTCCCTTGGATACGAACATCGGCTTTGCTTATGCTCCTAGTAATAAAGAAGACGATAAATTTTCTGATTTCATTGTTTCAGACGAAGCTCGCCTAACGATGAAAGCAACTTTTAGTTTGATAGATCATCAAACAGGAGACTGTATATTTGGTCCTTATGAGGCGATTGCTTCGCTTACCTACGATTTTGATCCTGATTTAACGAACATTAATTTTCATGCTTTTTCCTTAGGACAACTTGAAATGCATAATTTAGCTCTTGATGCTGCTACAAATCGTCTTTATCAGATTTTAGCACAAAAGATCATCAGTATCATTAATCATTGTTGGTAGGTTTTTTTGAAATAGTTTAATGTGCTGTTCATGGAGTTTGAGGCTTCTTTAGATTCTCTCCCACACATGATGGAATATATACGTCAGCAGGCTCAACTATATGGCATTCAAAGTTCTATAATTAATAGAATTGAACTATCATGTGAAGAAGCGATTGTCAATATCATTTCTTATGCCTACCAAAAAGATCCTGGTCAAATTGAAATTACATGTAAAAAGCAGGGGATGCGTTTTGAGATTAGATTATGTGATCTTGGTCCTCCTTTTAATCCTATCGATGCTGATATTGATCCTCAATTCAATATTCCCATTGGTGAAAGAAAAATAGGAGGAATGGGAATTTTTCTCATTCGCAAGATTATAGATGAGGTTTCCTATCGACGTGAAGGCGAAGTGAATATCCTTTGTCTCGCCTTTAATCTTCTTTAAGGCGACAAATTTCCTCTTCGTTTTCTTCAATTTGTTGAAGAAATTTCTCTAAGATTCTTAAAACTAGTCCAGAATGATTGTAAACTCCTGATGCGGTGAATACAATTTCAAGATGAGGTTGATTCTCTTCATTTAAAGCAATAAGAGTATAAGTCGTGGGTGCACCATTCATCATTTTAGGGACAATCCAAATAGAAAATTTATCATTAAATAGAGTTAATTTATCTGGAGACTCAATGACAAAAAAATTGTGACTAAAAGAGTCGGATATCTCTTCAGAACTCCCTTGATTATAAGTTAATAACCCAAATTCCTGTAGCAAAGCTAAATTTACTTCAACAATTCCATCAGGAACATGATTGGACAAATCATTTATATAGTAATTATAACTCCTTTCAAGATCAGCAGGCTCCATAAATCCCCCTCTAAGGTAATTATAGAATCTTTTTTATCAGTTCGTCAAGTTTATTTTCAAAATTGCTTAGATACAAGCTATTTGCTAAAATGCTTCCCTATGAAATGGTTTTTATTCCTATTTCTTTCTATTTTCCCTTTACATGCTAAACAACTGGATTTTACGACTCGTGCAGAAGGGGTTATATTGATGAATGCCAAAACAGGAGCGATCCTCTTTGAAAAAAATGCTCATCATCGTGCATTTCCTGCTAGCACAACAAAAATAGCATCAGCAATTTACGTATTAGATCAGCACAGTCAAGAACTAGACAGAACTTGTAGAGCTACAAAAGAATCTATTGCTTTCATTACTTCAGAAGCCAAGCAGCAATCCAACTATCGTAGTCCTCCTTATTGGCTAGAAACAGGTGGAATTCATATTGGAATCAAAAATGGAGAGGAATTCAGGCTATACGATTTATTATGTGGGATGCTAATTAGTTCAGCAAATGATGCTTCAAATGTGATTGCAGAAGAAATTGGTGGAACAATCCCGATTTTTATGGGGAGGGTGAATGAGTATTTAAAGAAAATTGGTTGTCTTAACACTTCTTTTAACAATCCTCATGGTTTGCACCATCCTGATCATTTTACTACTCCTTATGATCTGGCAATTATGACAAAAAAAGGGTTAGAAAACCCTATTTTTACAAAAATTGTTTCCACAGTTCGTTATAACTCTCCTCAGACAAATCTAGAATGTGAGAGAACTTTCACGCAAACTAATAAACTTTTACAGAAAGGCCCATTTTTCTATCCAAAAGCTATTGGGGTTAAAACAGGAACAACACAAGCTGCGGGTAAAAACTTAATTGCCGCAGCGCAAGAAAATGGGCGTTGTTTGATTGCTGTTTTGCTTGGCTTACGTGAAACACGGAATGAATTATACCAAGATACTATCAGATTATTTGAGACTGCTTTTAATGAAACTAAGATGCGTCGTTATTTATTAAAAGAAGGATTAACTGACTTAACTAAATCTGTCAGGGGAACGAAACGTCTTCTAAAAACTGCAATGCAGAAAGATCTTTATTATGATTTCTACCCATCTGAAGAGACGAGTGTGAAGGCAAAAGTGAAATGGGAAATTTCATCTTTACCTATTAAAGCTGGGGAGAAAGTCGGGCGAGTTTTTTTAATAGATAATGCAGGAAATACGCTTCAGGAAGAAGATTTAATCGCGGCTGAATCACTTAAACCAAATATATTTTATTGGTTGTTTTACCTAATTTCAAATCATTTAATTCGAGTTTTACTAATAGTAGGAATCTCATGTCTTGTGATATTGACTGTCATATGGCGAAAAAAAAATACAAGGCCTAAGTCGAATTTTTTTTAAAACATATAGCAAAAAATCCATCCATTTCTCCATAGCTTGGTTTTGAAAGAAATGGTTTGCCACATATTTTGAGGTGATGAGTCTTTCTAAAATAGGCGGCTTGTTTTTGATTTTCTGATCTTAGAATAGAACAAGTTGCATAAATAATATGTCCTTCTGGCTTTAAAAAACTTAACGCTTCCTTAAAAATGTCACGTTGTTTTTTGATTAGCTTGTTTAGTAAACAAGTAGAAAATTTCCACTTCTGATCGGGATTGCGTCGCAAAGTCCCTGTTCCTGTGCAAGGTACATCGACTAAAATCCAATCCATCTTTTTTTTTAAATGTGGTAGATCAGGATGTTTTGAATGGAGAAACTGGACATTTTTAATGCCCATTCTTTTCAGCCGTTTTTTTGCACGATTTAGCATATAAAGACGGATATCGTGTAAATAAATTGTCCCCTCATTCTTCATTTGAAAAGCAAAAGCAAGAGTTTTTCCACCTGATCCTGCACAATAATCAAGCACTTGTTGACCAGGCCGGATATCCATGAGTTGAGCAACACATTGACTTCCTTCATCCTGCATTTCGAATAATCCTTGTTTAAATTCAGAAAGGGCGATAAGTGGCACACGATCTTTAAATTTAATTCCTAGTGGAGAATGTCTACAACAGACAGCATTAAATCCTGCCCATCGTTTTATTAGTGCTTCTCTAGTGATTTTTATAGGATTAATACGTACAAAAATTGGAGCTTTTGTATTAAATACTTGACAGAGCTCAATGGCTTTTTTTTCACCATAATCTTGAACGAGCAAAGCAAAGAGTTCTTTCGGTAAACTCAGACGAATATGGATAGGAATTGTATCAATAGGTAAATAGTCACTAGGTTGGAATGTGGTTTTTAAGTATGCATACCGTTTTTCCCATGAAGGAAGACCATCGATCAGATAGTCAATTAAAGATTGCCAACGCCACATTTCGTAGATAATATCAGCGATATATCTGCGATCTTTTGATCCTAATTGTTTATGTTTACGAAAATACTGGTTCAAGAATAAACCGAGTGAAAGAGTCTGCTGATCAAAAAGATTCAAAAGTCGAATTAAGTGGTACTCAATAAAAGGAATTTTCATGTTATATTAAAAGATTGAATCAAATTAAAGAGAACTCTCATTTTTTACCTTTTTAGATTTGATTTAATTGAAAAAAAGTTAAAACTTAAGAGTAATTTTAGCATTTTTTTTATTTTGTGGTCTCTACTGATCAATTTAGATTTGGTAATTTTTTTAACTCATTTTAAGACTCATTTCTGAGAATTATTTTAAATATGAAAGTCTCGTTTTTCTATTTGTTTTTTTCTTTTTTAGTAGTGGTTATGGCTCAGCCTGATTGGAGTCCTTTTGCGTGCATGATGGCTGCAGCTTTTGGCTACGCACTTTTTTGGAAAGGGCTCCTCTATTTTAAATTAGCTAAAATACGATTTTTGATTTCTCTCATTTGGTTTGGGGTGATTCAGTCATTTCATTTGAATTGGTTGAGATCAGATAGATATGTAGGGGGCTATATTTACATATTTTTTTTTCTTCTTCTTTTAGGATTGGCGATTCAATTTGCCTTCATCTGCTTATTCATTCGAAAAAATTTATCTTTTTATAAAATACTTGGAATCAGTGGTGGTTGGGTTTTATGCGAATGGAGTCGTCTGTTTATTTTTTCAGGATATTCCTGGAATCCTATTGGAATAGCTCTTTCAGGAAATTTGTATGGAATGCAATTTGCCTCTATTTTTGGCATTTTTGGAATGAGCTTCTGGGTGTTTTTTACTAATCTACTTGCTTTGCAGATCTTAAATCTCTTTTTATGGCATCGGTGCATTTTATGGTTAATTATGGTAGGGACTCCTTATTTATTTGGTTGGTTAAACGTCACATTTCATAAACAATCTCTTGAAAAAGATTCGCATGTTCTCTCGACACTTCTTGTGCAAACGGCTATCTATCCTGAATATAAAATTTCTCTTAATGGCTCTATACCGATCCCTCCTGAGAAGCAATGGGAAAGAATTTTAACCATGCTCTCTTTTTATACAAATACTCAACCTGATTTGATTGTTTTATCAGAAGGAGTTGTTCCTTATGGAGCCCATTTTCCGATCTATTCTGTTGAAGATGTGAAGGATAGAATGAATATATTTTTTCATCAAAAACAGGTATATCCGACTTCTTTAAGTAGTTATGTTGGGAATGTCTATTGGGCACAAGCGATTGCAAATATTTTTTCAGCTGATGTGATTATTGGCCTTGAAGATTTTGATATTCATGAAGAAAAAGTCAAGCAAGCCTATAATGCTGCTTTTTTAGTCCATCCATTTTCAGAAAAATTAGAACGATATGAAAAACGCATTTTAGTGCCTATGGGGGAGTATATTCCCTTTCAATGGTGTCGTGCTTTTCTTCAGAAATATGGGATTAAAGATTCTTTTTGCCCAGGAAAAGAAGCAAAAATATTTGAGACAAATCATGCTCCAATAGGAGTCTCGATCTGTTACGAAGAAACTTATGGAAATTTAATGCGTGCAAATCGCTTAAAAGGTGCTCAACTTCTTGTCAACTTAACTAATGATGTTTGGTACCCACATTCTCGCTTACCAATCATTCATTTTCTCCATGGAAGATTACGTGCCATTGAGGCAGGAGTGCCGCTATTGCGTTGTTGTAATACAGGAGTCACTTGTGGTCTTGATAGTTTAGGGCGATTAGTTGGGATCTTAGAATATGAGTCGCCTAAAAAATATGCATCAGCAGAAGTACTCATGCTCTCTTTACCACTCTATACTTATTCTACTCTTTATACTCAAGTTGGTGATTTACCGTTGATTATCTTTTGTAGTGTATTCTTTGTATGGATATGTGCATCTGCACTACGTACAAGAAAGTCATTCTTTATAAACGATATAGAAGTTTTACCCTTGCATAAAAATTAAATATTCATTACATTTTTTTTTCATTTTTGATTTAAGTTGTTACATGAAATCTCGTCCCCAGCGGACTTTAAAAAAAGAAGTTTCATTCTCTGGCGTGGGTATTCATACAGGGAAAGAGGTTTCTATTCGCTTCTGTCCGGCACCTATTAATAGTGGAGTTGTCTTTCAACGTATTGATCTTCCAGGCAAACCGCTCATTCCCGCTGCTATAGAGTATGTCCAGAACACATTGCGCAGTACGATCATTGGCGTAGGGTCTGCTTCAGTCCAGACTGTGGAGCATGTTTTAGCTGCTCTTTTTGCTTACCAAGTAGATAATTTGTGCGTTCAACTTGATGAAGGTGAGCCTCCTGTTGGAGATGGTAGCGCAATTTCTTTTGTGAGTTTGATCGAAAAAGCTGGAATTGAAGAACAAAAAGCTATTAAAGTCATTCATCCTTTAAAAGAGCCTCTGTATTATTCTAATGACAAAAGCTATATTGTAGCGTTACCTTCAGAAGAATATAGAATTAGCTATGTGCTTCACTATCCCAATACCTCTGTGATTCGTTCTCAATATCTTTCATTGCCTATTAATCAAGAGGTATTCAAGAATGAAATTGCAACCTGTCGTACATTTGCCTTGTATGAAGAGATCACGGCTTTAATGGAACAAGGATTAATTCAAGGAGGGAGTTTAGAAAATGCTATTGTTATTAAAGATGATGTTGTTTTTAGTAAGGAGGGACTGAGATTTCCTGACGAAATGGTCAGGCATAAAATTTTGGATTTAATTGGAGATTTATCCTTAGTAGGGTTTCCTTTTTTGGCTAATATTATTGCGATTTGCTCTGGACATCATGCGAATATCCAAATTGGAAAAGAATTTGTAAAACATTTTTCTTCTTATTAGGAAGGGTTGATGGAGAAATACGAGATTGAAAGACCGACATTATTTGAAATTAAAAAGATACGTGAGATATTGCCTCATCGATATCCTTTTTTGCTTGTCGATAAGATTCTGGAAATGGATTTAAATAAGCCCTCAATTCTAGGGCAAAAGAATATCACAATTAATGAAGCTTTTTTTCAGGGACATTTTCCTAGTGTGCCGATTATGCCAGGTGTGTTAATTCTTGAGGCTTTAGCTCAAGCAGGAGGAATTCTAATTCATCAAAAGGGCTTTATTGACAAAATTGCGCTTTTTTCCACTATGAAACAAGTGAAATTCCGCAAACCTGTCAAACCAGGAGATGTTTTACTGTTATATTGCGAAGGCACGTTATTTAGTTATAAGGGTGGGCGTGTGAAAACCAAAGCAATAGTTGGTTCACAAGTTGCTGTCGAAGCAGAAATGGGTTTTGCACTTGTAAATAAGGAAAAAATTTAATAGTAGCTGGAGTAATATGACAAGACCAAATATCCATCCGACAGCCATCATTGAAGAAGGAGCAGTTATTGGGAAAGGTGTCTTAATTGAACCCTATGCTATTATTAAAAAACATGTGACCCTGGAAGATAGAGTAGTGATTAAATCCCATGCTTATATTGATGGTTTTACAACGATTGGGAGTGGAACCACCATTTGGCCTTTTGCCAGTATTGGTACCAAAACTCAAGACTTAAAATACGCTGGTGAACAAACCTATGTAAAGATTGGAAAAAATTGTGAAATTCGTGAATTTGCGACTATTAATAGCTCAACTTTTAAAGGAACCACTGTTCAGGTAGGTGATGGTTGTTTAATCATGGCCTATTGTCATATTGCACATAATTGTCTTATAGGAAATCATGTCGTGATGAGTAATAACTCCCTACTTGCTGGCCATGTGATTGTTGAAGATTTTGCGATCATTGGGGGCATGACCCCTGTCCATCAGTTTGCACGTATTGGACGTTATGCCATGGTTGGGGGGATGAGTCGAGTCACCAATGATGTTCCTCCTTTTACTGTTGGAGGAGGAATTCCTTATTGTATG
Source organism: Chlamydiales bacterium (assembly GCA_041395025.1). Lineage (NCBI taxonomy): Bacteria > Pseudomonadati > Chlamydiota > Chlamydiia > Chlamydiales > Chlamydiales bacterium. The sequence continues at coordinate 973,278 of JAWLBH010000001.1, forward strand.
GGAGGCATTAATCGAATTGGATTGAAGCGACGAAATTTTTCCTTTGATACCCGTCGAGCGCTTGCTCATGCTTATAGGCTCGTCTATCGTTCTCGTCTTCATCTTGATGATGCATTGAAACAAATTGAAAAAGAAGTAGATTTGCTTCCTGAAATTGCCCATTTTATTAAATTTTGTCGTGAGACAAAACGAGGATTAATTGGGATGCAAGGAATCCATCAAGGCATTTCTAATAAGCGAGTAAGAATTCGTAAAGAAGAGTTACATGAGTCTCCTGAAGATCTTCTACTCCAGATGAGAATGTAGTGAATGCGAGTGATCTTTTTTGGAACGCCATCTTTTGCTGCAACGATTCTAAGTTATCTTACTAAACAACCCATTGAAATCATAGCTGTTGTTTCGCGTCCTGATCAACCACAAGGACGTGGGCAACATCTTTCTCCAACTCCTGTGAAAAAAATTGCTGAACAGTATGGGATTCCCATCTATCAACCTCATAAAGCCTCTAGTGAAGATTTTATAGATCTTTTGAAAACTCATAATCCAGATCTATTTGTTGTAGCTGCTTATGCTGAAATTCTTAAACAAGATATTTTAGAGATTCCAAAACTTGGTTGTCTAAATGTCCATGCAAGCCTGCTTCCTAAATATAGGGGAGCTGCTCCAGTGCAACGTGCTTTAATGGCAGGTGAAAAAGACACGGGAGTCTCAATCATCAAAATGTCTTTAGAAATGGATGCTGGAGATATATATTCGATTGTAAAAATTCCTATCCTAGAAGAGATGAATGCGGGTGATCTATTGAATCAAATAGCTGATGTAGGGTCAGAAGCATTAGGGGATGTAATCAGTAAAATCGAAAAACAAAAAATTCGTCCCGTACCTCAAGATCATTCTGCAGCGACTTTTGCTAAAAAAATACAATCTGGAGAACGAGAAATCAACTGGAGATCTTCAGCAGAAACTATTCATAATCAAATTCGAGGTTTAACCCCAAATCCAGGTGCTTGGTGTGAGATTCAACTTGGAGATCATATAAAAAGATTGGGAGTGATAAAAACACGAAAAATTCTTGATATTAAGGGTAGGCCAGCAACATTGAGCTCCGAAACATCTAAAATCATTGTCTATTGTGGGGAAGGAGCACTAGAGCTGCTTGAAGTGCAATTAGCAGGGAAAACCCCTCTTCCTGCAAATATTTTTTTAAATGGGATTCAAGATTTTAAATTAAAATTTTTATTAAAATAATATTTGTATCATTTTTCTTTATAAATTAATTCAAATAGACTATCATTTTGCCTTCAAATGAAGTAAAAGGTGGTTTTTATGCAGATAACAGGAAATGGAGTGATAAGCAATTTTTTCTGCAATTCAAACAACCATCTTGTGAGAATGCTTTATAGTTACGATGGTCAAGACAAGGTTTTTAAAGCGTGTGATGCTGTGTTTCAATTGATTACCTTAGTGAGTCTAGAATTGAATGCTTCGCAGCCAACAATGGCCAATATTGGCACGGCACATAATTTAGTGATTTCTACGCGTGATCTTACCTCTTTATTGACTATTTTTCGAGGAGTCATTCCTTCAACGATTGTTCAAGGTCGTAAAGTGATTAAGATAACTAAATCGTTTTCCTCTAATGTTAATCAGGATAGCAACTCTCCTGTTGGAGCTGTTGAAAAAATCTTGAAGATTGCAGAAGGGGTTTTTTCAATCATAGGAAACTTAGCTGTTATCTTTGGGTTTGGTATTTCTCGTCCTATTGGTTGTATTGATAAGTATCTTGACGTTGGTTTGGGAGAAAATCCAAGAAAGCTTGGAGCGGTATTTCCCTCTATTATGGCAGTAAATAATATGACTAGTTTCTTAAAAAATAGTTGTGAATTAGCTTACGAGATAAAATCTTATAAACGTCAATACGCAGTAAAAATGTTAAACAACCAATCAAAAGAAACTCCATACCTCCAAGAAAAATTGTATTCGAATTTGTTCATACTTATTTTAAGCTTGGTCGATAAAGTGCTTGAGATCATTAAAGATATATTCATGTTTACTAAATCTTCGATGCCAGCTGGAGTCAAAGTTTTAATTAACATCTCTATCGCAACTTTAGGACTGATTACTGCTTGGAAAAAAGTTGCGAATGGATGAGGGAGTTTTTTCATTAGTTCTCAAAAATGTATTCTCTTCCTATAGACCTTTCTTTTGTAAGATTTCAATACAATTTAGATGTTTGATTGATTTGGCAAGGGATATAGAATTTGAGTTTAGAAAATACCTAGTTCTGGCTCAATAATTTTTCTTGTTGTAAATCTATTTTCTCTGATAACCTCTCTATTTCTGTTTTTCGATTAAGAGCTTTTGTGCTTTTTCAAGATTTTAGATATCTGCAAATTGCAATGAAACGTCTAAATCTAAGCCATAGCCTAGTCAGATGTAGAAAATGGGTTGTCTTTGCATTTTCTAATAAGAAGAGATGAAAGGAAATTTCATGGGATTAAAACTAATGGGGAAAAAGCACCGGATGGTGCAGCGTTTTGACGAAACTGGATCTATTGTAGTTTGCACAATAATTCATGTGGAACCAAATGTAGTGACTCAAATCAAGTCCATAGAGTCAGATGGTTATAATGCGATTCAGTTAGGTTTTGATAAAATTGTGATAAAAGACCCACGTACAATGGAAAAACGTATAACGAAGCCCCTAATTGGGCATTTTAAAAAGTCTAATGTAGACCCACGTCGTTATTTAGCAGAATCTCGGATAGATATAGATGGATATTCAGTGGGTCAACTGATTGGTGTCTCTTTCTTTGATGAAGTCTCTTATGTCGATATCACAGGCATATCAAAAGGAAAAGGCTATCAAGGGGTGATGAAAAAATATCACTTTGCTGGAGGTCCAGCTGCCCATGGTTCCGGGTTTCACCGTCATGGGGGATCAACTGGAATGCGTTCTACTCCAGGTCGTACATTACCTGGTCAGAAAAAAGCAGGACAAATGGGGTGTGAGCAAGTCACAGTTCAAAATTTACGATTGGTTTGTATTGATGAAAAGCAAGATTTTCTTCTTGTAGAAGGGGCAGTGCCGGGTCATCTTGGTGGTCTTGTTTCAATATCACCTGCTTGTAAGAAGAAGTCTAAATCAAAAGTAGGTTGAGGCATTTAATGCAAAATTTAGAAAAATATAATCTGCAAGGCGAAGTAACTGGCGAGGTAGTGATTGAGGATGCTTTTTTAAATCTCCATGTCAATCCTCAGCTTGTTAAAGATTATATAGTTGCTCTTCGAGCGAATCAACGTCAATGGTCAGCAAATACAAAAGGGCGTTCTGAAGTAAGTCATTCGAATAAAAAGCCTCATCGACAAAAAGGGACAGGAAATGCGCGTCAAGGAACGTTAGCGGCTCCACAATATCGAGGTGGTGGAGTTGTATTTGGCCCTAAACCTAAATTTAATCAACATATTCGCATTAATCGTAAAGAGCGCCGTCTTGTGTCAAGTTATCTTTTTGTAGAAAAAATTAAAAATTCAGATGTCTTATTTTTAGATGATAATGCTTTAAAAGAGCTTCAGAAACCGAGTTCAAAAAGCATTGCTATTTTTTTAAAAAAACAGAAAATCTATGACAAATCAGTGTTGTTTATTGTTGATGGAGAGTATCATAAATCCGAAATAGATCATCAAAAAAGTCCAATCTCTATTCCTACTGATAAGTATAAGATTTTTAAAAAGAGCCTTAACAACCTTCCGAAAAGCGATTTTGCTATTGCACAGAATATAAATGGGTATGATTTAATATCAGCTCAGAAAATTGTTATGAATTTCTCTGCTTTTGAAGAGTTAAAAAAATTATGGAGAGGGGAATGATGCAAGAGGCTCTTAAAATAATTAAATGTCGTTATATTACAGAAAAAGCAAAAATGCTTGAACTATTACACGATTCTAAAAGCAATCAATCAATAGAGAGATTTAAATCACCAAAATATGTTTTTATTGTTGATCGCAAGGCTAACAAACAGCAAATTGCTTGTGCAATTGAAACGATTTATAAAGAAAAGAATATAAAAGTCACAAAAGTTAATACTCTTTATACAAAACGAAAAAAAAAGAAGAAAAGAGGGTTACGTAAAGAGGGTATGACTTCTGCTTATAAGAAAGCCATTGTGACAATGGAACCCGGTGATCTAATTGATCAAATTTAGTTAAGAATTTACAATGCCTAAAAAATTTAAACCAACGACTCCTTCTCAACGTCATCTTATTTTACCGCTTTTCCATGAGCTCACTCGTGAAAAAGTGGTGAAAGGAAAAGCACTCAAAAGTAAAATTAAGCCGACGAAAACTTTGCTTCTTCAAAAAAAGCGTCTGAGTGGGCGTAATAACAATGGTCATATTACTTGCCGTCATCGAGGAGGTGGGCATAAACGTCACTATCGCATCATCGATTTTTTAAGAGATAAGGAGAATATTCCTGCAAAGGTTGCTTCAATTGAGTATGATCCATGTCGCTCTGCTCACATTGCTCTCTTGTTTTATGTAGACGGTGAAAAGCGTTATATTCTTGCTCCAAAAGGATTGAAAAGAGGGGATCTCGTCTCTTCAGGTGATAAGAGTCCTTTTAATGTAGGGTGTTCTATGAGCCTTAAATTAATGCCTTTAGGCTCATTAATTCATAATATAGAGATGCGGCCACGAGGGGGAGGTAGACTGGTGCGTTCGGCTGGCCTTTCAGCACAATTAGTAGCTCGAGCTAATGGATATGCTACTATTAAAATGCCATCTGGAGAATTTAGGCTCATCAATGAGTCTTGTTTTGCAACTTTTGGTGAAGTTTCTCATGCTGACCACAGTTTAAGAGTAGAGGGAAAAGCTGGAAGAAATCGTTGGAAAGGGATTCGTCCTACAGTTCGGGGTACTGCTATGAATCCTGTTGACCATCCGCATGGTGGTGGTGAAGGGCGTCATAATGGGTATATTCCTCAGACTCCATGGGCAAAGCCAACAAAAGGATTTCGTACAAGAAATAAAAGAAAAACAAAAAAATGGATTGTCAAGGATCGTAGGAAGTAGTCTATGGGTAGATCGTTAAGAAAAGGACCATTTGTTGATCATCATCTTTTAAATAAAGTGAGAAAAATGAATGCAGAAGGAAAAAAGATTGCGATTAAAACTTGGTCTCGTCGTTCAATGATCATTCCTGAAATGATTGGACATACTTTTGAAGTGCATAATGGTCGTAAATTTTTAGCTGTATTTGTTTCCGAAACGATGGTCGGACACAAACTTGGTGAGTTTTCACCAACCAGGTTATTTAAATCCCATCCAATCAAGAAGTGAAGATACATGGAGAGATCTAAAGCAATTACAAAATTCGTCCGTATTCCCCCACGTAAAGCTAGGTTGGTTGCCAATCTTATCCGGGGTTGTTTGGTTAGTGATGCAGAAATGCAGTTAAATTACAGCCAATGTAAGGGAGGGCGTTTGCTAAAAAAAACTCTTGGTAGTGCTGTTGCTAATGCTGAAATGAAATGGGATGCTCGTCGGGATCAGTTATTTGTACTAGAAGTAAAAGTAGATGAAGGATCGCGTTATAAGCGTAGCAAATCAAAATGTCGAGGAGGCAGGTCTCCTATTTTAAAGAGAACGAGCCATTTTACTGTAGTTGTCGGGGAAAAAATAGCTAAGGAGCAAAAATAAAATGGGACAGAAAGTTCGTCCAATTGGCCTCCGTACCAGTATTACCAAAAAATGGCGTTCTTTATGGTATGGGAACAAACAAGAGTTTGGGACTCTTTTGATTGAAGATTTTCGAATTCGTGAATTTTTAAAGAAAAAATCTTGTTGTCAAGGAGCTTCTCATTTTACCATTCGTCGGATGAGTGGAAAAATTGAAGTTACTATTCATACTGCGAAGCCAGGAATTGTAATTGGAAAAAAAGGTACTGAAATTGAACAACTTAAAATTGAATTGCGTCAATTAACAGGTAAAGAAGTTTGGGTCGAAGTAGAAGAAATTAAACGACCTGATCTTAATGCTCAGCTTGTTGCAGATGGGATTGCCTATCAATTAAAAAGGCGAGTCGCCTTTAGAAGAGTTATGAAAAAAGCTATGCAGGGCTGTTTGGATGCAGGGGCTTTAGGTGTAAAAATTCGTGTTTCCGGTCGTCTTGGAGGAGCTGAAATTGCAAGGAGTGAGTGGTATAAAGAAGGTCGTATTCCTCTTCATACTTTAAGAGCGGATATTGATTATGCAACATCTCGAGCTGAAACAACCTACGGATGTATTGGTGTGCAAGTGTGGATTAATCAAGGTGAGTAATCTATTTAAGGTAAATAATAATGGATAGGAGCTACACTTATGTCGTTTATCCCAAAGCGTACTAAATTTCGTAAGCAGCAAAAAGGGCATCATACTGGGTTAAGTAAAGCAGGCAATTTTATTAGTTTTGGTGACTTTGGAATGCAGGTACTTGATCGAGGTCGTATTACTAGTCAGCAAATTGAAGCTTGCCGTGTTGCGATCAACCGTTATTTCAAAAGGCAGGGTAAGGTTTGGATTCGTATTTTTCCAGATAAACCAGTGAGTAAGAAACCTGCTGAGACAAGGATGGGGAAAGGAAAAGGGGCTCCTGATCATTGGGTGGCAGTTGTGCGTCCTGGTCGTGTTCTTTTTGAAGTGGCTAATGTATCTCGTGAGGATGCGCAGAATGCTTTAAGAAGAGCAGCAGCGAAACTCGGTTTAAGAACACGATTTGTTGAGCGTGTTGAAACGGTATAGAAAGGAATAAGCAGTGAATAAGGTTGAAAAATTTAGAAGTAAAAGTAATGAGGAACTTGACTTAGATCTTGAGACTTTTCGTAAAGAGCTTTTTGATTTAAGAAGTGAGCGCTTAGATAGCAAAACTCAAAAAACACACCTTTTTCGTCAAACACGTAAACAAATTGCACGGATTCTTACCATAAAAAAAGAAAGAAGTTTAAAGAAGGATTAAGAATATCTCATGAGTCAGTCTGAGAGAGGAAATAGAAAAACTAAAACGGGGATTGTGGTTTCCAAAAAAGCGGCAAAAACAGTCGTTGTTCGTGTTGAAAGGACTTATCGCCATCCCCTTTATGGAAAAGTCGTTCGTAGTTCTACAAATTATCATGCTCACGATGAGCATGTAGAGACTCTTAAAGAGGGAGATGTAGTGACTATTATGGAATCGCGCCCAATCTCGAAATTGAAAAATTGGCGTGTAGTTAGAAAATCATAATTTAATTAAGTGGAATGGAGATATGCTTCAACAAGAATCTCAACTAAAAGTTGCTGACAATACTGGGGCGAAAAAGGTCAAATGTTTTAAAGTCATTGGTGGTTCCAAACGCCGCTATGCGCATGTTGGGGATGTGATTATCTGTTCAGTTCGAGAAGCTGAACCAGATGCTCAAATTAAAAAAGGCGAAGTAGTTAAAGCTGTGGTTGTTCGAACACATCGATATATTAAAAGGTCTGATGGATCTTGGTTGCGTTTTGATAGCAATAGTTGTGTGATTATTGATGATAAAGGGAGTCCACGGGGTACTCGTATTTTTGGGCCGATTGCTCGTGAAGTACGTGAGCGTGGTTATATTAAGATTAGCTCTTTAGCTCCAGAGGTCATTTAGTATGAAAAAGACGCTTTTATGTAAAGATGATGAAGTAGTTGTGATTGCAGGAAATGATAAAGGAAAAGTAGGAAAAATCATTTCAATTAATCATCAACGAGTTGTGATTGAGGGTGTGAATCTTCGTAAAAAACATATGAAACCCACTAAACAGAATCAAAAAGGGCAAATTATTGATATTGAATGTAGCATAGATATTTCTAATATCAAACCTTCTGTTGGGGGAGAAGTGGTAAAATTGCGAAAACGCTTTAACAAACAAGGTAAAAAAGAAATTTACTATTTGCGTGATCAGAAAGAACATTTGTATCGTTCTCGAAGCAAAAAGAATTAAAGGCATAAAAACAATGTCAATACTAAAAGAGAAATACTGTACAGAAATTAAACCGGCACTAATGAAGAGATTTTTGTATAAAAATCCTATGCAAATCCCTATGGTCACAAAAATTGTGATTAGTATGGGGCTTGCAGAGGCTTCTAAAGATAAAAATGCTTTACAAGATGCGGTTAGAGAATTGACAATGTTATCGGGTCAAAAACCAATTTTAACCGGTGCACGTAAGTCAATTGCTGGTTTAAAGCTTAGAGAAGGTCAAATCATAGGAGCAAAGGTGACTTTGCGTGGTAAGCGTATGTATGATTTTATGTATCGGTTTTTTAATATTGTTTCTCCTCGTATTCGTGACTTTCGCGGATTTCGCAAAAAATGCGACGGAAGAGGGTCTTATTCTATTGGTATTGAAGATCAGCAGATTTTTCTTGAAATTAATCTTGATCAATCAAAACGCACTCAAGGAATGAATATTACTTTTGTGACTAATGCAAAAACAGATAAGGAATGTATTGAGCTATTAACAAAGCTTGGATTACCTTTTATAGATGAATTTAGGAAGGAGAAGCCATAAATGGTAAATGACCCAATTGCCGATTTACTCACTAGGATTCGTAATGCTTCGATGGGGAAACATTTTTATTTAGATATACATTGTAGTAAACTCCTAGAGTCAATAGTTAAAATTTTGAAAGACAATGGTTTTATCGCGTATTACTTAGTCAAAGAAGAAAATAAACGTAAAACCATGCGTATATTTCTTAAATATACAGATGAGAGAGAAAGAGTGATTCATGGTTTAAAAAGAGTGTCAAAATCTTCTCTTCGTAAGTATGTAAAAGCTAAATCGATTCCAACAGTATTAGGTAGGATGGGAATTTCAATTATTTCAACATCGAAGGGATTAATGGATGATCAAACTGCTCGTAAACAAAATCTAGGCGGGGAATTAATCTGCCAAGTTTGGTAATTAGGAGGATTTAAATTTTCATGTCTCGAAAAGCAAAATTACCCATTGTCTTTCCAAAAGAAGTTGAAATTCATAAGGATGATTGTACTCTTGAAGTTAAGGGTCCTAAAGGGAGTTTGGAACTTAAATTAATGAAAGGAATCGAAGTTGTGGTCCAAAATCATCAAATAAAAGTGGAATTATCTCCCGAACTAAAAGAAAAGACCAATTTTCTTGGACTCTATTGGTCGCTCATTTTTAACATGGTTAAAGGAGTAGTAGAGGGGTTTGAGAAGCGTCTAGAAATGATTGGTGTAGGATTTCGTGCAGCTGTTCAAGGAAATTTTCTTGATTTGCAAATAGGGCTCTCTCATTCAATGAAAATGCCTATTCCCAAAGGCCTTGAATTAAGCGTTGAAAAAAACACGCTTATTTCTATTAAAGGGATTGATAAACAGGCTGTTGGTCAGTTTGCTGCCGATGTTCGTGCAAAGCGTCCTCCTGAACCTTATAAAGGAAAAGGAATTCGCTATGATAATGAATATGTACGTCGTAAAGCTGGTAAAACTAGCAAAAAGTAGGATAATTATCATGGATAGTAGTCAAGCGAAAGCCATTCGAACTCGAAAAAAGAGAGTCTTACGTAGTCGAAAAAAATTGCGTAATTCTGAAAGGCCACGTTTATGTATTATGAAAAGTAATAAGCACCTTTATGTTCAATTAATAGACGATGAGAAGGCTATTACCTTAGCGAGTATGTCGACTCTTTCAAAAGACTTTTCTTCCGCTAGTCATAATAGAAAGAATCAAATATCTGCAAAACAGCTTGGATTAAAAATTGCCGAACTAGCAAAACAGCAGTCTGTGAGTCGAGTCGTATGTGATCGTAGTGGTTTTAAATATCATGGTTTGGTGGCGGCTTTAGCGGATGGTGCAAGAGAAGGTGGCTTAGAATTCTAGGAGAAGTATCGTATGCCAGGAAAAAATGAAGAAGATTTAGAAGAAAAAGTACTTTTTGTAAATCGTTGCTCAAAAGTTGTGAAAGGTGGGCGTAAATTTAGCTTTTCAGCACTCATTTTAGTAGGAAATCATAATGGTTATGTTGGATATGGTTTTGCTAAAGCAAATGAGTTAATTGATGCAATCCGTAAAGGAGGAGAAGCTGCACGTAAAAACCTGATAACTTTTGAAATAGAAGGTACCACAATTCCTCATGAGGTAATCGTTGATTTTGACGGAGCAAAACTTTTGCTTAAACCAGCTCCTGAAGGGTCAGGGGTAGTGGCAGGATCAAGGATTCGTTCAATTCTAGAATTTGCTGGTGTTCGTGATGTGATTGCTAAAAGTATTGGATCAAATAATCCCATTAATCAAGTTAAAGCCACATTTAAAGCCCTGTCACAGTTAAGAAATCGAAAAGAATCCATGGAAATGAGAGGATTAGTTTGATGATCAAGCTCGCATTGCTTAAAAATACTTCTCGTAAGCAGAAGAGATCTAAACTTTTAGGTCGTGGCCCTGGTTCTAAACGAGGAAAAACTTGTGGTCGAGGACATAAGGGGATGGGTGCACGCTCTGGTTATACAAAGCGTTTAGGGTATATTGGAGGAGGTGTTCCTCTTCATAAAACAGTCCCCACTCGTGGTTTTTCAAATTTTCGTTTCGCAAAAAAATTGCATGCAATCAATCTCAAACAAATTAATGCAATGTATGATGAGGGAGAGATTGTGAATTTAGAAACGTTAAAAGCAAAAGGATTTATCAAAGGACAGTCAAATGGGGTTAAGGTATTGGCTGATGGAGAATTGTTAAAAAAAGTCTCTTTTCAAGTAGAGAGTTTTTCTTATGGAGCGAAAAAGAAAATTAAAGCAACTGGGATTTTGATTTAAATATGCTTGAGACCGTCAGACGTATTGGGATGATCACAGAGCTTAAGCAGCGAATTGTATTCACTATATTGATATTAATTGTTTGTAGAATTGGGGTTTTCATCCCAGTTCCTGGAATTAATGGTGAACTCGCTCTTGCCTATTTTAAACAGGCTACAGGAGGGGGTCAAAATCTTTTTCAGCTAGTGGATATTTTTTCTGGAGGGGCATTTGCTCAAATGACTGTGATTGCTTTGGGTGTGGTTCCATATATTTCTGCTTCTATTATTATGCAGCTATTGATTGCTCTTATGCCAAATCTTCAAAGGGAAGTACGTGAAAATCCTGATGCTGGAAGAAGAAAAGTCAATAAATATACACGTATTTTAACGGTTTTTTTAGCCATTGTGCAATCGATGTTATTTGCACGCTATGCAATTGGAATGAATCAGGAAAATCCAGGAATTATTCTCTCAGAAATGTTGGTAATTCAGCTTTTTGGGATTCCTTGGATTTTTTTTATAGTCACTATTTTAACCATGACAACAGGAACGGTTTTTCTAATGTGGTTAGGAGAACAGATTACAGAAAAGGGTATTGGAAATGGAATGAGCTTGATTATTGCTTTAGGAATCATCTCTTCGCTGCCTTCAACGATTGGTTCAGTAATTAAGCAGTTAAATCTTGATTCACAAGAAAATGGTCAGCTTAATTTTTCTTCTCTTCTTCTTTTATTAGCTGTCTTTGTCTGTGTGATTATTACAACCATTCTTATTATTCAAGGTGTACGTAAAATTCCTGTTCAATACGCCAGACGTGTTGTAGGAAGGCGTGAAGTTCAAGGAGGAGGATCTTATGTCCCCTTAAAAATAAATTATGCTGGAGTGATTCCTGTAATTTTCGCCTCTTCTCTTTTAATGTTTCCTGCTACTTTAGTCCAATTCCTCGGGCGTAGTGGATTCTTAGGATCAATTGCAGTAGCCATGACTCCAGGGAGTTTTTTTTATACATTTGTTTATGTACTTCTTATTTTATTTTTTACTTATTTTTGGACAGCTACTCAGTTTCATCCGGAACAAATTGCTTCAGATATGAAAAAAAATGGGGCATTTATTCCTGGGATTCGCCAAGGAAAGCCTACACAAGATTTTTTAGAATCAACTATGAATCGTATTACTTTAATTGGCGCAATATTTCTTGCAATTATTGCTATTCTTCCCTCAATGATTGGGAAAATTTTGCATATTGATCCAAGTATTAGTTACTTTTTTGGAGGAACAGCTCTACTCATTTTAGTTGGAGTTGTACTTGATACAATGAAACAAATAGAATCTCATCTTTTAATGAAGCGCTATGAAGGATTCATGAAAAGAAGTAAAAGATAAGCTATAAATTGATTTTAAGTTAGATGTTTGATAGAATTTTGCGGATTTAAAGTTAAGGACAGAAAGTATGACACGTGTTATTGGCATAGATATTCCTGGGAAAAAACGACTAGTGATTAGTTTAACTTATGTTTATGGCATTGGTCGATTTCGTTCCGAAGAAATTATTGCCAAACTAGGTTTGGATCCCAATATGCGTGCAGAGAAATTAACGGATGACGATATTGTCCGTTTAAATGAAGTGTTGCAGAAAGATTATGTTGTAGAAGGAGATCTTCGAAGACAGGTTCAAAGCAATATTAAGCGCTTAATTAATATTCATTGTTATCGTGGTCTTAGACATAGACTTGGCCTTCCAGTTCGTGGACAACGAACTCAAACAAATGCACGAACTCGAAAAGGCAAAAAACGAACAGTTGCTGGTAAAAAGAAATAAATTTAATTTAGGAGACTCTTTTGGTCAAACAACCGCAAGTAAAAAAGGTCGGGAAAACCCGAAAAAAAGTCATTCGTAACATTCCTGCAGGCATTGTATATGTTAAGGCTACCTTTAATAATACGATTATCGCTATAGCTGATCCTTCTGGAAATGTTGTTGTTTGGTCATCTGCTGGAAAAGTTGGCTACAAAGGGTCACGTAAGTCTTCTGCTTTTGCAGCGACAGTTGCTGCTCAAGATGCAGGGAAAGCTGCCATGACAATGGGTATGAAAGAAGTTGAAGTCAATCTTAAAGGACCAGGGTCTGGACGAGAGTCAGCTGTACGTGCACTTATTAGTGTGGGTTTACAGGTAACTATTATTAGAGATGAAACACCCGTCGCTCATAATGGATGTCGTTCATCCAGTCGTCGTAGAGTATAAGGAGATCAAGAGATGCCATCTATTCTTTATAATAAGTTTGAAATGCCTGAAATGATTAAAATTGATGAAGAAAGTGTCTCAAATAATTATGCACGCTTCATTGCAGAGCCTTTTGAAAGAGGTTTTGGGCACACTATTGGTAATAGTTTACGTCGTATGCTTCTAACAGCTATTGAAGCGCCTGCAATTATTGCCTTTTTTATGGAAGGTGTTCCACACGAATATATGGCCATTGAAGGTGTTATTGAAGATGTAACGAATATTATTCTTAATTTAAAAAGTGCTCTTCTCCGTCGTCTTCCTTTAGATAACATGCCTAATAGACGAGAACAGCATACTTTGACAAAAAGTTTGCAAATTACTAATGAAGATTTAGGTTCTTCAGGACAAAAAGTTATCGTTCTTGGAGATCTTATTTCCAATAGTGATTTTGAAGTCGTTAATCCTGATTTACCCATTTTTACTGTAACAAAGCCGATGAATCGCCGAATTAAACTGAAAGTCATGATTGGGCGTGGATATGTTCCTTCTGAAAGGCATGTGATTGTAAATCCAACAGCTGATGAGATTGTTGTGGATTCAATATTTTCGCCAGTACGTATTGTGAATTACTTTGTTGAAGATACACGAGTTGGGCAAGATACTGATTTTGATCGTTTAATTCTTGATGTCACAACTGATGGTCGGGTCACACCCCAGGAAGCACTTGCTTTTGCTGCAAAAATCCTAGTTAAACACCTCGCTATTTTTGAAACAATTGATCAGCGTCAAATTACATTTGAAGATGCTGCTATCAGTAGTGATAGTGATTTTGATGATGTCATGTCTAAGCTTGTTTTGAGTATTAATGAAATTGAGCTTTCTGTTCGTTCGACAAATTGTCTCAATGGTGCGAATATAGAAACGATAGGTGAACTTGTAGTCATGCCAGAACTTAAATTACTACAATTTCGTAATTTTGGTAAAAAGTCACTAAACGAAATTAAAGCAAAGCTTACAGAGATGGAACTTGGTCTAGGAATGGATTTGTCTCGATTTGGTGTAACAGAACACAATGTAAAAGATAAAATTGATGAATATTTAGAAGAACATAAGAAGGCGGTATCATGAGACATCGCAAGAGGAATCTAAAGCTAGGACGTACCTCTTCACATAATCGTTGTATGATTGCGAATATGTTAAAGTCTTTAATCAATAAAGAGCGTATTAAGACTACTCTTGCCAAAGCAAAAGTGATGCGTAGATATGCTGATGGAATTATTACCTTGGCAAAAAATAATACACTTGCAAATCGTCGAGCTGTGATTAGCAAATTAATGGTTCGTCATAATCGATTAACAAGTAAACAAGCAAGACAAATGAAAGAGGGAAGCAAAACAGCTCAAAATGTAGATCGAGGTATTGTCAGCAAGCTTTTCGATGTGCTAGGTCCTCGTTTTATCAATCGTCAGGGAGGATATACACGAATTATCCCCATGATGAATAGAGTAGGTGATAATGCACCGATTTGTATACTTGAATTTCTAAATGAATAAGAAAAGTTTTTTCGTGCTTTTTAAGTGAAAAATTTCCCAAATGTAGTTATTTTTTTCAGAAGTTTCCTTAATCCATTATATCTCTTACAAAGGAGACAATTATGGGGATAAGAATTGCGATTAATGGATTGGGTCGTATTGGAAGACATGTTTTAAAACGTGCTTTAAAATATCCTCATATCACAGTGGTTGCAGTTAACGATCTTGTTCCCTTAGATAACTTGGGGTATCTGCTTCGGTTTGATTCGACTCATGGGTGTTTCAGTGGCAAAATTGAGATTCAAGAAGAAACCCTTTTAGTAGACAACAAGAAAATTCTCGTCTTAAATGAAAAAGATGTAACTGCTTTACCATGGAAAAAATTAAATATTGATTACGTTATTGAAGCTACAGGGTTATTTACTGGAAAAGCAATGGCTCAGCAGCATCTGCAAGCAGGTGCGAAACGTGTTGTGATTACAGCTCCTGCCAAAGGAGATGTTTCGACTTTTGTTATGGGTGTTAACCACACAAATTATGATCCTGATAAAGATAGAATTGTTTCGAACGCCTCATGTACGACAAATTGTTTAGCCCCTCTTGCTAAGGTTTTATTAGACCATTTTGGGATTGAAGAGGGACTCATGACCACCATTCACGCCATGACTGCTACTCAATCTGTGGTAGATGGCCCTTCTAAGAAAGATTGGCGTGGAGGGCGTGGTGCACATCAAAATATTATTCCTTCTTCAACAGGGGCAGCTCAGGCTGTAGGACTCTGCTTGCCTAAACTAAAAGGGAAATTCACAGGCATGGCATTTCGTGTGCCTATTGCTGATGTGTCTGTAGTTGATCTGACTATTCGTTTGACTCGTGCAACCTCTTACGAAGCAATTTGTGAAAAAATGTTTGAAGCAGCGCAGGGATCCATGAAAGGCATTTTAGATTATTGTCAGGAAGAAGTTGTCTCTTCTGATTTTATAGGGTCGACTTTTTCCTCAATTTTTGATGTTAAAGCTGGAATCGCACTCAATGACCGATTTTTTAAGCTCATAGCTTGGTATGATAATGAGATTGGATATGCGTGTCGTGTAATAGATCTTATTCATTATATAGCTAATCAAGAACCAAAGGGATTAATGTGAATTTTACTCGAGAGCCTCTTATAGAAACGATAATTAATGCTAAGGATGGATATAAACTAGTCTTGCGCAACAGCAGAGGAGAAGAAGAGTTTTTTGTTGATGCAATAGAAGTGGTTTCATTTGGAAGCAGTTCTTTTTATCGTTCATTAGAAAAACCTAAGCTTTTTTTAGTTCCGATGAGTGAGTATGCAGTGATCGAAGTCCGTCAAACTCAGGTTGTTTTAAAAACGCCTGCAATTGAAAAAGGAATTAAAATTGCTGGTGGACGTGACACAGCAGTGAAATCTTTTCGTGAAGGGAAACAGTCGGAAAATGCTTCTGTAGAATTAGAATCATCTGGGTCTCAAGAACAAAAAGTTGAGAAACGTCGAGAGCGTCGTCGTGTTCGCAAACGTCGTGGAACGAATGAGCAGTCGCAGGATCATCAAGATGGAGAGATTAAGGAAGGAGAATCAGTAATGAAACCTGAAAAACACCTCTCGTCTAAACATATCGAAAAACCTACCTTGATCCCTCCTCCGTCGAATCTGATCTTTGAAACCATGAACCAACGTAAAGAGGCGATACCAAAAAGTACCAAAGAAATAGAAGCTAGAGAAGATATCCTATTAAATCAAGACGAGGTTGTCGTAGATCACTCAGATAACGGATCAAACTCAGCAAAGGAAGAATAAGGATGGCTTATAGGACTTGTATCTAATTGGAAGATCAAGAAAACTCTTTAGAGGCTTTTCTAAAGCCAATAGTAGTTTTAGTTACATGGAGTTGTATGGTCGCTCGGATGGTGGAATGGTAGACACTAGGGACTTAAAATCCCTTGGGCTTTTGCCCGTGCGGGTTCGAGTCCCGCTCTGAGCAAACTTATACTAAGCAGGTTATGATTTCTCAAAACAAGATTCATAACCTTGCTATGTTTGTACGGCACACCTATGGCACACTCCCCAATGACAAACACGGATACTCGATATAAAATTCGTAGAATGGAATTGAGTGATGTAGCTGCCGTTGCGGCAGTTCACGCACAGTCTTTTTCCAGGCAGCTAAACTCTGAAGAATGGATACTATGTAATTTTAGAGCTTATCCAAGAATTAGGATTTTTGTGGCTTATGCTGATAATGAAATTGTTGGCTATATTCAGTGGACGGAAAAAAGTGGTTTTAGAAAAGAGGTTGTGTTGGAACTTGAGCAAATTGCGGTTTTACCTGAATCGAGAAATCAGGGGATAGGCTCCAATCTGATTAACTCTTCCCTATCTCTAGTCAAAGAAGAATTAGCTACAAGAGAGGCTGTTTTGAAACATATCATCGTTACTACTAGGACAGATAACAGCGCGCAAAAAATTTATCGAGAGACTTTAAACGCTTCAGCTGAAACGACCATCTCAGATTTATTTTCAGCAGATGAAGTCATCATGATAGTAAGAGATATTTCAAAGCAAAAGGAATCGAAACAGTGGAATCAATAAACTCATCTCAATATTCATATGATTCTAATCATGTGAGATATGAATTGTACTCAATGAACGATAAAGAAAGCTACAACTGGATTTTCCTTCCCGGTGGACCAGGAGCTGATTCTAGCTATTATCGTAGCTTGGTTGATATGCCTGGAAATGGGACTAACGTAGAAGACGGTGTTTCGTATGATTATGATGAGTGGTTTGGGATATTTCCATCTATCATTCAAAAATTTGAGAACCCAATTTTAGTTGGGCATTCATTTGGGGGAATGTTTCCTTTGCTTTTTCCTGAGCTTGAGAGTCAATTGAAAGGATTTGTAATTCTTAGTTCTGCCCCTTCCCTTTGGCTAGAGGCAGCTGTTGAATATGCCAAGCAATTTGATTTACCCGATGTGCGTAAAGAAATAAAAGAACTGGCATTAAATCCTTCACAGAGTACATTTGAAATTGCTATAGATGCCTGCATGCCCTACTATTTTCCGAAAGAGACTTTAGAGGAAGGTCGAGCCCTAGTTTCAAAGCTAAAGTTTCAGTATTTGCCTGCAGGATGGTGGCAAAAAAAGGCTGTGGAAATAAACTTTACAGCAGAATGGATACCCCAAAATGTTCCTACGCTTATTTTTGGTTCAAAATATGATTGTATCTGTCCTTTTTCGCTATTTGAAAATGACGAAAGATTTGGGCGTGATAATATTGAATTAATTTACGTTGAAAATGCAGGTCATTTTATTTGGGTAGAAAACCCTCAAATAATGGTAAAGAAGTTCGGCGAATATATTTCAAAACTGAATGCAACGTCTCATCAATAGACGTATTCACTATTACGTTCCAAATCTGAATCTATAGACTGAACGATTTTAAGTTGTTATTCCTTAAAGAGTTTGTTATATCAGAACATTTTCTCACTTAAGATGTTGCGCCAATATCATAAAAATTATAACATTGGTGTATGAAAAGCCAAGACCAACTCTTTGAGATAGCAGACCGACAACAAGGCTTTTTTACTGCAAAACAAGCGGAAGAATGTGGCTATGCGCGGTCTAACTTTCATTTAAGACTTGCTTCAGGAGAATGGACTCAGGAGGGCAGGGGTATTTATCGATTAGCGAGATACCCCGTGACCGACCGGTCCGAACTTGTATTATGGAGTCTCTGGAGTAGGAATTTAAAGGATATTCCCCAAGGCGTATGGTCACATGAGACCGCTCTCGATATTCAGGAGCTGTCAGATGTGATGCCATCTAAAATGCATATGACGGTTCCTCGTGGCTTTCGAAGACGCATTGAAATCCCAAAAGTTCTATGCCTGCATTATGCGAATTTGGGCCAATCCGAGATAGAGCAAAGGCAAGGCTACCGGGTAACGGCTCCTTTTAGGACACTGCTGGATGTCTTTGAAGCAGAAACAGTAGCCGACAATTTTCTCGCTCAGGCTGTGCATCAAGCGTTAGAGAGGGGACTTGTTGCCGAAGAAGAACTGCATTCTCTCGAAAAGACACATCCCAATATCCACTTTAAAATGAAGAGATTATTGAATGACAAGTTTTAAAACACCGACCGATTTCCGCAGAAGCTTGGAAGCTCGCTTAAAGAGCATCGCGACTAACAGTAATCAAGATTTGCAACGTCTTAGACGGAAAGTTGCCTTTGAGAGGCTTTTAGCTAGAATATTTCATCAAGGCTCGGATAGTTTCGTTCTTAAGGGGGGATATGCCATGGAATTGCGCTTTGCTACGGCACGGGCAACGAAAGATATTGATTTGACTTGCTTGCGCAGAATCAATGCATTTGATGTAGCGATTGAACATGTCATTGCTCGAGAGTTGCGCAATTTAGTGAAAGTGGACCTAAAAGATTATTTTACCTTTGAGGTTGGACCTGCCCAAATGGACTTGGATAATGCACCCTATGGAGGGGCGCGCTATTCTGTGTCTTCCTTTATCGACAGGCGACTTTTTGTAAGGTTCCAGCTCGATGTGGGGGCCGATGTCGTGGTTGACGAAATAGAGCAAGTAGAGGGGTTAGACTGGCTGAAATATTGTGGCATCGATGCGCCTAAGATGTGGATGATTTCGATTGAACAGCAGTTCGCAGAAAAGCTACATGCCTATACCCTTCCCCGAGAGCAAAAACAAAACTCTCGCGTGAAAGATTTAATTGACATGCTGTTGCTCAAGGAATATCGCCCCATTGATGGAAGGCGTTTCAAAGATACTTTGCAAAAAGTGTATGGTGCGCGTGGCACACATGCTTTACCCGAAAATCTTGGTCCTCCGCCCTCTGAATGGCTTCCATTATTTGAAAGCCTTGCGTCTGAATGTGGTTTATCTCTATCGATGCAAGAAGCTTACCTTGAGTTGCTGAAATTTTTTCAAAATCATGTGTTGGAAATATGAAAAGTTATCCCAAACAATCCGAAGAAGAGAAAGAATTTAAAGGCAAAGATTTTTCAAATATCTCATTTTCAGGATGTTCCTTTACACACTGTGTTTTTATAAGCTGTCGTTTTTCTGGATGCAATTTCCGCAATGCCAGTTTTTCAGAGTGTGCTTTTAAAAATTGTAGTATGGATTCGACCAACATTGAGGGTTGCCGTTTTCAAGATGTATTCTTTGAGGAGAGCAAAATTGTGGGAGCTGAATTTCATAAATGTGACAGAACCTTTTTCTCCATTCGCTTTGAGAAAAGCATCGTAATGGCCTGTAATTTTTCTGAATTGAAGATGAGGAAAACACGTTTTTGCGGGAGCAAGGTCAAGGAGTGCTATTTCAATGACACGCAGTTGTCGGAATCTGATTTTCAGCAAACTGACTTAGAGGGGACTATTTTTCATCATTGTGAGCTCTCCAAAGCCGATTTTAGAGGTGCTGTCAATTACTCCATCAATCCTCAAGCTAATATCTTGAAGAAAGCGACTTTCTCACCACCAGAAGTACTCGCATTGCTAAGTTTTTTTGATATTAAAATTGAATAATCTTTTGGATTATAAATACTTGTTCAATGTACTCCAAACTATTTCGACTTGTTTGCCACGTTCGCGTTCCCATGCTGCGGTTATCTCTTTCTGAGAGGCTTTTGGGTATTTGTCGCTGTATTTTTGCATAAAATTGAGGTAAGCCCATTCTTGCTTTGGGTTAGCTTTTCTTTGTTGTCTATTGAGGTGTTCATTTTGCCAAAATTGGGCGAACTCTGCATAAGTGGGAGGGTTACCTTCTATCCATCGATTTTTAATCCAATCTTGTCCAAATGCCGTAAAGTGAAAATGGTTTCCTACAAGACTCTTCATGAATTTTCGGGTCTTCTCATCATTTTTGTAGTTGCCATGCAAAATAAGAGTTGATGGTGCTAAAGGATAGCGTGTATTTTTCTGAGCTTTTGAAGCTGAAGGGATTTGAGGCTGCTTGAGTACGGTTCCATCTTCCAAATAGCAACAAATTCTTTGAATAATTTCTCCCTTTTTGCCCCTCTCGGGGAGAGCCAATTTTTGGCATAGCTCTTTTAGCTCGCTCATGTGCATATAATGCAGGGCATTTTTTAACATGCCCACCTTGGAAGCCGATAGTGTCTTCATGATGGCTCATTGGGTTTTGACTTTTCGGCAAGTGCTCTTTTGATTTTTGCGACATTTTCTTCCAGTGAATGGGCGTGGCTGTCTATTTCAAGGTCATAGGCAACGTTTTCATGAACCTTGTAGTATTGAGCCCGTGCTGAGCCAACACATCGGTCTCCTCGAGTACGTTCCCTTTCTTCCAGAATTCCTAGAGGGGTGACAACGCCGACATACAGCACATTATAATCTTTTAACACCTGCTTCCACTCTTCAACTTCAACCGTTCCGAACGCTACATCATCGATAATCAGGTTGTAATGTTGAGAGGTCAGGAGGATGGCAATATCTTTAAGGGTGCGCACAATGCGTTTTGCAAAGGGGCCAGCTCTTACATGAAAAATGCGATGTCCTTCTGGGTCAGTATCGGCCTCCCAGGAAAACCCAAGAGGCGCAGAGCCTCCTTCCCAATTGTTTATCTTAGCGGGCATGAAACCAATAATTTTATCGATGCCAAGATGGAGAAAGGGTTCTTCAAAAGAATTTTGTAAAGCCTTGGCCAATGTCGTTTTTCCTGAGCTTGAAGGGCCGTTTAAGTAAATTATTTTTTCCATAGGTAACTCGTTTGCCAACAGATGATAACAGAATAGAAAATAGATTAAAAAGATGAGTAAAAATTTCTTGATTGTGCCACTAGTGTGCCAAATCAGCAGCGTTTGATTTTTTTGTCTCTGACATTACCGATTTTATCCTAGTTTTGCAAGGGATTTCTTATCCCTTGCAGGCTTATCATGACTTATGTTATGGTGTCCTCAATTATCATGAGGATACATGGCTAACATTCAAGAGCGTACTTCCAAAGATGGCAAAACCACCTACCGAGTCCAGGTTCGCCTTAAAGGCTATCCATCCCAAACAGCTACTTTTGCAAGGAAAACAGATGCAAGGCGATGGGCTCAACAAATTGAAACCGCAATTCGTGAAGGACGTCATTTTAAAACAGCAGAAGCTAAAAAGCGAACTCTTGCTGAATTAATCGATAGATACATCGAGCAAGTATTGCCGAGTAAACCAAAAAGCTTTGATAAGCAACAGGCACAGCTTCTTTGGTGGAAAGAAAAGTTGGGTGCATATGCACTTGCTGATATTACACCAGCTCTCGTGGCTGAATACCGAGATTTGCTTTTGGGTGAAGTAACTTGCAGAGGGAAGAAGCGCTCTAATTCTACTGTAGTTAGGTATTTAGCTGCACTTTCCCATGCATTTACTGTAGCTATGAGGGAGTGGGGTTGGATTGAAGATTCGCCATTGCGAAAGGTCTCTAAGCCAAAAGAGCCTGGAGGGAGGGTCCGCTTTTTAGACACAGATGAACGTACTCGTCTTTTAGAAGCGTGCAAGGAGAGTAGGAACCCATTTTTATATCCCATAGTTACGCTTGCTCTAGCGACAGGAATGCGGCGGGCAGAAATTTTGAATCTCACCTGGGGAAATGTGGACTTTGAAAGAAATAAAATTGTTCTTTTGGAAACCAAAAATGGCGACAAGCGCATTGTGCCTCTTTCGAGTCATACTAAGGCAATTCTTTTATCAATCAGAGAGCAAAGCGATGACCCTTCATTCTTTGTTTTTCCAAGACAAAAAGGACAAAAGCCACAAAAACCAATCGATATTAGAACTGCATGGGAGGTTTCTTTAGAAAAGGCGCAGATTCGAAATTTTCGATTTCATGATTTGCGCCATTGCTGCGCTTCATATCTCTTGATGAATGGAGCTTCTCTTGCTGAGATTTCTGAAGTGCTAGGGCATCGGACTCTAGCGATGGTTAAGAGGTATGCGCATATGTCCGAAGGGCATGCTGCAAACATTGTATCAAAAATGAATGAAAATATTTTTGGGTAGGTTATGAAAGAAATTGAATTAAAGAGGATGTATCTTGAGCAGGAAAGAAAAATTACTCCACTGAAGCCTCATTGGTTGCAGAAGGATTTTATGCAACCATGTGAGGCTGTCTTGGTGTATTATCAAATAGAACCCGCTATGGAGCAACTTAAAGAGCGAGATATGCAAATCATAAAAGCTATCGATTATCTCGGTATCTATGATGTTTTGATGTCCTCAGAATTTATTGTGAAGTCTCCTCCCTCTATTAAGTTTGTCGATTTTGTCCAATGGGCTATCAGTAAAGGATTTGGCCTTCCAGAGCATCTGAAGCATGTCCAACAGGGGCATGAAAGTAATCAATCTGAAGAAGAAGGTTCGGATGAGGAGGGAGTGTCCTTAAATTTATCCTCCGTCAAATTGCCTCTTCTTCTTACGGAGTTGGCTAAACGATTGATGAAAAAAATATCACCGGAATCAAAGTATGCTTCTCTCCCTGCAAACGAAATTGTTAAATTTTCTGATGAGTTCAAGTCGTTGCGGGCGGTTGTTAGGGCTATAAGGGATGGTAAGGACTATGAGGATGAGTGGTATCAGCGTAAAACTAGCTCTGTAGGACCTCGTAAGCGTAAATAAATTAATTCGACAACGTAGTTTTCAACTTTCTTTGTTGTTTTTTCTCTCAAAAACATCTTTGCGAATGTCATTTTCGTCTAAAATGAATGTCTTTTTCGATTTTTCTCGGCAGTGTTCTTTAGCTGTCTTCTTCTGAATCTTTGTGTATTTGAATATAAATACAATTGAATCTGAACTAACAGTTCATAAATTATACTTGTAATTTCATTTTTCATACAATTCGGATTGTAAATGTTTGAAAACTAATTCAACCGTAAGGAGGTAGTGATGTCAAACATAGCAAACGAACTGCATGAGCGTATTTCAGTGAGAAATCTACTCACAGTTCCTCAGCTTTCTCAGAAACACCCAGCATTTAGCCAAGCTGCTTTAAGGCATTTGATATTTGATGCCAATAACAATGGCTTCTGTTGCGTTGTAAAGAGAGTTGGCAAGAGAAAAATTTTACTGGATGAGCAAGCGTTTTTCCATTGGATAGACAAACAACAAAGTGAAAAGGGAGAAAAGAACCATGAATCCAAGAAATAAACGCCTCTTGGAGTGCTAAGCAAACGGGATAGAGTATTTGTCAGCGAACTCCTCAAGTTGATAGGAGCTTTGAACCCAGCTCAAAATACACATGACCTGAGACAGGCTGGGTGGAAAATTCATACAGGGAGGGTTATAACAAAGGACCGTGACGGAAGGGTCTGTCATCCTGGATTCTATTTGTTAGAACCTGATGAAAAAGCTAGGGCATTGGAGTTCCTTCAAAAGGCTGATGGAGCGGCTGGCACCGCTCCGTCAGCGGGTGATAATTCCAAGCATCTAAACTCTAAATCATCAGATAAAGCTAATGATAGCATAGGAGGTGAAAATGACAACCTCTTATGATTGGCAAGCCCCCATTCCTTTGGGGGCAATTGATTCACCTTCTTTCCCTGAAGGAGTCTTTCCAGATGCGATTGAAAAGTTTGTTGGGGAATTGTCTCGGTCTACAGAAACCCCGCGTGATTTAGCAGGGCTTACTATATTGGCAGCCCTAGCGACAGCCTCACACAATAAATACGTCGTTCAGGTCAAATCGGA
Organism: Chlamydiales bacterium; assembly: GCA_041395025.1. NCBI lineage: Bacteria > Pseudomonadati > Chlamydiota > Chlamydiia > Chlamydiales > Chlamydiales bacterium. Next base: position 997,570 of record JAWLBH010000001.1, read on the forward strand.
CTATCGTGAGCCGGTGAATCTTTGGACAGCAGTTGCGCTTCCTCCTGGAAGCCGAAAATCGGCTGTTTTAGCGGCTGCTATCAAACCTATCGAGAAGTATGAGAAGCAGAAGCAGAAGTTAATTGAACCCTTGATAAAAGAAATTACCTCCAGGAATAAAAGCTTGGAGGTGCGCATCAGGGAATTGCGAAATATGGTTGCCAAGGCTAAAGAGTGCGATTTTGAGGCACTTCAACAAGAAATTTTTACTCTTGAGGAGAAGATTGAGGAACCTCCTGCTTTTCCCCAGCTATGGACAAGCGATGTGACACCAGAAAATTTGGGAACACTCATGGTCTTAAATCATGAGTGTATGGCTGTCTTAAGCGATGAGGCTGGAATTTTTGACATATTGGCTGGTAGGTATTCATCAGGCATTCCTAATTTAGATTTATTTTTAAAGAGTCACACGGGAAGTCCTGCGAGAGTAAATCGGATGGGAAGACCCCCCGATTTACTGGAGCGGGCGATTCTGACAATGGGACTGACCCCGCAACCAGATGTTTTGAAAGGGCTAGGAAAAAATCGAACCTTTAGAGGGAGGGGGTTGCTCGGAAGGTTTCTTTATGCGATGCCACGTTCAAACTTGGGGAAGCGTGATTTAAACGCATCTCCAATGTTGCCAGAAGTAGAAGCCGGCTATCATCGGGTGCTCGAAGCGATTTTAGAGCATGAAATGAGCGGTGATGCTCAATATGCCTTGAATCTTTCCCCAGAGGCATATGAAAAGTGGTTTGGTTATTCTCGTGCTATTGAGATTCAAATGGATGAGGGGGGTCCCCTTGCATTCATGACTGATTGGGCGGGCAAGCTTGCAGGTCAAATTGCTAGAATAGGGGCTCTTATTCACATCGCAAGATATGCATCTGAAAAGCCGTGGATGCAAGCAATTTCCATGGAGGATATGGGTGCAGCTATCAAAATAGGGCACTACCTATCAAAGCATGCACAAGCTGTTTTTGACTTGATGGGGGCAGACCCAGCACTTGAGGGAGCCAAAGCTGTTCTACGCTGGGTTGCAGCGAATCGATATGAGAGCTTTACGTTCAGGGATTGCCAATATGCACATAAGAGTCGATTTAAGAAGGCTAAGGAGCTGCAAGACTCGATTGAAGTGCTTTTAGACAACTACTTCATCATCGAAGCAGAACAGGAGAAAAAGACGGGAAGACCGAGTCGGGTTCTTTATGTGAATCCATACATTTTTTGTGAGGACAAGTAGCCTTTTTGTGGTTTTTGTCCTTTTTGACCATAAGGAGAAGAAAATATGACCCAGAGTGTATCAAAAAATTTACCTGCTCAAGAGAAGGTAGAGGAAGTTTTTTTGAGGTATCAGTTTAGAGATAATCCTGAAACAGGGCGCAGAGAGGTATGTGGGATTGAGCTGTCGGATAAGACAAAACCAGACTCTCCCGAATTTATTGAAAAATTGAAACTCGCTCTTAAAGGAATGACCGGCAGCAGGAACCCTGAAATAGCCGAGCGCATTGTTTCCAAGATTGCCTGGGCAATGTCTGCAGAGGACAATGAGCATCGCCTAAAAGAAGTCACGACCTTGCTTCATACTCTAGAGCCTCAAAATGAAACAGAGGCGCTGTTGTTAGGGCAATTTCTTGCTTTGCAAGATTCTGGCATACAATGCTTACACAATGCGAATTACAATGAAATGTTTTATCATAAGAAGGAACTCTTTCAGCTTTCGGTGAAGCTGTTTCGTTGTGCCAATGAGACGATGCAAACGCTATTGAAATATCGCTCTGGGGGTAAGCAGCAGATTCAGGTCATTCATGTATCTGGGGAGGGAAAAGCAGTCATAGCAAATGAAATGAAGACGGGTGGGGTAGTGGATAAAAAAGTTACGTAAGACCCCATGTATCATTGAGAGGAACTAAACCCACAAAAGCCACAAAACTATGGGAAGATGCACAGCTAAATCGAAACGTTCAGGTGAACGGTGTAAGAATTGGGCGATACAAAAGAAAGCAACGTGCCGTTTTTAGCATCCTTCATTGCTAAGAATTTACTCCCTTATAGAGGGCTAGGGACTGGTATCCGCCGTGCCCTTCAACATTGGTCGCACATTGATTTTGTCGAGGATAGAGAGGGCTGCCTCTTCACCTCAATTATTCACAGAATAAAGGTGCACTCCTCTCCAGGTAATGCTAAAAAATCAAGAAATAAAGGTGCAATAAAGGTGCAAAATACACCTATAAAAGCACCTAAAAATGCACCTTTATCTCCTCTACAAAAACAAATAATAGATCTTTTAATTGGGAATGCAAAGGCTTCGTACGATGATATAGCCCAAGCCATAGGGAAAGACCGCAGCACAGTCATGAGGAATGTCCAGAAATTAAAGCAAGATGGGATAGTGCGCCGAATGGGGTCTAAAAAAACGGGGACTTGGGAAGTGGATATATAAATGTCCCATTTTGTCCCTTGCTAACACAAACATCTTCTGTCAATGTAGATCATAATCCCTTGTTGTCAATTATTCCAGGCTTTTGTAGAGTGTTCGCTTTCACAAGCATGAGTTGAGAATGGCTACAATTGAAGAGCGACCTACCAAAGATGGGAAAACGCATTATCGTGCGAAAGTGCAGCTGCGGGTATCCGCCACAAAATCGTACGTTTGAAAGGAAAACCGACGCGAAGCGTTGGATTCAGCAGATGGAAGCAGCAATGCGTGAAGGACGCCATTTTAAGCATATCGAATCGCGTAAACATACTTTGTGTGATTTGGTGGATCGATTGGCTCACCAGCAGAGCAGCCCCTCTTCTTACACTTTCCCTTCCGAAAAGGGACAAAAGATACAAAAGCCCGCTGATATTCGGAGCGCCTGGGAACAAGTTCTTAAAAAGGCTGCAATCGAAGACTTCCGTTTTCATGATCTTCACCATTCTGCAAATCACCATGAAACAGTCGTTGCCAACATGAATGAGAAGGTGTTTGGTTGGGTGCAATAAATGGACGACGAAGCGATAGAACAACGGCACTACGCCACACAAACCCGAAACCGAAAATTTAGATATGAAGAGATCAAGAACCCTTCTCTTGACATAAAATATCCAAAAATAAGGACATTATTTGCAAAAACAATCAGTTATTTCTACCCCATTTTTTGTGACAAATGCTTTACAAGATCAATTTCTACATGCAGGAAAATCTCAGCCTTCCATGTATCTAGATCCAGCAATTCGAGCGGGGATTTCCAGTTTTGCCCGCCCTGGATTTGAAGGAGAGGTCTCAGAAGGTTTAGAGGCTTTAAAAAGAGATATTGAGACAAAAAAAATCGATCACATTATTCAACAATATGAAAGCAATTGTGGAGATTATTTATACATTAGCGCTCTAAAGGATCATGATGTTGTCTCCCGATAATCCGTATCCAATTGAAAAAGTGACTAAAGCTGTTGTCTTCCTCAAGAATTTTATTACGAACCCAAATATTCGCGTTGGAGATTATACCTATTATGATGGAAGGGACCATCCTGAAAGCTTTGAAATCGACAATGTCATTTTTGCTCGTTCGTGCAATCTAATTATTGGTAAGTTTTGTCAGCTTGCTTATGGAACAAAATTCATTTTAAGCGATGCTAATCATCAAATGAGTGGTTTCTCCACATTCCCTTTTTTTATTTTTGGCAAAATGGGAGAAGGCTGTCCTGAATGGGAAGATTATGATCTTGATCTTCCAAATAAAGGGGATACGCAAGTTGGAAATGATGTATGGTTTGGGTATGAGTCGACCATCATGCCAGCTGTGAAGATTGGAGATGGGGCGATTATTGCTGCGAAAGCGGTGGTAACGAAGGATGTGTCCCCCTATACCATTGTAGGAGGCAACCCTGCTAGGGCGATTCGAAACAGGTTTTCTGATGAAGTCATTCAACAGCTCCTTGCTATACAGTGGTGGGAATGGGACTATGAAAAGATCACACGCAATATTTCTGCTATTGTGGGGGCAAATATACAAGAACTCCTGCATGCAAAATGAGGTGTATCCAGAGACGCGAATTCGCAAACATGACAAGTGTTTATGGAACAAAAATGGGACATTTTTTGGCAAAAAATGAGAATGAATAGCAAAGAATGACAGCTGCAAAGTTTTCAGAAGTTTCTGTTGGATAAGTTGTTATGTATTGTGAATCGTTGGTCAGTTTTTAAAACGGAAGACTTAAAATCCCTTGGGCTTTTGCCTGTGCGGGTTCGAGTCCCGCTCTGAGCAAATTTATCTTCAGGTGTTTAGGTTAAATATTTATATTCAAGAGTTTCAAATGTTTGTGGCAAACTGATGGCACAAATTCAGATGAAAAACAATGAAAATTTTAAATTCTCTGGGGTAGTATATGGTGTTGCAATTTGTTGCCCTACCTTTGGAGGTTTTTATGCGAAAGGTACTCTTGACTCTCAAAACAGTGGAACACTCCGATTAATAAGAGTTTCTCTTAGTTCAGAACCACAGATCGAAAGTGCTCCTCTGAGATAACTGTAGTCCAGGCAATAGTCTATCTGTGGTATCTATTCTAGGAAGACAAGAAATTGAGCTAGTGAAGTTGCACAGTCTTTTAAATCAGCAATATTCATCTGAATACGAAAAACAGTTATGTTAAATACCTATCTAGGTTTTCAAAAACTCACCCCCATTTCTTTTAGAGGAATGAAGAGGTTAAAGCGCCTTGATGATGAATGTTTAAGATTTTTTATTGACTATAGATGATTATATATTTAGAATTTGCGAGAAAATTTTTCAAAAATAGGTCGTATCATGTTTGTTCAACCATCAGAGGTCCATTTTGTTGTTTGTGACACAAATCCAGCTAAACATTTTGAAGTGTTTGCTAAAGAATTAACAACACGAGGTTATCCTGTCCAGATTCATGCAACAGGGGCTGCTTTGAAAACATTGGAGGGGTGTGGTTTTGAAAAACTCAATCCTTTTTCACTAGGCAAGAAGTCTGATGACATAGTTGCAGAAGAGCTTGTGAAAAAATGCAATGAGGTGGCTAGAATTGTTATCACTGATATTGGAAATCAATTTAATGTTATCTTGCAGAAAAAATTTAAAGATAAATCATCACCTATATGTCGTATGGTTTATTATGATAACCCTGAGCCTTATGTACCTGGTGGCTATTCTGAAACTGTTAGTCAAATCTTGTGGGAGACTAATAGTATCTTATTTGCCAATAAAAATCTTAATACAAGTAATCTTTGGCGAACACCTAGAGACAAGATGAGAACTTACCAAGTCTTTGATGATGGCATTGGTATTGGATACTATTCTTTCGATCAAGCAAATCGGATTAAAGAGAGAAGAGAAAAAGATTCTAGTCAGGCACGTAACCAGTTATTCACACATTATCAAATACAAGATAAGGGGCAAAAGGTCCTTGCCTATATCGGGGGGAGTAGTGAAGAACCTTATCAGGCATTTGCTCGTTTTCTACTGGATCTAAATAAAGATAAGGATGTATCTAATGTAATTATTTTAATACAAGCGCATCCTAATACCAAAAGCGACAATTTAGGTTTTCGGCATCTTAATCTCTTGGTAGAACGTCATAAACAAGAAGATTATCCGAAGTTTCCTAAAATTTTAATTTCAGATACGGAGACAGAGGATCTTTTAGTGGCTGCCGATGGGGTCTTGTATTATCAAACAAGTATGGCTGCACAATTTGCTCTTGCACGTATTCCAACCGCCCAAGTCGGTAATAAACCTTATGAAGATATTCTTGTAAAAAATAAACTATGTCAATTAGTCAATTCTTCAGAAGCTCTTTCTGCTGTTTTAGAGAGTCTAGAATTACAAGAATCAGATGAGAATCTCATCAAAGAAGCATTAGGATATTCTCCTGACTGGGCAGAAAAATTAGAAAACTTCATCAAAGCTAAGGAATTATGTCCGGGAAAAATTGAAGATTCGCAACAAAATCAGGATGTGCAACAAAGTGGGAACTCAATTTTTAAATTTGCGTTTGGCATAACTGCTGCTATAGTTGTTACTTATGCAGGATACAAATTGTTGAGATATATGAGAGCTTAAGTGCTCTATTTTTCAAATGGAGATAGGATTTTTCTTTGCTGATTGGTCATTTTAAGAAGAGGGTTTATGTTTAAGAATGGCTCTTTATTTTTATTTAAACCCCTTTAAGATTCTCTAATTTTATGATGAAGGTATCCCCAACCAGATAAGCTCATAATGAAAAGGATCGTGCTTCCAGACAACATAAGAGAGCTATTTAACAAACCAATTTGACCCAAATGGGTGAATGCATTCAGCCCAAGGGCTGTTTGCATCAATCCCTTAGAAGCCATTAGGGCGAAGAACCCTATGATCATGGATATAGCGCTTGTAAAAATAAGAAAAATGATAAATCCCTTTAAAGGCATTTTACTAGATTTTTGAGGCAGTGGATCTTGGACTCGATAAGAAGGAGGAGCTGATGATTGAATGAAACTCATGGTACTTTTTAAAAGCAAAACAAGATTTTGCCTTATCCTTGCTTTTTAAAGCGACCGATTTATTAGATGATCTCAATTTGTGTTCTTTGAGAAAGATCAGAATTTGAATAGAGTCATGAAGTTTTTTTATTTAAACTACGCTAAGTTTTTTTTAGTAAGAGCAACTAAGATACGCCTGTTACCTTTATAGGAATTTCGTCCATGCATAGTGAGGAGATTATCTAAAACCATCACATCTCCTTTCTTCCAGCGAAAATAGACGGTCTTGTTATCTAAAATATCCATAATATGATAAAGATCATGTCTTGGAATAGGTGTATTATCTCCATAATACATTTCGTGCATGATGGTATTTTTTTTCGCATAGACAATCCTTGTTGCAAACCAATTAAACCACCCAATTAGGCGAGGATTGTAATCATAAAGATGCGCTTGATTAAACCAGATTTTTTCTCCAGATTCTCTATGTTCTATTATGGCAGGACGGTTGTAGCTGACTTGTAGCCAATTTTTTTTATTCCATCGATATCCAAAATCATTTTCTTTGCATAAGCGGATCACTTCTTCTTTACTCTCCGTTTCGAAGGCATCCATCCAAGTTTTATGGGCTTTTTGGAAATAATTAATCGTATCGAGAAGCCAGCTTGTACCATAGAAATTCGAAATATATTTAAGCTTTTTTTCTTCAAACTGGATACGCACTTTGGGGTCGATAGCACGATAAATTGCACGTGCATCTCCAATAATGGTTTCGCCTCCTATTTTAGAAGGAGTCATACAATGAAAGTAGATATGACTAGGATAATTTTTGATATAACTCATTTCGTTATGAAGAGGAATTTTGAGGGAAGGAGGAGCTTCTGTAGAGGTATAGATCTTGCCTTGGATTTTATTACGAGGAGTATCTCCTCCTATATATTTAATTGGCTTTCCTAAACCTAATTTGTCAATGACAAGATTGAATTGGTCAGCTCCATGAATGGGGAAGTTGCGAAAAAGGACTCCTCCATATTTCAGGAGGTCGCGATGGATGTTTTCATGATCATCATTTAACCATTTTAAAAAATCATCGAATGTAACCTGTGTTTTGGGCTCTATGACTAAAGGTAATTGTTCTTGGGTGATAAATGTTCTTCTCATGGCTAAATACAAGTTTGTTGATACATGACTCTTATCAATCACAAAGATTGATGAAGGATTTACATACTAGCTTTTTTATGGATAAAATTGCGAATTCTCGCAAGGAAAAGGTTTAATCAAAAACTGGCATTTAATAAAATCTTAAGGGACGGACAGAAATAATCAGCTGTGGTAATTCTTTTTGGATGATGATGGATGCTAATCACGCTCTTGACCTTTTAAAAGCAGGAAACGCGCGTTTTGTTAACGAACAGCCATCTAATCCTCGTCAAAATATTGCCTATCGTAAGAGTCAGATTTTAGAGCAAAATCCTTTCTGTGCTGTTTTGACTTGCTCTGACTCACGTATCCCAGTTGAAATTTTATTCGATCAGGGAATTGGAGATCTTTTTGTTGTCCGTCTTGCAGGAAATATCGCCAGTGCCACTGCGATAGAAAGTCTTGATTTTGCAGTTCATCAATTCGATATTTCTTTGATTGTAGTGATGGGACATCAAAATTGTGGTGCAGTCCAATCTGTAATTGAGGGGGCTACAGGACAACATTTAGAAAAAATAGGAGCTTATATTTCTCAGGCAGTTGAAGGGAAAAAAAACACTATAAAAGCCGCTGTGATTGCAAATGTAGATGCTCAATTAAAAATTGTGAGAGATCGTCTTTTGATTGAGAGGCGTTTGGTGAATCAGTTAACCATCTGCGGAGCTTATTATGATTTTGAAACAGGTTATGTGAATTTTCTGCCATAAACATTTAAAACTAGATTTTCTTAAAAATTTGTAGAGCGATTGATACTAGCTTTTTGAATTATTTCTCTTTTTTTACTTTTTGACCGTTCCACAGATAAATCGATAGACAAAACATCGATCTTCTTTTTCTAATTGTTGTTCCAGCAAAGAATCTCTTTCAAAATGAGAAGCAATATCTAAAGGAATTTGATAATTTGAGAGAAATTGTCGGATGCAAAAACGCCCTCTTGGTTTTGAGGTACGGAGAATCCCTCTCATCATAGAGTCAAAATTCTCCTTCTTGATATAAGAAGCAATGTCAGAACAGGAGAAGCAATCAATGGAGCTCTCTTCTGTCTTGTCTAAAAAAAAATTTATGTCTTTTGTTTCAAAAGCAATTTTATTGATTTGAGATTTAATTTTTTCAAAATCCATTTTATTCAGATAAGGGGGCAGCATCTCTTTATGGATATCTCCCTTAAAAAGCAAAGAGAGGAGAAGGCTTTCTTTCACTAAAAAGCGATTTAAGGAGTCATAAAATTTTGTATAGAGATGAATCCCAATATTGATATTTTTATCAACATAAGCATAGAGACCAGGGTCATTAAAAAAGAGACGAGCCATCGATGGAGATAGAATTAATCGCATCACTCGCTTCCATAAACGGTGATTCCAGAAGGTTTTTAGGTAGGCTTTTTGTTCATCTAGGTCATCAAAAGAGAATAGTTTATCAATCTTTTTCCTACTCATTAAGCGTAGTATCTTTGAGATCATTCTTAGTCGCTTCTCCATTAATCCTTGATACAAGACACCTTTTGAAATTTTTTGTTTTTGATGATTCCAAAATCTTGCTGAATGAGGAGAAAGGTCATCTTTAATCTGGGAATAGATTTCCAGACGATTGGATGGAGATTGAGTTTCAAGACCGAGAAAAGAAATATAATCTGAATAGTTAAGATTTTTAATCGCAGCGCGTTTCAAATCAAAAAGAGCATTTTGTATGGGATTGGTATCAATAGATAGGATATTCCCTACCTCTGTTGATAAGAGATTAAGAGGACGGTCACCACTTGCAGTAATGCAGATAATTTGATCACTTGACTGAATTTTCAGTGCTTTTTTCTCAGTGATCCAATCTTCATTTCCTAAACTATAGCTTAGACGTGAATAAAAGCGTTCCATACCTTTTTTAAAATTGATGTTTTAATAAGATTTGTAATCCAATTAGATGAAACTTTGTGTTTTTGAAGTTAAAGGGATAACCCTCTCTTTCTCCAAAATGGCGAAACCCATAAAGCGGCACAATTTGCCCACTAAACTTGTATAAAGGACTAGGCATAATGGTAAAAGGAATTTCCAAAAGGTAGAGAGTTTCATCTCCTATCGCGAGGACTGTTTCCCCATAAAGTGGATCATTAGTTATTTTGGATTTTGCATTTTCCATAAATCTGACCTTAAAATCAATTCCCATGGTCAGCGAAGAAGAAAAATGTGTGCCAGACAAGAAACCTACAGTAATGAAATTAAATGCATCTGTAAATCTCCAAGTGAGTAGTGAAGGGGGGTGAAAGTTGTTGATCTCTTTGAAATATCCCCAGCCAACGAAAGGAGTAATAAAAGGAGACCTCGCGGTGTTTTGCTGAAGCCTATATCCAAATCTTGCTTCAAAGATTTGATCAGTTAATGTAGATAGGAGAGGGTGAGTTTTTCCTGTTTTTCCTTTCAAAGGACCCACTGCATACAAATATTCTGTTCCAAAGTACCAGCACTCTTGTTTTAAATAATCAATTTTAATTTTTATTCCATTGAGCAATCCTTCTTGTTTAGTTCCATTATCGCGAAAACGCCATAAATAGTAACTTTCTTCCCCTATGTAAGCTCGTACATGACTTTGGCAAGTTTGCTGATACATTACTAGGGTCAAAATCAGAAGGAAGATTTTCATAGATTTTTCAGTCTAGTCTATCTCACTTTATTCTTGAGATTATTTTTTTTAAGCCTCTATTTTGGGATCTTATTATTTTTTTAATATTCTAAATGAGGTGATAAGAATGCGATTAGAGAAATGGATACTGATTTTGATAATTGTATTGGGTTCAACATATGCGAATGAAATGGTTGTGAATACTCGAGATGGAAAGACTTTCCTATTCGAATTTGATCCTTCTGAAAGCTTAGCAGAGATCCAAGCTAGAATAACTTCTTTAACAAAAGAGGCTTATTTTTTCATGCTTTCATCAGAATCAGAGTTTTGGAAGATGAAAACAGAAGAACACGGCAACTATCTTGGTTCTCCAAGGGACTATAGCTCTGCTGTCACTTTAGAAGAATGGAGTGACATTCATTATATCGTAAATTCTCTAGCAAATCAATCTCTGATTGCGATTGCATTTATGAAAACAGATTTAGAAGCTGCTGGCAATCGAATAGACCATATTCATCCTTTACGCTTTCTTATGACAGTGTTTACTGATGAAGAATTAAAAGTAGGAATTCGCAATATCTTTGGTCGTGGATGGATTTGGCACCATTTTATCAATGGAGTGAAGGATTGCCTAGATACTGAAGCAAATATTGGGAATTTAAAAGATGAGTACGTCTATCATTTTGCTAGTATAGTAGCAATCCATCCACATAAAATTTTGGAGCCAATTCATGAACAGAATTGGGATCAATTAATTAAAATTCTTCTGGAAGAGATTCCACGCCAAGGGAATTGTGACCGGTATGGTGAATGCAGATATTAATTATTTTTCGTGCTGCAATAGACAATGAAACCCTTTGCTAAAAGTCGCTTTAGTTATATATAAGTAGTTTTAGTTCTTAATTTTTCGCTTCAAACCAAAAAGTCTCTTTATCGAGAGAGTGAAAATATTTTTTTTATTTAGATAAAGATTTTTTCTCTATTTAAATAAATGATTTTTGAATAAAAACATTGTTTTTTGATTACTGTTTTTTTTTAAATCCTACATTGTAATTTAAGTTAAAAATCTTTAAAATAATTTAAAATTAATATATGGAGTTCAAATCAGTATTTTGTTAGCACATTTTAACGAATTAATTACGGCTTATTTTGTATTGCCTTTGATTCTACTGACCGGGCTATATTTTACTTTTCGTCTTAAATGCCTACAGTTAACTAAATTGAAAATGGGATTTTCCTATCTCTTTAAGAAAAAAGATTCAAGGATGGAGGGGGAGATCTCTCACTATCAGGCAATCGCTTCAGTATTAGCAGGAAATTTTGGTACAGGAAACATATCTGGTATGGCCATTGCTCTTTCCACAGGAGGCATAGGGGCTTTGGTATGGATGTGGGTCATGACTTTTCTAGGCTCTATTATTCAATATGCGAATTGTTTATTGGGAGTCAAGTATCGATCTAAAAATCCCAAAGGAGAGTTTGTAGGAGGGCCGATGTATTATCTTAGCGAAGGGCTAAGAATCAAGTCAGTCGCATCTATATTTTCAATTTTTTTGATTATTGGAGCCTTTACAGTTGGAAATTTTGTTCAGATGAATTCTCTCGTTTTACCTTTACAATCTATTGGGATTGAGCCTGGGACGATTAGTCTATTCATGACATTTTTCATTGGTTTAGTGATTTTTCAAGGGAGAAGCCATGTGGCAAAAGTCTCATCATCTATTGTTCCTATCATGGGTTTGATCTATTTAGGCACGGCGACTTTTATTCTAGGGAACTATCCAGAAAAAACATTTTTTGCCATTTGTAATATGTTTAAAGCAGCTTGGAATGGAGATTCTGTTGTAGGGGGTACTTTTGGATTTGCTTTTATGACAGCACTATCAACTGGGTTTCATCGTGCAATTTTTGCGACAGATTTAGGAACGGGGATTGCTCCCATCTTGCAAGCTAATGCAAAAACTCACCATCCTGTGGTAGATGGTATTGTTGCATTGACAGCTCCGTTTGTAGTCATGATTGTTTGTACAGTGACTGGACTGGTTTTAATCGTGACAGGTGCTTTCCAGACAGGTTTACAAAGCACGAATATGGTGGCAGCAGCTTTTAAAGAGGGGATTGGATCTTCTGGTCCTTTCATTGTAATGGCCTCACTTGTTCTATTTGGTTACACAACAGCACTTGCTTGGGCAAAATGCATGGAGAGAGGAGTGGAATTTTTAATCGGACAGAAGTTTGTTCGTCCTTTCCAACTTCTCTATGTGATATTAGTCCCAGTTGGGGCATTTTTACGTGTCGATTTTGTCTGGATTTTAGCAGATATTGTTCTCTCTGCGATGCTCGTCTTAAACCTAATTGGGATTGTAGGTCTTTCAAAAGAAGTGATTCATGAAAGTTATGGCTTTTTTCTAGTTGATCAAATAGAAAAGCAGAATATTTAAAAATCGTTAGGGAAGATAATTTTTTTAAAAAAGAAGGGTAGACGACTAAAAATTTATCGTCTTCTGTTTTTTTAGGAATTCCTTTCTATCATCTGTAAATGTGTTGTACCTTAGCACACTGACAACCATGTTTACATGTACACTCCTTTGGAGGAGTACAGTGGATCACAAGAGGTACAGAAGATCTAAGGATAGCTAACATCGTATCAAATTCATCATTCGAAAGATAAGAATGAAGATTAGAAAGATAAAGTGTATCGATAGGACAATTGAATTTGTTGAGATTTTTGACTAAATCTTTACAAGTTTCTAATTGACGAAAGTCTCCAGTAATTGGAACAATTTTTTCTTCTCTTGCTAATGTTTTAATATACTCAAATTTCCCTGTCTGATCTTCTTTCCAAAGCCAGCTAGAAGGTCGGTCTATTTCAGCTTTCATTCTACATATTGGAGATGAATCACCTTGATAATGATTATATCTTTTAGGGTCTAGCTCCATATGTTTGCAAATTTTTTTTACGAAATCTTCATTCGTATTAGATTTATTTAAAATTTTTAAACATTCATTAATAAATTTCTTATTAAATGAATTAAAATCAATGATGACTGCATGATGAGATCGACGAGCAGCGATAATATCAAAATTATGTAATCCACTCAATCCAACATGACAAGAGAGTTGATTAGTCGGAGGAGGAGGTTCCTTTTCTATAAATTGAATGGTATTTTTTATTCCAGACTCATTGGATAGCACGTAGACACCGTGGATCTCTTGATGCATTTTTTCTTGACTCAACCTCTCTATGGTATCTTTAAAAGAAGTTGGTGTTTTTTTAGACAAGAGGGGAGAATGCCATGTTTTTTTCTTGCAAGATAGATACAATCCAATGATCAATTCAGAGGCCACGATTCCCATTGAAGAAGCTATCATTCCCATAGTTCCAACTCCCTTCAAAGATAGAGTGATGGTTGCTAAAATAGATAGCATTTGAATACAGATCGCTGTAATCCTCGAGATTTTAAAGATGGTTTGTTTCTTTTCTATCTCCCTGTGATTATAATGAAAAATTAAATTCACAATCATAAATAAAGTGTTTAAAAAACGTGTTATCTTTTTTCCAATAAGAGATCTATTAAAAAGACATAGAGTTTCTTACAATCTCTTTCCTTGAAATTTTTTACGGTTTCTCCAATATCCGTTTCCATAATCATAGGTTAACTCTTCACCTGATGAGATAGTTTTTATGGTGCGTAATAAGATGTGGAATAAACCTTGGCAATAAACTGCAATGGATTCACAGTTAGGTGAATCATCATGATTAATAAAACGAGTATAATTGCCTTGTTTTTTACTATCAATCGTATAGGCATGGGTTGAGATCCACTCGCGTGGATACATAAAACAATAGCGATTCGTATTAGGGAAAAACAGAGAACGTCGTCGTAAAACTCCAGTGTATTCACCAATGTATTGCCATTGTTTAAAGGGTTTTGTAGAAAAAAGCCCATAGCCGATCTCTTCATTGATCCATTGAATCGCTACGGGGGGAATCATGTGTTGAGTGAGCTCTTTAAAATGATAAGTTCCAAGCCATCGAGAGAATGGATGAATTTTTCTTTTTTTTTCAGCAGATCTGCATTTTTTGCGTATCGACTGCTCAGTTCTCCAGTCAGAAAAGGTGAGTTGTTTTAGATAGGTCAATCCAAAAAACTCTTCAAATTCTTGGATAGAGTATTCTTTTATTTTAGAGCTTTCTTTAGAAGAAATTTTTAGAGTCAAAAGAAGACACCTTGTCCGAGATGATCTTGTGGAGCTATTGTAATAGGACAAGATGTTCCAATGTTGTCTTTTACCTTTTTTATTGCGACTTCAGGGACATTGCATTCTTGAGAGAGGTGAGCTAGATGGATATGCTTTAGATTATCGTGGTAGATTTCAGATAAGAGTTCTGCACAGGCCTCATTCGAAAGATGACCACTGCGTCCTAGAACGCGTTGTTTATAAGAGATGGGTCGTGGACAAGCATGTACCATGGAGGGTTCATGGTTAGACTCTATCACGAGAGAATCGCAATGTTTTAAATGTAACTTTACCAAAGTTGTTGGGTAGCCTAAATCTGTGCAAATACCCACTTTATATCCATCAACTTTTAATGTAAACCCAACGGGATCAGTAGTGTCGTGTTGGATACTAAAAGGATGGATTTCAATGTCTCCAAAGGTAAAAGTTTCTCCTGTAGTAAAAATTTTGAATTGAGGACATTCACGTAATATTCCATAAATGCCTTTCGCTGTCTCAGTATTTGCTAAAATAGGGATTTTATGGCGTAAAGCAAGTGTTTTAAGTCCTGCAATATGGTCAGTATGTTCATGAGAGATTAAAATTGCTTGAATTTCCTTAAGATCTACTCCAATTTCCGAGAGCCTATGCTGAGTGGCTCGCCCACTAATTCCTGCGTCAATAAGAATTTTTGTTTTTTTTGTTCCAAAGTAGAGAGAGTTGCCTTTTGATCCCGAAGCAAGAGGACAATAACCTTCCATGTGATTTTAAGCTTCCTGTTTTGGATAGTAAATTTTGCGTGGTTTCGCTCCTTCTGATGGTCCAATCACTCCTTTTGCTTGGAGTTCATCCATCAAACCAGCAGCACGTGCATAACCGATTTTGAGCTTTCTTTGTAAGAAAGTTGTTGAAGCATTTCCTGTCTCAAAGATAAGAGCTTTTGCTTCTTCATACAAAGGAGTAGGTTGATAAACATCATCTCCCTCTTCTATTGAAGATTGTTGGTATGTTTCAAATGAGGGGATCAGGTAATTAGTTGAAGCTTGAGAACAAATATAGTGAATAATAGTGTTAATATCCTCGTCTCGTATAAATGCTCCTTGAGCACGCAATAAGTTTGAAGTACCTGGAGGTAAAAAGAGCAAATCTCCATTCCCTAAAAGTGATTCAGCCCCATTTTCATCGATAATAATCTGACTGTTAATGCGACTAGAAACTTTGAAGGCAATACGACAGGGAAAATTGGCTTTGATCAAACCAGTGATTACTTCTCGTGAGGGGCGTTGTGTAGCAAGAATCATATGAATCCCAACTGCCCGAGCCATTTGAGCAATACGAGCAATGGGTGTTTCGATATCACTAGAAGAAACCATCATTAGATCAGCTAACTCATCAATAATCACAACGATATAGGGAAGCTGATCAGGAATATCTAGATCTAGAGAATCTTCTAGCTGTCGATGAATTTTTCGTGTATTGAAGCCATGAATATTACGTATTCCCAATTGACGAAAAATTTCGTAACGTCTTTCCATCTCTTTGACAAGCCAATTGAGGGCAGCAGCCGATCCTCTCGGCTCAGTAATGACCGGAGCAAGCATATGAGGAAGATGGGTATAGGCTGTCAATTCAACTTTTTTTGGATCGATCATCACAATCTTAATTTCATTAGGATGAGCATTCATTACCAGTGACATGACAATCGTATTAATGCAGACAGATTTACCTGAACCCGTTGCCCCGGCAATAATTAAATGGGGCATTTTGGTGAGATCTGTCCAAATATCATTCCCATTGACAATTTTCCCAAGTAAAAGAGGAATATGGGCTTTTTTATGACTTCTTTGATAATTTTCAAGTAATTCACGAAAACTAACTTCCTGAGGTTTTGGACTAGGAATTTCAATCCCTACAGCAGCTTTTCCAGGAATGGGAGCAATAATTCGAATGGATTTTGCTTCCATATTGAGTGCAATGTCATTCTCAAGAGTTTTAATTTTTTGGACTTTGACACCAACTGCTGGATGAACTTCAAAAGAGGCAACAGTAGGTCCACAATGAATATCCCCTACTTTGGCTTCAATCCCAAAACTTAAAAGCGTCTCTTCTAAAATCTCAGCCTGTCTTTTTAAATCGTTTTTAAGAGAAGAAGAATCGATAGGAGAAATCTCTGTGAGAAGGGAAGAAGGAGGTAGAAGATAGTTCTTTGAGGACACTTCTTGTTTAGCTAAAGAGGGAAGGTGAGAGGAGGTATTGTTAGACTTTTCGGGAAGTCTAATACAAGTTTCTCGTTTCAATGGATCATCACGAATAAGGACCGGTTTATTGGTCTGTTGTAAATTCACCCGCGCAGGCTTTAAGGGTTTTTTGAATTGGAAGTGCCAGAAAGAAATAGATCTCCTATAGAGTCTTTTTATGATTCTAGCCAAATAAGAGATGGGCATTTCAATAAGCAGTATAGTCGCAGAAAAACACAGTAAGCAAGAGAGAATAAAGGTGCCAAAGCCTCCAAATATATTTTTCAAATTCACAGCTGTTTCCGAATAGATATGATGAAAAGGTACTCCTCCAAGATAATGACAATACCTTTCTGAATCGTAAAAAGCTCCATGTGGATAGTAATCGGAGTAAATCCACCTTTGAAAAATAGACGCCATCCATGGATGAGAATAAGCAAGTTGTGCTAAAAGAGTCGCTGTAGCAATAAGCAAAAGAAAAAAATAACAGAGTTTATATCTTGGATGTCTGATAGGTTGTTTTCTCGTCATCTTCCAACCAAACCATCCGCAAAAAAAAGGAATAAGTAAACTCGCAAGACCAAAGAGATAATTCGCACACCATCCCATAATATGGCCCAAAAGACCCAGCCAGTTCTTGGTTGAGTCTCGATCATGATAGCTCAAAAGACTCAAAGCAAGCAAAAGAGAAAATATCAGTAAGAAAAAACCTTGAGTGGAATAGAAATATTCAAGATGAGGTGGTTTACGAGAGGATTTTTTTTCATTTTTCATATCTTTCCTTTTATATCAACCTCTTAAAATTTATGGAATCGCTCTTTTGTTTTTTAGTCTCGATAATGTTTTAAGATTAGGGGATAAAACATGATTGAAAATCAAGGATAAGGAATAGAGATGGATATAAAATACTTCAATGACAATAGGAAAAGTGAGGGCGATCGACGGGTCTCGAACCCGCGACCTTCGGAACCACAATCCGACGCTCTAACCAACTGAGCTACGACCGCCATCTATGGAAGCATTTTGTGAAATCTAAGATAAAAAGTCAATTTCTCTGGGTCAATTAGGCTAAGGCAAGTCGTAATCTAGAATCAAGTTGAATAAAAGATATCGAAGATATTTTTTTTTGTGAAAAAATTAAATTGCTGAAAAAAAAGAGATTTGAGTATCGTATTGTCTTCTCATTAAAGAGACCTTCAAAAAAGGCAATGAGAATACCATCGTTATTAAGCGATGGATGCTAAAAAACAGCAATATATCACTTGACAGCAAAAATGAGACAAAATGCAGATCCAATCTTTATGGTTGGAAAGACTTATGAAAATCAAGCTTAAGCTTGGTTTCCGTTAATTTTAAATTTATTTTTTATTTGAGAATTTGATCTTGGTTCAGATTGAACGCTGACGGCGTGGATGAGGCATGCAAGTCGCACGAATTAGAGGTTTCGATCTCTATTTAGTGGCGGAAGGGTTAGTAATACATAGGTAATCTACCTACAACTCTGGAATAACGACTGGAAACGGTCGCTAATACCGGATGTGGTCATTTTAGGCATCTAAAATTGATTAAAGCGGGGGATCTTCGGACCTCGTGGTTGTTGAGGAGCTTATGGGATATCAACTTGTTGGTGAGGTAATGGCTCACCAAGGTGATGACGTCTAGGCGGATTGAGAGATCGACCGCCAACACTGGGACTGAGACACTGCCCAGACTCTTACGGGAGGCTGCAGTCGAGAATCTTTCGCAATGGGCGCAAGCCTGACGAAGCGACGCCGTGTGTATGATGAAGGCTTTCGGGTTGTAAAGTACTTTCGCTAGAGAAAAAGAGAAACTAGCTAATATCTAGTTAATTTGATGGTATCTAGTAAAGAAGCACCGGCTAACTCCGTGCCAGCAGCTGCGGTAATACGGAGGGTGCAAGCGTTAATCGGATTTATTGGGCGTAAAGAGCGCGTAGGCGGATTAGTAAGTTAGATGTAAAAGCTCGAGGCTCAACCTCGATTCTGCATCTAAAACTACTATTCTAGAGGATGGACGGAGAAAAGGGAATTCCATGTGTAGCGGTGAAATGCGTAGATATGTGGAGGAACACCAGTGGCGAAGGCGCTTTTCTAGTTTAGACCTGACGCTCAGGCGCGAAAGCAAGGGTAGCAAACAGGATTAGATACCCTGGTAGTCCTTGCTGTAAACGATGTACACTTGATGTAGCTGGTCTCAACCCCAGCTGTGTCGAAGCTAACGCAATAAGTGTACCGCCTGAGGAGTACGCTCGCAAGGGTAAAACTCAAAAGAATTGACGGGGGCCCGCACAAGCAGTGGAGCATGTGGTTTAATTCGATGCAACGCGAAGAACCTTACCCAGACTTGACATATTCTTGAAAGCAACAGAGATGTTGTCCTCCGCAAGGACAGGAATACAGGTGCTGCATGGCTGTCGTCAGCTCGTGCCGTGAGGTGTTGGGTTAAGTCCCGCAACGAGCGCAACCCTTATCACTAGTTGCCAGCACGTTAAGGTGGGAACTCTAGTGAGACTGCCTGGGTTAACCAGGAGGAAGGTGAGGATGAGGTCAAGTCAGCATGGCCCTTATGTCTGGGGCGACACACGTGCTACAATGGCCGGTACAGAAGGCAGCAAAACCGTGAGGTGGAGCAAATCCCCAAAGCCGGTCTCAGTTCGGATTGTAGTCTGCAACTCGACTACATGAAGTCGGAATTGCTAGTAATGGCGCGTCAGCCACAGTGCCGTGAATACGTTCCCGGGCCTTGTACACACCGCCCGTCACATCATGGAAGTTGGTTTTGCCCGAAGTCGCCGACTTAACCGTAAGGAGAGAGGCGCCTAAGGTGAGGCTGATAACTGGGATGAAGTCGTAACAAGGTAGCCCTACCGGAAGGTGGGGCTGGATCACCTCCTTTTAAGGACAAGATAGATCGGTTTTCCGATCGTCTAGGTTGAGAGTCAGTCTGTATTTTGTCTCTTTTTTGCTGTGAAGTGTTTCTGGATAGTTTAGTAATTCAAGCAAATAAACAATTTCACTTAGAATAAGTGGCGCTTGAAGAATATATCATATATACGTTGAAAAATTAAAATCTTAGCAATTTGCACAAAATTTTTGTGGTCAAGCTATTAAGAGCTGCTGGTGGATGCCTTGGCATCAACAGGCGATGAAGGACGCGACTACCTGCGATATTCTCCGGGGAGCTGGAAAAAAGCATCGATCCGAAGGTCTCCGAATGGGGCAACCCGATGGGATTAATCTCTCATCATTTCTTACTAAATCCATAGGTAAGAAAAGCAATACCTGCTGAACTGAAACATCTTAGTAAGCAGAGGAAAAGACATCAAAATGAGATTCCCTTAGTAGCGGCGAGCGAAAAGGGAATAGCCTAAACTAAAGTTTAAGACTTTAGGGTTGTAGGACCAATTAAAGGATTAAGAAATTCTAGTCGAACATTTTTGGAAAACTAGACGACACAGGGTGATAGTCCCGTAGACGAAAGAATGACTTAACAGGATTGGCACCTGAGTAGGGCCGGACACGGGAAACCCGGTTTGAATCTGGGGGGACCACCCTCCAAGGCTAAATACTAGTTGATGACCGATAGTGAACCAGTACTGTGAAGGAAAGGTGAAAAGAACCCCTGTTAGGGGAGTGAAATAGAATCTGAAACCAGCAGCTTATAAACGGTCGAAGGCCTATGTTCTTTTTAAGAAAATGGCTGACGGCGTGCCTTTTGTATGATGAGCCAGGGAGTTACGTTACATGGCAAGGTTAAAGGATTACGTTCTGGAGCCGAAGCGAAAGCAAGTCTTAACAGGGCGATTTAGTCGTGTGACGTAGACACGAAACCAAGTGATCTATCCATGGCCAGGCTGAAGCAAAGGTAACACTTTGTGGAGGGCCGAACCAGTTGATGTTGAAAAATCTTTGGATGAGCTGTGGATAGGGGTGAAAGGCCAATCAAACTTGGAAATATCTTGTTCTCTCCGAAATAACTTTAGGGTTAGCCTCGGATATAAACCTTTGGGGGTAGAGCACTGGATTTTAGAGGGGCCCTACCGGGCTACCAACGAAAACCAAACTCCGAATACCAAAGACATTTCCGGGAGATAGACAGTGGGGGATAAGCTTCATTGTCAAGAGGGGAACAGCCCAGATCGTCGATTAAGGCCCCTAATTCTATGCTAAGTGAGTAAGGAAGTGAAGTTTCAAAGACAGTTGGAATGTTGGCTTAGAGGCAGCAATCATTTAAAGAGTGCGTAACAGCTCACCAATCAAGAAACTTTGCGCCGAAAATTAACGGGGCTAAGCATAGAGCCGAAATCACGGGTGCCTATTTTTTAAATAGGTGCGGTAGGAGAGCGTAGTATACTGCGTTGAAGGTATACCGTAAGGAGTACTGGAGTGTATACTAGTGATTATCCATGGCATAAGTAAACGATAAAGGAGGTGAAAATCCTCCTCGCCGTAAACCTAAGGTTTCCAGGGTAAAGCTCGTCTTCCCTGGGTTAGTCGGCTCCTAAGTCAAGGCGGAAACGCGTAGGCGATGGGAAACAGGTTAAATATTCCTGTACCACCTAAAACTATGACGATGGGATGACGGAGTAAGTTAAGCACGCGGACGATTGGAAGTGTCCGTAGTACGATGAGGTTGGCTAGCAGGCAAATCCACTAGCAAAATACTAGGTCGTAATCAAGGGGAATCTTCGGAGGAACTGATGGTGTAGCGCAATGCTCACAAGAAATAATCTCTAGTCGTTGATGGTGACCGTACCAAAACCGACACAGGTAGGTGAGATGAATATTCTCAGGCGCGCGAGAGAACTCTCGTTAAGGAACTCGGCAAATTATCCCCGTAACTTCGGGAGAAGGGGAGCCATTTATTGTGATTATGCAAGCTGTATGAGCAATAGATGGCCGCAGAGAAATGGCCCAGGCGACTGTTTACCAAAAACACAGCACTATGCAAACCCGGTTAAGGGGAAGTATATGGTGTGACGCCTGCCCAATGCCAAAAGGTCAAAGAGAGGTGTTAGTTCGTAAGAGCGAAGCACTGAACCCAAGCCCTGGTGAATGGCGGCCGTAACTATAACGGTCCTAAGGTAGCGAAATTCCTTGTCGGGTAAGTTCCGACCTGCACGAATGGTGTAACGATCTGGGCGCTGTCTCAACGAGAGACTCGGTGAAATTGTAGTAGCAGTGAAGATGCTGTTTACCCGCAATAGGACGGAAAGACCCCGTGAACCTTTACTGTAACCTGATATTGGCTTTTGACTTGTCATGTGTAGGATAGCCGGGAGACTATGAATGTGTGTCGTTAGGCATACGGGAGTCATCCTTGAAATACCGGTCTTGGCAGGTTGAGAATCTAACATTATCCCATGAATCTGGGAGATGGACATTGTCAGGCGGGCAGTTTTACTGGGGCGGTATCCTCCTAAAAAGTAACGGAGGAGTTCAAAGCTTACTTCATCGTGGTTGGCAATCACGAATAGAGCGTAAAGGTATAAGGTAAGTTGACTGTGAGACCAACAAGTCAAACAGAGACGAAAGTCGGACTTAGTGATCCGGCGGTTGATAGTGGGATCGCCGTCGCTTAACGGATAAAAGGTACTCCGGGGATAACAGGCTTATCGCCACCAAGAGTTCATATCGACGTGGCGGTTTGGCACCTCGATGTCGACTCATCGCATCCTGGGGCTGTAGAGGGTCCCAAGGGTTTGGCTGTTCGCCAATTAAAGCGGTACGCGAGTTGGGTTCAAAACGTCGTGAGACAGTTTGGTCCCTATCCTTTGTGGGCGCAGGATACTTGAAAGGAGCTGCTTCTAGTACGAGAGGACCGAAGTGGACAGACCAATGGTGTTCCGGTTGTTCTGCCAAGAGCATTGCCGGGTAGCTACGTCTGGAAAGGATAAGCGTTGAAAGCATCTAAACGCCAAGCCTCCCTTAAGATAAGGTATCCCTTAGAGACTCCATGAAGACAACATGGTTGATAGGTTGGGGGTGTAAGCATAGTAATATGTTCAGCTAACCAATACTAATTAGTCCATCGGCTTGACCACTTTTTCATTGCATTTGGCCGAGAAGGCTGAATAAGTGGTTTAAGTTTTCGCAAAAAGCGATTTTTCATTCTGTAGAATGAGTATCTTCAAGCGTCATTTATTCTAAGTGAGTCTTTTGTTGATTTACTAAACAAATTTTCTTGGTGGCAATAGAGAAGGGGGTACACCTGATCCCATTCCGAACTCAGAAGTTAAGTCCTTCATCGCCGATGGTACTGCACACAAGAGTGTGGAAGAGTAGGACGCTGCCAAGTTTTCCTCAAGCCTATCTTGTAAAAAGATAGGCTTTTTTTATTACTATAAAAATTATTTTAGTAACTTAAAATTAATCATATATTAATAGTTATTTTGTAATATTTTATATATGATTGAAAAAACAAATAATTTTAATTTAGTAGAAGAGAGTAAATCCTATCATTTAGCATGGGGGAAAAAAGAATATCTATGGATCACCTTGATTGTTTTAGCTGTCTTTGTAGCTGTAAATGGACTGGGTTTTTTTGGAGTTATGAAAGGATGGTGGGGTGGAGGTAATGCAGGATTATCGACTTCCTTAAATCAAACAGATTCCGTTATTATGATGAGTGTAGGAGGAGGAATCGCTCTTCTTGGTCTAATGTTTTTCCCAATATATCGTAAAAGACAGAGAATGCTTTTTGAAAAAAAAGTGAAGTATTTAGAGTCTAATTTAGGAGATAATTTTTCTTCTCTAGGAATGAATAAAGATAATTTCGACTTTTTAGAGAAAGAAAACTATCAGTTGAGAAAATTCGAAGATAATTTCAAAGAGGATAATAAGAGATATGCTCTCTTTGTGAAAGATGAAAATAATGAGGTCTATTGTACTCCAAATATGGTCTATAAAGAGATTGTGTTGATGGGGAAATTATTTAAAATCAAAGGATATCAACAAGATTGTACAGATGTTGATGATATTGATGAAAGCTAGACAATGCCAACCAATACAGAAATTGTTAATCCCATAATCATAAGAAGTGTAAAGAGTAAAATCCAACCGATAGCTAAAATCAAAAACCCTTTCGAGTTAGAAACATGGTGAGCCTCTCCAATGAGATTCACTAAAATGACAAAAGCCCAAATAATGATTAAAACTGTGATTAGAGAAAAGAGCAGTTGGATTTGGGGAGTAAATATTGTCCACATTCCTAAATAACTGGTTAATTGCGCGATAATGAAAGGATAATTGCTCCAACCGACTGCGCATTTTAAATCAATAAATGATCCATTTCCTCCTAACCAAGATCCTGTAATTTTATAGAGCCACCCTCCTAGATAAAGATGTGCTAAACCTAAAATTCCCCCTAAAATAAGTTGTTTAGTCAAAAAAAAGAGATAAAAAAACAGTTTTTTATCGAAAAAAACCATTTGCCAAGGAGAGGGAAAGATCGTTAAAGAACATAAGCCACCTTGAATTAAAGCAAGCCAAACAAGGGTTTTTTTTGAATGAGCCTTTAGCAGGCTTTGCATGGTTTTTCTTGGAGATATCCAGACAGAATACCAGGGATGGAGATTGATTGATGGCATATGTTAGGTCTATATATTTTTTAATAAAAAATAAGCAAAACTCCTGCCAATTTAGTATCAAATTTATTTTTGATTGTTTCTTAGTTAGAAAGAACTTACTGTATGAAAGATATTTGACAAAATATAGCGATTTTTAGTTTAATCTTTCCTAGAAAGTGAATTAAAATCGTGACCATAAAAATTATATGAGTGATCCATTGTTGGGTTCAATAGATCCAAATTCTGCCCCAACCAGCAACCTTCCAAAAGGTGATGCCACCAAACACACCCGAAAAAGGGTTGAAAAAGTTGCTGGCAATCTTCTAGTGATTACACTTGTTGCTTGTACAGTACTAGGATCTTTAGGGGTTGCTGGGATGTTTTCTTCTTCTACTATCGGGATATTAGGGTCTGGGGTAGGGATGTTAGGAGTTGTGACGGGTTTGCTATCATTTGACAAGCAGTCTCGATGGATAGGGAAATGTACAAGTAGAAAAGGTATATTCGATATTATTCCTGTCTCATTGACTATATCTACTCTTTTATCTCTGACTATGGGGATGTTGGGTGTATGTGGTAGTCTAACTGCAGCTCAAGTGGGATGGGGATTATTGATGGTGCCTATTCTCCCTTTAGGAATGATTGCTCTTACATTCATATTTTATTTGAGTTTCCATGGTCCTATGCATACTTGGGAAATGGAAAAAAAGAAGGAAATAGGCAAAAAGACAAAAATTAGCCTAGATCAACAACCTGCACAAATATCCTCAGAACCTGCACAAATATCCTCAGTCTCACCATGCAGAAAAAGAATAGAAAAGATAGGTTGGAATGGGTTGTTAATCAGTGCAGTGGCTTGTGCGATACTTGGATCTTTAGGAGCTTCTGGGGTTTTTTCTTTTTTAACCATAGCGAAGGTTGCGGTTGGTTTAGGCGCTCTTTCGTGTATTATGGCTGTGATTACATGTGCTACACTCAATCGTGAAAGTAAGATCTACGATTTTGTTCCTTGGACATGGATTATATCGACTCTTGTGCCTATTGTTGTTGGTGCGTTAGGGATGGCTGGTTTTGCGATTACTGGATCTCAGATTGGTTTTAGTCTATTAGGGGCTGTTGGTATTTCTTTCTTGGTCTTTGCAATTACCGCAAGCACCACTGGTAAGTGTTGTCGAAGCTTGTAGGTTGTGGGTGTGTAAACCCTATCGAATAAGTCTATTGTCTTTCTCTATTACAAGATTTATCTAATAAAAATTTCCTATCGAAAAAAGGCTGTTGGTGAATGAGAAAATAGGCTATGACTTGCATCAGTTAGAGTGGATCGAGCTATTGTGTCTCTTACACAGAATGTAAATCAAAATTCTTTTCTTATTCTTGGTCATACGCGTACAGGTATGGGAGAAAGAGTCTTAGCATACAAGATGGAGAAACTCATCAAGGAGGCTGGATTTTCCACTTTTCCTACTATTGATCTGATCGATTTGATGGGAGAACTTTATGAACCGTATGGCTGGCTCAATTATGATTTAGCTGATGGAGGGTATTCCCCGATTGAGGGGCTCACGTCTCTTTCTTTGCCTAAAGCTCAAATTGCTCTTGTACTAAGTTGGTGTTTTGGGTTAGCAGCGCTTTTTGCAACGGATCTTTGTCATTCTCACTACGTTGTTGCAAAACTCTATGCTCACCATCCTAATGAACGGATCTTACCTAAACTTTACGCACCTGCTCATCTACTCATTACCGAATCTCTCCTTGCTAATGAGCGAGGAGAGACCTATGGCCTTGATCAGGGGAAGATGCTATATCTTCCACATTGTTATGTGACGGATGATAAAGTAGAAAAATCAAATTTTGAGATCAGAAAGTCAAAAAAACGGCTGATTGGCACAGTTGCGCGATTAGAATATGGAAAAAATTGTGAATTTGCTATTGAAGCTGTTCGTCGTCTTGTCGAAAAAGGAGAAGATGTTCTTCTTTATCTCAAAGGGGATTTTTGTGAAAAGAGCCCCTATCCTGCCTATAAAGGCTTTATGAAAAAGATCTTAGAAGTATACCAAGAAGAAGAATGGCTAATATGGGATTCCAGCTATACACCTTTCCCTGATGTTTTAGCACTCTATAGACAATTTGATCTGCTTCTCCATCCTTCTGGAGCAGAAGGAGGAAGTCATGTGGTGGTAGAAGCCTTAGGATTGGGGATTCCTTGTATTGTGTTGAATTGTAGTACACATCCTTATTTATTTAAGGATCTAGTCACTTTTGTTAATACCACAGGAAAGATGTATGGACATCAACCTGCTTTTTGTATTCCTGATTTGGAAGATCTTGTGAATAAGTTAAGCCAGGATCTTTCTCCTCCAGATCTTGCCCGTGTTTCTGAACGATTTGACCCTGCAATAGCTCGAGAACGTATTCCTCTTCTTTTTGATCCTAATCCAGATAAGATCAAGAATCTCTATCAGAAGGATTGCAAACTTTATGGTCTCTAAAAGTGTAGGGGTAATTCCTGGACCAAGGACCTCTTTTCTTGACCATCTCGCCCCCATTTGCTATCTAATGAATATTCCTCTCCATTGTTCGGATGAATGGGTGGCAACATGTGCTGCTCAATTTTATCCTGAAATCAAGATTATAGAGGGAGATTTATCCACTTACCAAACTTTTTATGTGGTCGAACCTTGCCGTTTACATAGTCGTGCTGTTCAATTTGGAGACGCTGTTTACCATGGGCATTTTAAAACAATCGCAGGGTTTCATGGGAATCCTGATAAATTTCGTCAAATATTTTGGATTGAGCGTTATCTTGATGAGGATGTCATTTTAATTTATGGAGAGCATTTAGTCGATTATTTGAAGCAGAAGGGAATTTTCAAACGATTGAAAAAGATCATACGGATTG
Organism: Chlamydiales bacterium; assembly: GCA_041395025.1. NCBI lineage: Bacteria > Pseudomonadati > Chlamydiota > Chlamydiia > Chlamydiales > Chlamydiales bacterium. The sequence goes on from JAWLBH010000001.1 coordinate 1,024,812, forward strand.
GGAATTTGCGATATGCATTTTACAAACACCACCAAAATTTTTTTGATAGATTGCTTCACCCCCACTTTTCGCCGGATCCTCAAAAAAAAACCATTCTTTGGGCACCCACATGGAGTTATCCTGACCCTTGTCAGGCTTTTTCGGCTTACCGTTCTATTCTCAATCAGATTCCTGAAGAATACCAAGTATATGTTAAATTGCATCCCTACACTTATCGTCTTTTTCCTGATCAGATAGTTCAGATGAAAGAAGAATATACAAAATTTCATTTTATTGATGAGATTCCTTTGATCTATCCTTTTCTTAACCAAGTAGATATTTATTTAGGAGATGAATCATCAGTAGCTTACGATTTTCTTGCTTTTAATCGTCCAATCTTTTTTTTAGGAAAAAAAGAGGTGAGTTGGGGAATCACAGTGAGGAATCCAAAACGTCTATTCCAAGAACTTGATCGACCAGATCACTTAGCAGAAGCGCGTCAAAAAATCTATCATTACGTTTTTGGAGAAGAAGTAAGTTTAACACAATTGCAGAAGCAATTATAAAAGGAATGAGTTTTTCGGAATCCTCTTATATTCATTGACCATCTTGCCCATTGACATCTAATGATGGCTTTCATCTATTTTAACAACGAGTTTGGTGATTAAGGATCTACTTATCGTATAATTGAAAAAGCTTCTCATATTAGATATGATCAAAATGAACAGCAAACATGTAGGATAGAGAGGAGGATCTCTTTAATACAACTCATAAAGGCCATTGAAGATGCGTATTGATCTTTTATTAACTTCTTCGATTGAATCTACCTATGAAAATTATATGGCTAAACAGATCATTTTTGAATTTGAGAAACTTGGAATCTTGTACAAAAAAGTTCTTCTTTTTGACGGAGTTTTACAAGATTATCTTCAGCTTTTAGAGAAAGATCCTCCAGTGACCATGATCAGTTTCCAATCGATTCTTCCCTATCAATCTCCTCTTGGTGACTTGGTGGGTGTTTCTCAATTGATGTGGGTAATGAATTCTCTATCAGAAGGAGCACACTTTTTGACTTCTGAATACGGAACATTAGCCTTACCCAATCCAACTAACTTGCCTAGAACACTCTATCTTCCTCATGGCGTCAAGCCACTCACTTCTAAAAAGCCCTATTTTGATGTCATTTTTCTTTCACCTTTGGTAGATACGAATTGTTTAAGAAAGAGATGGATCGAAGTATTTTCAGATCCAGAAATCGATAGGATTAATGATGTCATTACTCAAGCTAATTTAGGATATTCTATCTATGAATTATTGAAAAATTCCTCTGATTCTCTTACTCTTAAATACAAAATTGGCATCATCGAAGAATATCTAAAAGCTAAGAGAGCCTATCGAGTGATTACAAGTTGTAGGGATTATCCTTTAGATGTGTTTGGAGATCATATAGGTAGAGACTGGTACCTACGCCTTCCAAATGCAGAAGGGATTCATCTCCACCCATCTCTTCCTTATACTGCTCACTTTGATCTCTTCACAGAAAGCAAAATTGTGATCCTTGATCCTCTTGATACTTCTTGGAGGCTCGCTGCGGCAGCAGGAGGCTCTCTTCCGCTTAGGGCTGATTTAGAGGATCTACATGAGCAGGTTTTATTTTATCTTGCTGATGATCAACATAGGTTAGAGGCTTTACAAGACTATCAAGAAGAGATCCAGAATCATACCTGGGAAACTCAAGTTAGCCAACTAATAGATCATATTGTTAAAACTTCATAATAGAAATGTTTTTATGAAAATTAGTTTTATCACTCCAACCGCTGATAGGCCTCACTTTCTTCAAGGACTCTATTCATTAGTTTTAAAACAAACAGTCTCTGACTGGGAGTGGCTTATTTACGATTCTGGTCATCACCCTGTGACTTTCAAGGATTCACGAGTGATTTATATCCATCATGAATCGATAATCAGTATTGGAGCCAAGCGCAATCATTTGATTGCAAGAGCCTCAGGAGATGTGATTATCCATTTGGATGATGATGACTATTATGCTGCTGATTATGGAAATTTTATTCTTCAGCAGCTTGTTCACTATGATTTTTACACAGCACATTCTTGGTTTTCCTATGATTTGAAATCAAAACAGACCTACTATTGGGCAACTGATGAAATAGCACGTACACAATTTATGATAGATGCTCTTTTGGGTATGCGTGTGCGAGAGATTGATTTTGGATCTGAGCAAAAATCCCAGGTCTCTATGCTTAACGAAAAAGGGCAAACTGGATATGGATTTTCCTATGCTTATCGAAAAGCTATTACAAAAACATGCTATTTCCAAGACAAAGATCTTTCTGAAGATCGAAGTTTTTATTTTGCTGTGAAAGCAGCTGGATGGACTATAGGCATGGAGAAGGATGCTACAGGAAGAGTTGTCCATGTAATACATGAGACAAATATATCTGGTGAATATCCTCAGTATCGCATTCCTCGCTTTCTCGCAGAGAAACATCTTCCTGATTTTTTCCACTACCTCTCTTCTTATCATGAAAATTGATTTCTTGGTCGCAGAGAATAGATACGGGTCAACACTCCATTTTGCAAAAGCTTTTGCAAAAGCACTTGAAAGAATGGGAGTCGATACGCGTCTTCATTGGATCGGTGAAGGCGAGTTTTTTCATGCTTTTCATCAAATTATGGCTGACCCACCAGATCTTACCTGTTCATTTTCTAATATTCATCTATCTGGTCAACCTATTGGAGATCTGTGGCAAATTCCCCATCTTTCTTTATTAGTTGATCCAGCTATCTATTGTCTCCCTCAGCTTCTTGGTCAGTATTCGTGGGTAAGCTGTGTTGATTATGGAGATCTCAAATTTTTACAAGAATTGAATTTTAAAAATGTTTTTTATCTTCCACATGGAGCAGATCGTAATCTTCTTACTCCACCGGGGAAAGAACGTCTCTATGAAGTGGTGTTTTTTGGGTCTTGTGTCGAATATCTCGTACAAGAAGAGATCGTTTTGCATGCTACGAACCGTGTCCTTTCCTCTCAAACCCTTTCTATTTTACAAGCCTTGATTGAATTGGGAATCCCTCAAGAACGCCTTGTCCATTATCATACTGAAGTGGATCTGTGTGTACGATTCTATGATCGTATCCGGCTACTCTCTGCTCTGAAAAGCCATGAAATACATATTTGGGGCCAGGGTCCCTGGAAAAAGTATCTTCCATATGCTACTATTCATCCACCAGTCTCTTTTGATCAGGCAATTAAAATCATGCAAAAAGCACAAGTGGTTGTAAATAGTTCCCCAAGATTTAAAAGAGGATTACATGAAAGGATTCTTTATGCTGCTCTTTGTGGAGCTGCTGTTCTAAGTACTCATGAAGGGGGATATTGTTATCAGTATGGTAAATGGGAGGATCAACAATTTAAAGATTGGCAAGAAGTCGCATACAGACTACAGACTCAAGTCTTAAATGAACATACTTGGGACCATAGAGCTGCGACTCTTTTAGAGTATTTTCATTTCCTTAAATAAATTTCAGGCAGTTCTCATTTTTCTACTCAAAGAATAAGAAGTTTGTGAAAAATGATTTTTTTGTAAAACAAATTTTTTAGTTTTTTCCGATAATTATATATTATCTTATTAAAATATTTAATTTATATTATATTTTGACTTTAAATAATATATAGTATATAATAATAAATTAAATTACTTATAATCCCAGGAAGATTTTCATGTCGAATATTAGTCAATATCATCCTTTCTATCCTGAGAAAGCTTTCACTCATTTATCAACTAAAAATTCTAATCAAGAAGGACCTCACATCAGCCATTCTTTTGGATTTTATTGTTCTCAATCTTCCTTTGATTCTTCTCCTTGGAAAATCAACCAGTATAGTTCTGGAGCAGCAAAAATTGGATTCATGTTTATCCAGATAGCTGGTTATATTCCTATTATCTCAATATTAGGAGGGATATTAAGGATTTATGCTTGCTGTAGTAAGAATGGACTCCAGAAAGGAGAGGCGAGTGTTCCATTAGGTTTTAGGGTGGTTAATGTGATTCGTGGAGTCTTAGAAATTCTACAGCTGGGGCCATTGTTTCTTATTCCAGATCTGATTGTAACACTCGCTCGATATGTTGTGAGTCATAGAAATCAGCCTCAGAAGAGGTTACATCAGCTGATTTCAAGAATCTCTGCTCAGGAGATCCGAAAAAGTCGATACTCACGTCAACTCAATCCCTACTACGAAAATTACCAAAAATACATAGATAAAGTATTGAAGAGATGATAAAATTACTTTTTTTCTATTTCTAGATCATTTAAAATATTTATTTTATTAAATAAGAAGACTCATGTCTGGAATCAGTGACTGTTTTGGTTTTTATCCTAAAGATGCATTTTTTTCCTCTTCGCATTGGAATAGATCGATATCTGAGGTTAAGGAAGATGATAAGAAAGTGCTCGAAAAATGGTGCAGAGGACGCCTTGTTTTTGGCTATGTTCCCATTTTTTCAGTCATATCAGGTATCACAAGAATTTCTTCTATGTCCTTTTACCAGAAGGCACCTTTAGGTTTTAGAGTCGTCAATGTCATTCGTGGAGTGTTAGAGATTCTACAGCTCGGGTTATTGTTTCTTATTCCAGATCTGATTGTGACCTTCGCTCGATATCTGAGTCATAAGGAAGATGGAGAAGGACTTGGCCAGTTCGAAAGTAAGATAGAGCAATATCGGTATTTGAGATCTTAACTTTACAGATAGATAGAGGGATTCTTTGTACAGTTCATAAAGGTGATGGTAGACGACTTCTGTGTCGTTATTCAGAAAAAAATCTTAGAATGTTAATTTCTTTTAATTTGTATCCATTAGACATTATTCCAAAAAAAAATTTTCTAGATTTAACTTTCAAAAAATCTAATACTAACATAACCTCTCTTATTTGATTTTAAATCAAATAAGAGAGGTTATGTCTGCAATTAGTGATTGTTTTGGTTTTTATCCTAGCAATACATATTATCTGTCTTCTTCATGGAGATTACTATATCGCCTTCAACCAGGAATTTTTCACATACAAGCGTTTAATTTTGTTCGATTTTTGGGCTACCTCCCTATTTTTTCTATCCTAGCAGGTATAAGTAAATTTCGTACTCTTAATGCCTTAAATCAGCGAGATGTCTCTTTAAGTTTTAGATGTATCAGCGTGATTCGTGGGGTGTTAGAGATTCTACAACTCGGGTTACTGTTTCTTATTCCAGATCTTATCGTGACCCTGGGTCGATATCTGAGTTATAGGAATCAAGCGCAAGGGAATTACCCTAGATCCGCTTCTTAGAAGGTATCACTTGCTTAGATAAGCTAAAAAGTGGATAGAGCTGGAGGCATCTTTTCTCATGAATTGAAATTGACTAAATTTCTCTTCATTGACTAGATAGGGTATGTTTTTTAATAGTAAGAGAGAAGAGTTCTTCTTCAGAAAAGTCACTCGTTCCACACTCTTGAGCAATATGAAAACATTGAATGGCCGTGGAAAAATCATGAGACGTATAGGCTATCTCTCCTTGATCATGCCACATTCGTGAGAAATAGTAGCCTTCTTTGATTCCTGCTTGTTCAAAATGATCCCGCATTTTTGTCAGTTGTGCTTGAACACCCAGTGTGTTTCCACTTTTACGGTAGGCTTGTAAGAGAAGATATTCTCCTTTTTGATAAATACAGGGATAGAGATTTTGATTCATCAATAAAGAAGCAAAATGATGAGGATTAGAAAAATCTTCGATGCAGGTCTTGAGAATATGGTGAGCTCTTTCTAAACTGGATGCCGAGTTTTCTTCTAAAAAAATATGAGCTAAATCTACCATGGCTTGATACCGAAAATAGATAAAAAAGGTGTCGGGTAGTTCGTCAGTTAGACAAAGAGAAAAAGCTTGAATGGCCATTTCAAAAGCTTCTTTTGCTTCTTGCGGTTCGTTAGCATTGACACCGATAAGGTAATAAACAGCCACTAAAATAGGAGAGTGAGGAAAGAGAGTTGTAAAGCTTTTAAGATGGATTAATGCATGACTATCTCCTGAGAGATAGGTTTCGTAGGAATATTGGGAAAAATAGGCTTCAGCTGCTCTAGGTGTATCAGGATAATTTTTATAGACTTGGCTACGTAGCTGGAAATCTGTTTGGTTGCCCGATTTTAGAGCTGCTTCAGCAGCATGAAACCATGCGCGGTCAGCTAATGGAGAACAAGGGTAGATCTTACCTAAATTCGCAAAGGTTTCAGAGGCTTGATCGTAAAGATGCTGTCTATTGTAAAGTTGAGCAAGGAAGTAGAGTGCATTTTCGCAGTATTTGCCATTTTTATCAATTACAGCTAATAAAGCTTCTTTAGCTTTGTCAAAGTCCGATAAAGACAAAGTCATAAGCCCACCCAAGTAAAGTATCTCCTCTCTTTCTTTAGAAAGAGTATTGAATGTACCAAAGAGTCTTTGCAGATCTTTAAGAGAGGAAGAGGAGAAATGATAATTGGGATGAGTTGGTTGAGAGACCACTATGCCTGGTGTTTGCAGAGTATGGGTATTTTCAAAACAATCAAAAAAATGTGTAAATGCCTCTATAGCACGTTCAAAATAGAAAGAATGATTTGGGCTTTTTTTTATCCCTTCTTCAAGATGGTTTAAGCCTCTTTTATACCAAACATCTGGATAAGCTGGATGGGGTTTGAATTGTTCTTGTGTTGCTTGTTGAAACAAATCTTCCTTTGTTAAATAACTTTGAGCTGCTTCAGCACGGATCAAAAAAGCCTCTAATGTTTCGTAGGGAAGTAGCAGATCATCGATGAGCATTAAAGCATCAGCATCATGAAATTGATACCAACGTGTGAGGTATAAGCGTCCCATCGCTAAAGCAACCCCTTCTTTATTCTGATAGGTATTTAGAAGATATTGAAAAATTTTTTCCGCCTTTAATAATAAAATTTGACTGATCTTTTCTTGAGCATCGTTAGCCAAATATATCTCACACCATCCAAGATGAAAAAGTGCGTCGAGATCCCAGTCATTAGCTAATTTGCGATTCACAAGAGAGTTTTTAAAGAAGATCTTTGCTAGGTGATAATTGCAGGAGGCATAAGCAGCTTGAGCACGCTGATAGTACCATTCACAAGATAGAGGATCCCCATCAATGAGCTTCTCAAAAGGAGCTAAAAATTTCTCAACATTCTCTGATTTTCCCTCTTTAAGATCTATTTTTGCTAAGTAAAGGGCAGCCACTAAAGAAGGTTTAGTATGGGAATCACGAAGTCGCTTGAAATAACGACGAGCTTCCTTTTCATTCCCAACCTGATAATAAAAATATCCGATTTCAAATAAAGCTTCTTCATACACTTCTCTTTCTGATTCAGAGGCGTTTTCAAAAGAGTCAAGGGCCTGTTGATAGGCTTTTTTTTCTTGATAAAGGCGAGTAGCAAGGTAAATCTTATTTTGGTTTATCTGATCTGAGATTTTCTCTTTAGAGCAAAGAGCCTCTTGATAGTAACTCTCTGCAAGTTGATAACGCACTTTTTTTGGAAGGAGAGAATTTTGTGATAAAGCTTTTGGATAGTGACCTCGTTGAATAGCTCCATCAATCTCTTCATAAAGCGCAATAGCTTCTTGATGATACCCAGTGACTAGAAATCTTTTGGCCTTATGCATTAACTTGTCATATTGGGCATTGAGCAAATATTCCAGTGCATGAAAAAAAGTGAGATCTTCTTTTTTCCATCCTTTGACTGAAGCTTGTTCCATCACACTCTTGATCTGTCTGAAAATCTCTCCTGAAGATTTTTGCCCCAAGGCAAGACGAGCATGCATAAGTTTGATTCTAGGAATATGCACTATTGGAGGTTGGCAATCTAAAAGTTTTGTAAGAGCATTTGCCCCTTCTTCCATTTCTCCTAATTTTTCGCATGTTTCAGCAAAGCGTAGGATGGCATCGATATAGGTGGACCATGTGACATTATATTTTTGGGATGTATGGACGCCAATCTGATTAATCAGTTGGCTATAAGCTTCCTTAGCTTCTGCAAATTTTTTTTTTCTTATCGCTCCTTCTGCTGTTTGGTGAAGGATACGGAGCTCTTTTTCCTGCTCTCCACTCGAAAACGCAGTCAGAACTAACCAAGAAATAAGTAGGAAATGTCCACTTTTCATCACTTAAAAAGATTAACAGAAAAATTGAGAAAAGTGTTGCAGAATTTCAAACGAGAGACTTATTAAATTGATAAAACACTTTTTTATACAATTGGAGGAAAACTGATATGACTTTAAAGAATACATGCAAAATCATGAGATCTCTTCTTGATGTGATCCAAGCAGATTTGGATAAAGCAGAGTTAGGAAATAGAGCAGCAGCTCAGCGTGTACGAACTTGTTCAATTAAGTTAGAAAAAGCAGCAAAACTTTATCGTAAAGAGTCGGTAAAAGCAGAAAAAATAGGGAAGGTAAAAAAATCGGCTTCTACTCTTAAAAAAACTCAAGTTAAAAAAGCCCCTGCAAGGAAACAACTGGCTAAGAGAAAAAAAGCTCCTGTGAGTAGTGCCGCTAAAAAGAACACTGCCCCTAAGCACATGGCAATTTCAAAAAAAACCCTCTCGAGTAAAAGAGTCACAGCTAAGTTACCTAAAAAACGCAAAAAATAAATTATACTCTTATTTAGATTTTAAAAGGCTTTTAAGTGTCAAACATTGGGGAAAAGACTTAAAAGCCTTTTCTATTTTCATGAGGTAATCGATGAAATTTTAAAAATTCGTCAGGATCACTTGAAATTCCTTTCTATTTTCTGTTAGACTTTCTTTTCTAATCAATTATCCTAAGGTAAGACCATGATCAAAAAAATTATTGCCAGTTTTTTGTTATTTTCATCTTCTTTTTCTCTCTTTGCAGGTGAAGAGACTCCTCAAAATCCAAGCTCTTTTTGGCAGACACTGATTATGGTGGCGGTTGCTGTCGTCTTTTTTTACTTTATTCTTTGGCGTCCCGAACAAAAGCGGCGTAAATCCATGGAAAAAAAACGCAGTGCAATGAAAAAGGGGGATAAAGTGACAGCGATGGGGATTATAGGGACTATCGATCGATTGAAAGAGCAGACAGTCGTTCTAAAAATGGTTGATGGTTCTAAAATCGAGGTGATCAAAGGAGCAATCACAGAAGTGAAAGCCAAAGAAAGTCAGATGGAAGAAGAGTCCACAATAAAGGCTGAAGAAAGCTCCAGCTAGAACCTATTATTCCCAGTAAAATTTAAGAGGGAATGAAGTTTTATCACCAATTAAGTATTGGAAATTTTAGAGACTAGTCTTTCAAGAACTTCGTTGCTTCTTTTGATAAATTTTCTTAGTCCTTCAGGATCTATTTCTTTTTGTGAAAGACGCGCTAAGTCATAAACTTCATGAGCCATTTCTTTTGCAAGATCGGGGTCTGTCTTCTCAACAGCATGGATCGCATTAATTAACTTGCTATTTGTATTAATCACAAAGGTAGGCTTTATAAACTCATTTGTAGGTTGATGACTTTGGTAAGCTAAATGATCTCTTAAACGACGTTCTTCTTCTTTAAGCATAAGAAAAGCAGGCATCGCTTCAGAAGCAAGGCTTTTTGCCTCTACTTCTATATTGAGTTTTTTATGAAAAAACTCAGCTAATCTTGCTGACTCGCTCCTTCCTTCTGCATCAAGAAGATTTTTTTCTTTCGAAGCATCTAAAATTTTTTCATCTAGGTGAGAATCAATGCGCTTAAAGGTAGCATTTGTCTCTTTTTCAAGAAATTGGATCATTGCTTGATCAATCATAGCACTATGAATAAATAGTACTTCTATCCCTTTATTGCGATAAAGATCAAGAATATACCCCTCTTCTGTTGTGTAATAAATGGTTTCATTAGGATGACGTTCTTGGTAAGCTTTGATCGTGGTCCATTCACGATCACTGTTTTTCCAAACAATAAGGTCCTTCACACGTTCATAGAATTTCTTGTCCTGTAGAGCTCCAAATTTGACGATCAATTCAATATCTTCCCAATAGGAAAGGAATTTTTCCTTTTCACTTAGATAAAGTGCAGATAGTCTATCAGAAATTTTTTTAGAAATATGGAATCCTAATTGACGCACTGTTTGATCCATTTGTAAATAGCTTCTTGAGACATTCAATGGAATATCAGGACTGTCAATAGCTCCGCGCAAAATAGTCAGATAATCAGGAAGTAAATCACGACAGTTATCTGAAACGAATACTCGGTTGCAAAAGAGTTTGATCGTCTCTTTTTTTAATTCAGAATCTCGTGAAAGTTTGGGAAAATAAAGAATCCCTTTAAGATGAAATGGATAATCTACATTCAAATGGACCCAAAAAAGAGGATCGGGTTCCATAGGGAAAAGATGGCGATAAAAACTCAAATATTCTTGATCTGTACAATCAGAAGGCGCTTTTACCCATAAGGGGGGAGTTTCATTAATTTGTCTATCATTAAGAAAAATGGGATAGGAAAGAAAACTACAATAATGATGAAGAATTTTTCTGAGCTTAGCCTCATCTAAATACTCGTTTTCTGCTTCTGGTAGAGTTAAGATGACTGTCGTTCCCACTTCCTCTCTGTTGCCTTGATCTAGGGTATAGTTCACAGATCCATCACAACTCCAATAGACAGGTTTCGCCTCTTTCTGATAAGAGAGAGTTTGAATTTCTACCTTTTCAGCCACCATATAGGCTGAGTAAAAACCTAATCCAAAATGGCCAATGATCTGATCTTCTTCTTTATCTGATTGATACTTATTTACAAATTCTTCAGCTCCAGAAAAAGCAATCTGTGCAATGTAGTTTTCAACTTCTTCACGATCCATTCCAATGCCATTATCCGAAAAAACCAACTCTCGTTTCTCTTTATCAATTTTGATATCAATTCGCCAGTTTTCAGCAGAAGGAGTGATGGTTTTCAGTTTTGAAATTGCATCGCAGCTATTTGACACAAGCTCTCGTACAAAGATATCTTTATCTGAATAAAGCCATTTCTTAATGATGGGTAAGATATTTTCGCTGTGGATCTTTAATGTACCCATAGATGATTCCTATTTTTTTAAAACAATTTTGCAAAGGCTACCATCTTTTTCAATAAATTGCGACTCTTTTCTCTCTCAGATTGGAATCATGAGAATTTCGATTTGGTGGATTTAAGAAGAGAAAAGAGAGCGCATGCTAATAGAAGTCCATCTAATCATAAATCAATGACTTAAAGACCTAGTGATCCTTTATTTGGTTGGAATAGGGAAAAAGAGCATGATATAGATATGAGGAATAGATAGGGATGTTTTTATTTAAATAACTTTTTATCAGTAGTTTATTTTTAAGTTTTTTTTCATAAGATATCATTCACAATCTTCTAGTTGTGTGAAAACAAGAGGAGAGGGGGGATAACCTCTCCTCTTGTTTAGAATTTATGATATTGAAAAGTGAGGATCCAGAGAGTAAAATAAAATATATGATGTTTTTATATTTTATTCAGGGACTAGCTCTCACACTAGTCGCCATTGTTGCATTTGTTTTTATTGGACTAATCCTCACTGTGATGATTCTTTTCACAAAGAGGAAATTTGTCAGAACCACTCCTTGCACGATCCGTATTAATGAAAATGAATCACTGACTAAAGTTGTTTCTGGGGGTCAGACCTTGCTTGCAGCTTTAACCTCAGAAGGCATTCCAGTTCCATCTCCTTGTGGTGGAAAGGCGACTTGCAAACAATGTCAACTTCGAGTTCTTGAAGGTTTAGAGGAGCCTTTAGAAACTGATAAAAGTACTTTTACAAAAAAACAGCTTAAAGAAGGATGGCGACTTTCTTGTCAATTGAAAGTCAAGCATGACCTCCATGTTCATGTGGAAGAGCGTTATCTTGAGGTTAAAGAGTGGGTGGCAACGGTTTTGACTAATGAAAATGTAGCCACTTTTATTAAAGAATTAGTCGTTCAGTTACCAGAAGGGGAAGAGATTCCCTATCAATCAGGTGGATATTTGCAATTTCATGTTCCTCCATTTAAAACAAATACCGATCAATGGAAAGAGACAATGGATCCAAAATTCTATGAGGATTGGGAGAAATTTGGATTATTTGGACGACTAGTGAATTTTAGTGATCTTCATTCAGATGATGTCATTCGTGCTTATTCATTAGCATCATATCCTGCAGAAGAAAGGACATTAAAGTTTAATATTCGCATTGCCACTCCTCCTTTTCTTAAAGAAGAGATTGCGAAAAACATTCCTTGGGGGATCTGTTCCAGTTATGCCTTTAGCCTTAAACCTGGAGATAAACTGAAATTATCAGGTCCGTACGGAGAATCTTTTATGATTCATGACAATCGTTCAGTAATTTTCTTGATTGGAGGTGCCGGTTCTTCATTTAGTCGTAGCCATATTATGCATTTATTTAAAACTGAAAAAACAGATCGTCAAGTTGATTTTTGGTATGGAGCTCGTTCATTGAAAGAAAATATTTATCAAAAAGAGTACGAAGAACTTGATCGAGATTATAAAAATTTTCGGTATCACTTAGTGCTTTCTGAACCTCTTTCAGAGGATCTTGAAAGCGGATGGCCAGGGAATGATCCGATTCACACAAACTATCTCTTTAAAGCATTTGAGCTTGGACAATTGATCCATATGGAGGAGCCAGAAGACTCTCTTTACTACGTCTGCGGGCCTCCTTTACATAATTCTAGTGTGTTGAATTTATTAGATCATTATGGCATCCCAAGAGAAAATATTATTCTTGATGATTTTGGCATCTAACTCTGAAATCAGCAGGAGAATTTATACGGCTTTTACATAGAGCATCGTAATAAGAAGTCTTCTGATCTTTACAAAAGATTTTGCTTTAATACTTAATATTGTGAATCTCTATCTTTGATGAAAAAAATCATTGGAACCTTTTGATTCGAGCTATTTAAATAGACTGATTTGCAATTGATTAATGAGGAATGCATTGAATAAAATGATCTTTTATCTCAAGATGAAAGATGAGTTTCCTAGCCTTTATCTATTCACAATCATAAAAATAAGTTGATGAGATGTCAGCGTCTGATGTTTAGACGGGAAACAATCAAGAATGATTGCTTACAAACGTCTTTTAAAAACTGGGACACATAAGAAAAGGACCTCTTCTTTTTTTCTTGATAAGAGTCCAAAATTTGATCCCTCTGATTTTCAAAAGCTATAAGGAACAAGATCCTCTTCAAATAGAGTGAGGAGGTCTATTTTGATAGTACAAAATTAGGAGAGATATGAAAAAAAATCGATGGTGGATTTTTTTGGTTACTACAAGTGGCACATCTGTTGTTTTTTTAGATAATACAGTCATGCCAGTCGCGTTGCCAACGATACAAAGAGAATGGCTTTTGACCCACCTCTCTCTTATTTGGATTATCAACTCTTATCTATTGAGTTTAACCTCTCTTTTACTCATTGGAGGAAGATTGTCTGACTTATTTGGTCAGCGTGCACTTTTTCTCATAGGTCTTCTCCTTTTTGGATTTGGATCTGCTATAAGTGGAATGAGTCTCAATCTTTCATGGATGATTACTGGGCGTGTTATTCAAGGAGCTGGAGGGGCGCTGATTATTCCAGCTACAAGCGCCCTTTTGATTACAAATTTTCCTATTGGCCAGCGAGCAAAAGCGATTGGGATTAATACAGGCATTAGCTCTATTTTTCTTATTCTCGGTCCAGCTATTGGAGGGTTTTTTACCCAATATTTGAGTTGGAGGGGGATTTTTTATCTCAATCTTCCCCTAGTAGGTTTGGGAATGATAGCTGCTTTGTTTATACTCCCTCGTGGTAGGGGAAAAAAAGAGCCCTTTCATTGTATGGGTGCATTAATGATGTTTTGTGGGATTACGGCGTTTATTTTAGCTCTAATGCAAGGCAATGAATGGGGGTGGACTGCTCCCATTGTCCTAGGACTGTTAGCCATTAGCCCTCTTTTTGTATTTTTCTTTTGGTGGATCTCTCTCCATACCCCCCATCCTCTAATTGATTTCAACCTTTTTAAAAATTCTCTTTTTTCTCTTGCCAATCTCTTTATCTTTCTGACTCAGATTATCGTAATGATTACCATCTTATGGGCGATTTACTTTCAGCAGGAATTACATTTTACTCCTGCACATACAGGATTAATGATTTTTATTGCGATTCTTCCTGTCTTTTTTATGGCCCCTTTTGGAGGCTATCTTGCTGATCGATTTGGCTCTCGTTATCCACTTTTAATTGGGTATAGTCTACTAAGTTTTGCACTTTTTTGGTTGCTATTGACAGTCAATATGGGGTCGATACTGTTCATGCTTCCTGGTCTTCTTGCGTTTGGTGGGGGGATTCCTATGACTCTTTCTCCCGCTATTGCTATGGCACTTTCTCAGGTTAATGGGGATAAATTGGGCATAGCTGCAGGGATCACAAGTGAAACTCGTCAATTAGCAGGGACGATGGGGATTGCTTTTTTGACAGCTATTTATCAGATCACAGCCACGAAAACAGGGTCTTCTGTTTGTGCTTTTTCTACGATTTCATTGGTGGCCATGCTCCTATCTTTGAGTGGATTAATCATTGCCTATTTTACGATTCATCATGAGTTGAAGAGAATGTAGTTTCTGTAGAGATATCTTTTAATGCAGAGAGACCCGCGATCCATCCTGTTGTCCAGGCATTTTGAAAGTTAAATCCACCAGTAAATCCATCGATATTGAGGATTTCTCCAGCAAAAAAGAGGCGAGGATGAATTCGACTTTCCATCGTCTTAAAATTGACTTCTTTTAATTCGATGCCACCACATGTGACAAATTCTTTTTTATAGCTCGTTTTCCCCTGCATCTCAAATCTATCGTGGGGATTTTCTTTTTTTAACCTTTTTGGGAGTCCTTCGCCCCATTCTACCATTACCATAGCACGATAGTGATTTTCAGATAAAAAAAGCGCTTCACGGGCAGAAAGTTTGAGAATAGGAGGTCCACTCAATCCCCAATGGGTAATCAAAAGAGGGCCTTGTTCTTGACTTTTTCGCCCTTCAAGCCAAACAGTTGCATGAGGAGCCACTACACCTGCTAAATGAATCAGAGGAAAATTTGGGATATTAAAGCTAAAAAGAGAGGGAATAGGAGGGACAATTGTATGTCCTAATTTTTTTGCTATCTGATATCCCCAGCGACTACTTCCAGTTGCAAGAATGACAGCATCAGCTTTAGGGAAGTCATCAATGTTGACCCCGAGATGCAACTCGATACCTTTTTCTTGGATTTGGCCCAACAAACAGGAAATAATTGTTTCCGAACGATCTGTCACAGGAAACATCCGTCCATCTCTTTCCGTTTTGAGTTCTACTCCTCGTCTTTTAAACCATTCTAGTGTATTTATAGGACCAAAACGATGAAAAGGACCTAATAGTTCTTTATAACCTCTAGGATAGTAATGACAGAGGATATTGGGGTTAAAGCAAGCATGGGTGACATTGCATCTGCCTCCTCCTGAAATGCGGACTTTGTTTAATGGTTGCGGACTTTTTTCAAAAATTCTAATTTTTGCAGCTGGATAGGTCTCTGCACATGTAATTGCCGCAAAGCAACCAGCTGCTCCTGCTCCTATCACTGCGCACTCTTCCATCCTGCCTCAATGCAATTATTGATTCCGATTCCAGTATAGTTATGACCAATCAGTTCAACATGAAAACATTTTTGGAAGTAAGCAAGATGTTTATGATGACCGATGAGATATTGAGGGATCGCATCTTTTGCCTTAGTTACCCTCAGCTTATCGGGCAAAGAATCGATACCCAAATATTTTTGCACCCCTTTAATTGCTACTTCTGCTTCTGCTTCTCCTTGTATCATGACACAGATTCGAGTTTGTTCACCTTGGTTTTGTTGTGGAAAAATTTCTGAATCCCATGTCATCCCTAAGATCGCTTCTTTTTCTAAAGAAGGTACTAGACATCCGTAACCTTTTTTTGACAAGAGATCTCTCTTCCATCCCATATTTACTATGGTCATGGATTGATAGATAAAAGGATGTTTGTCAGTTAAAGCATAAGCTGGGACAGCTGCGATGATTGTGTCAGCCTCTAGTGTTTGATCTGCAAGGATAACCCCTCCTTTTTCAATGCGGATCAAAGATACATTGAATAGAAGATTTTCTTGCAGTCTTTCAGCCAATGCTTTTGGAAGTGTTTCCATGCCATCACGAAAAGAATACAGGCTAGGAGAAGACTGGTTTCTACTTTTAAGAAGATTTCTAATGATAGAACCATTTTTTTCACGATGCCAAAGAGCAGGGAAACAGTTGCGCATTGAGAGAGTGTGAATATCTCCTCCAAAAATCCCTTTTACTAATGGATCAACAACTCTTTGAGTGATCTTTTTTGTAAAACGACGGTAGCAGAAATCTGCAATGGTTTCATCATCAAGTGGATTCACAGGTTTGCAAGCATCACGTAATAGAGCAGGAATGATTCCTTGACGGAGAAGGAAATAGGGTGAAACAACAGATAGCTTTCCATTGATTACGAGATATCTTTTTCTAGCTTTTTTATCCGCAGCAATCAGTGTTTTCTCTAACCCAAGTTCTTTGATAAGAGCAAGTGTGCGTTTTCCTGTTCCAGTTGGACGAAATCCTCTTGGCCCTTGTTCTAAAAGAAAGCCATCCTCTTGAATGGATTGAATCCATCCTCCTGGACGGTGAGATTTTTCTAAAATCGTGACATGATCTCCTTTTTTCTTATGGTACCACCCAGCAGATAAACCAGCTATTCCTCCTCCAATAATCACAATTTTTTTCATATTGATTGGGAAAACTGATTTTGTCCGTTTTTAAGATAACTATCAAAAGTCATTGCAATCACTCGAATCAACAATATTCCTAATTCTGTGATGAGAATTTTTTCTGAAGTGTTAAAGAGGAGCCCTTCTGCTTCCAGCTCTTTCAGCTTTGTCATTTCATCAGCAAAATAAAGATCAAATGGCCGACCATATTGAGATTCAAAGGTTTTTTTTTCTAGTTGAAATGTCGACATGAGAGTATGAATCACCCATTTTCTTAGCCTATCCTCTTCAGTTAGCACCTTACCTCGATGAGTAGGGAGTATGCCTTTATCAATCGCTGCATAGTAGGAAGGCAGATCTTTAACATTTTGAACATAAGTATCACATACACATCCAATGGCAGTGACTCCAAACCCCACCATGTCATCAGCAAGGTGAGTCGTATATCCTTGAAAATTGCGTCCCAATCGTTTTTGATGGAAAGATTGGGCAATTTCATCTTCTTCAAGTGCAAAATGATCCATACCAATTGCAAGATAACCATTTTCTATCAACCGCTTTTTAGCTGTATCGTAAATTGCAAACTTCTCTTTGAAGGAAGGGAGTGTCTCTGGTTTGATGGCACGTTGATGTTTTTTTAACCAAGGAACTTTTGCATAGGAGAAAAGAGAGATTCTATCGGGGCGCATCGTGATCACATCAGAAATCGTTTTTTGAAATGTCTCTAATGTTTGGTAAGGCAGTCCATAAATTAGATCGATATTAATCCCTTTAAACCCAAGCATTCTCGCTGTTTTATAAGTTTCTAGGGTCATTTCAAGACTTTGTCTGCGCTTGATAGCTTCTTGGACTTTTGGGTTGGTATCTTGCACTCCGAAACTTACCCTATTGAAACCAAGATTTCTTAGAAAGCGAAGTTTTTGATCATCTACAGTTCGAGGATCGATTTCAATGGCGATCTCTTTAGAAAAATCAATATCAAAAGCAGAAGTAATTTTATCAAAGAGATAAGAAAAAAGTGAAATAGACAATTTTGTCGGTGTCCCTCCACCAAAATGCAGTTGAAACACTTTTCGTCTACCAGTGATTTTTGTAAGAAGATCGATTTCTCGGATGAGGTAATTAACATAGAGTTCTTCATTTTCAGGTTTTCGGTTCAAAACGACTGCACAGCCACAGTAAAGACACATTGTCTTACAGAAGGGGATATGGAAATAAAGAGAGAGAGGAGCCTCTGCTGGGAGCTTTTGAAGCTTATCCTGATAGGTTTCAAATGACAAATTTTCCCATTCTGGAATTGTAGGATACGAGGTATAGCGAGGTGCAGGGATGTGGAACTTAGCAAGATCGAAGTCGGACATAATCCACCATAAATTTTACATTCTCTAAAGGAATATCAGGCAATAAGCCATGTCCTAAATTAAAAATATAACCTGGATCTTCTTTCATTCCCTCTAACAAGCGATCAATTGCTGACGCAATTTCTTTCTGAGATCCATATAACACCATTGGATCAAGATTTCCTTGTAGAGCGACTGTTTGTGGAATAAGTTTTCGGATGAGTGGAAGACTGCCATTCCAATCAATGCTAATCGCAGCTGGATGTAAAGTAGCAAGTTCTGGAGCAAAAAGAGAAGAACCTCGGCAAAATAGAATCGTAGGGATATCGATTGCATTAAGGATATCTCTCATTGGCTTAAGGCAATAATGGTTGAATTCTGAAAAAGCCAAGACATGTGCCCATGAATCAAAAATTTGAATGGCGTCAACGCCAGCTTCAACCTGACAGTTTAAATAGGCAATAGTGGCTTCCGTGATTTTTTCAATAAGAGAGAGAAAAATTTCGGGTTCGCGGTAAAGAAGTTGTTTAGTTTTTTTTAAGTGCTGACTAGATTTTTTTTCGATTAAATAACTTGCTATCGTAAAAGGCCCACCTGCAAAACCAATCAGAGGAATGGAAAGTTGTTTTTTTAGTGTTTGAATCGCCTGTATTACATAGCAATAGGCATCATAAGGATCACGCATATTAATTGCATTGGGTGAATCAAAGACAACAGGCCCAATATTCTCTTGGAAGTCGTAACGAATGCTCATTCCATCAAAAACAGTCAGAATATCATTGAACAAAATAGCAGCATCAACATTCAAAACATCGATAGGGAGTTCAGTCACTTCAACAATTGTTTTAGGAGAGTGAAACATCTCTAAAAGAGAGCGCCCTCGTCGCATAGCACGATATTTAGGTAAATAACGTCCTGCTTGACGCATGAGCCAGATGGGTGGTCTTCCAAAATTTTGACATTGCAAAGCGCGCATGAATGACATAGATTCACATCCTAACAGGAGAATTTGATGAAACTGAAAACTTCATAGCATAGTTTATCTATTTCTTCCATCATACGACTAGTTGTAGGGAAAGTTTTCTTTAAGTTTTGCTAAGAGCATATTTTCGACCTCCTGAGGTTGATGTGGATAGTGAAAGATGAGTTTTTTTGTAATTTTTTTCTGTTTACCATGAATTTGTTCAGCAACAAGAAGAGATTTGGTAAGTTTAATAAAAGTAAAATGATTTTGAGCCGCAAAGATGCGTATCCGACTTAAACACCGAAGCCAACTGACTTCTATTGGAGGAGATCCAAAACGGTCATGAAGCTCTTCAATGATTAAGTCAACTTCTTCCTCATCTTCTACATCCCCTAAACGTTGATAGATTTCCATACGTAGTGAAATTTCATTAACATAATTTTCTGGTAAGCGTGCATTGAAAGGAAATTCAATTTTGACTTCATGGTAAAAGAGCGGTGAGGTCTTTTTTTCTAAAGAAGCAATGGTTTTTTTTAATAACTTACAGTAAAGCTGAAAGCCGATAGCTGCGACATGTCCTGATTGCTCCGTGCCAAGGATGTTTCCTGCTCCACGAATTTCTAGGTCATGCATAGCAACTTTCATTCCATTCCCTCCTTCTGTCAGGGCAGAAAGACGTTTAAGAGAGATCTCACTTAATTCCTTTTGATCAGGTACCATAAAGTAACAATATGCCTTGCGATTCCATCGCCCAACTCGGCCACGCATTTGATAAAGATCAGCTAAGCCAAATCTATCTGCTCGATCTATCAAAATTGTGTTGGCTTTAGGAATATCGATCCCATTTTCAATAATTGAGGTCGCGACTAGAATATCAGCATTGCCAGACTTAAAGTGATGAAATACAGTGTCAAGCTGCTGAGCACTCATCTTTCCATGACCAACAATAATTTTTGCATTAGGAACAAGCTGACGAATTCGGTCAGCTATTTTGTAGATGGAATCGATACGGTTATGAATAACATAGGCTTGTCCATTGCGTGCAATCTCTCTCATTAGGGCATGCTTAATTAATTCATCGGAATGGGTACAAATCATCGATTGAATTGGTAGACGATCTTCAGGTGGGGTGTTGATCACTGAAAGATCACGTGCACCAACTAAAGACATATAGAGTGTGCGTGGAATAGGAGTAGCTGAAAGAGCAAGACAATCTACTTCTTTACGCATTTTCTTTAGATGTTCTTTTATACGAACACCAAATCGCTGCTCTTCATCAATGATCAATAGACCTAAATTTTTAAAATTTACATCACTACTTGCAATGCGATGAGTGCCAATTAGGATGTCAATCATCCCTTTTTGTACCGCATTCAATGTCTCTTTGATCTCTTTAGGTTTCTGGAAACGAGAGAGCATCCCAATTTTAATTGGAAAATTTGCCATTCTCTCAGAAAAAGTTTCAAAATGCTGAAGAGCAAGCATAGTCGTAGGAACTAAAATAGCCACTTGTCGCCCTCCATCGACTACCACTTTAAATGCGATCCGCATGGCAATTTCCGTTTTTCCATACCCTACATCCCCACAGATGAGACGATCAATTGATTGGTTGGCTTGCATGTCGTGGGAGATCTGTTGAATAGTCAGTAATTGATCTGGTGTTTCTTGATAGGGGAAATCCTCCCCAAATTGTATGACAAGTTCGCTATCAGCAGGATAGACAAATCCTCCTTTGATGACTCGTTCAGCCTGGAGTTTTAATAAATCTTCCGCATATCCGATAATGGCTTGTTGGGTACGCTCGCGGACGCGTTGCCATCGACTATTTCCAAGCGTATGTAGTTCAGGAGGAGCATCAGTAGGGCCAATATAATGAGAGATAAGGTTGGCATTTTCCATTGGAACATACAGTTTTCCTCCTTGAGCATATTCAATGAGCATATATTCAGTCTCAATGCCCAAATGATTTGGCCGTTTTTCAATTCCTAAATAACGGCCAATCCCATTATTCATATGGACAACCGCTTCTCCTGGATTTAAAATAGAGGTTTCAATGGGATCCGTATGGTAATGGGTACGTTGTTTTTGACGACGCAGTTTGTAGCGATGAGTCAATTCTGCCATTGGCACAAGAGCCAATAAAGGTTCATTTAGAGTAAAACCAGAGGAAAGATACCCTTGCATATACTCCCCACTGAGGCCAGCAGCTTGCATTTTATTCATAAGGGATTGTTTTTCTGATACAGTTTGGTAAAGACAAAGAATATGTGTAAAATCGGTGAGATATAGGAGAGGATCTTCTTGATTAAGAGGAGAAAAAGGGTGGACCCATCTTTGAGCAGTTAACTGTTGATTAAAAAATTCAAATTGGCATTGATTTGATGCTAAATGTGTGATATGGGTGATTTTCTCGATGGGATTTGCTGTGAAATATATTCTAGGTTGTAAGGGAAAATCCTCTAATGAAGCAAATAGCTTTCTTTGCATCCCTAATGTCTTTTTGCTGAGGCTTTGCAAAGAGATATACTTATCTTCCAGTTCTTCGACCTTATCAAAGATGAGAATTACATTGGGTCCTAAGTAATCAAACAGTGTTGCAAGCTCTTTTTCTTGTGATAATAATTGGAGTTCTTCACCTGGTGTGACTAGGATTTCATCAACTTTACTGATAGAGGTTTGGCTGATTGGATTATATTTGCGAATTGAGACAATTTCATCATCCCAAAATTCAATCCGAAAAGGATCAGGGGAGTTGACTGGAAAGAGATCAACAATTCCCCCACGTACAGCAAATTCTCCCTTATCAGCCGCAATAGAAGATTGATGATATCCCATTTCTACAAGATGTTCGGGGAGGAGATCAAAAGGAACTTTGTTTCCCTTTTTTAAGATTAGATGCAGTCTATCAAGACGATAGGGAGGAATGAGTTTCTGAAGAATAGCATGGAAATTCGTGAGGATGATTTGGGGAGATTTGCTTTCTTGAATGAGACGCAAGATACGATAACGCTCTCCAACAATATCAGGACTCGGAGGAGCCTCCTCTGAAGGTAGGGATTCCCAGGCAGGAAATTCAAGTGGAGTTTGGTCAGAGAAATAGGAAATGTTATCAAAAAGATGATCATTATGTGTAAGAATGACAAGGTGTTTATTAGAGTGTTGCTGTGCTAAGGCAATAAGGAGAGCTTTGGGCCCTTCCCAGATTTGTTCAATAATCACACTCTCTGCTGCTTGAATCTGTTGGCAAAATGTTTGCAGTTTAGGGTTTGTTAAGTAATTTTCCGTTCGAGCCATTGATATGCTATTTTGAATACTTCAGAGATGTTTTCTATTTTTGTCCCACTGCCTTGTGCTTTTTCAGCTTTTCCTCCTCCTTTTCCATTGAGTAAAGGGAGGATTTCTTTTATTAACTCATTAGCATGTATTTTTCTTAGAATTAGTTCCTTAGAAACTCGAATTAAAAGAGAGCATTTCTCTTTTTGTTTGCCAATAAGGACTAAGAGTAGTGAAGGTTGTTTTTTCATTAAGATATCAGCGTATTGGTTTAGTTCTTCAGTGTTGAACTCATTTGCATGAGCTAAGAAAAAGGCATGATCCAATTTTTTCATCTCTTTCATCAAGGTTTCGGCTTCCATTGTAAATAGTTTGAGTTTAAGTTGGATGAAATTCTGATGTAAGTTCTGATTCTCAGTAAGAATCTGATGAATACGTAATCCAAGCTGTTTAGATTGTACATGAAGTATGCCACTAATTTCGTGAATCCATTCCTCATATTGTCGAGATAAGGCTTGAGCTTCTAGACCAGTGGCAGCTTCAATCCGCCTCACTCCTGCAGAGATACTGCTTTCTTTTACAATGCGAAAATACCCAATATTCCCCAATCGAGAAGTATGTGTTCCTCCGCATAACTCTTTGGAAAAATCGATATCTACTACACGGACAGTAGATCCATATTTTTCACTAAAAATCTGTTTAAATTCTTTCTTGTTTTCTATTTCGCTGTAGGGCACTTCGTAACACGTTACAGGAAGATTTTCTCGAATTTTCTGATTTATCAGATCTTCAATAAGAGAGATCTCTTTTTTTGAAAGTGGTGTGTGATGATGATAATCAAAACGCAATCGCTCTGGTTCAACAACTGAGCCTGCCTGTTGAACATGGGGGCCAAGAAACTCTTGTAAGGCCCAATGAAGAAGGTGAGTGGCTGTATGGTTATTCGCAATTTTTTGTCGTCTTTCAGAATCGATGATAGCTTCTACAGGGTCTCCGACTTGTATAATTCCCTCTTTTACATATCCATAATGGGCAATAATTCCGGGATAGGGAGTTTGACAATCATTGACAATGAAGTGGCTATGGCCATTGACGATCAATCCATGATCTCCAACTTGTCCTCCTTTTTCTGGATAAAAAGGCGTTTGATTTAGCAAAATGCATCCTGTATCACCAACATTAAGAGAAGCAGTTTCGCTTCCCTCACGGAGAATTCCACTAATAACACTCTGTAAGGTTAGTGCTGAGTAGCCAAAGAATTCACAGGGAGGGTGTTTTTTAAGGTACTCTTTAAAGATGGGTTCTTCAGATTCCTGCTCTCTCGTTTTTTGAACGGTCCGAGATCGTATTCTTGCTTCTTCTTCTAGTTCCTTAAATCGTTGAATATCGACAGGAAGATGCATATCTTTTGCTAATAAGATTAATTCCTCTAAGGGAAAGCCATAGGTATCTTTCAGTTTGAAAGCATCATCTCCTGAAATGTTTCCCAATTTTTTTGATTGATCAATCACTTGATAGAAGAGGTTACCTCCTCTTTTTAGTGTATCTAAAAATTTCTCTTCTTCTAAGTTTAAATTTTCTTGAATTTTAACTTCAGCTGCTTTCAGTTCAGGGAAATCCTGACCCATCATTTTGATTAAACGTGGCACCAAATGACTAAGAAAAGGCTTATTTAGTCCTATTTGTCGGCCATAACGTACAGCGCGACGCAGAATCTTACGTAGAACGTAGCCTCGCTCAGTATTACTTGGTTGAGCGCCATCAGCGATGGCAAATGCAAGAGATCGAATATGGTCAGCAATCACTCGAAATGCTGAGGCTAAATTAGAGCAAAAGTCATATGTTTGGCCTGAGATATTTTCTATCTCTGCGATTAAGGAGCGGAGAATATCGGTTTCAAAAAGAGACTCCTTTTCTATTTTTAGAGAAACAACCCTCTCTAATCCAGCTCCAGTATCAATAGATTTTTTTGGCAGAGGCTCCATCTTTCCAGAACTATTCCGATTGAATTCCATAAAGACGAGATTCCAAAATTCTATAAAACGATTCCCCTCGGGATCTTCGGCTGGGTTACGTGCCGCTCCAAAACGAGGTCCACGATCGAAATAGAGTTCGGAACAGGGACCACAAGGTCCACTATCTCCCATCGACCAAAAATTCTCTTTAGTTCCCATAGGGATAATGCGTAGTTCGGGGAGATAGCTCTTCCAAAGTTCAAAGGATTCTACGTCTTCATTGAAAACTGTTGCCCATAGATTTTTTGGATTATAGTCGAAGATACCAAGGGAAACTTCCCAAGCATAGGCAATTGCTTCTTTTTTAAAATATTCTCCGAATGAGAAATTCCCTAACATCTCAAAAAAAGTGAGATGGCGATTTGTATGACCAACATTTTCTAAATCGTTATGCTTGCCTCCCACTCGAATACATTTTTGCGAAGAAGTCGCTGTTTTATCATCATGCACCCCTTTGTCTAAAAAAATCTCCTTAAACTGATTCATTCCTGCATTGGTAAAGAGGAGAGTAGGATCATTATAGGGAACAACAGATGAAGAAGGGAAAAGAGTATGTCCTTTATTTTTAAAGTATTGAAGAAAACGATTACGGAGTTCTTGGCTAATCATAATTCTCTACCATTCTAAGCTTTTATTCTGCATTTTGTAGATTTTGTTGGTTTCTTAACTTTAAAGACTCTGATCTCTTTAAAAAAGTTTTCTCTTTACACACATTTTGAATCGAGACAAAAAATCTGGAGATAAGAATAAAGGAAGTAGAGTAGCATGCACTTGAGATTTTTTCTATTCTCACGTTAGACTCTTTTCTTTTTGATACATGTATGGTGGAAAAAATGGATGATAGAGGATTAGACTTAGAACAAAAAAAAATTTTAGGTAAGATAGCAAATGCCATTAGGGATCTTTCAATAGATGGCGTACAAAAAGCCAATTCAGGACATCCAGGACTTCCACTTGGATGTGCGGAAATTGGGGCCTATCTTTATGGATTTGCACTTCAACATAATCCAAAAAATTCGAAATGGCTGAATCGTGATAGGGTTGTGCTTTCTCCTGGTCATGGTTCAATGTGGTTATACTCCTGTCTCCACTTAGCAGGTTTTGACCTTTCTTTAGAAGAAATTAAAAATTTTCGTCAATTACATTCAAAAACTCCTGGACATCCGGAATTTCATCAAACAGATGGAGTAGAAGCAACGACAGGTCCTTTGGGACAAGGGACGGGAAATGCCGTAGGTATGGCATTAGCTCAAAAGATTTTTGCTGCTAAATTTAATACTGCAGAGCATACCTTGTTTGATTCTAAAATATTTTGTTTATGTAGTGATGGGGATATGATGGAAGGGGTTAGTCATGAAGTATGTACACTTGCAGGACACCTAAAATTAAACAATCTAATTTTCATATATGATGCGAATAACATCACTCTTGATGGCCCTCTTTCTGATTGCATGTCTGAAGATGTGCTTAGTCGCTTTCGAGCTTACAAATGGGATGTTTATCAGCTAGATGGACATAGTTTTGATGAATTAAATAAAGTCATTTCAACTATCCGAAAATCTCAAGACAGACCTGTGTTTATTTTAGCTTCTACTGTGATCGGGAAGGGCTCTCCCAAGAAAGAGGGCACAAGCAGTGTTCATGGTGCTCCCCTTGGCCTTGAAGAGGTAGAAGCAACGAAAAAAAATCTAGGACTTCCTAATGAACTCTTCTACATACCTAAATCTATTGAAACCTATTTTGAAGATAGACTGAATATTCAGAAAAAGCTAGAAGCCGATTGGAATGAAACTTTTCGTCTTTGGGCTAAAGCAAACCCTGATCTCTACAAAGTGTGGCAAGAGATGGTCGAGAAAAAACTTCCTAAGAACCTAGAGGATATCTTATGGAATATTAAAGTTGATCTCTCCATCTCTGGTCGCAAAGCATCCAATCTCGTAGTGAATGAGCTTGCTAACTATTTGCCTCATCTCTATGGAGGGTCAGCTGATCTTTCATGTTCTGATTTAACTCTGCTGAAAGATTTTTCTACTATCGATGCAGGAAATTTTACAGGACGTAATATTAAATATGGAGTTAGAGAATTTGGGATGGGGACCATTGCAAATGGCTTGGCTTATACCGCCATGATTACTCCTTTTATTGGAACTTTTTTGGCTTTTTCTGACTATTTACGCAATTCAATCCGTCTTGCAGCTATGTCAAAATTGCACGTCATTTATCAATTCACTCATGACTCGATTTTCTTGGGTGAAGACGGACCGACCCATCAACCGATTGAACATTATGCCGCTTTACGAGCGATTCCTCACCTTTATGTCATTCGGCCAGGAGATGCTAATGAAGTCAAAATGGCTTGGTTAGCTGCTTTAAGATTGAAGTTACCTACAGCCATTCTTCTTTCTCGTCAATCCTTACCGACACTTGAAGAAACGAAAATTCCATATGATCAAGGTTTAGGGCGCGGAGCCTATATCGTTAGGAAAGAAAATCTTCAACCAGATTATACGCTATTTGCGACTGGTTCTGAATTGCATATTGCATTAGAGGTCTCTGAAGAGTTGGTCAAGCGTGGAAAAGATGTGAGGGTAGTTTCCATGCCTTGTTGGGAGTTGTTTGATCTACAAGATTCTGTTTACATAGATTCAATTATTGGAGGAAATCTTGGGATGCGTGTGAGTATTGAAGCGGGAGTAGATTTAGGATGGCAAAAATTTATTGGTCTAGAGGGGATTGCAATTTGTATGGAGAGTTATGGAACATCAGCTCCAGCTGCAACATTAAGTGAAGAGTTTGGTTTTTCTGTAGATATGATTCTTGAGCGTATTCTTAGTTAATCGTCCTTAATATGAGATAGTAGCAGGATTTTTTCCTCTTGTCTTCTTGTAATGAATGCATAAGAGATTGGATTGAGTGCTAAAAGCAAGAAATTTTTAGTTATTTTTGAGATTGATTCACAGGGTTTAGAAGCGACATTGTCCATTAAGGTAAAGGGCTTTTTCATTTAAAAAAGCCACTTCAGCTGTCAAAGTGCCTCTATGACTGCCAAGAAGAGTGATTCCAACTGCATAACCAAAATTCCATCCAGTCGATAAATTTTTTAGATGATAGCCAATATAATGAGGAAAAATCCATGTTTGTCCAGATTTTAATCCTAAATAAGGAATTAGAGCTGTTCCAAAGGTCATGTCAATTCGATAAGCTCCACCGATTCCAATTTGCCATTCTTTATAATCTAAATAGTTATTATCTGCATATAGAAGTGTAGTTGATCCAATGGGTTGGTGACTTTGAGGTTTCGTAGAGGCGTATTGCGCTTCTATTCCTAATCCAAAATCACGATTTTCCCAAAGAGTTTTTCTTAATCCTAAACTCCATGAAAAGCTGGTATTAGATAAAATTGTAAGAGAAGCATATCCACCAAGAATTTCGATATTAGAAGTCCCAAGAGTGGCAAAGAGATCAAAGTAGTTTTTTAGGTTTAAAGCAAAATAAGCAGCATTCGTTAAGATTTGAGTCTTATGTACACTATGAGGCTGTTGATGCGCATCTATAATCACCATGTAGTGGTTATAGATATAGTCTCCATAGAATCCCATCCTAAGACTCCAGGTATCCAACCAAGAAAGACGAGAAGAAGATTGATGACTTTCTCTAAAGAGCCCTTCTGTGATCAAACTAGCTTCTAAAGGATTCCCAATTGGCAGCGCCTGTACATTTATAGCAAAGGTTAAGCTTGTTAATAGGGCAACAATTTTTTTCATGGCCCTCTCATAAGACATCAAATGATAAACAATAGCAGAGACTCAAATTAAATATCAGTTTTAGCTGATTTTCCACGAAATGCTCCTTTAGCTTTGTGTTTGAGCATTTTTTTCATCAGATAAATTGTACGAACTCCTTTTTCTAAATGATCGCTTGTATAGGTGTCAAAAATATGCTTAGCACTCTGTTTCGTTTTGATACCATCTCGGATGAGAGGGAGATCCGAAATCAGAAGAAGAGCTCCTAAAGGAAGTTTACGTCGATAACCAGCTGCAAAAAGAGTGGCACATTCCATTTCAATTGCTTGGGCTTTTGTTTGAATAAGTTGTGCTTTAAAGGCTTCATTAAATTCCCAAAAACGGATATTTGTCGTATGGGTGATCCCAATATGGTAAGGCGCACGATCTTCATCAAGAATATCTGTAGCTGCTTTTTGCATAAGAAAATTTCCCAAAGCAGGGACCTCAGGAGGAAAGTAAAAATCTGAAGTTCCATCTCCACGGATAGCAGCTAAAGGAATAAAATAGTCACCCACATGATAATGGCGTCGTAGTCCACCGCACATGCCCAACATCAATGCAGATTTTACTCTAGGAAGAAAGGAACATAAATCAACAATCAGTGCTGCAGCTGCTGAACCAAGTTTAAAATCGATAATACTAATATTATGTTCTGGAGCATGAGCAGCAGTAAACATAGATCCTTCCATCAAAGGAACTTGGTAAGTTTCCGCAAAGGTACGAATATAGCGATGAAAATTTGTAATTAAAAGATAGGAGCCAAATCGGTCAATTTCTGACCCTGAATACCGTTCTAATGTATCACGTGCAATTTCTGCTTCATGCGGATCAATTTCGTAAAAACTCATGGTTTATCTTTTAAACCTTCAAAACTTTTCAAGCAATCCCTTCAAATAGAATCCTTATTTGGTTTCTCTAGAAGAATTCATGCATAAACTGACTATTGATCTATCTTGAAATAGGATCAAACAGAAAAATATTTCTTAAAATATCATCTGATATTGATTCAATCTCCTATGCTATATACACTCCTAATTTTTATAAAGGATTCTTGGTAAGATATTTTTCTTCCAAAATAGATGTAACGATGCTAATAGGGAGCTTATCGCTCACTTGATATGGGCTTTCCCATAATTCAGGTTTGTTAATAAGGAGAAAATCATGGCTCAAGTCAATACAAGTGAATTTCGTAGTGGTTTGAAAATTGAAATAGAAGGACAACCCTACATGATTGTGAAGAATGAATTTGTCAAACCAGGGAAAGGGCAAGCATTTAATCGTGTTCGGATGAAACATTTATTAACAGGGCGTGTGATAGAAAAAACATTTAAGTCAGGTGAAACATTCGAAGAAGCTGATGTGCGTGAATCTGAGATGCGTCTCTTATATATTGATACAGGAGAGGCGACTTTTATGGATGATGAAACTTATGATCAAATGACGATTTCTCTTGAAAAAATTGAAGATATGAAAAAATGGCTAGTAGAGGATGTGATATATAAAATTGTTTTTTATAAAAATGAACCCGTCACTGTAGAACCTCCTACCTTTATGGAATTAGAAATTATAGAGACTCATCCTGGGATCCGTGGAGATACAAGTGCTGGCCGTGTCCTAAAACCAGCTACTATCTCAACAGGTGCTCTGATCCAAGTCCCGATTTTTATTGAACAGGGAGAAATTATAAAAATTGATACACGTAATGGGGAATATGTCTCTCGAGTTAACAAATAGAGTGGCTCTTTTACGTGATCGCTCGGTGATGCTTAGCCATACACGTACATTTTTTGCTGAGAGAGAGGTCATAGAAGTAGATGTGCCTATTTTAAGTAGATATGGTTCTGTTGATCCTCACATTGAATTGATTGAGGCCATCTGTTTAGGAGAAAGAGTCTTTTTGCATAGTTCACCAGAATATGGAATGAAGCGTCTTTTATCAGAAGGAATTGGCGATATCTATCAAATTTCACATGTTTTTCGTAATGAAGAAAAGGGTGCATACCATACGCCAGAATTCACAATGATTGAATGGTATCGCTGTGGCTTCTTGTTTGAGCAAATGGTGGAAGAGACGCTCGCATTTATTCATCTTTTTTTTTCTAAAAAACCTATCTTCACATATTTTAGTTATCGAGAACTGTTTTTGCATTATCTTGGATATTATCCAGAATCTCAAAAAGATAGAGATCGTCTTTTGGCTTTTGAGATTGAACCCCATCTTGATGCAACAGTCATCACTGATTTCCCTCCTGAAGAAGCTGCCCTTTCTGAGATTCAAAACGGAATTGCCTTGCGTTTTGAAGTTTTTTACAAAGGATTAGAGTTAGCAAACGGGTATTATGAACTGCGTGATCAAGAAGAACAAAGGAAACGATTAGAACATAATAACCAAGAGCGTCTTTCCTTGGGGAAAAAGATCTATCCTATTGATCCTTTATTTTTGGAGGCTTTAGGTAGAGGATTACCTCAATGCTGTGGAGTAGCGGTGGGTTTCGATCGATTAATGATGTTGCGTCATGATATCGATACAATTGATCAGATTCTTCCTTTTGAATGGGAGAAGAGTGAATGAAGATTGGGTTCTTATTCGATAATGATGGTGTGTTGATCGATAGTCGTGAATTGCATTGGGAATCTTGGATGCGTTTGATGGAAGAAGATCCAACATTTAAAATCACCCGCAAGGAGTTTATTGAAAGTTTTGGAAAATGTAATGATCTTATTTTACAGACTTCTTTCCCTCATGTGTCTAAAATACAGCATATAGAGTGGGCAAAGCAAAAAGAAAAATTTTTTCGCACATTTGCCTTTAACAACCTCTCTCTCTTACCTGGTATGGAAGCTTTTTTACAGAAAGTCATTACGGCGGCTATTCCTCATACGATTGCTTCTTCAGCGCCAAGGGAAAATTTAGAGATGTGTCTAAATTCAACACCACTAGGTCGTTATTTTGATAGTTATCTATCTGGAGAAGAGGTAGAACATGGTAAACCCGCTCCTGATATATTTATTGCTGCAGCCAAACAGCTAGGGTATAGCCCTTGTGATTGTGTCGTATTTGAAGATGCACCAGCCGGCATTACAGCAGGACGCACAGCAGGGGCTTTTGTTGTAGCCCTTGAAACGACTCATAAGAGAGAAGCATTGTTTGGCTATGATCTAATTTATTCTTCTACGGAAAAATTGGATTTAGAAGAAATTTTAGATGCTTTTATCAAAAAACAGAAGTAACATTCGGATTTGTCAGACCTACAATGAATTTAGGTTAGAGATCCCTTTGAGCCCACACCTCAGGGAAAGTCTTGATAAAAGGAAGACACGTATTTTTGAAAGTAAATCAATCTTATTTCTTTGAAAAGATGGTTTGTTATATCCACTACCTCTCTATGAAGAATAAGACAGATGGCAAAAATCTAAAAAGTACAAAAGATGGTAGACAGAAGGGCAGTTAATTATCCAGCGGCAGCTATAACGGTGTAAGAATTCATGCGATTATTTAACGTCCTCCCATACAAATCCAGATCACGCATCATCCTACGATAGAAAAATTCTACCACAGCCTTCGCTATTAAAATTGCTATAAGAATTGATCCTGCCATTGTCCCACCAAGCTGTGGTCCAGGAATCACACCTGCAATTCCTAAGCCTCCTATCACCCCACAAATAAGAAGAGGGGCCAATACTAGTGATAATTTCTTTATATTTGCCGTTCTACCAACCCAGCAAAGCATGGTTAAGCTGCTAACAATACCTATCCCAAACAAAGAGTACCCAAGAGTTGAGCCAGGAATCACACCCGCAATTCCAGCCCATCCAATCGCAATAATAGTGAGTATACTCATAACGAGTAGAGAAATACATAAAGCTATTTTATATTTTTGGGTTCTTGTCAAATCTGCATTTTGTGCTCTCGTAGTTGGCTGGATATTAGACATACCTTAACCTCCTTACAGGATTATATATTTTAAACAATAATTTAATTACATTTTTATTAATTTTTAATTACATAAATATACTTTAATTCATCAATCAAAATCTTTTATTTAAATTTTTTTTAGAAACAGCATCATGAGATTAGAAACCATCAACTAGCCATAACCAACCAAAGATAACCCTATGAAAGCGCATCCGATGGTTAAGCGAATCAATATTCCATGCCAAGAGATGCAATGATAATAGTAGTTTGAAGGTTATGGTGTGTAGTATACCATATGACTTAAAACGACCAAGCGTTTGGAGTTTGGTTGCGTTATTTCTGGCATCGATGCATCTACATTTCTTAGATTTACTATCGATATAATGAGATATTGCTTATTTAGCTTATAAAAATTTTAAAATAAAAACTATATCTAGTTAATCTTTCAATTCTATTTTATAAATTAAAATTTCATAATAAGACTGAATTCCAAAATTAAGAAGTCAATTATAGATTCTTATTATGTTTACAAGGCACCACAATGCAACAGCACCCACAATGACCATAGGTAAAATACCTAGTAGGACGAATAAAGGTATTAACAATACCTACCCAATATAAGACCATCCGATCATGGAGTCAGAAAATCGTGATTTTTACGATCGTAATATCCGGTTCCTTTTTTTTACATACATCACGGGCAAAACTAGGCACAACACACCTGTTGCTCCAATCGCTAATCCTAAGATTACCCAACTAAGCTGTACTGCATTAATCACACCTGCAATTCCTAAGCCTCCTATCACCGCATAAGCAAGAACTGTCATTAATAGGCGTGTATTACGTCTTTTATCATTCGCTAGTTCGGCTACGAAGTCACTAATACCATACAAAATTACACAGGATCCGATAATTGGTCCGGGTCCGATTGGACCAAAAGATACAAGTAGTCTTGCAGCTCCAAGAGATGCAAGGATCAAAAGAGCTATACCGTGTACGATTCTCAAGACTACAACTAAAGGATTTTTTTGTTCTGAGAATAATCCATCTGAGAATAATCCATCTGGGAATAATCCATCTGGGAATAATCCATTTTGCTGATTTTGCATTATTGAACTGGTATTCTCCATAATCCAATCTCTAGTGAAAACTTCTAAAATCTATTTTAGCATACTGTGGCTTTTAAGGCCATTGAACCTATTGATCCTATGGTTTTACAATAATAGGAGCAAGTACTGATAACAGTCACATGGGTAATTTTTATCAATACCTAGTTAGGACTAGTAAGATATTAGCAATACCTGCTCAATATAAGATCATATAATCGTTGAGTCAGAAAACAGTCCTGCGACTCCAAAAGATGAAATGATTGCAATCTTTATGATATTGAATTTTACAGCTGACGAACTCATGGCTAATTCTATCAGTGACGCTAAACACAACCACAACACCCTAGAACGTTGAGCACAATTATGCCTACAATCCATAATCCCATGAATCCAATGCTTAATCCTACCGGGACCCAACCCAACTGTACTCCATTAATCAAACCTGCAATTCCTAAGCTTCCTGCAACCACGAGAAGGGCAGGATATACTATTTCTAATATGTACATACGCACATCTGCAGCTTTACGACTGAAATGACTAGTCACTAGCTGGACTAAGCGGTCAACAACTGCTCCTCCAATGAAAGAATATCCGACAGTTAATCTGGGCAAAATTCCTGCAATTCCAAGAGATCCAATGATAAAAATAGCTATACCATATATAGCCAACATAGTGTTTCGGAGTTTTACGACTAGAGATCTAGTATTTTTCTGTTTTGGAGTTGTCCTTGTATTTTGAAATGTATCGTATGTTCGTAAACTGGAATTGATACTAGCCATAATTCCACCTTTATTGAAAATTTGTAATAATAATTTTATGATATTGTATGTATTTTAATCTATTTTTTTTTTTTGAAAAATTAATGAAAAATATTTTTTATATTTTTTTTCATTTAAATCTCATATTTAATAACTTTTTCTAAAGTAGAGTTAGAATATTTTTATTTGAAAATTGACAGGTGATTTACATTTTGTTATACAAATGCTTATGGAAAAGATTTCAGAGATTCGTAAGGCTATATTTATTCGCAAGATCCAAAAAAAAGAAGAGATCGCTGTTTCTCGTTCTGTTGACTTGCTTTCCATTTCATCTGATTCAGAAAAAAAAAGAATTTGGGTTGAAAAACTGAAGGCGATGGCTGAGATTCGTCCTGAAAAAGTGAAAATAGCTTCAAAAACTCCTCCTTCAGATTATGAATTAGCGAAAAGAATCTTAGACCATCAGTATTGAGCATTATTTAGAAAATTTTCTCTTACATCCAGTTAGATTAGGCATTGTAAGTAAAGCGTTTTTGCCAGTTAACCACCCAGGAACATGTTTTTCTGTTGTTATCTAGAATGAAATGGTCAACTAAGCATTCTTTTTCATTGAGTTGAAAAAGATAGAATGTTCCATTAGATCGGTGTGCTACAGAGCCACTGTTAAAAACTAGGGGGAGTCCTTCTTTCCTTTCTTCTTGAATATAGTATTTATGATCATGACCATGAAGATAGAGTTTAACTTGTGGATAGTTTTTTAAAATTTGTTGTAGTAGATGAGCACCTTGTAAATCATGCATGGGTCGATGAGTCGGATAGAGAGGGAAATGATTTCCTATGATGACATGTTCGTGGAGAGGAATACAATCTAAAATTTGTTTTAGTGCTTTTTTCATAGTACTTGAAAAAAGTCCTAAAGAGTAAAAAGGGGGAGTAGCAACTGCACAGTCGAGGCCAATCCACCACCAACCTTTCCCAAGATATTTTTTTTCTATACGTTGATTTTTAAGATCTTCAGAAGGGAAAAAATGATAAAACCGCCTTGTTTTTTCCACTGCCTTAGTATAGCAATCATGGTTCCCAGGAAGAAAGTAGACTGGTTGGGAGAAGGAATCCACAAAAGCTTTACTTTCTCTGAATTCTGAGTCTAGAGAAAGTGAAGAAAAGTCTCCTGTAATACACACATGATCGACATTCAGAGAGTCAAAGAATTGAGGTAGATGAAGAAGATGTTTGGTGTCGTAGAGATATTTTCTAAAAAAGAGCAAATTCAGATTACCGATCCATCTTTTATTGATAAATTGACTAGGATTGAAGGTCGGATGGGAAAAATGAAGATCAGAGAGATGGGCAACTTTCAGCATTTCTATATTTTTTTAGATAAGAGGAGATCATGTTAGTGGATAATAAAATACGGTGGGAAAATCCCACCGAGTCTTATTTCTCTTCATCCTCAGGAGCATCTCCGATCAAAGCTTCTGAAATAAGAACCATCCCTGCTACAGAAGCTGCATGCAGTAGACAATTCTTCGTTACTTTGACAGGATCGATCACACCTGCTTTGATGAGATCTTCAATTTTTTCGTTACGTGCATTAAAACCCATAGCATCTTTTTCTTTTTTTAACTGAGAAACTATGACCGCACCATCTTGTCCAGTATTCGCTACAATTTGATAAACCGGTGTTTCACATGCTGCTGCAACTAAATTGGCTCCATGAATTTCATCGTTTTCGATTTTTAGGGATTGAATCACACGACTTGCACGTAATAGCGCAACCCCTCCCCCGGGAACAATTCCTTCAGCTAATGCTGCTTTTGTCGAGCTAAGGCTATCTTCAAACATTTGTTTTTTTTGTTTAAGTTCAGGTTCGGTCGCTGCTCCAACATAAATGACAGCAACACCTCCTTTGAGTTTTGCTTTACGCTCCATCAATTTTTCCTTATCGTAAGAGCTTGTGACTTGATCATGCTCTGCTTCAATTTGGGCAATTCGTGCTTCAATGGATTTTGTGGTGCCCCTTCCACCTACAAGGGTGGTGGTTTCTTTTGTAATAAGTGCGCGATTGCAAGATCCAAGAAGCTCAAGATTTGCATCCTTTAAATAAACACCAGCTTCTTCAGAGATTACGGTAGCTCCAGTAAGAGTTGCAATATCTTCTAACATCGCTTTACGTCGATCACCAAATCCTGGGGATTTAACAGCTGTGACTTTTAATATCCCACGGATTTTGTTAACCACTAAGGTGGCTAACACATCATTTTCAAGATCTTCACTGATGATTAAAAGATCACGTCCAGATGCTGCTACCGCTTGAAGGATAGGCATCATCTCTTGAATGGAAGAGATCTTTTTATCGACTAGTAGAAGATAAGGATTTTCTATCTCAATCGTCATCTTCTCTTGGTTGGTGACGAAATAGGGACTGACATAACCACGATCAAATTGCATTCCCTCGACCATTTCAATCTTTGTTTCAGTTCCTTTTGCCTCTTCAATAGTCACAACACCTTCTTTACCAACTTTTTCAATTGCATTTGCGATATAATGACCAATTTCTTCATTCCCAGATGCAGAAACAGTAGCAATATTCTGTGTATCTTGATGTCCATTTAAAGGGATCGCCATTTTTTCGAGTTCTTCAACAATTGCTGCTACCCCTTTATCAATGCCTCGTTTAATTTCAATAGGACTAATCCCAGTAGCAATGGATTTATTGCCTTTTTTGACGAGGTAATTAAGAAGAAGCGTTCCTGTTGTGGTTCCATCTCCACATTTATCTTTTAACTTGGCAGCGACTTCTTGTGCCATAGAGACTCCCATATTTTCATACTGATCAGGGAGTTCAACATCTTTGACAATACTATTCCCATCATTTGTAATAGTAGGAGCTCCCCAGCTCTTTTCTAATCCAACATTTCTTCCCTTAGGACCCAAGGTAGGACCTACAATATTTGCCAGTTGCTCGATCCCTCTAGCTAGTTTATCTCTTGCTTCTTGCTCAAAAATAATTTCCTTTGCTTCTGACATAGACACCTACCTTATAAAAAATGATTTAATTCTAGAGAAAAGAAGTATACCATGTCAGCTAGAGACCAGCAATATAATTTCACCTTTAGGGGGTTTTTTAGAAAAGTGTTCAACAAGATCTGCGGCTGTTCCATTTGTCACTTCTTCGAATTTTTTTGTTAACTCACGTGCGACTGCACAACAGCGCATTGGATCAATTTCAGCTAAAATTTTTAATGAAGCTACAAGACGAAAAGGGGATTCATAGCAGATTGTAGAGCCTGGGTAGTTAAGAATTTCTTGAAATATTCGAATTAATTTCCCTTTCTTTCGAGGAAGAAAACCTAGAAATTGAAAGCGAGTTGTATCTAATCCTGAAGCTACTAAGCCAGCAATTGCAGCACAGGCTCCAGGGATAGGAACAACAGTGATCCCTTCTTTTCGACATTCAGCGACTAGTCTGATTCCAGGATCAGAAATAGCTGGTGTCCCTGCATCCGAAACTAATCCGATTTGCTTCCCTGTACGAATATCTTCTAAAATCTTTGGAAGATTTTTCTTTTCATTATAGCTATGAAAACTCTTAAGAGGAATGCTTAATTCATAGTGATTTAAGAGGATACGTGTTTTTCTTGTATCTTCGCATAGTAAATAATCGAGTGTTTGAATTGTTTTTATTGCTCGAAAAGAAAAATCAGCTAGATTCCCAATAGGAGTCGCTATTAAATACAACAAAACAGGAAACCTTTTTAGATTAGAAAAAGGTGGCACCCAGATTCGAACTGGGGAATGGAGGCTTTGCAGGCCTCTGCCTTACCGCTTGGCTATACCACCATTTGTTTTGCAAAATATCGAAATAGAGACCGCTTGACAAATTTGACACATATTTTGAAAAGCGATGAAAAATTTAGAATATTAAAAATTTCTAGGTTATAAGCCATGCAAAAGACTCTCTTTCAAAATAAGAAATGACTAGATTTATATAGCGAAATTTCCACTACTATTGACAGGCTTTCATTTGTCTTTATATTCTTAATAGAATCAAAATCGTAGCAATCATGACATATAAAAACAAATGAAATTTGATCTATGTGTTGGGTCAATTCAATAGAAAAGTGATGCAATGAAGCCAATTTCATTTAAGGATTTAGCAAAATATCTTGATCTATCCCAACCAAGTGAGGTAATGATCACAGGATTTGCCATTGATAGTCGTAGATTACAACCAGGAGATCTTTTCTTTGCTTTAACTGGAAGCAGATGTGATGGCCATAATTTCATTGAAGTCATTGCAAACCAAGGAGCAGCGGGTGCTATAGTAAGAGAAGATTATCGTGGTCCATCTTACGGTATTCCGTTACTTTATGTACCAAATGTTCTTGTATTTCTCCAGAATTTAGCTCGAAAGATTTTAGAAAAAAGAGCTTCTAAAGTGATTGCAGTTACTGGTTCTGTAGGTAAAACAACTGTGAAAGGTTTTATCACTACATTAATGCAGTCTAGTTTCAAAATTTTCTCTAGCCCTCTTAGTTACAATTCACAAGTCACACTTCCTTTAAGTATTTTGTTAGCTGATGGAACAGAGGATTACCTGATTCTTGAGATGGGCATGTCAAATAAAGGAGATCTGAAAAATCTGATCTCAATTGCCCCTCCAGATATTGCCATCATTACTACAGTAGCTATTCAACATGCAGTCAATTTTTCTGATGGCCTTGCAGGCATTAGTCGAGAAAAAGCCTCCATTTTTTCTCATCCAAAGACAGAGTTAGGTTTTTTGCATCAAGATATTGAGTATTTTAAAGAGGTTTATAGTACGGGTAGCTGTCGAAAAAACACATTTTCTATCACCTCTAAGCAAGCAGATTATTATTTAGAAGTAGTGACGAATGGGGTACGAATATACCCTAAGGAAAACCATTGTGTTGAGATTCCTCTCTCTCTTCCAATGAAAGCACATTATCAAAATTTTCTTGCTGCTGTAGCTATTGCAAGAGCATTAAACATTTCTTGGTCATTGATTCGAAAAAGAGCTGCTTTCATTCAATTGCCACCCATGAGGTTTGAAAAAATTGTCAGACAAGGGGTAACATTTATTAATGATGCCTATAATGCCAATCCCGATTCAATGAAAGCAGCATTAGAAAATCTCCCTAAAGCTCAAATAGGGAATAAAGTGATTGGAGTTTTGAGTGAAATGAATGCGTTAGGAACCTATACAGAGGAGGCCCATGCCTTGATTGGCAAAGTAGCTTTAAAATATATCGATCATCTGATGTGCCTTGGCGACTATTGTAAAATAATGCATAAAATTTGGTTAGAAAAGAAAAAACATGTTGAGTTTTTTGAAACCCGTGAGGCACTTGAGTTCTCTTTAGTTCAACAAGTGAAACCAGGAGATATCGTTCTTTTAAAAGGAGCACGTGTTTACGAGTTAGAAAAGATTCTTAACCATCCAGCATTTCATCAAAATTAAATGATTTTCAGAAGAAGTGGTTGGATTTTTTTCTACCAAGAAGTCTAGAACATAAGCTAGATATTTTTTAAATTGCAGAATTAAATTCATCCGCAATGATTTCAGCTATAATTTCAAGATCATGAACATTGATATCAAGCCATTGAAAAATCGGTTCTTTTCGAAACCATGTAAATTGCCTTTTTGCATAGTGGCGTGATGCGATCTTAAATTTTTGCAAAAAATTTTTGTATTCCTGTGGACTTTTTGAACTCTCAAGAAATGTAAGGCATTGCCGATAGCCAATGGCCTGAGAAGCTGATACATTCATCCTTAAGCCTTGTGTTTCCAGTTCTTCTACCTCTTCAATGAGTCCAGCTTCTATCATTTGTTCACAACGAATATCGAGGTTTGGATAGAGTATCTCACGAGGATGATAAATAAACCAACTGTGATAGGTATAATCTCGATAAGCAGATTGACGGGTCCATTGAATTTTACTGACTTTATCTCCAGTCAAAATGAGAATTTCAAGAGCGCGAATGACTTTTTGACGATCATTTGCAGTAATGGATGCTGCATATTTAGGATCAGCCTTTTTGAGTCTTTGATACATTGCTTCATGTCCCAAAGTGTCCATCTCTTTTTTGAGAGCATCGCGTAGATCAGAAAAAGAAGGGGGACCTTGTGGAGGACCATTAATTAGTACACGAAAATAAAAACCCGACCCCCCTACAACAATAGGAATACGGTTACGAGCTAAAATAGAATTAATAGATTGCTTTGCTTCAAAATAGAAATCTACTACGTTGAAACTTTCTTGGATATGACGAATATCAATGAGATGATGAGGAATACGCAATCGATCTTTTTCGGAGACTTTTGCTGTTCCAATATCCATCCCTCTGTAAACTTGTATCGAATCAGCAGAGACGATTTCTCCCTTTAACATCTCTGCTAAAATCAAAGAGAGTTCAGTTTTACCAGATCCAGTTGGTCCAGCAAGCAAAATCACTTTTGGAGATGGACATTTGGTTAGATCCTTACTTTTCTTTTCAAGAGAAAGAGTTGGAGTTGAAGGAGAAAAGAGCGCGGGATTTTCTTCACATTTTGGAGCAGAAGAATACACTATTTAATCTCATAAATGGCTAAAGCTCTCTTCTTCATTAGGATAAAGACTGAGAATTTGATGAAAACCTGCCATTTTGATCACTTCCATAACTTCCTGGTTGATAGAACAAGCCATAAACTTTCCCTCTAAATGCTTGAGTTTCTTAGAAATAGAAAGCATTAAACGCATCCCAGCACTACTCAAATATTCAACACCAGAAAAATTCAGAATAATTTTAAAATGTCCTGAGTCAATAATTGAATTCAATTTTTTTTCTAGTTGCGGTGAAGAGGCCGCATCCAATCGACCATTTACACGCACAACAATCACATCACCTTTTTCTTCAACATGCATTTCCATAAAGTTTTTGTCCTTTTGAAGGAATTATTACTATTTAAACAATTAATTCAATAGACTAGCTTCTTCTTCAATCAATTCATTTGCATTTTGAGTATGAGAATCGTTCTCAATCTCTACAGCTTCATGATCTAGCTCCTCATTTGATTGGACTAAATCAAGCTGAATTTTTTTCCCAAGTCGAGTGGCTACAGTACGTACAATAGAACGCAAAGCATTAATCGTATTCCCACGACGACCGATTACCTTACCTATATCTTCTTTTGCCACATGAATTTCGATACGAATTGTCTCTTCATTGAGAAAAGAAGACACTGAAATTTCTTCTGGTTTAGAAACAAGATTTTTAATGATATATGCCACAAATTCATCCATAAGAACGTTTACCTATAAGTTGAAATAGTATAGAAAATAAGAATGATTATCTCACAGCAACTGTGTTTTGTGCAACCCAATCAAGATAATCCTGATTGCCATCGGTTATAGAAACCATTAAAATCTCAGGGATCTGATACTTAGACTGGGCTAAGATTGTCTCCTTAATTGCATGAAAATGAAGAGCACGGGTTTTAAAAATGACTTTGGTCTCTTCTGTGACCTCTATTTGTTGATTCCAAAAAAAAATTGACTCAATCTTAGGAATAATATTTACGCAGGCAACAAGTTTTTTTTTCACAAGAGCTCTTCCTATTTCACGCGCTTCATTCAGACTCTCAGAGGTCCAAAAAATTTGTACGAAATCATTTTTCATAAGAAATATAAGCTACCTCAGGGTTTCTAAAATCGATAACACATTTTTTATCGATCTGGATTTCTTTGATCATGATATCGTAGTAGCGCAATTCTTCTGCATAATTTTTTGGTGTAAGGCGTAGAATGGAGCCATTTTTTAAGACAATAATGATTTGCTGATTCCCTGCACTTAAAGCATTGACTTGTGAAAGATCAATACGTGTCATAGAAAGAGGATGTAATCTATTAAAAATTCCAGATATGAAAGCTACAGTTTGATGGTCTAGTTGTTTACCCCAAGGGTTAGGAGGGGCTTGAGCTCCTAGATAAATTTTTGGATACCTATAGGGAAGATAAAAGGGGAGGTAAGGAAAAAGCTTCCCCTCTTCATCGATTGCTGTATTGGTATAGTCTTCTAGATAAGCAATTGGCTGACGTACTTCATAGTCGATATAAAGGATATTAGGTTGGATTTTTTTTATCGATAATTTACGGATCAGATGTGTTGCCATCAAACGTTCATATCCTTCTTGCAAATCAAACTGATTAAAATTTGATAATTGGTCACAAGATAATTCTAAAACTTCAGATAGGTAGGCTGTTTGTAAAGGAGCATAATGGGTCCCTGTTTGTACAATGGCTTCAATTTTTAGATCCATCGTATGCATATGGGAGATACGTTGATACACTAAGTAGACTCCAGTAGTTCCGCCGGAAATCACAGAGGTAAAAATCGTAAGAAATAGTAGAACTTTTTTCCAATGATATTTTGGACCTGGCTCTAAAAATTTTCTAAACACTTAAAATGTCTATCTTGTTGTCTTTTTCTTGCTAAAGCTAAAATAATGAGATGGTTGAATAGTTTCTTTGGTGTGAATTGAGTTTCATTCCAAAGCTTAGGAAAGAGGCTAAATTTCTGTAAGCCAGGAATGGGATTCATTTCAAAAAACCAATAGTTTCCTGCTTTATCGAGAAGAAAATCAATCCGAGTCATTCCACTGCACCGGACAGCTCTATAGGCTGCTTCAGTCAGAGCTTTTCCTTTTTCAAGCAGTATTGGGTCAAGATTAGGATGAAGTGTGGTAGGAATGGGATGAAGATATTTTTTATCATAATCTATAAACTCTCCCTGTCCTAGTTTTTCTCCGGGATTAGCCACAATAATGCGAAATCCTTGTGTATTGCCTATCACTGGGAATTCAAGCTCGCGGCAACCTGATTTTCCCTCTTCAATCATGATTTCATAATCAAATTGAAATGCTAAGTCTATGGCATTTTCTAGCTCTTTTTGTTCCTTTACAAAGCTAATGCCAATGCTTGATCCTAGGTGTATTGGCTTCACATAGACAGGAAATTGTTGAATTTTATTGAGAATAGAGGTCTTCTCTTGCTGCCATTCCACATAGCTAAAAGAAAGATCCTTCAAAACAGGGATGCCACTAGAGGCAACAATTTGCTTTGTCAGGACTTTGTTCATTGAAAGAGATGAAGCACACTGATCGGGACCAATGTAGGGCTTACCTAGCATCTCAAAAAATCCCTGGATCTTTCCGTCTTCACCGTAAGTTCCATGAAGAATCGGTAAGAATAGATCGCATAATGCAAATTCTTTGAAAATTTGAAAAATCGGCCGACACTCAGGTGATGCAACAATTGTCTCTGTTTCGAGAATTGTTTTGGCTTGATTCCCTGTAATCCAATCTCCTTTTTTGTCGATTCCAAAATATTGAATGTCATATAAATCACGATCAAGGGAGGCAGCGACAAAACGCGCAGATAGCAAAGAAATTTCATGTTCACAAGATACTCCTCCGAATACCAATCCTAGAGTCAATTTCCTAGAAGGAGAAGATCTATCATGAATATGGTTCACTTTACCAGCTCCCATTGTGATAAACACATCATGTGGCATTAGAGGGGTGAAATCTTTCGATGGAAAACAAGGAACGTTAGAGACAGCACGGATTTCTTGAATTAACTTATCAGAATTGATTCCTTCAATTTTCTCTTCATTTGCTGGATCAATCTCATCTATATAC
The DNA here is from genome assembly GCA_041395025.1 of Chlamydiales bacterium. Classification (NCBI taxonomy): domain Bacteria; kingdom Pseudomonadati; phylum Chlamydiota; class Chlamydiia; order Chlamydiales; species Chlamydiales bacterium. The sequence goes on from JAWLBH010000001.1 coordinate 1,068,478, forward strand.
ACTAAGTCAGCCATGTCAAAAGCTTTTCCCAATTTTTGCATTTGATCGCGTGTACGGGTATAGCGATGGGGTTGAAAGAGAACAACAAGACGGCGTTCTTCGATTGCCATTTTTATCGATTTTAACGTTTTAGCAATTTCTGTTGGATGATGAGCATAGTCATCAAGATAGAGTACGGAGTTGTTTTCCGTGCGTTTTTGACACCTTCTTTCGATACCAGAGAATTTTGCTAGGGCGATGCGTATCTTCTCTTCCTGCACACCAAGACGTAGCGCAAGACCAAAAATCCCTGCTGCATTTAACGCATTATGTTCTCCTATAAGTGAGACTTCTACTTGTTTATAGACATGTTCTTGAAAATTGAAATCGAAATAGATCTTCCATCCTTCCTGTTTAAAGTTATAGATCTGTAAGAGGCAATCAGGAGAAAATCCATAGGAAATCCCCTTATTTCCCATTAATTTTTTTAATTCTAAATCATCTCCATAATAGAAAAGGTGTTCAGTATTTTGAAATCGATTGATGAAATCCTCAAAAGCCCGATACAAGGATTCAATCGTTTTATAATAATGAATATGCTCAGATTCAATGTTTGTAATAATCCCTCCTTCTGGGCGATAGTTTAGAAAGGATCCATCGCTTTCATCTGCTTCCATCACGAAAAAATTTCCTTGACCAATTCTTCCATTCACTCCTTGGACCATGCCTCCAATTGCAAAGGTTGGATCCAATCCTCCTTCAGTTAAAACTGCATTCAGAAGAGAGGCAGTTGTAGTTTTGCCATGAGTACCTGCACAGGCAAAGCTTCGATGACCTTGCATAAGCTCAGCTAAAAGCTGGGAACGATGCATAATGCGACAATTGAGTGCTCTAGCTGCGAGTAATTCGGGATTACCTTCTTTAATTCCCGAACTGAAGATTACGGTATGCTGAGGAGAAATATATTTAGCTGAATGTCCTTGCTGAAATATAGCTCCTTGTTTAATCAGCTCAGAGATATTTTGCGAAAAGGAGATATCACTTCCAGAGATTAAATATTTTTTCTCAAGAAGAATTCTAGCAAGTGCACTCATGCCTATTCCACCAATCCCAATAAAATGGTATTGTTTGCTCTTATCCATAAAGAACTCCTTCAATGACATCAGCAAGATGCAAGCTATTTTGTTTTTTTTTGAATGTTTGAATCTCTTTTCTTTTTGCTTCAATAGGAAAACGATGAATGACCTCAGATAATTTTTTTCCATTCAGATCTTTTTCTAATAAAACCTCTCCTCCAGGAAAGTAACGTGCATTGATTTCTTGATGATTATCTGTGGCATGAGGAAAAGGAATAAGCACTGCGGGTGTTTCACTTGCAATTAACTCAGAAAGGGTGGCGGCTCCTGCGCGGCAGATGGCTAAATCTGCAATAGACATCGCTTCCATAAGATTGGGTTCAAAAGGTTTAAGGTAGTGAATAGTATTTTTATATAGTTCTTTATCAGCTTTCCACTTAGAACCTGTAAAATGGAGGAATTGAAAAGCAGAGAGAAAGGGAATCGCATCTAAAAAAATCTCATTCAAACGAGCAGCTCCTTGAGAGCCTCCAAATATAAGTAGAGTAGGTCGTCCCTTTTTCAATCCAAAATACCTCCAGGGATCTTCAATTTTTTTACGGTGACGTAAAGGAAAATGTACAAGCTGAGAATTCCCTGCGATTTTGATAGGAAAATTCAGAGTCGTGATTTTAGCAAAGCGAGAGAAGAGACGGTTGACCTTGCCTAAAATAGCATTTTGTTCATAAAGAATAAGGGGAATTTTAAGATGTGTTGCTGCTAATAATAGCGGTAGGGTATGAAAACTCCCAAAACCAACAACAAGATCGGGCATAAAATCCAACAAGATCTTTCGGCTTTGCCATATTCCCTTGATGATGGAGCATCCACCAGATGCCATTTTTATTGGATTTGAAAATCGAAAAGTCGCTGTTGAGATTTCTTGAGATGCAAAATGAGAATGATCAAAAAAACGATTCTCTTTTAATCCCCCTCCAACAAATAAAATGTGGTGATTAGATAGAGCCTCCGCGACTACTTGCGCTGGAAACACATGCCCTCCTGTTCCTCCAGTGGTTAGAATGATTTTCTTTTTCTTCATCACGTCCTATGTTAAGGAGAATAGCGAGTCCGATGATATTTGCAATCAATGAAGTGCCACCTTGGCTAAAAAAAGGTAAATTTACCCCTTTACTTGGCAACAAACCAGATACAACACCAAGATTAAGAAATGCTTGCAAGGATATAAGAGAGGTAATAGCTGTTGCTAAGTAACACCCAATAACCGTAGGAGTTTTTAAAGCAATCGAAAATCCTCCAAGGGAGAATAACATATAGAGAATAATGAGCAAAAGAATCCCAAGAAATCCAAATTCTTCAGCATAGATAGCAGCAATATAATCATTTTGTGCTTCAGGTAGATAGGTGAGCTTTTGTAGACTAGCTCCAGGTCCTCGCCCAAAGAGTTGTCCCGATCCAGCAGCAATTTTTGCCTGATGAGGTTGATGTCCCTTTCCTTTAAGATCAAGCTCTGGATGGAGATACACCTCGACTCGACTTCTTACATAAGGAAGCTGAAGAGCAATAAAAGTGCCAGTGATAAAAAGGATGCCCACAGGAAGGACCCAGTATTTGATACGAATTCCGCTAATGAAGAAGAGAGGAAGAAGGGAAATAGCAATTACAGCAGTTGTGCCGTTGTCAGGCTCAATCATGATGAGAGACATAGGAATGGCAAGTATGGAAACAATTTTACAAAATCTCAAGAATGAAATTTGATGTTTATAATGATGTACAATCCATTCGATATAGACCATGGGAACGAGATATTTCACAAATTCTGAAGGTTGAATAGTAAAGTTTCCGATACCTATCCATCTGTGAGCCCCGTTACGCATTTTTCCTATTTCAGGAACAAAAACTAAGGTCAACAAAAAAAGAAAAAGAAAAAGTAAATAAGGGCTTAGATGGAGAAGATGTATATAACCAATCTTCCAGATGAAAATTGCAGCTAGGAGCCCAATCATTCCATAGATAATCTGACGTAAAAGCGCTTGATGAATATTCTTATTGAGAGCACGGTCTAAAATTTCTGCTGAAGAGGTATTGAAGATCATCATCAACCCAACAGCAAAAATGACAACAACACAAATAATGACAAGGAGTTTCATCTAATTCGCAAACGATCTCCTGGACGTAAACGGCGTGCTTTTTGTTCATCTAGATCATTAAGACGGAGTAAGTCTTCAAGACGGAGATTATTCCGCGATGCAATTAACCAAGGATTATCTCCCTCTTTCACAATATAATATTCGCCTTTTGGTTGATCAGTGACTTCTTTTACTTGTAATTCACTGAGTGGGATTTTTAACACCTGTCCGATCTTTAGTTGAGTCGAAGAGATATTATTCGCTTTCATGATTGCAGCTACCGTAGTATTGTTCGCATGAGCAATTTTTTCTAAAAAATCTCCTTTCTTCACAGTGACATCGATGTAACGAGTGTTTTGTAGAGGATTTGAGAGCTCTTTTTCAAGATGTTTCTTCTCTTCAATCACCTGTGCAGGTAGATAAGAAAGTTGAATCTCTTCGGTAGGGGAAATCGACTCATTGTTATGTTGCACAAGGGTAGGCACAGAAGGAGTATATTCTTTAAAAAAATCCTCCTCTAGTGGATATTCAGTCAAAGGTGCCTGAGCAAGCTTGGTAGATTTGTTTGGTGGAGATTCACTTTTATCTGATCTTACAGCCGTGGCAAATAAAACCATTAATAACGCAGCATTGACTAAAACAGCGACTATTATTGTATCCCTACGACTCATACGATCTCCTCAAGTGCATAAACAATTTCCTTAAATCTATCTCCACGCTCTTCATAATTTTTAAACTGATCATAACTCGAACAGCCTGGGGAAAGCAAAACCGTTTCCCCTTTTTTTGCAAACAGCGTCGCTTGTTTGATTCCTTCTTCCAAGCTCCCCACTTTTTCTAATTGGATTTCAAAAGCAAGTGCATTTTCCATTTTTTTTGCCGCTTCTCCCATAGCAAAAACTTTTCGTACTTTCTGATGAAAGACTGAAAGCCAATTTGCATAGCATCCCCCTTTATCCACCCCACCAGCAATTAAGACAATAGAAGTTTTAATTGTATGTATAGCTTTTATAACCGCATCAATACTTGTAGCTTTACTATCATTAACAAAATGGATTCCTCTATATTCACGGACAAATTCAATACGATGAGGAGGTTTTGTAAATGTGTCTAATCCTTGCTTTAGTCTATTTTGATCCACAGAGGTAAGTGCATAAGCCGCTGCAATGTTTTCTAAATCATGTGGGTAAAACTGTCTATTTCTATAACTCAGAGAGGCAATTGTTTCAATAGGTAAAATCGTCGCTCCTGGACAAAACTGTTTAGCAATAGAATGGGTTGTAAAAAAAGGTGCTCCTTTTTTAAGACAAGCCTGCAAACGCAATTTTGCTTTTGTATAGGCTTCAAAGGTCAAATGCCAGTCAAGATGGTTAGGAGTGATATTGAGTAACACAGCTCTATTAAAATGGTGACCAATTAAGATCGATTCAAGTTGAAATGAGCTCAGCTCGAGGACAAAAATCTCTACATCTGATTTAACTTGAGAAATCAGAGGAATCCCTATGTTGCCTACAGCCATAGCTTTTTTTCCAGAGAGATTCAAAAGATGGGTAGCGAGTAAGGTTGTGGTTGTCTTGCCATTTGATCCAGTGATCGCATAGATTGTTTGATCTTGTATTTCTTGCAAGGCTAAATCAATTTCTCCTATCACAGGAATAGGATATTTCTGTAGAGACTTAACCAGAGGATGGGTAGAAGGGATACCCGGAGATTTTATTGCAAGATCAATTTTCTCAAAAGCAAGAGGTTGAGGGGGGAGTGCATCATCATAGATAGAAATCGTATCCCCTCTTTCTTCACAGAAATTCTTGACAGCCTGACCACTGATCCCAAGACCTATAATTAAGATATGCATGAGGTAAGATTTATTGAAATTTCAATGTTGCAATCCCAACCATAGCAAGTAGTAGACCAATAATCCAGAAACGCAAGACGACTTTTGTTTCTGCCCATCCTTTGTATTCAAAGTGATGATGAAGAGGAGCACATAAAAAAAGACGTTTTTTTTGACGTAATTTATAGCTGCCTACTTGAAGAATCACTGAAATCGCTTCAATCACAAAAATCCCTCCAATAATCATTAAAAGAAGCTCTCTTTTGAGCAAAACAGCTGATACTCCAATGACTGCTCCAAGAGTAAGCGATCCAGTATCTCCCATAAAGACCTGAGCTGGGTATCCATTATACCAAAGGAAACCTAGTGCGGCTCCTGCAAGAGCGGAAAGATAGATCGCAATTTCTCCACTTCCATCAATATAGAGAATATGTAAGTAACGCGAAAGATCAAGGTGATTAGATACAAAAGCAATAAGAGCAAATGCACTAGCTACAAGCATGAGAATCCCAGTGGCTAAGCCATCAAGACCGTCGGTAAGATTGACAGCATTTGAAGTTCCTGTAATCACAAATATGAAAAAAATCCCCATGAAGAATAACCCTAAGCCAGATAGCTCAAAGATCGGGATTTTAAAAAAAGGAAGGTATAGACGAGCCGCATACTTCTGGGTCGTTAAAGTAAGCAATTCAGTCTGAGCCTCTTCTTTAGCATAGGGAGGAGGAAACCAATCATAGATATGAAGAGCTTGAGTCAGTGGAGTCCATAGTAAATAGAGAGCGATGCAGCAGGAAAAAGCGACTTGTACGGCTAACTTTCTCCTGCCAGGCACACCCTGTTTATTTTTATACCGGAGCTTTAAATAATCATCCACTCCACCAAGTGTCCCAATCACAATTGTGGTGGTAAATAAGATAAGGGTGAAGGGATTTTTGAGATCCATCCAAAGGAAAAGGGAGGTTAACATTGAGGATAAAATTAAAATTCCCCCCATAGTCGGGGTATTATTTTTATTGCGGTGTAACTCTCCTAGTAAAGGACACTCTTCACTTCTTACACGATCTCCAATTTTCCATTCGTAGAGTTTTTTAATAAAATATTTTCCAAAAAAGATCGTAAATAAGAGAGAAACAATAGCAGCTAGAGCCATCCGTGTGGAACAATATTCAAAAACAGCGGGGATTTTTAGATGGAGAGAATTTTTTAAGAATGACAAAAGCAATAGAAGCATAGATGCATTAAAAGGAGAGATAGAAATAATTACCAGAGGCTTTTGCAAGCGAGAAGAAAAATTTCATCACGATATGGCCTTATCTTGTTTACAAAATTTTGATTATTAGTTAATTAAATTTATATTTTTTTATCATACATTAATATTTTGATTAAAAAATCAAATTTTTTGAATTAAATACTATAAATATTCTATTATATGTTTAAATTGATAGGTGTTTTTTATGAAAAAAATAGAGGGAACAGATTCTCATTCATTCATTTCTGAACCTGAAAAAAACAATAAATCAGAGGAAGGAAGACTAAAAGGCAGAAAGATTCGTAAATCGGGAAACCCTATTTCTATTGTATTGAGAAAGATTAGACTGATCAGAAAGGATAGAGCTCAAAGAGAAAAAAGTAAGAGTAGTAGATTGTTAAATCATCAAGTGAGTCATCCCAAAAGAAACCAGCTAAGCCTCTTTTCTAGAATAAGGAATCTAGTCAGAAAATATGTTTCAAAAGAAAAAACACTTGTGCATAGTCCATCAAAGGAAATTTTTTTTGAGCAAGATGACTTCACTGGTAAAATCGCAGAACTCTTACCTGCAAAGCACTATACTTTTATTCGTCATGAATCTCCAGATGAAGGTTACAGTATCTTTTTAGCTCATGAAAGATTAGGTGAAACAAAGAATAGTAATACCATACAAATGGCAGCGATGGGAATCTTGCTTGAAGATCTAAGCAAAGAAATGGAAAAGCTAATTCAATTAGATAATGAGAAAAGAGAGGAGCATAGCGAAGGTAAAGGGGTAAAGAAAGATAACATTGCCTACTATAAATTTTTTGAAATTTCCCCTATACCTGCAAAGGTAAAAAAGTCTTTACCTAAGCCCTTACCCAACCCTCGGGATAAGTTGTAATTGAATTTTAAGATATGAATAAAGAGAGCTTTGAGCTTTTGATTGACTTTTGTTTCTGAGGTTCTAGAGATTCTATCTTTTCGTAGGTGCGTAAGATATTGTAGAATGTATCTCGTTGAGCAGGTTCAAATCCAGCTTGACGAATCATGCGGAGCATCTCCTCATGATCCGCTTCATTGATCCAATTAGTCGCACGGTGGACATTTTCCTCAAGGATAGTCCCCCCAAAATCATCTGCTCCATATTTAAGAGACTTGATCCCAATTTCTTTACCTTCACCAAACCAAGAGGCACTAATATGGTCAAAGTTATCGAGATAGATCCGAGAAAACGCAAGGATTCTAAAATAGGCTTCCTCACCTGCCCAGTTTTTGACTTTATGACGTAAAGCTGTGCGATTTCGTTTATAACTCCAAGGAATGAAAGAGGTAAAACCAGGAACCTTATCTTGAGTAGTGCGCAGAGTCTCAAGATGTTCTACGACCTCTTTGGGTGTTTCGAGATGTCCATACATCATGGTCGCTGTCGTTTTATATCCGATTGTATGTGCAAGATGATGAAAGGAGATCCATCCCTGCGGCTCCATCTTTTTGGGAGAAATTTCTTGTCGAATCTTTTCAGATAAAATTTCAGCACCTCCGCCAGGAATGGTTCTCAAACCTGCTCTCCAAAGTGTCTCAAGGACCTCCCTAAGTGGCATATTTGAAACCCGAGCACAATTCCAAAGTTCAACTGCGCTAAAGAAATGAGGGTGAATTTTAGGAAAGTATTTTCGAGTTTTTTTGACTAAATCAACATAATAGTCAATTTTGAGTGCATCATTTACTCCTCCTTGAAGTAAGACAGTGGTTAATCCCGCCTTTTCTGCTCGTTCTATGTGTTTTAAAACTTCATCCACAGATTTTGTGTAAGCATCTTTTGCATTTTGATGGCGATAAAAAGCGCAGAATTTACAGTCAATGTGACAGACGTTTGTATAATTTGGATTAGAGTCAAGGACAAACGTGACTCTATTAGGAGGGTTTTTAATATTTCGAATATCTTGTGCCCATTTTTGTAAATCAGTTAAAGATGCGTTTTGGAATAAGTCAACTCCCTCCTGATAGGAAATTCTTTCACTCATATTTTGACTCCAATCAATTGACTAAAAGTTATGAAAAAGATTAACATTTCTAATTTGAGTTTTTTTGTCAATTCGCGCTATCTTTTCTCTTTATAGAGCAAATCATTATCATGGAAGAACAAGATCCTTTTAAAAAAGAAATGGTGACATTTCTTAAAAATATCCAAACAATTTCTAATCCTGAAGAGAAATTGCGGGCAAGTCTTTCTTTTATGTCTCAAGCTCTCGTGCATAAAGAAAATCCAAATTTAAAGGGATTTTGGGAAGCTAGAAGGCTTTGTCTACCTTTATTTAAAGAACCGCTTTCTGGATCTATCCGATCTAAATTATGGACTGACTATATCGAATTAACACGTGAAGGACGTCGTCTTAAAAATTTGCTTAGTATAGAAAGTGCATTTGCTGTTAAGCAAATTGATATTGCTATTCTTTCTCTTGAAGATGAAGTCAATGGTTTTCATGCCCAGGATAAATCAGATTTCAAGGATGAACCAAGAGATTTTCATTTTTCTAAAGAACCCCAAAGCTTAAAAGAGAGATCGAGTTTTTATTGTGCTCTTCAAAATCAACTCAATACTTTACATGTGCATGCCTCTCGTATTAATAGTCTTCGTAAAGAATTGATAATAACAGATATGAGAGTCAGACAAAAAAATGAATTTTTTAATCGTCTTTCTTCTATGGGAGATCTAGTTTTTCCTTTGCGTAAGGATTTGATTTGTCAGATTAGTGAGGCATTTGTTAAAGATGTTTCATCTTTTGTTGAAGTCTATCTTTCTGATGAAGCCTCTTCCTATGAAAAAATCTTGAATTCTTTATTTTTTTTGCGTGAAGAGATCAAAAGTTTTCAAGCGATGGCAAAGGTACTGACTTTAAATACTCATGCCTTTTCTCTTACTCGTGAGCAGCTCAGTGGTTTTTGGGATAAATTAAAAGGCATGGAGAAAGAGTGGAAAAAAGAATTAATTAATCGGAAACAAAAATCTCGAAGCAATAGAGATCAGGTGCAAGAAAGAATAGAAAAATTTATCTCTGATTATGCCCAAGCAAAGTATACCTTAGAGGAGGGAAAAAAAGAACTTGAGGCTATTCATCGCTGGATGCGAGAAGTCGAATTAAATCGGAACGATGTTCTTTTTCTTAAAGAAAATTTAGTTAAAGCAAGAAATCAGATAGAGAATGAAGAAAACAAGATTGAGGAGCACCTGCGTGAGCAACAAGAGCAATTGAAAGAAGCAAATCGTGAAAAAATCAAGAAATTTCAAGAAGAAATTGAGAGTTTAGCAGAACAGATCGAGATTGAGAAACCAGAAACATTATCCACAAATCTAATATCTTCTTTTGAAACTTATCGTAAAAAGTTATCTACCATCCCTATGATGAAAGCTGAGCGCCAACGTATGGAAGGTCAATTGAAAACTATACGAGAGCAGTTGATGAAAAAACAGGAGGAGGCACTTCTGCTGTTATCAAGTAATGACCGAGAAACTTTGGATAATTTAAAAAATATCCTTTCTCAACGTAAAGAAAGACGTAAAATGATTAAACATCAGATTGAGGAATACCGTAAGATAAGTAGTGGTTCTAATTTAGATTTTGAAAAAGCTATGCATATTCAGGAATTAATGAATGGTGAAAAAGCCTCTCTTTCTGAATTAGACCAAAGTATCAGCGAAATTGAGAAAAAAATTCGTCAATTTACAGGAAGCTATTGAAACAAGTTAGAGAGGCAGCAGTTTTTGATCTTGATGGCACTCTTTTACGTGAAAATAGTAGTTTTTCTTTTTGCCGATTTTTATGTCGCAAAGGAGTCATTTCCTATACAGATTTTTTCTATTGCGCCTCTTTGTACTCTTGTTATCTTCTTTTTCATCTTTCCCTTGCAAAACTACATGTATTGATTTTTAATCGCCTGTTTCAAGGTCAATCCATTGCCTTTTTAGAAAAATATGTTGCTCCCTTTATTGAGACTCTCACATGGTATGAGCCTGCTCTTGCTCGTTTAGAAGAATTGCGTATGGAGAAATTGGAGATTTATCTATTTTCTAGTAGTCCAATTTTTCTTACGCAACCTATTGGAGAAAAAATTGGGATTCTAAAGGTACAAGCAACTAGTTATACCATTGACACAGAAGGATCTCTTTCGGGGATTGCTTTGTTAATAGATGGAGAAAAAAAGCGTTCTCTTCTTAAAAACCTTGCTAAAGATACCATTGCCTTTTCGGACAGCCATCACGACTTACCCTTTTTAGAATCAGCTCAAGAAGCAGTTGCTGTCAATCCTAATCGTCATCTTGCAAAAATTGCTCGTGCACGTGATTGGGAAATTCTATAGATATCGAGAATGAAAGACGATAATTCCTTAATTCAAGGATTGGCCATTGTTCTCAAATTTTCCTTTATGATTAGAGAATTTGGTCTCTTGAAAAGTTTTGGACTTTATATATTCAATCAATTAAAGTTCGTGGGTCGATAATGAAGAAAAGTCTTTTAGTTTTTCTTAACCAGATCGCTCAGATTCTATTTGATAAAAAAGGGTTTAATATCCTAGCGCTTGATGTTGAACAGATTTCAACATTAACAGATGTTTTTTTGATTGCTGAGGGAAAGGTTGATAAACACGTCATTGGGCTTGCAAATGAATTAATTCATCTCTTAAAGCAAAAAAGCATTATGCCCATCCATGTAGAAGGACTTGATCAAGGAGATTGGGTCGTGATCGACTATGGAAAAGTCATTATTCACTTATTTAAACCGGATATGCGAAAAAAGTATTCCCTCGAGAGGTTATGGCATGAAGGAAAAATTGTTGATTTAGAACTATCAGTTTGTAAACAACAAAAAGGAATTTGAGGAAATTTTTATGAGTAAAAAACGGATTGTAGTCACAGGGATGGGGGTAGTTTCTTGCTTTGGGAACGATGTTGAGATTTTTTATGACGCTTTACTTGCAGGGAAAAGTGGTGTCAAACCGATTAGCAGTTTTTCTTGCGAAGACTATCCCACGCGCTTTGCTGCTCAAGTTCCTGATTTTGATGCAAGTGATTACATTGATCGTAAACAAGAACGCAGAATTGATCCATTTATTCGTTTTGCAACTGTAGCTGGGAAAAAAGCCTTAGAAATGGCACAGATTAATCGTGATGCCCTGGGGAAAATCAATAAAACACGCTCTGGGATTATTATTGGCTCTGGTATGGGAGGATTAAATACCTTTTATGATGGAACTAAAACGTTGATAACAAAAGGTTATCGTCGAATTACTCCTTTCTTTATTCCATTTATCATTACTAACATGGCTGGGGCACTTCTAGCTATTGATCTTGGCTTTATGGGGCCTAATTATTCTATATCCACTGCTTGTGCAACAGCAAACTATAGCATTGTTGCAGCCGCTAATCACATTCGTCAAGGGGATGCAGATTTAATGATTTGTGGTGGATCCGAAGCTGCGATTACCCCTCTTGGTTTAGTGGGATTTATTGCAAATAAAGCGCTTTCTGAGCGTAACGAATCCCCAGAAGGTGCTTCTCGTCCCTGGGATAAAGACAGAGATGGTTTTGTCATGGGAGAAGGAGCCGGCATCCTAGTTCTAGAATCGTTAGAACATGCTATTAGTCGAGGTGCTCCCATTTTAGCTGAATACTTGGGAGGAGCAGTGAGTTGTGATGCTTATCACATGACAGCACCACGTGAAGATGGATCTGGAGTGGCTTTATGTATTGAAAAAGCCTTGAAAGATGGTGATCTCCCTAAAGAGATGATTAATTATATCAATGCGCATGCTACATCGACTCCTTTAGGAGATATAGCTGAGATTGAAGGGATCCATACAGTCTTTGGTTCTCACTCTCGTCATGTTAAGATCAATGCGACCAAGTCGATGATTGGACATTGCTTAGGAGCAGCTGGAGGAGTTGAGGCCATTGCAACAATTCAAGCAATTAGAAGAAGCAAGATTCATCCGACAATTAATCTTTATCATCCTGAACCTTGTCTTGGTGATCTTGATCCTGTTGCTAATATTTCTCAGAATCTAGAGGTGACAGCAGGACTTTCTGAATCCTTTGGATTTGGAGGTCATAATGGAGCAACTATATTTGGCCCTTTTCCATAATATTCTCTATGGAGCATTCTTTTGGCATTATTCCTCTTAGATGGAAAAATAAGAGATGGGAAACATTATTAGTCAAACACATAGCAGGCCATTGGGCTTTTCCTAAGGGCCATCCTAAAGAAGGGGAAAATTTTCAAGAAACAGCCTCTCGTGAACTCTATGAAGAGACCTCTCTGCGTATTGTCCGCTTCCTTCCTTTTAAACCTCTTAGTGAATCTTATGTGATTCAAAAAGAAGGAAGAAAGATTCAAAAGAGAGTGACTTATTTCTTAGCAGAGGTTAAAGAAGAGGTTTCTATTCAGGTTGAGGAGATTGAGGATTTTAAGTGGCTGGCTTTTGAAGAAGTGCAAACAATCGCAACTTTTCCTGAGACCAGAGCTATTAGCTGGGAGGCAGAAAAATATCTTTTCTCACGACATAAGAGGCCTTAGTCAATGAAATGTAATTTTAAGAGGATCTAAGCTTCGGTTAAATTTACTAAATAGACTCTTACTAAGTTTATCTATGAGAAGATTGACAGATTTTAGAGAATTCTTCTTGATAATCTTGTTGAGAGAGACGAATGATCTCTTTTGCTTCTTCTCTACCATAAAGATTGAGGATTTCCATTCGTTGAGAATTTTTTTGCATGAGATCTTCAGGAGATTCTTTGTAAGTAAGGAAATAATGCATCAGGCGCTCAATCAAATTAAACGGACAATCTTTAATATCTTGAATGTCTTTGTAGACTAGATCTTCTTTTAAGACGGCTATAATTTTATCATCTGCTTGATTGCCGTCAATCGCTCGAATGCCACCTATGGGTTTTGCAGTCACCAAGATATCGCCTCGTAAGATCGGTTTTTCAGTGAGGATGCAGATATCGAGAGGATCATGATCACCTTCAATATTCTGACGGCCTATTTTTTCACTACAAAAGGTACCCACTAATTTACCTGCATAAGTCTGGGGAATCAGACCGTATAGTGTTGGACAGTGGTTAGAATATTTTTGAGGACGATCTGCTTTTAATAAACCTGTTTTTTTATCAAGTTCAAATTTTACTGTATCAGTGGGGACAATCTCGATGTAGCAGTGGAGTTCATCAGGTGCATTCTCCCCAATATCCACCCCATGCCAAGGGTGAGCACGGCAAAAGCTATTGATCAAATCCCGTATTTCCTCAGTTTTCATATCAAATCCTTTTTTTACCTATCAAGGAATGCATTTTAATCTACACATTTTCAAGAGTCAAGCTTCATTGACTTTAAGCTTTTTTTATAGGATAATAAGCTGCTCAAATTTTTGAGGTATAAAATGGGAAAAGTTGCAGGGCTAATATTCAATGAAATCAAAGTCGAGGGATATGAATCTGTCATAGAGGTCATCGATGAACCCACAGGACTGCATGCAATTATTGCTTTGCATAATACATCCCTTGGGCCTACTCTAGGAGGCATTCGTGCTTATCCCTATCCCAGTTTTAAAGAGGCACTCCAAGATGCCCTGCGTTTGGCAAAAGCGATGACCTATAAGGCTGCAATTGCTGAAACAGGGACAGGAGGAGGGAAGAGTGTAATCATCTCTGATCCGAAAAAGCCAAAATCAAAAGAGCTTCTTTTAGCTTTTGCTGAAGCGGTAAATACTCTCGAAGGAACATATATTTGTGCAGAAGATGTTGGAGTCCGTATGGATGATCTTGCAGTGATTCGTCAAGGGACGCATTTTGCGGTAGGTCTACCACATCCAAAATCGAGTGGAGACCCTTCTCCTTTTACGGCTTATGGTGGGTTTTTAGGTCTCAAAGCTTTAGCAAGACAATTATGGGGTGTCGATTCTCTTAAGGGGCGTACAGTCGCAATTCAAGGTTTAGGTGCTGTAGGACGTCGACTCGCTGAATACCTTTTTTGGGAAGGAGCTCAGCTAGTTGTGACAGATCTTAAAGAGGATATTGTTCAACAAATTGTACGTGATTATGGAGCCATTGCTGTTAAACCTAGTGAGATCTATAGATTTCCATGCGATATTTTTGCCCCATGTGCTCTGGGAGGGATACTGAATCATGAAACGATTCCTCTGCTTCTTTGTAAAGGCATTGCTGGCTTAGCGAATAACCAACTGCATACAGAGGCTGATGGACAAGCTTTAATGAATCGTGGTATTCTCTACTCTCCTGATTATGTTGTGAACTCTGGTGGGTTATTAAACGTATGTATGGAAATTGAGAAGGTGGGTTATAACCCTCTTATTGCTCGTCAACGATTAGAAAGGATTTATGATCGTCTGTTGAGGATTTATGACCTTTCTGAAAAAAAGGGGCTTCCAACCAATCTCATTGCTAATGAATTAGCTCACTATAATCTGCAAAAAGGGGTTGGGAAAAGGAAAGAACCGGTCATTTTTCACCATTAAGTGTTGATAATTCATTAGAATTCTCCTTTTTTTCCTTCAATCTAATCAAGTACTCTTTCTATTTTCTGATTTATTGAGAAATCCTTCTTGTCTTCCCCGTAATGGATAGCTAATGTAAACAATTTACTTAGGTCTCCATTAGGATGTTTTTATGAAGATGATATTAGAATATTTTTACTATATTCTCGTTAGGTTGCTTCTTTCTTTGCGTTATCGAATAAAATTGAAAGGATTTAAGGAGCTTAAAAAAGTCAAATTTCCTCATCAAGGAGGGATTCTTTTTTTGGCTAATCACCCTGCTAAAATTGATCCCTGTATTTTACTGCGTATTTTATGGCTAAGATATCGTCCACATCCAGTTGCTATTGATTCTCTTTTTTGGCAACCTCTTGTGGGGTATCTCTTGAAGTTTATTAGAGCGCTTTCAATTCCAAACTTTGATCTTTCAGCGAATAGTTATAAAAAACGTCAATTTGATAAAACCTATGAGGAGATCTTTGGCCTTCTTAATCGCAATGAAAATCTTCTGATTTATCCTTCTGGTAGTTTGAAGCATCAAGCAAAAGAGAAGATTGGTGGGGCTTCTGGAGTTCATGCGATTTTACAAAGAGCTCCTGAGACTAATGTTGTACTGATTCGGACGAGAGGGTTATGGGGGAGTAGTTTTTCTCGTGCATTAACAGGAAAAACTCCTGATTTGATGAAGACATTGAAACAAGGAATATGGGTGGTATTAAAAAATGGAATTTTTTTTACACCTCGACGAGAGGTGATTGTAGAATGTGCAGTTGCCCCTCCGAATTTTTCGAAAGATTGGGATAGACTTACACTGAATCGGTATTTAGAAAATTGGTATAATTCTCCCGATTCTGAACCTATAAAACTCGTCTCTTTTAGTTTCTGGAAAGAAGATCTACCTCAATGTTCTATTGAAGTAGATGATGAAGAGATCTCTCTAATAGATATTCCAGAAGAGATTAAACAAAAGGTATTGCAGGAGGTGAGTAGATTAACAAAAAGACCAATGGATAAGATTCGTCTTTCAGACGATTTATCTACGGATCTTGGACTTGATTCGCTGGATATGGCAGAATTGATCTTTGTGATTAGAGAGTATTACGGGATTTCTGAGATACATAAGTCAGATTTAACGAGTGTAGGAAAGTTGATGACTTTTGCTGCTGGATTATCAATAAAAAAAGCAGAGAAGGAAAGTTCGGATCATGATCGGGTGAAAGAAAAAGGACGTCCATCTCCATTTTATCCTGAAGGAGAGACAATTTTTGAGGTCTTTTTTAAAACATGCGATCGGATGCAAAATTATATGGCCTGTGTTGATCAATCCCAAGGAAAGGTTTCATATAAAAAACTTAAAATGGGTGTGCTTCTTCTGACTGAAAAGATGAAAAAGATTCCAGAAAAAAACATAGGAATCATGTTACCCGCTTCAGTCGCTGTCAATATGTTATCTATTGCAACAATGTTAGCAGGAAAAATTCCTGTCATGATTAATTGGACATTGGGTAGATCGAATTTACGTTCAATCATTGAACAGTCCAACACTAAAGTAATTTTGAGTTCTTGGGATTTCATAGATCATCTAGATCATATTGATTTCGATGGAATTGAAGATCAGATTGTTCTTCTTGAAAAGATTAAGTATACATTTTTGGAGAAATGTAAGGCTTTTTTACACGCATATAAAAAACCAGATGCATTGGTTAAAATTCTGGATGCCGATCGGATCAAAAAAGAAGATACCGCTGTGATTCTTTTTACAAGTGGCACGGAAAGCAAACCGAAAGGAGTGCCTCTGAGTCATGAAAATATTTTAGCCAATCAAAGGGGAGCTTATGCCTACGTGGATGTAAAAAATGAGGATATTATGTTAGGTGTCCTTCCTCCTTTCCACTCCTTTGGTTTTTCAGTGACGGGACTTTTTCCTATTCTTACCGGCTTACCTGTTGTCTATAGTCCTAATCCAACAGAAAGTCGTCGGATTGTTAACACCATGGCTAATTGGTCGATCACGATTTTTTGCATCGCACCCACTTTTTTGAAAAACTTGCTTAGAGTAGGAACGAGACATCATTTTCACTCATTGCGTTTGGTTGTGACAGGGGCTGAAAAAACTTCGAAAGAAATGTATGAAGAGTTAAAAAATTTGAATCCTAATACAATGCTCATTGAAGGATATGGGATTACTGAGTGTAGTCCAATCCTGACACTTAATCCACCTAATGCCCCTATTCGCGGGGTTGGAGTTCCACTTCCTGGAGTTGAGCTTCTTATCGTCGATCCAGAGACTTTTAGTTTGATGGATACTGGACAACAGGGATTAATTTTAGCACGTGGAGCGAATATTTTTCGTGGTTACTTAAATCCTTATCTTTCCTCTCCCTTTATTAAGATCAGAAACAAATTATGGTATCAAACAGGGGATTTGGGTGCGATGGATAAACAGGGGTATTTGACCCTATCAGGTAGATTAAAGCGGTTTATTAAAATTGCAGGAGAGATGGTCAGCCTAGGTGCAATTGAGGAGGTTCTCATTGGGGCTGCTAAGCAAAGAGGATGGAGGGCACATTCTGGTCACTTATTCGCTCTTTGTCCTGTAGAAGAGGTAGGTAAAAAAAGTGAAATCCATCTTTTTACAATATTTGATCTATCAGTCGATCAAGTAAACCATATTCTACGTGAACAGGGAATGAGTAATCTGATTAAGATCTCTAGTACGATTAAAGTCACTACGATTCCTATTTTAGGAACAGGCAAAATCGATTACAAATCTTTACGCAACCAACTAGAAAATTTACGAAAACAATAGAATTGATCTCTGACATTTGCATAAAGGCATGAAACATTTAACATACTGATCAACACTATGGATGGTGACGAGATACATTGAAAGGGGTTGTTCGATAAGGAGCTCTATATGGATGAGAAAAGATTTATATTTCCAAAACTTCCTATCTATCTTTATAATACTGCAACACGAAAAAAAGAGATATTTCGTCCTCAAAATACCCATGTTCGGATGTATACATGTGGTCCAACTATCTATGATTATGCTCATATCGGAAATTTTCGTACCTATGTCTTTGAAGATCTTCTTCGTCGTACTCTAAAATTTTTTGGTTATCAAGTACATCAGGTGATGAATTTGACGGATATTGATGATAAAACGATTCGTGGTTCAATAACACACTCACAAACCCTTAAAGAGTTTACTGAACCTTATAAAAATGCATTTTTTGCAGATATTGACACTCTTGGTTTAGAAAGGGCTGAAAACTATCCCTCTGCTACTGACCATATTCCTCATATGATCACTTTTATTCAACACCTTCTTGATCAGGGGATGGCTTATCAAAGTAAAGATAAAAGCATTTACTATGCTATTGATAAATTTCCTCATTATGGACAGCTTTCCCATTTAGATGTGAGTAAAATAGGATTAGGTCATAAACAGATTGTATCTGATGAGTATGAAAAAGAGAATCTAGGAGATTTTGTCCTCTGGAAGGCACATAATCTAGAACGAGATGGAAATATCTTTTGGGAGAGTCCATTTGGCCCTGGTCGGCCTGGTTGGCATATCGAATGCTCAACGATGGCACGCCATTTTTTAGGAGAAACACTAGATCTTCATGTCGGTGGTGTGGACAACATTTTTCCTCATCATGAGAATGAAAAGGCGCAATCTGAAGCGCTTTCTGGGAAAAAATTTGTTTCGTATTGGCTTCATGCTGAACATCTTGTTGTGAATCATAAGAAAATGTCTAAAAGTCTTAAAAATTTTTATACTTTACGTGATTTGTTAGATAGAGGGTATCAAGGAATGCAAGTACGTTATATGTTAATGCATACCCATTATCGTACTTGTCTTAACTTTACTTTTAAGGGAATGGAGGGAGCTAAAGTCGCTTTACAACGTCTGAATGATTTTGTCTATAGAATGGAAGAACTATCCGAATCTAGTCATCCAACAGGATCTTGTGATCAGCCTCTTCAAGAGGCGATTAATTTTTTTAGTCAAGCCATGGCTGATGATTTGAATATCTCAGTAGCTTTAGGTGCAGTTTTTGAGATGATGCGTGGAGTCAATCATCTATATGATGAGGGGATGATGAATGGTGGAGATGCCTATCAAGTCCTGATTGTGTTAAAAAAATTCAATTCTCTGCTCGGTGTTTTATCTCTGAATCAATTAGAAAATATTCCTAACCATCTTCAAGAGATGCTTAAAGCGCGTAACGAAGCAAGGGCTGTAAAAGATTGGATACTCGCAGATCGTCTGAGAGATGAGATTCATCAGAATGGCTACCTCATTGAAGATACGCCTCTTGGATCTAGACTCAAAAAACATAGTTAAAATCTCAAAACACACGATTCCAAGAATCAAATGATTGGATGAAAGCTCTACGAAGTATTGGAGATTTTCATCATCGGAAAATAAAGTACATCGCGAATCGAACTTGCATCGGTAAAAAGCATGGCTAGACGATCTAATCCAATTCCAAGACCTCCAGCAGGAGGCATGCCTTGGTAGATTGCCTCAAGAAATTCTTCATCTAAAGGATGGGCTTCCTGATTCCCTGCTTCATATTTTAAAGCCTGGATCTCTAAGAGTTCTCGCTGAAGAAGGGGATCGTTGAGCTCAGAATAGGCATTACATATCTCTTTCCCGAGAAAAAAACTTTCAAATCTTTCAACTATTCCCTCTTTTTTTTCCTCCGGCTTACGGTGAGGTTTACATAAAGGAGTGGTTTCAATCGGGTGATCAGTGATGTGATGGGGTTGAATTAGCTTTGAAACGACAAATTCGTCAAATAGCATGGCAATTAATCCTCCTCGTGAAGATGAGGCAATGATTGTGGGTTCGATATCAGTTTGATCTTGAAGCAAACGGTGAATATCTGTATCAAGAAGATAGTTGACATCAAAATTTGCATAATTTTTTATACTCTCCTTCATTGTCATTCTTTTCCAAGGAAGCCCAACATCAATTACCACCTCTTCTCCATTCAGATGATAAGGGATTTTCGTTGTTTGGAACAATTTTATCGCAATTTGCTCAATCAATTTTTCCACAAAGTTCATCATCTTGTTGTAGTCCCAATAAGCAGCATAAGCTTCGAGCATCGTAAATTCTGGATTGTGGGTTCTGTCTATTCCTTCATTGCGAAAGACTTTTCCAATTTCATAGATACGCTCAAACCCTCCAACTAGAATTTTTTTTAAAGGAATTTCAAGAGAGGTACGTAAAAAGACATTTTGATTCATAGCATGAACATAGGAACAAAATGGGCGTGCTTCTGCTCCACCATAGAGATTTTGTAAGACTGGTGTTTCTACTTCCAAAAATCTTGCTTCATCTAAAAAATCCCGAATGATACGGATCATTCTACTACGAGTAATAAAGGTAGACCTAACCTCTTCATGAGCGATTAAATCCAGCCATCGTTTGCGATAGCGCATTTCTTTATCAGCCAGTCCACTATGCTTTTCAGGAAGAGGAAGAAGTGTTTTACATAAGAGGGTGAATTGTTTAACAAAAATGGTGAGTTCTCTTTTTCCTGTACGAAACAGATGACCTTGAACCCCTACCCAATCTCCAAGATCAATCCTTTTTTCGATAAATTTTAATCCAGTGAGTTCGTTGTCTTCTAATCCCTGAAGAGTAGTCAATTCTCGATTCAACATGAGCTGGATCGTACGATGAGCTCCTTGTATATGAGCAAAAGCATTTTTCCCCATCGCTCTAAAGAGAATTAATCGTCCTCCAATACAGACCTCTTCTGTCTCTCCTTTTGCCGCTTTTTCACTATCCCCAATCGGCTGATCAAAATACTCTTCTAGAATTTGTTCTATAGTATGGCTAGGAGAAAAACAATGAGGATAGGGTTCAATGGAGACTTGTCGAATTGATTCTAATTTTTTTAAACGGTTTTTAAATTCTTCGTATTGATAATAATAAGGTTTTTCAGCCATTTTCCCTGTCATGTTTTTACGAGATCAATAACTAAAAGAAGAGGATTTTTTAGTTCGATCAAATTACAAAAGGTGTCAATCTTCTTGTGATTTTTTACTCAATCTAATAGAAATGAAAATAAAAATCTCTCAAAAATTGTTTTTTATAAGATTGATAGTCAATGAATGGTGAGAGAGTTTGTCTACAAGATGCATGAAGCATAGATCAATCTGATGGCAATTTAATAAAATTTTTTTTAAATTGAAATTTATTTTGAACGATTTTGCCTAGAGCTAAGCTTTAGCCCCTCTGCATTTAAACAATCGCTTTCTTTTAGTCCAGTCATCATTTTATTTAAATTCAGGTAAGGTGATCCGTAGATATTTGGGATAGTAGAGAGACTCTATTTACAATCACTAACTGCTTTGGAAGTTTACGAAACATTTGATTGAAATCTTTTTTAAAGAGATTGAATTTATTGAAAATCATCCTAGATCTTTAGATTATTCCATCCTGCAGGAATCGTGGCTCTTACAAGCTTCAGAAGATGATCAAATAAAGTCTCAACATTCAGATCTAGTTAAGATTTGGGATATCCAAATTGAGATATTTAAACTTATCCCCTATCGACTTCCTCTATCTTCAGGTGAGGATGAGGATTTTACGGATGAGAAGTTATTAAAGATAAAAACTCAGATAAAAATTGACCATTCAACCAATGCCGAACTTCTGAAAAGATGGATGCTGAAAGGATGCAATATATTCAACTTCTATATGCCTCATTGCATCATAGGTCAGATTTATAATTAATGAATATATTTTAAAACATCGATCAGATTCTGCTTTTTACAATTGCCAAGGTTTATCCGCCAAGGAGATCACAGATATTGGGTATATCCCAAATCCTAATGAAAATTCTCCATTTGCTATAGCAATTGTCAGGGGGAATGTAGCCGTTTTTCAGTTTTTATTTCAGCAAATAAAAGATAATATTCAACCATGATATGGATTGAAAGTGAATGGCAACCCTTAAGTGTTAGCGATGATTCCGATTAACAAGTCTGAAGAGTTGAGTTATAAAATTTTGGCTACGCTTTTAGCGCATGGATTTGATCCCTTGGCGGCTAGTGATCAGGGGATTCAAGCAATATAGCGGCTCAATTCAAATACGATAGGTGTGTCGAGGTTGTGATTAATTAACCCGGCATAAACGTCAATA
Source organism: Chlamydiales bacterium (assembly GCA_041395025.1). NCBI lineage: Bacteria > Pseudomonadati > Chlamydiota > Chlamydiia > Chlamydiales > Chlamydiales bacterium. Next base: position 1,090,455 of record JAWLBH010000001.1, read on the forward strand.
GTCTAGGATTAGGAGGGGACACCGCCTTGCATTTTGCTTTACCGCTCCCTACATATCACACCTTGGATCTTGTAAATGATAGGGAGAAGACAAAAAAGATTGTGGAATTATTACTAGATGTAGGTGCTTAATGGAGAGGGAAAATGGCCGATCAATATCGAGTAATAATCTCATAACCTCCTGCATGATCTAGTAGAATTAAAAAAAGGTCATTAAACCCTTTTTCCATCGCTCTTAATAACACAGTCTCCATAATAGATTTCTCCGTGACCTTTTGAGTATCTAATACCATCTTGACAAATACCCATATCTTATTTTCTTGACCATTTTCCATGATCTGGACAAGCAATCGCTTTATATCAATCTTGAGTAGCTAACATCAAAAATTTCAAATACTGATCATTATTAATAGTTGCTGGGTCGAATAATTCCTCGACTATGGCCATATCATTGTGGCTTATCGCATACTCGATCGGAAATTTTCCTTCTGTACTTAGATGATTTCTACTCTCTGGACAGGCATCCAATATCATACGAACAATCTCTAAATCTCCCCTCTCAACTGCCATATGAAGATAAGCGCTATAAAGGCTTTCTAGAAGAAAAGATAAAAAAGTCTACATCTAATGCAAACTAAGGAAAGGCAGATTTGCTACCTCTCACATCATTTTTTTTAAAAAAAATCTAACTATCAAAAATAGATAGAAAACAATAGTGATATAAATTAAAATATTTGAATAAAAAAGTATCATTTTTAACATTCAAATTATCATGTCCAATATTGAAAATACTTATAGATTTTGGAGATATCAAGACCAAATTGGTCAGTTTCATCAAAATCCCAGCGCCTACTTGTTGACTAATAAGCTCGGAGAAGCGGGTGGAGTGATTAAGCGTTCTTGGCGTTTGATTACTTGGATTAAACTGAAATACTATGGGGCGAGTTTAGATAGAGATAAAGTTGCTGAGAGAATTAATACGATTTTTCAAAATTTCTGTCCGACCAATGAGCTTCTTAGGGATGGAAGGTGGGTAAATTCGACTATCTCCACATTGCGAGTCCTAGGACATCAATACAAATTGGATCATTTAATTAAACAATTAAGATTTCAATGGGTTTTACCAATTTCAGAGCATGATGTAGATCTAGTTAAAGATCCAAAGAATCATGGTTTCAACTGTGCAGTGAGTCAATATGTTTTAAGATATGGATTAGGTGCTGATTTTGAAGACTGCCCAAACGAGTGTCTTTCAGCCATCAAGGAGATCATGGAGATGGGATGTATTCTACATCCTACTGAAGACTCTCCTTTAGTCGAAGCGATTCTTATTGGGAATGTGAGCGCTTTTAAAGTGTTGTTTAAACAAATAAAAGATCGATGTAATGAATGGCATGGATTGAGAAGCAAAGGTAACCCTTTGACAGTCCTAGCACTTTCTAAAAGCACGGAGATCTTACCTAACTATATAGTTAAAAATTCTATTTTATATCCCAAGATTTATTCTCAACTGGAGCAGAAATCTGAAGAGTCGAGTTATAGGATTTTAGTTAAGCTTATAGAGCATGGATTTGATCCCTTAGCAGCTAATAATAAGGGCAGTCAAGCTCTACACTTTGCCGCTCAATTAAAATACCCGAGTTGTGTCGAGCTTTTGCTGCAACAACCAGGTATAGATATCAATAGCAAAAGTATGGGAGCAGAAGGTAACACCGCCTTAGGTAACACCGCCTTGCATTTTGCTTTAGATTTCGTTGAGATTGATCACCTTTTCTATAATCTAGATGATGCAAAAAATACAGACAAGATTGTGAAACTATTACTCGATAAAGGTGCTCATCATCTGTCCAATCAAGAGGGCATGTGGCCGATCCATCTTGCGGCTAAGCATGGCTATGAAAATTCCTGTCGTTTGCTATTGGAAAAATTTCCAGAGTTTAGCAATCAGCGAAGTAGAGAAGGAAAATTACCGATTGAGTATGCGATACATTGCAACAGTTCTATCATAGTCGAGCAATTATTTAAGCTGACCAAGATTAGTGATGATGAGTATTCGAGATTTTTGATATTAGCCACTACTCATCAGGGGCTGATCCGAAATCCTCACATATTTAAATATTTACTTAAGTTTATAGGTAATTTTGAGATTGATATAGAGCGATTGCTCATGCGGATTATGGAGAAAGATGAAGAGATTGAGGTATGGGTACTTGTCAAGATGGTATTAGAGACTCAAAAGGTCACGGAGAAATCTATAAAGGCTGTAATCGGTCAGGCGAAGCAAAAAGGTTTTGATGATTTCCTTTTTATTCTATTAGAAGATAAGAATTTTCTGCAGATGCATTATCCTATTGAATATCGATCTCCTATTCAGGTTCAACAAGACCGAAGGATAATGAGATATGACAGTTTGATAGATAGAAATAGGAATACATTTGAACCAAAACTTAGAAATATTGTTGGCTCTGTTCTGTCTTCATATTTAAATTTTCAAGATCGAATAAAATTTCTATGTTTATCTAAAAATACCAACAAGGATTATGGCGGTATGATTGGAGTGGTTACGATTGAATATGTGAAAAAGTTTTTTCCTATAGGGGGGTTAAGTTTAGGCAATGGAGAGTTAAACATAGAGTTATCTAGTATTGAAAAAAAAACAGTTGCGAATCAAGTGATTGAAGTCATGTTGAACAATTCCCTGCAGGTTCAACAGCAACTAAAGCCATGCTCTTTGTTTGAGAGGTTTATTACAGCATGTGAAGATCATAAATTGATCAATAAGCAGGAGATTTCAAGAAATGCAAGTGACAAGACTAACCTAGAGGCGATTCAACAGCTAAAAAATAAGCTAAATGAGCCCTCAATGACACAAAAAGCATTGAGAATTCTAAAAACGCATTTCTTGGTGATTAAAATTCTTGCAAAGAATAATCGCTATGCCTTTTGTGACGTTTTGCTAAATGCTAAAGCACATAGAGATAAACTCATTAAAAAACATAGAGATAAATTCTTTAGAGAAGAGCAGAATAGTAACTTAGAAAAAGAGCAGAATCCAATAAATCTAATTGAAGACAGCATTATCTGTATGAAAGATCAGTACTTAAGCGTACCTTTTATACAAGATATATTTAATCAGTTTAATCCATGTACTTTAAACTCAAATTCTAAAGATGATATTTTAACGCCCGGAATAGGTGTGAGTTTTAAAGATCGCCAAGATGAGTATCTTTTACACATCCAGGGAATGATCGATAGGAGAAATGTGAGGCCGTACCTTTTTCCTACTGAAGACTCTCCTTTAGTCGAAGCGATTCTTATTGGGAATGTGAGCGCTTTTAAAGTGTTGTTTAAACAAATAAAAGATCGATGTAATGAATGGCATGAATTGAGAAGCAAAGGTAACCCTTTGACAGTCCTAGCACTTTCTAAAAGCACGAAGATCTTAGTTAAACATTCTATTTCATTTCCAAATATTTATTCTCAACTGGAGCAGAAATCTGAAGAGTCGAGTTATAGGATTTTAGCTAAGCTTATAAAGCATGGATTTGATCCCTTAGCAGCTAATGATCAGGGCAGTCAAGCTCTACACTTTGCTGCTCAATTAAAATACCCGAGTTGTGTCGAGCTTTTGCTGGGCCAACGAGATATAGATATCAATAGAAGTACAGCAGGAGTAAAAGGTAATACAGCTTTGCATTTTGCTTTAGATTTCGTTGAGATTGATCACCTTTTCTATAATCTAGATGATGCAAAAAATACAGACAAGATTGTGAAACTATTACTCGATAAAGGTGCTCATCATCTGTCCAATCAAGAGGGCATGTGGCCGATCCATTTTGCGGCTAAGCATGGCTATGAAAATTCCTGTCGTTTGCTATTGGAAAAATTTCCAGAGAGTAAAAATCAGCGAAGTAGAGAAGGAAAATTACCGATTGAGTATGCTTTTATTGAAGGCCATAAGACCATATTCGAGCAATTAAGCAATCAAAACAAAAAGGATTTGATTGAAAGTTTATCCCAAATGCCTCGAGCGGTTAAATACAAACAAGACCCAATTGCAATCAGCCGAAAGAAAATTAGGAAAACATTGGAAGAAAAGATTACAAATATCCTTCCTGCTTACATTTCTCCCGATAAATACATTGACGATTGTATGGAAATCTTATCTAGAGATCCAGAGGCAGATTATGACAATGTGATTGGAATGGTTATCATTCGAAATGTGAAAGAGTTTTTTCCTATCGCAGGGGAACTTTTAGGAAATCAAAAGATAGAATTAGAGTCATCTAGTATCAAAGCAAGAACAATTGGGAATCAACTTGTTCAAGCGATTTTAGATCATCCCTTGATTGGTGATCATGTAGATCAAGCAGGCAAACATCCTTTTGACCAGCTCATTCAAGTCTGTATCGATCAGAAATTGATCAATGCGCAGGAGGTTCCAAGAGATAAGAATGGCAAGATTGACTTAGAAACGACGGCTCGATGGCTAAAAAATAAGTTAAATGAGCCCTCAAGATTAGAAAAAGCATTAAGAATTATCACAGTGTATTCTTTATTTATTCGAGATCTTATGGATTTCTTGCATGCATCTTATCTCGAAAGAGATAAGAACGAAAAAACTCTACTTGAGAAGACTTTTTTCTTGACTGCCAATCTGATATCTAAGAATACTCTTGACGGGGACACAAAAAACTATATAGAAAAAAACATGAATAGATCTTTTTTAAAGAGAACCACGGGTAATTTTTCTCTGCGTAGCCAAGATGAATATTCTTTATACATCAAGGCGATGATGGACATCGGGAATGTTGTATCTCCTATTGAAACCTCTCCATTCGTTCTGACAATTTTTATGGGGAATGTAGGAGCTTTTGAGGTTTTACTTAAAGAAATCAAAAAGAGGGGATTGCAAGTTATAGAGAAAAAACTAGTTAACCCTTTAACAGTGTTAGCACTTGCTAAAGACGAAAATTTCTTATCTGATTATGTAGGGGGCAATTTATATCTGTATGAAAATGTCCTTTCTGACATGGCAAAGAAATCTGAAGAATCGAGTTATAGGATTTTAGTTAAGCTTATAGAGCATGGATTTGATCCCTTAGCAGCTAATGATCAGGGCAGTCAAGCGCTACACTTTGCCGCTCAATTAAAATACCCGAGTTGTGTCGAGCTTTTGCTGCAACAACCAGGTATAGATATCAATAGCAAAAGTATGGGAGCAGAAGGTAACACCGCCTTGCATTTTGCTTTACAGATCTTGAAACCAAACAGTCCTTTTTATAATGTAGACGATAGAGAGAATACAGACAAGATTGTGAAACTATTACTCGATAAAGATGCTCATCATTTGCCCAATCAAGAGGGCATGTGGCCGATCCATCTTGCGGCTAAGCATGGCTATGAAAATTCCTGTCGTTTGCTATTGGAAAAATTTCCAGAGAGTAAAAATCAGGAAAGCGAAGAGGGGACACTTCCGATTGAGTATGCGATAAGTAACAGCAAGATTGCCGTAGTGAAGGAGTTATTCGACTTGATGACTATTGATGATGATAGGTACTTGGGCTTATTAATTTTATCTGTTACTCAAAAAAGGTCGATCGCAAATCTTCATATATTTAAATATTTGCTTGGGTTTATAGATTGTTTTGAGATTGATGTAGAGCAATTGCTTATCCAGATCATGGAAAATGGTGGAGAAAATAAGATATGGGTATTTGTCAAGATGGTATTAGATACTCAAAAGGTCATGGAACCCTCTATTATGGAGGCTATAGTGGACAGAGCAACGAAGAACGGCTTTAATCACCTCTTAATTGATGTTATTAGAGAAAGTGCTATTTGGGAGAAAGTTCTAAAAAATTCCCATGAGAATGTGCCCAACGCCTACCAATTAAAGGTATGATAAAAATAAGATGGAATATAACTAAAAAAATCCTCTTGCAGAAATCATAGATAGCTATTTTAAGCTCGAGAAAATTTCCTAAGATTTTTTAAGAATATGCAGCTTTAAAAAAGAAGGGATAGAAATCTGGTGCTTTCTTTGTGATTAGTGTTAGATTGGGGGGAGTGATGTGAGTTGTCATCGCTCTATCTTGTGTTTTCTTCTGGGTAAGTCATTCATGTGTCCTCCTTTTTAAATATTAGATCTGATTACTCTTTAGTTCCTAACTACCATTTTCATTTCATTGAATTCTATGGCTAGAAGATCTTGAGTGAGTTTTTCATGGCTCTAGCCAGTTTTAGATTAAAAAAAGGTAGAAAGAGGGTCAATGTCTATATGGACTTTGATCTCTCGAGGTAACCCCTGAACTTGGTCAATGAGGCTCTTTGGAAGAAAAGTTTGAGGCCCACGGATCAGACATTGAAATCGGTAAAGATGTTTAATCTTAGGATATCCACAGGGAACAATAGGGTGGATGAGGTAATATTGATTTAAGATTTTGACAAGTTTTTCACGTACTCGGTTAGCCACTTGGGTTGTAAGATGAGAGTCAGTTCCACTAAATGTAAGTTTCACTAATCGCGAGAAAGGAGGAAACCCAAGTAATTTACGGGTCACTGTTTCGCTTGCATAGAAAGCCTCATAATCTTGTTGAGATGCTTGTTGTATGGTTAAATTTTCAGGCATGCGTGTTTGAATGATCACCTCACCAGGTAATTCACCTCTTCCAGCCCTTCCAGCTACTTGTGTAATTAACTGGAAAACATTTTCTGAAGCACGAAAATCAGGAATCAATAATCCTTCATCTCCATTTAAGACAGTGACAAGGGTTACAGTGGGAAAATGGAGTCCCTTAGTGATAGTTTGGGTACCAATTAAGATATCAGCTTTTCCAGTCTTAAATGTACGAAAAAGGGATTCATGACTGCCTTTATGTCGCGTGGTATCGCTATCAATACGTAGAGTGCGTATCTCAGGAAAGAGAGCGTGTAGAGAGCGCTCTATTTGCTCCGTTCCAACACCTCGGTATTTAAGTGTATCTGTTGAAGAGCAAGAAGGACAGGTATTTGGAAGATCAGAGCGTTGGTAATTACATAAATGGCAAGAAAGACGTGTTTGTTGACGATGGAAGATAAGAGGTAGATCACAGGAAGGACATTTGAAGATATATCCACATTTTTGGCAAAAGAGTGAGGTATGATAGCCACGGCGATTTAAAAAAAGGAGAGCTTGCTCTCCTTTTTCCAACCGCTTCTTTATTCCATCAATCAGTCGTTCTGAGAAATTTGTATATCCTCCTGCTTTCTTAAATTCCTCACGCATATCAACAATTCGAACTTCAGGAAGAGAAGATAGAGTGGCACGTGAAGGAAGTTTAGAGAGTGTGTATTTGCCATTTTGTGTGTTATAATAACTCTCTAAACTTGGGGTCGCTGTCCCTAAAACTACTGCAGCATGACTCAATTTTCCTCTTACTACAGCGACATCTCGTCCATGATAACAAGGGAGGGTTTCGCTCTCTTTATAAGCTTTATCATGTTCTTCATCCACAATAATCAAACCCAAATTTGAGATAGGACTAAAAAGAGCAGAACGGGCCCCAATGACAATTTTTGCTTCTCCACGTCGGATACGATGCCATTCGTCATATCGTTCTCCCTCAGATAATTGATGATGTAACACTGCAATTGAATCATCAAAACGAGAGCGAAATCGTTCAATAGTTTGAGAAGTAAGGGAAATTTCTGGAATCAGCATAATGACACCTCTCCCCATTTTTAAAGATTTATCAATCGCTTGGAGATAGACTTCTGTTTTGCCACTGCCAGTAATTCCAAAGAGAAGATGAGTTTCAAAATACTTATTTTCAATAGTATGAGTAATTTTTTTCAGAGCATCAGCTTGTGCATCATGTAGTTGTTTCGCTTGAGTTTTGAAATACTCTTGCCCTAACAAAGGAGAGCGGTCAACCCGTATTTTCTCGAGATGAAGAATCTTTTTTTTAGCCAAGGTATCAATTGAACTTCGTGATCCCTTGGTTTTTTCTAAAAGATCGGTAAGGAATATTCCCTTATCTTCTAGAAGCATAATTTCTAGTACTTTAGATTGATGGGGGTGAGAATTACGTAAATCAGAGCAAAGTTTTCTGAGTTTTTCTTTTGACTCAAGCCGTTTGACAAAATACTGTTCTTTGTGAGCCATATCTCGTCTCACACTCTTAGGTAAAATACGTCTCATGACTTGTGCTAAGCTAGTGCAATAATATCTACTCATCCATAATCCTAAATCGAATAGATCATTTGGGATCAGTGGCTCATCGGATATCACTGAATGGATCGGTAGAATTTTAGGTAATGTAGTATTTTCTTTGATTTCAATTACATAACCCAGTTGTAACTTTCCACGAACTGGAACTTTTATCTGCATCCCTCGCTTCAATGTTAAAGAATCTGGAATTCCATAATCGAGAGTTTTTCCGATAGCTATGTCTAGGACAACTGAAGCGTATTTTGAAAAGATTTGAGAGTGTTCCATAAATGGCGTTTTAAATCGGGATTATAATAATCAGCAAGAGGAAGCAAGCTAAGATGATCCAATTTTAACAACTGATGCAATTCTGCCCGAGGAAATTTTTGTTTTAAGAGAGATAATGGAGCAAGAATGAGAAGCACATTGTGATCTTTAAGAAGTGTTGCTAGTTCTCCTTTATAAAGAGTTGCAGGAGCAATCAATCTTGTAATCGCTCGTGCCACATTTTGTAGAAACAAAATCTCTTTTTGATTAGTCATTATCAGGCGAATGGGAATATAAAGAGGAAGTTGAGGAAAGAAAGCAGAAAATTTTGAAACTTCTTCTTCTGGAACAGGAAGGGGGGTAAGGGACCACTGAGGAGGTGGAGAGGATGGAGAATGTTTCACTTGACCAGTAGAGGGAGGAGGGATTTTTTTTTCTTTAGGAGTTGTTTGATCTTCCTTATCTAATGGAATGGGTAGGGAATTTGAGGGAAGAGGAGATTGAGGTGGAACTTTACAATCCAAAAAGAGATGACCCCATTCTTCTTTTAAATACTCGATTGTTTCATGAACGAGAAGGATAAATTCTTGGCGATCATCACTCATCTTTGAATTATATCTAAAAAAATTTAAACTAAATGTTTAAGTTAATCAAGGATTGATTTTTTTCCAAAAAATTCTTTTTCCAATAATAGTGATCCAATAAACCTTGAGATTGTCGTCCTGTAATTATGAACGCCATGAAGAGTGCTTCAATTGAAGCTAGCCCGTTTTCTACCTCTTGGCGACGTAAATAGGCAGTTTGAATTCCAGAAGGTAAAGACCGGTAGATCACTGTTTCAGGTATTTCCAGCTGACTCTCCATTTTTTTTACAAGTTTCCAAGTCCCATCTAAAAGCAATAGACCTTGGTTGCGATTCTCCCTAGATAAAATTTGAGGAGCATCAGCAGATAAAAGCACATATCCGTCTATTGGAGGAAGGACTTTGAGAGGATAGGAATAAAAAAGAAAATCTTTGTCTCCTTTTAAAGGAGACAAAGAACACTTTTTCACTCTTTCTTTTTGATGTTGAATGATAATTGTTGGGCATATATTTTTCATATTTAGTAAGTTGTATGTATTTTCAAAAGAAAGTCTACCAATTTTTGTGAGTTTTTGTAAATTAGAGAGAAGTTTTTAGAACCTTATGAGGAGGAAAAAATGAAAAAATATTTTCTCACGGGATGTATATTTGCATTGAGTATGATTCCGATATCTGCTGCTCAGCAGAATGGAAAGAGTCGAGGAGTTATGACCAAGGCTGAAGAGGTTAAACCCATCAAATGGTATGTAGATTATGATGAAGCACAAGCGGTAGCTAAACAAGCAAACAAGCCTCTTTTTTTATTTTTTACTGGTTCTGATTGGTGTGGCTGGTGTAAGAAAATGGATCAAGAAGTCTTCACTTCATCATATTTTTCTCAAGCAGTAGGAGAGGATTTTATATTTGTTGAAGTAGATTTTCCTATGCAAAAAACACTGACTGCCAATCAGCAAAAACAGAATAATGATCTAAAACAGAAATATGGTGTCACAGGGTATCCAACTATGATCATTCTTGATCCTAATGGAAATTTTATTGCCGAAACAAGCTACCAGCCAGGTGGTCCAAAAGCTTATGCGGATTATCTAAAACAATTACTAAATTAGGATCTTCTTAAATGATCTTCATGGAGTCGTAAGTATGCGCATTTTCTTTTTATGTTTTCTTTTCCACTTTTGTCTTGTGTATGGATGGGAATCCGATTATTCACAAGCTTTAGAAAAAAGTCGAGAAGACAAAAAGCCTCTTCTGCTTTTTTTTACCGGTTCTGATTGGTCAGTGCCCTCGATGAAAATCAGGAATGAGATTCTTAACTCTGAAGGCTTTCAACAAAAAATTCGACAGATCTTTCGTTGTGTTGAGATTGACTTCCCTATCCATCAATCTCTCTTTCTTCCCTTACAACAACAGAATGAAGAGTTGAAAAATCGCTTTGCAGTCAAAGATTACCCCACTCTGCTGATTCTTGATGCTAATGAAAGAATGATTAGTCGAATTAACGATTTTCCAGAAAATGGAAAGAGATTAGCTGATGAGCTTTTAAATGTAATGAAACAAGATCATCAACTCTTTCTTGGATTACAAGCGCTACCAAGTGATAAAGAAGAATTACGCGTTCTCTATCAGCTCTCTCAAGTGTTGATGCAAGAGGAAGCACGTAAGACGATTTTATCCGCTGGTATCCAAATGGAGATCCCTTTTTTTCTATTAGAAAATTATCGTTGTTTGATTGAAGAGGGAAAAAAAGAAGCGGCTCTTTTAATGAGAGATAAATTATTACAGTTAGAGGATTACCAAGTCCATTTTACTGTGGCAATGATTGACTTTCAAGAAAGAGCTTTAACTATGAATCCTAATGAAGCGATTAAACCTCTACAATCTTATCTAGATCAATTCGGTCAACAAGACCAACACAATGTCTGGCGAATTGAGATGACAATTGCTCAATTCTATCTCGATGCTGATGAGTGGAAAAATGCACTCAAATATGCTCAAATGGCTTATGAGGATGCGCCTGCGCAATTTCGTCAAGAAATTGCTAGCTCAATGGAGTATATTCGGAGTCAAATTCGTTAAAAATCCCTAAAGAGTTCTTTGTTTAGATAAGGGTTTTTCAAAGATGAGAAAAAATAGAAGAGGATTTAAATACTAAAGTTATCAATTCTTCTTGAATCTCTAAAAATGTGGCCCTTTGAGAAGCAGCAAGCGGATGGACACTAATATGGAGGTTTGAAGGAAGCTTGTGTTGGGAAAGACGAAAAGCCTCACGAAGGAGCCGTTTAAAATGGTTGCGTTGAATCGCTTTCCCATAACGGCGAGAGACAGTGAGCCCAATCTTTGTCAAAGCAGAAGTCGTTTGACGTGTATGAATAGATAAAAACTGCCCCGACTGGTAGACCCCATATTTTTTGCATAGACGAAACTCATGGGAATAAAGAAGACGAGAAGTTTTAGGGAAAAGATACCTGTTTAACAAGGTGTAAGATGGTGACGTTTAGATTGACGACGGCGATTAAGAATCTTTCTTCCATGGTGAGTACTCATCCGTTTTCGGAATCCTGTTTCACGTTTTCGACGTCTTTTACTTGGTTGATAAGTTCTTTTCATGGATCACTCTTCACTTTTTCCGATAAATTTACCAAAAATAAGAAAAATTGACAATTGCAAAGAATAGAGATTTTGAATAAACTCCCTTTTTGATTATAGCAATAGGTCTTGAAGATGAAAGTAAAGAGTTCAGTAAAAGCGGATCCTACGAAAGGCGATAAGTCTGTACGTCGAAGAGGGCGTCTCTATGTCACAAATAAAAAAGATCCCAATCGAAAACAACGTCAAAAAGGCCCAGCCAGAAAAAGATAATTATGAGTAGAAAATGACAAAAAAATCTTCTATTGCAAGACAAAAAAAACGTGAACATCTTGTCCGTTTAAATTTTGAACGACGGTGTGAGATGCGTAAAAGGGCTAAAGACTTGAGTTTAAGTGAAGAAGCACGTGAAGAGGCGCGTTTTGCTTTGAATAAAATGCGCAGAGACACCTCTCCTAGTCGTCTAAAAAATCGATGTCGTTTAACAGGCCGTCCTCATGGTTATCTTCGTAAGTTTCAAATGTCTCGTATCTGCTTTCGTGAACTTGCTGGCATGGGAATGATCCCAGGAGTGACTAAAGCGAGTTGGTAAATGGTTGATATTTCCCTAACAGGGAGTTAGAGGCTCTAATCCATTTTCCTTTTCATCATTTTTCCTTCAACTAGTTAAAAGAAATAAAAATAATTTGAATATTAAATAAAATGCTAACTAATTAAATAAATTTTAGTTTTCAAAACATATTTTATATTAAAACATTTTTTAATTTAAAACAAACTAGATTCTTTAATAGGGTTTTTATTTATAAAAACTTATCTAAACTAAAATAAAAAAAAGATTTAGTATTCATTTTAATGCAAATTTTTGTTAACATTTTTGGTATGTTTATATAACTAGTAATGTAGGAGGAAAAATGTCAAGTGCAGTAGGAAACTTTTTCGGATTAGTAGGTTTTCATCGTAACAATTATAGATTAGAAGATAAAAGTACAAGTATGCATATTGAGGGAAAATATATAAATATTTCCAATGCCATTAACATGATACCTGTCATTGGGAATATCTTGAGTGGTGCGATAGATCTACATAAAGATAACCCAAAAATACAACGTGTAATTGGAGCGGTAAAGTGTACAATAGTAGGAGGGGTGTTACTGGCGGCCCTTGGGATTATTATAACGCTTGGTCGTATTCTCATAGCTGCTTTTAAAGGACTGTATCATTGTTGCGCTAAAAAGAGTGATGGTCAAGAACAACAAACGCTCGGTCAACAAATGTCGATAGAGCACACCAGCGGCCAAGAATAATACTAAAAATTGCAACCCAGGTACCTAAAGCTACCAGGCCTTCTTAAAGAAGGTTTGGTAGCTTTAGGTTATGATTTTTTCTATTTCAGAGATGAGATCAGGCATTTCTATCAGTTGTTTCCATTCTTTCATCCCTTCTCCCCAAACATACGAAGTGTGAAAGAGACGTTTTTCCTGTAAATCTTTTGCAAGATTAGATAGGGGCATTGGCCCTTGTTGAAGATGAGAAGGATCTAGGTAATACCACATTTTTAACCACACTTCGTTCTCTTGTTTCTTTGTAGTAGGAGGTGGGGTTTGGATCTTTGGGGGCAAAATCATTAAAATCAAAATTCCTGGAAGCCCAAACCCTAATCCCAACCAAAACCATGTCAGTGGATGGCGGCCACGTTTTTTTGCAAGGTAGGCAGCAGTACAACCAAAGAAAAACCAAAAAAGCGTTAGATTGAGCAGTTGCATTATTCCCATAAGTGGAATATATTTTAGCTAATTGCTCTCTATATTTCAATCATGAGGTTTCTATGAAAGAGGCTCCTATCGTTGATACGAAAGAATTTGAACTCCCAAAAACCGTATTTAGTCGGGATATTGAAACACGTGTCATTCAAGTGATTATTTTGCAATGTCTCAGTAAAATCCAAGGGGTAGGTTTGATAGAAGGGAATTTGATTGATACTCTTCTTGGACGTACCGATACAGATCGTTTAAAAGGAATTTTTGTTGAGCAAGATAGTAAAAATCATCAGGTGAAAGTCAAAGTGGAGATTTTAGTGAAGTATGGGATTTCTATTCCTAAAAAAGCAGAAGAAGTCCAAACAAAAGTTGTAGAGGAAATCACCCATTTGACAGGGCTTCATGTGGCAACAGTTCATGTGGTCATCAAAGGTTTAGTTCCAGAAAATAAAGAGAAAAAAGAAGAAAGCTATCCTGCTTCTCTTTTGAATCATGAAATTGAAGAAGAGGAAGTAGATGCGTATTGAGCGCATCCTGATTTCGCTCACTGCACTTTTTTTGAGTTGTTTTCTGATTGTCTTTGGGTTTCTTCTCTGGGCTTTCCCGGAGATATTGATCGATCTAGAGAGTGTAGGAGTTTTCTTTTTATCTTTAGGTTTCCTTTTGCTCTTGCTTTTCCTTTTTTTGATGCGCCGCCGCTATCTTTTATTAAAGATGGGAGGAGTTTCTATTGATGAGAGGTTGGTTGTCCATTTTGTTAAAGAAGTTTTAAAAGAGTTATTTCCAAAATCTAAAGTAGATTGTGATGTGATTCTTCATAAACATCAGAAGATGGAAATTTTAGCTAATATCCCTTATCTTTCCGAAGAGAGCTGTGAGCCCCAGTTAGAAGAGATAGAAACAAGGCTTTCAGCTGAACTCCTGAAACATTTTGGATTAAATTATGCCTTTATTTTTAATTTAAATCTGGAAGCAATGTTCAGATGAATGGTCAGCTATTTCAGGCTGTATCATCTAGTTTTTTTCGAGTGATGTATCTTGTTTAAGCAGTTTAAAGGGGGAAAAGATCCTAGAATCAAGGAAGAGATTCTTGCTGGAATTTCAATTTTCTTGATTTTGTCTCATCTTGTATTTCTTGTACCTACGATTTTATCCCAAGGGGGAATAGATTTCGGAGGAGCCCTTGTTGCGACTGCTCTTATGGGAGCTTACGGCTCTTTTATGATGGGACGATTGGCAAACTATCCCTTTGTTCTTGGACCTAGTTTAGCGATGAGTGGTTACTTTACCTATTCCCTTGTCTTAAAAGAGGGGTATAGTTGGGAGCATGCACTTGGGTGCATTTTTTTGACTGGGGTCATTCTTTTATTCCTCAATCTATTGCATATCCGTCAATTTATGATTCGTATGATTCCACGATCTCTACGTTTGGGAGTAACGGCTGGTTTAGGGTGTTTTTTAGGACTCATAGGATTAAAAAGTGCAGGCATAATCCATTCTGATCCTGGTCATTTGATTGTATTCGCCTCTTGTCCACCCATGGATTATATGATCATTGGTTGTGGTATTTTGATAATCAGTATGATGTTGGCATGCCATATTCGCTATGCTTGGCTTTTTGGCATCTTAATCATGTGGATTTTTAGCTTGGTCTTTGGTTGGGTGGAATATCAAGGGATTCTCTCTCTTCCCTCTTCACTGACTCCTAATTTATTCAAATTAGAGATATTGCCTTTTTTTGAAATGAAACATTTTGATGCTATTCTTTCATTACTTTTGATGAGTTTGTTTGAATCCAATAATATTTTGGTGGGGTTAGCTCAGGAAGGAGGATTTTTACAAGAAAAAAAAGGAGATTTAGAAGGATGTCTATTTCCACGTTTATCTCGTGCATTAATTCCAGATACTACCGGAACGATCCTGGCTCCTATCTTGGGTCTTTCTTCTCTCACTTTTTATCCAGAGTCCCTGATTGGAATGCGTCTCGGAGGATCTAGCGGTTTAACCGCAGTGACAGCCTCTTGTTTATTCTTGATCACTCCCTTTTTTACTCCCTTACTCAGCTCGATCACTTTTGTGCCAATTACCCCTGTGCTTCTTCTCCTAGGTTGGATGATGCTGCGTACCTTTTCTCAATTAAAATGGGATGATCTAACTGAATGGTTGCCTGCTATAATCACATCGATTTTTATTTTTCTTACTTTCAGTATTTTAAATGGAATTACTGTAGGTTACCTTTCTTATTGCTTACTCAAACTTTTGTCAGGTCGTTTAAGAGAAGTCCATTGGTTATCATGGGGTATGGCTCTTCTTTTTATCCTAAAATGGTTCTATTTTTCTGGAATCTAATACCTTGTAGAGACTGAAAAAATTAAAGACTTTTTGTTTTATCTTAGTTAGTTTAAAATTAAATTATGATGTCATTATTATATGTATTTGCATCTTTCTCTATTCTTTTTATTTTTTTTCAAAAAAGAAAATATGGAGGAATTTTATTGGTGATCACTTTATTACTTGGAGCCTTAATTTTTTGGTTTCATGTGACAGATACCATTCCTATAAAATTATGATATGGAACGTAATTTAAACGCACTGCTTGTCTATATTCTTACAGCGATTTTAATAGGAGCATTTCTCATTGAAATTTTTGCAGATGAAAGACCGTGTGTTTTGTGTTTTTTAGAACGTCTTGGGATGATCGGAGTAGCCATAGGAGCTTTGATGAATTGTCGATTAGGTCCCCATAAACTCCATTATGGTTTATCTATACTTTCTGCTCTATTTGGAGGGGCTGTGGCTTTAAGACAGATTGCTTTGCACATTTGTCCTGGGTTTCCTGTTTTTGGAAAGTCATTTTGGGGTTTAAACCTCTATACTTGGTCATTTCTGATCTTCTCTTCCTCGATTATCTATATTGCACTGCTTTTGATTAGCTTTGATCAATCAAAAAAATCTAGAATGAATCTTTGGTGTCGTTATGCATTTTTTGCAGCTTTTGGTGTGACTGTAGCGAATATTATTTTTTCATTCTCAGTCTGTGGATGGGGGACGTGCTAATCGTAATGTTTCTATATCTTTTTTTGTGATTCCCTGTATAGATTTCCACTCCTCTTCAGAAGCTTCTAAGATGCGTTTTAAACTGCCAAAATGATTTAATAATCTTTGTTTTTTGATTGGTCCAATTCCGGGTAGATGATCTAATTCACTAGCTAAACTTTTTTTTCTATTTCTTATTCTTTGAAAATGAATCGCAAATCGATGTGCTTCATCACGAATTCTTTGGAGTAGGAGTAAAGTGGGAGAGTCTGGTTTTAAAATTAGGGGGGAGTGTTGGCCTTTTAAAAAGATTTGTTCATGGGCAATTCCACGATCATGACGTCCATGGTCTTTAGCAATACTAATGACATCGATTGTGCTAATATTGAGAGAAGTTAAAATTTCGATAGCTAGATTAAGGTGACCTTTACCACCATCAATAAGTAAAAGGTCAGGAAGAGTATCTTTCTCTTTGCTCCGTTGATAACGACGTATGAGAGCTTCTTTGAGCATTCCATAATCATCAGAAGGAGCCGCAGTTTGGATGGTATATTTTCGATAGCTTTTAGTATCTTTTTTACCCGCTTTAAAGACTACCATAGCACTTACAGCCTCACTTCCAGACATATTTGAATTGTCAAAACATTCAATCCAATCAGGATAGTGTGTTAAACCACAGATTTCTTCAATGTCGAGGAGAGGGGCTTCCTGGAAGTTCATCTTATATTGAAATTGCGCTTTAGCATTTTTCTCTGCCATGTCTAATAAATGGCGTTTCCGTCCTTGCTTCGGATGGGTCAGTGTAGCCCCAACTAGCAAGGCTACCACTTTGCTCAATGGAAAAGGGAGAAGAATTTCATGAGGAATCCGTTTTTGATCTCCATAATGCTGTAAAAGAAAAGAGGTTAGTAAATCTATATCTTCTTGGGCATTATGAATAAAGAGGTGATTATGAGACCCCATGAGCTTGCCTTGACGAAAAAATAACTGTACAACAACAACTTGATCGATTTGACGAAACATTCCAATGACATCAAGATCATGGGTTTGGATCTTCTCTACTTCTTGTTTTTCTAAAGTTTGCTCAATATATTTTAATGTTTGATAAATCTGATCAGCTTTTTCAAATTCTAGATTTTTAATCGCTTGTTGCATATCGGTTTTTAATTTTTTACGAATGGTCGCTTCTTTGCCTTGTAAAAAATTGATCACTTTTTTGACTAACAAATGATAATCCTGTGGATGGCATTTTTGCACACAGGGAGCGCTACATTTTTTCATCTCATATAGAATACAAGGACGAGAACGGCTTGCTAGTTCTTTATCAGAACATTGACGTAAGGGAAAAAGAGAGCGCAAGAGCTCGAGTGTTTGACGTGCGGCATGTCCATTTGTGTAAGGGCCAAAATAAAGATGATCCGGTGAGGCTTCTCCCTTGAAGCGGATCATACGGATCATTGGCCATTGATGCTTATGATTAATCATTAAGCTAAAATAGGTTTTGTCATCTTTTAAGAGGGCATTGTATTTGGGTAGGTGCTTTTTAATGAGGTTATTTTCTAGAATGAGGGCCTCTTTTTCAGAGGAAACCACAATGATATCAATTGTCGCAATTTGTGCAATCAGGTAAGGAACCATCTTTCTTCGGTCGTGACCTGTGGTAAAATATTGCATTGTGCGGCTACGTAGATTTTTTGCTTTTCCTATATAAAGAATCGTGCCCGTCACGCTTTTCATTAAATAGACACCAGGGGATTCAGGAAAATGTTTTAACTGTTGGATGTCAAAAGTCATCATTATTTACCTAATGAGATGCACTAGACCGGATGGTATAATATAAAACTAAAAAAACGTGAGCTGGTTTTCTTTAGGCTGTGTTTTTATTTGCTTTTCATGTCCTTGATGGGATTCAAATTTTTTTAAAATTTGATGGGCTCTTTGAATGACTGATAATGGCAGACCGGCTAGCTGAGCAACGTGGATGCCATAGCTCCTGTTCATTCCACCACGAGACATTTTATGTGTAAAGATAATCTTGTCATTTTCTTCAACTACTGAGGCATGATAATTGAGGATTCCCTCAAATACGCTTTCCAAATCAGTGAGTTCCCAATAATGCGTAGCACACAGAACTCTCACTTCTCTTTTCAGTAGATATTCGATAACTGACCAAGCAATAGAGACTCCATCGTAGGTACTAGTTCCACGTCCAATTTCATCGATGATGACCAAAGATCGGGAAGAGAGATTATGCAAAATACTGGCTGTTTCACTCATTTCGACCATAAATGTCGACTGTCCTTTAGAAAGATTGTCATTTGCTCCAATACGAGTGAAAATTTTGTCAGCAATCCCAATATGCGCATGCAGGCAGGGAACAAAAGAGCCAATTTGAGCCATGATCACAATTAAGGCAACTTGTCGAATATAGGTAGATTTTCCCGCCATATTAGGTCCAGTAATCAACATAATACGATTTTCATGGTTTAATTCTGTCTTGTTAGGAATAAATTTTTCTCTATCTTTGATCTCAACAACTGGATGACGACCTTCTTGAAGCTCGAGTAGTTGACTCATATCCACAATCGGACGCGTATAATGATGACGTTGAGCCACAATCGCAAACGAGACTAGGACATCAATTTGAGCAATTTTTTGAGCCATTTCAAGAATCGTATTTTTGAATTCGGCAATCTCTTCACATAAGCCATTGAAAAGTTTTTCTTCAAGAAGATGAATCTGTTCTTCTGCTAACAAAACTTTGTGCTCATGATCTTTAAGACTTGGAGAAATAAAACGTTCTGCATGGACAAGTGTTTGGCGTTTTTCAAAAGTATTTGGCATTAACGAAGCTTGTCCTTTGCTCACCTCAATATAATATCCAAAAATTTTATTGAATTTCACTTTGAGATTTTTAATTCCAGTCTCTGCTTTAATTTTTGTTTGGTAAGAAGCAAGCCAATTCTTCCCTCCTCTGATCAAATCACGCAGCTCATCAAGCTCTTGGTGATAATTATCTCGGAAAATATCTCCTCCATGGATTCTTGTTGGAGGTTCGTTAATCAAAGCTCTTTGAATTTTAGAGACTAATTCTCGTAAGTTTGGTGAAAGTGGATCGATTGGATCACAATTTTTTAGTGAAAGACTTAAAGCAAGTAAATCGCGAGGTGTTCCATAGCCCGCAACAATTCTTGTAATCAGTCGTTCAAGATCGCGTATACCTTTGAGATGTTGACGTAACTCAGTGATGTGATTGGGAGATTGAAAATACGTTTCAACACGATCTAAACGAGAATTGATCGTATCAATATCTAAAAGAGGATGAGTAATCCAATCTCTAAGTAGCCTTTTTCCCATGGGTGTATAGGTTTGGTCAAGGACTCCTATAAGCGTAGACTGTGAGGATCCGTCCAATGACTCAGTGAGCTCTAAATTTCTTTGAGTCATCCGATCAATTGCCATTGAATCTTTAGCTGATAAGGTTTTGATAGATCTGATATGATGAATAGGAAGGGAAAGTTCTTCATGGAGATAGGTCAGTAAACCACCCGCTGCATTGATTGCTGCTACCATGCCTTTGAGTCCAAATCCATCAAGATGATAGACACCAAAATGGTCCGTCAAATAAGCATAAGCAGATTTATGTTCGAATTGCCATGCCATTCCAATCGAAATAACCGCATGATCGATTTCTCTAAATAAAGTCGCATGTTTTTTTTTAAAGATTTCAGTCGTCAGAATTTCAGATGGTTTAAGACTAGAAAGCTCATTAATGAGCTCCCTTGTATTTTCAAATTCAATGATTTGAAATGCCGAAGTGGTTAAATCTAGAAATGCGAGTCCGAAAATAGAACCCACTTGCGTGATGGAAGCGATGAAATTATTGGCTGTATTAGAACAATGAACCACGGTTCCAGGAGTAATAAAACGGACAATTTCACGTTTGACTAGTCCTTTTGTCGCTTTTGGATCTTCAATTTGCTCAGCGATTGCAACTTTATACCCTTGTGAAACAAGACGATCAATGTAAGTTTCACAAGTCTGCCAAGGCACTCCTGCCATTGGAATCCCTTGGCGTTTTGTAAGAGTCAAATCAAGTACTGCAGATAGAAGCTCAGCATCTTCATGAAATGCTTCATAGAAATCTCCCATCCTAAATAAGAGAATGGCTTTTTTCGCCTTCTTTTTACACTTTTGCCACTGCTCCATCATTGGTGTTGTCATAAGGTCTTGGAGATTACCAATAATTCCCGATTCTTGTACAGTTTAAGCCATGTTTACTAAAGATAGCCTGAGCAAACTTCGTGAGGAAGTCGATCTTATCGAAGTGCTCAATCCTCATGTTGAATTTAAACGCATAGGGAGTGTCTATAAGGCGCTTTGTCCCTTTCATCAAGAAAAAACCCCCTCTTTTGTCGTACAGAAAGGGCAGTCTTATTACCATTGTTTTGGATGTGGTGTGCATGGAGATGCTGTCCAGTTTTTAATGAGCTACCTTAATCTTTCTTTCGTAGAAGCAGTAGAATCTCTGAGTGAACGTTTTCATCTTCCACTTGAGCGCGAAGATAAAAAGCATGAAAAAGGTGTCAATAAAACCCTACTCAAAGAGTGTTTAACCACGGCATCGCGTTTTTTTCACGAATACCTGCTTTTTTCTGCAGAAGGTAGAAAAGCACTCCAATATCTCTTTTCTAGGGGGATAACTCTCGATTTTATTCGAACTTTTGAAATTGGGTATGCTCCTGTCTCATCTTTATTATTTCAGGTCATTAAAGAAAAAGAAATTCTAATGGACACTGGTTTACTGCAAGAATCTGGCCATCTTTTTTTTCGTCAAAGAATCACCTTTCCTATCCGAGACCATCTTGGAGATGTGATTGGTTTTTCAGCACGTAAAATTGATGAAACTACCTTTGGAGGGAAATATATCAATACCCCTGAAACCTCTCTATTCAAGAAGTCTCGGCATCTTTTTGGCCTTAATTACTCACGTCGGAGGATTGCTAAAGAAAGACGAGTGCTTCTTGTAGAAGGACAAATTGATTGCCTTAGATTGATTGAATCTGGACTAGATCTGACAGTCGCGGCGCTAGGAACAGCATTTGGTGAGGGACATCTAAATTTTTTAAGACAATTAGGCATAAGAAAAGCCTACATTCTCTTTGACTCTGATCATGCAGGCATCTCAGCTGCTTCAAAAGTAGGGGATCTTTTTCAAAAGAGGGGAATTGAAGCCTTGATAGTCCACTTTCCAACTGGGTATGATCCAGACACCTTTCTAACTACATTTGGAGTTGAACCTCTTTTTCCTCTCTTAGATCAGGCAGAGAATTATCTTTCTTTTCAATTAACTTTTTTATCCCAACAGATCGATCTTCATTCTCCATCTGGTAAAGCTGAAATTGTTAAAAATCTTAAATTACAAATAGAAACTTGGGAAGATCCTATCATGGTGCATGAAACTCTGCGTAAACTTGCCTCTATGCTTGAACTCCCTGAGGAAATGGTGGGGATTAAACAAAATTTTTCTTCGAATTTTTTCATAAAACACAAGGGCATCCATCCATTACAACCATTCGATCCTGACCGGATTCTTGAAATGGATTTGCTCCGTTGGCTGATATTAATGGGAGAAAAATTTTATCAAACAGCCCGCCATTACTTAAAACCATCGTATTTTTTTGTTCCGGTCTGTCGTCTTATTTTTGAAAAAATTATTGAGAATGAGAAAGTTGATCTCCTTATTTTAGCTACTCAACTAGAAGATCCATTAGTGATTGATGAGATTTTAAAAAAGAAAGTCAATAAAGAGCGTGCTGAAGTCCATTTTCTAGAAACCATTCAAAAAATACTTGATAGAAATTGGATGCAAACACGCGAAGAAATTAAAAGAAAGATGCACAATGGAAAATATTCCGAGGAAGAAATTCTTGAATTAGCAAAAAGATTTGATGGGTTGAAGCGGGAAGTCTGTATAGAATTCATCTAATTCTCTTATAATAATTCCATGTCGAGAATGATTTCACAAGCGTTTATTTGGTCTAGACTACTAGGAGTCCCTTTTTGGGTGATGCTAAACACTCTCTCTGTGCTTCTATATAAGGAATTTCATGTCTCACCTTTGCTTGTCACTTTACTGATAGTACTCAAACCCACTACGGCTCTTTTTGCTTCCCATTGGAGTTGTTTTTTTTCAGGAAAGAATAAGTATTTTATTCTCACGAATATTCTCCGTTTTACCCCCTTTCTTTTTTTCTTTGCTGTGAACTCGGCTTGGATGATCATTGGATGTTTTTTTCTTTACATGGTGCTGAGCCGAGGGAGCGTTCCAGTTTGGACAGAGTTATTTAAAAATCATTTACCTAAAGATCAACAACACCGTCTTTTTGCTTTTGGGAATACTTTTGAGTATTTAGGGATGACAATTTTTCCGATTATGATTGGAATGGTTCTGGATTATAATGCCAATCTTTGGCGTCTTCTATTTCCTCTTACAGCCTGTATTGGATTAACCTCAACTCTGCTGATGGTGCGTCTTCCAAATAGTCTCACTAAAAGATCACCTATGCAAAAGACCGTTTTCCTTCCTTGGAAAAATGCTTTTACCATTATCAAATCTCATAGAGACTTTCGTATCTATCTCTTTGCTTTTATGCTTGGAGGTAGTGGTTTAATGGTGATTCAGCCAGTTTTACCGATTTTTTTTGTTGATGAACTAAAATTCTCTTACACAGCCATGATGATGGCAATTTCAGTCTGTAAAGGAGTAGGGTATGTGATCTCTTCTCCTTTTTGGGTCAGACTTTTTAAACGATTTTCTCTCTTTCAATTCAGTTTTCTTGTGATTCTATTTGCATTTTGTTTTCCACTCATTCTCATTGGAGCAAAGTGGAGATTTTGGCTCTGTTATATTGCATATATTGGTTATGGCTTTATGCAGTCAGGGAGTGAACTAAGTTGGCATCTTTCTCCTGCGATTTTTTCTTCTGAGCAAAGAAGTTTACCTTTTACAGAAACGAATATTCTTGCTGTAGGTTTGCGCGGTTGTTTTATTCCCTTTTTGGGGAGTTTTCTTTTTTATCTTTTTAATTCTTTTACTGTCATGATGATAGGTTCTTTATTTTGTTTACTGGGTGCTTTTATCTTGATAAATTATAAAGAAAAAGTAAAGATCCTTTCTAAAAGTTTGCCATTATAATTTTTTGGAATTATTTATTTTAGAGGGTTTATGGAGCGGTTGAGTCGAGTCTTGAATGATGATCAAGCCATGTATCAAAGGATCATAAAATTTCACGAACAAATTAGAAAGTTTAATGAAAAGCCGGGTTATGTACTAACTGATCGTCTTGGCGAAAAAGGAGGAGTGGTTAAGAGGGGATTTTTCGGAATCAGATCAGTGGGGGATAAGCTTAAGAAGTATCGTGCGAGTGATAAAATAGCAGACATTGCTAAGAGGATTGATACTCTTTTTGAAACGTTTGAATCAGAATCTCTCCCTATTCTCAATTCTAGGATTGATTGGCAGAGTTTATCTGAGGAATTCCAAAAGATGAAACAGAACTACTTTATTCAGGAGGCAGAAGGGGGGAATAGTATTGAAAAAGCTGAAAGGATTATAGCATTACACTGTGAGCAAAAGGCAAAAGTCATTGAGAGCTATCAAAGGATCGTTCGAGATATTTCTCCTGAAATGATTACTAAATCCCAACAAATTTTTACTCACCATCTTCTAACAGGTGGGTATCTTCAATCAGATGATGTGGTCATAAAAAATAATTCTAATGAAATAGATCTAGAGAAGACGTTTATCTCGACCAGGAAGACGATTGTGAATAACCCAAGGAGTCTTTTAAATGCGAAATTAAATCGGGCACTCACAGACTTAGTTTTTTTATCAGCTCGGCCTACGACAGAAGAGAAAACAAGAAAAGATCTCTTTGTACAGACAAAGGTGATCATGGATATGGGATGTATTCCTATTCCTTATGACTACTCTCCTTTATTGTATGCAGTCTATTTAGGGGATATAGATTGGTGTAGATTCTTATTGGACAAGATAGATTTAAAGGCATGGCAAGACTTTAAAAGAAAAGGAAATACTCTTTTGGCTTACCTCTTTATGCGCATGCCCTTGGTTGAGCTGAGTTCCAATTCACAATCTGATAAAAAATCTAGTTCACAATCTGATAAACAATCTAGGGAATCATGGAAGTTTTTTTATCAAGAAAATGAGGTAAAACTTCACTTCCTTCAAAAACAGCAGCAAAAATCGGAGGAGACCGTCTTGGAAGTTTTAAAATTGCTTCTAGAGAAGGGATTTGATCCAAACATCACCATAAGAAAAGGTGATTCACTGATACACGACGTTGTCCTAAGAGGTTTTCCAGATTCTCTAAAACTTTTGCTTGATAGAGGAGTGAATGTCAATTCTCTTACGAATGCGCAGAATACCCCCTTGCATCTTGTATTCGTGATGGAGACTAATAAGGTAGAAAGTTCGGAGATAATTAGTAAGATGGTGGGGCTACTTCTAGAGAAAGGTGCAAAACAGTTACCAAATGCAGACAAGAATACCCCCCTGCATTTGGGAGCAAAAACAGGCTGCGTAGATAGCGTGAGGATGTTATTAGCAGCATCCATTGAAAGTGTCAATATTGAGAATATAAAGAATCAAAAACCTATTGAGTTAGCTATTTCGCATGGAAATGTGGGTGTAGTCAGAGAATTATTTGATCAAAGTGATATAGATTCTGAAATCTATTTTAAGTATTTGCAGATCGCCATACGTTATGGTCATTTTCATGTATTCAAATTTTTATTAAATAATAAGAAAGCAGATTTGAAGATGAATAGCATCATAGAATTTCTCATGGAATGTAGCAACATCACTGAATCTGCAGCATCTATTTTTCTCAAACTGTTATTAGAAAATGAGAATTTTCAGGAGAGGACTCTAGAAGGACTTTTATTAAGAGCATTAAAAACAAAACGTGAAACCCTTTTCTTTCTCTTGTTAGCTTATTTAGATGATCAGGGCTTTTCTTTGATCGAAGAAAGCTGGATTGAGATGAAAAAGATAATCAATGCGAGCCCTACTTATGATGTTGGATTTAAAGACTTTATTAACAAAGGAATATCTTTTAATTTACCATTAGAGAGTTTGAAAGATAAGATAGACAAAGATGGAAATTATCTAGATAACTATAGTAATGAATTTAAAGATTTTATCAAAAAAGTAATATCTTTTAAATTAATCGTAAACACTTTCAAAGATACGATTTTTCTAATTAGAGAAGAAAAGGTCCTATTCAGGTCAAAAGATACTGGTCTTAAGTTTGTGGATCACAAAGATATTTTTCCTAAGATTGTGGAGTACTTAGAGATACCAGATGTGGTGAAATTTCCAATACTATCTACACAAATGCGTAAGAACTACTTGAAATCTATCAATTCGATAGCAATGAAAAATATATGCAAATCCTATCCTCAAGGAATGAGGCAATTTGCGGATGCAGAATTAAAAATAAGCGAAGATTTTTTTAAAAAATATAGTGACCAGCACGCTATGGACGTTTTCACGCAAAATACCTATTGGATGAAAAAATTTTTAAAGCGTCATGCTCACTTGCTTACACTATATCTGAAAAAAGATTCTTTAGGTAAGATCGATTTTTTTGCTACAAAATTATCAATAAAGAGACACATACAACGGTCTCCGACAGAGGATCATCTTAACTATGTATTAAATCAATTACTTAATGAAAAAACATATTTTAAAATGTGTCCATCTCATCCATCTAGATATTTTGATATGGATCAAACTGTTTATGAAAGAAAGAAATATGTTTCATGGGTAGAGTGGATTTTGGATATGGGATGTATTGTCACTCCTCACCACGAGTCTCCTTTAATATATGCAGCCTATTTAGGGGATGTGGAGTTATTTAAGATCTTATTCTCTAGGATAAACTTAGAGCAATGGTATGGATTCAAAATAAACGGTTATTCTCTGATCATGTTGGTCGTTACAAAAGCGACATCACTACCATCCGAAAATCAGGATTTAGATAAAATAATTTCTAGACGTCTTTCCATGAAATCGGATGAATCTGCCTGTGAAATATTAAAATTGCTTTTCAGCAAAGGATTTACTCTAGATGTATTGAGTGGAGGTGAGATTGCCTCGCAGATGTTGAAATCGCTTTCGAATTCGAACAACAATCCTAATCAAACAGTATTGAGTAATGCCGGTCTAATGTTTTGCTTAACAGCTCAATCACAATTTTCCCTCTGCATGAAGCTGCTATTAGAATCACAAGGGGTAGATATCAAGACTGTTATTGAGACGGTGAAGATAGGAACAAACACTCTCATGCATTGCCTTTTCCTACCGAATCGAAGTAAAAATGAAAGAAAAGTTAGCGAAATCTTGCAGATGTTTTTAAAAATGAATTTTAATGTTAAACAGCATCCAAATGAAGAAGGTAAACTCCCTATACATTTGGCTATTGAACGTGGATATAGTTCTAGTCTTGAGGATTTATTAAGATTATGTGGGGTTGCGGATATTCACGATAAAGATGGTAAGCTTCTTGAGCTAGCTATTTCTTGTAGAAATAAAGCAGGGTTAAAAAACCTTTTTCAGGTCACTTTTATGAATAAGGATAAGTATTTTGTATGTTTAAAATCGACTATTATGAATGGTGATCTGGATTTATTCAAATATTTGCTAAAACAAAGAAAAGACTATCCGGTTGATGTGGATGCGTTATTATTGGTAATGATTGGATGCTACAAGAATATGGCGGATAATAGGCTATCGCAACCACAAGTAGTAGGTAATAGGCCATCACAACTACAAAATGTGCGATTAGTCCTTTATGCAAAAATGTTATTAGAAATTTATAAAGAGGCGTCCATCGAGAAGGCCGTATTAGAGGCAGTCAAAAAGCAAAATGAAGAGTTCTGTTTTATATTGATAGATTATTTGCAATCTAATTTAAATACCCATAACTTGAGTATAATGGAGAAGATCAAGAGTCCATATTTCAGCAGATATGATTGTAAAGTTAAAAAACATATTCAGTGAATTCAAAAGATTTCTATCCCTTTTTAAGGAAAATGAAGATTTTTGTCTAAAATAGCTTATTTTTTTTAGTTTTTTTTAAAAAAAAAATTAAAAATAGACTACAAACCCCTTAAAGGTTTATAATTTTATTAATCAATCAATAAAATTATCAAGTTTATGGATAATATCGGGTCGCCCAGTGACAGTTATAAGCTCTTTAGAGGTAATTCAGAGATAGCTTCAGAGCCATTCAATCATAAATTAGTAAGGCTTAAAAACCAAGTTAATGAATTTTTTCGGAATGAGAGAGGCTATTTCATCACCAGTAAGCTAGGAGAGAGAGGGGGGATCATCAAGCGTTCATGGCGTCCAATCGAGAATATCAAACTTTGGTATTATGGAGCTAGTCTTAATCAAGAGAAGGTGGATGAGAGAATTGATAGCTTTTTGTCGAGTTTTTTATCTATGGATCTCCAAGATTCTGAGCATTTAAGTGAAAAATTAGAAAAGATAAGAGAAAAAATTGTTCCTCAAAAAAAGAATACAAACAAGAATGTCAGCTTGGCAGAAGTGCAGGAGAGTATACAATCACAAAAGAGCGATTCAAATTCTATAAAGGTTCATAAGATTGACTTAAGTAGTCTTGAGCAACTCCGTATTCGGGTCATTCAAGATCTACTTCGTTTAAAAGCTCCGCGCGCGTTACATACAATTATTAATGAGTCACATGTAGAACGGGATGATAAGGATCAAATTATTCCAGAAAAGACTTTTGCCTTGATACGAGAGCAGATCGCTAAGGAGGGAGCAACAGGAGGTTTAAATACTGGATTAAATAAAGCCATTGAGCGCTTCTTATACAAAAAATTTGACAAATTTCAGTCTGATCGAAAGCAATATCTTTCATATCTACAAGCTATGGTAGACATGGGATGCATTTTCTCTCCATCATCGGATTCTGTCATATTCTCTGCAGTTTCTATAGCAGATATAGAGCTTGTGAGAATTTTATTCACACAATTTGACAAATGGCCAACGGATAAGCAGCAAGAATGGTATAATTGGGGAAGGAGAAATTATCTCCATTCCGATCTGATACATTACGTTTTTCTAAAGAATTCTCCTGAATCTTCTTTATTCGGGTCGTCCAGCCAAAGGGTAGCAATGATGAGACAGCGTAAATCGGATGAAGCTGTCTTCGAAGTTTTAAAGTTTCTTTTGGAAAAGGGATTCGATGTAAACGCAAAAAGTAATACGCCTCGCTACCTTGGTGCTACGCCTCTCCACTTTGCGGCTCATTTACATTTTCCCCTTTGCGTGAAATTGTTATTAGAGCAACCAGGGGTAAAGGTTAATGGTGTTACAGCAGAGGGTAAGACCCCCCTACATCATGTTTTCAACTTTTATGCAGAGAAAGATGAACGACAGGTGAATGAGATTGTTACAATGTTGTTAAATAGAGATGATCTTGAGAATCATTGCGATGATCAGGGAAACTACCCTCTCCATTTAGCGCTTCAACGTGGATATGAATACAAGATGTTATTGGAAAGATTTCCGCGGAATGCAAATGCGAAGAATCATGCTGGTCGATATCCTATCGATCTAGCTGTGCTTCTCGGGCATACAAGGGCGGTGAGCACATTTTTTACATTCCTAGATGACTTGCGTGCATCTAGCAGTAGCAATAACTGGTCCGATATAAGAGGAAGGATAGAGAATATACAATCCAAATTGGATATCGATAAGATGATATATGATAACTATTTTTCTTGGTGTCACTTAGCGATCACATTTGCCTTTTCTCGGCCTGAATCAGAGATCGAAGCTAACGGTTTCTCTCTCTACAAATATTTCCTACAAACACCAAAGGTAAAACAGGTAGATAAGATTTTGTTCCAGAAGAAGATACTTGCTTCTTTGCCAGCTTTGTTGACGAAAACAATCGAGAGTCAACAAGAGCAATTCAGAGCCGCAGCGAAAGCAGTACTTGAAGAGCAAGCCATAGTCTTTTGTATGATGATATTAGGGAGCTTAGAGCAGTCTCTTTCTAGTCAGGATCCAGAAGATCAATCGGATATCTTTCAGAAGGTAGAGGATCTTTCTCTTTCTAGTCAGGATCCAGAAGATCAATCGGATATCTTTCAGAAGGTAGAGGATCTTTTACTGGATATGCTTGAGAAGAATTTTTGGAGAGTCTCTTTTTATCTGTTAAGTTATTTATATGATTCTAAGGGACAGATCAAAGCTAATACTAAGGAGAGAATAAATCAAAATCTTCAGAAATATGATGCTTTGTGTAGAAAGTATATTGAAAAACACTTCCTTCTGAAAGAAGAAGAAGTAGTCCAACTTGAAAAGCAAAATTCATCCTTAAGGTCGTCAAGGTCTCAAGTAGAATTACCAGTAATAGCTTGGAATACCATCTTCTCTTATTTAGAATTGAAGAAGATGCGAAATCTGCGCATTTTATCTAAAAGATCTATCATACAAGAAGCTATTGGAAGTCGAATAGGGAAACATCTTGCTTGGTTTCATTTAGGACATGAATTTCACTATAAAGAATTAGAGAAAGAAGATTTGATTATTAGAATGCCAGAAAAAATAGAAGTACTCACTGTTGAAGGAAAAGCATCCTTAAAAAAACTCACTGTTCAAGGACAAAAGCTCTTTAATCAATTCGAAAAAAACCCTGATCGATTTAAAGAAATCTCTAAGAAACGAGTTTATCAGAAAATAGGAAAAAAACAGATTAAAGACATCTCTAGGAAACAAGTTTATCAGAAAATAGGAGAAAAACAGAGCCTAAGAACCCTAAAAAAAGTACAAAAACTAGTAAGCCAAATAATGATAACAGCAAAGCAAGTAAAGGATAATTTTATTCCAATTCCAAAACCTATAGGTCAGACTTTCAACAAGAATTTACAGGAGTATCCTATAATTATTAGAGAAATTCTCGAGGATATTAATTTTGCGCGGTTTTTAAACGTAAACGTGGCTGATGAATCCGATAGTATATCAGACTATTTATTATACCTACAAACCCAGTTTAAGAGTACTCCTAATGCCAATCGAGCATTAAGGAAAGTACTTGAAAAATGTATTTTGAGTTACAGTCGAACTTCTATTCTTAGGGAATACCAGCTTTTAAAAATCCGAGTAATTCTTGACATGGGATGTATTTTAGATGATCGGTCGTCTCTAGCCTATGCATTGATTTTAGGAGATATAGAGATTATGCACTTGCTATTTGCGAAATTTGAAACATTACCACCATCGGAACAGAATGCTTGGCTTAGATTTGATGAAAAAGGCTATTCTTTGATGAGTCTTGCTGTTACAAACAATAGCAAACTTTTAAGTGCTCGTGTTGATGTCTGTCGAGAGAAATGGCTTGTTGAAATAATTGAGAATAAATCAGAGGAAGTTGCCTATAACATGTTAACATTCCTGTTGGAGAAGAATTTTGATCCAAATGTTGGGCAGAATCGCCCTCTTTACTGCGCAGCTGAGTCAAAGTTTGTCACGTGTGTCAAACTTCTATTAGAGCATATGGCAGAGGCCAATTGTGCTTCGGCAATAAAGGAGAATACCCCCTTACATATGGCCTTGGCAAGCGTTAATGAGATTGAGAATGAAGAGCAGAGGGTTGATGAGATAGTTGATTTGCTTTTAGACAAAGTTGATGATCAGCTTTCCAATACAGATGGTCACCTTCCTATCCATTTCGCAGCTAAAAAG
Organism: Chlamydiales bacterium; assembly: GCA_041395025.1. NCBI lineage: Bacteria > Pseudomonadati > Chlamydiota > Chlamydiia > Chlamydiales > Chlamydiales bacterium. Next base: position 1,121,683 of record JAWLBH010000001.1, read on the forward strand.
GGAGATAGGCGAAATTTTAAAAAATTATTAGACAAATTTCCTGATAGTATAAATCACGTGGATCAAAGAAATCCTATTGATTTGGCCATTGCTTATGGACATATAGAGCTGGTACAAGAATTTTGTGATGATCCACTAGAAGAGGATCAGTATTATAAATATTTAGAGGTAGCAATCCTTAATCACTCTTTCTTCATTTTCGAATATTTTTTAGAAAAAATGAAAGAGCATAAGATCCCTATTGATGCGAATAAGTTGATATTAGTCATGATTACAGAGATCTGGGATCATTCAGAAGAGAATATAGGAAATAACCACTACATTGTGTATGCAAAAAAAATATTAGATAATTATCCATATCCTATAAATCAGAACCTTTTGTTAAAGGCAAAAGAAAACAAAAAAGGATTACTTTTTTTTATTTTATTAGATCATTGTCGTTTTACTTTAAGTTCTAATGAATTTAGTGATCTGAGTAAAAAATTTATTAAAGAATTTCAAGAGAATTCCCCGCCCACACCGATCATTTTTAAACGCAGGAACGATCACCAGCAAGTGAACTAAGTTGGCATCTTTCTCCTGCGATTTTTTCTTCTGAGCAAAGAAGTTTACCTTTTACAGAAACGAATATTCTTGCTGTAGGTTTGCACGGTTGTTTTTATTCCCTTTTTTGGGAGTTTTCTTTTTTATCTTTTTAATTCTTTTACTGTCATGATGATAGGTTCTTTATTTTGTTTACTGGGTGCTTTTATCTTGATAAATTATAAAGAAAAAGTAAAGATCCTTTCTAAAAATTTGCCATTATAATTTTTTGGAATTATTTATTTTAGAGGGTTTATGGAAGGTGTGAGTCGCTTTAATGCTGATCAAAAATATTATGCAGAAATGGTAAAATTTCAAAGACAAGTTGAAAAGTTTACTAATAATCCTAACCGTTATCTCATCACAAGCAAGCTTAGGGAAAAGGGGGGATTGGTTAAGCAGTCCTGTTGCCTCGTTAATAGGATCAAACTGCGCTATCATGGGGCGACCCTCAATAGGGATAGAGTAGCTGCAAGAATTAATAATCTTTTTGAAAATTTTCCATCCGTTAATGTTGTTGATTACCCTATTGATTGGAAAGCTTTAATTGTCAAATTGGAAGATATAGAAGATAGCATCCTCAATGTCCCAAGGCATCAAAAAAATTACAATACATCGCTGCAACAACCATTATTGCTTGAGGAGGATCCTGATGAGGAAGATACGATCCTTGGAACAGCAAACAAATAGGGGAGAGTAAGGTTTTTCGTATGCTATTTGAAGAAGTAAAGTTAAAAGCCCGGGATGGGTATAAGAGACTACAAAACTCCCTAATATTTTTAGCTCTTATGAAAGATAAAAATTCAGGTCAACTCAGCTCATTCATTAATCGTAAATCTGATGCTGCTGTCTTAGAGATTCTCCAATTGCTTTTGGAGGATGGATGTGATCCAACAGTACGTGATTCTCATGGAAATCAACCGATACATATGGCCATTCAATCAAAATTTCCCGATTGTGTGCAGTTTTTGCTAAATCAAGAAGGAGTAGATGTCAATAGTCCAGGGGAAAAAGGGAATACTCCCTTACATTCTGTTTTCCAAGACGTCTACAATATGAAAAATAAAAAAGAAGTGAAGGAGATCCTTACATTATTATTAGAGAAAAAGGCTAAACATCTTCCGAATGAAAAGGGAGAATACCCTATCCATTGGGCGGCTCAACGTTTCCATGCCGATGGATGCGAGCAGTTAGTAAAAACATTTCCTGAAAGTGCCAGTTTACTGAATGAAGAGGGTCAGCTTCCTATTGAGTTGGCGATTTGTGAAGGAGATATAGCAACGTTAGAACGGTTATGTAATATCGCAGAAATGCCTCAAGATTTGCATCAGCGACTTGTGACTTTAGCAGTACGTAGACGCGACTCGTATTTGGTTAAATATTTAATAAATTATGGAGAAAAAATTCATTTGCCCAGGTTGGGGTATCCATTCTTGACTCTTTTGATAAAAGATCGGGGCATTGATGAAGAAAAAAATCATTTGGCCAGGTTCGGGTTGAATCTTGTGATAGAAAATCGGGGCATTGATGAAAATATGCTACCTATTTTAACTCGCCTCTTATTAAAGAAAGAGGATCTTGAGGATCCTGCTTTTGAGGATTTTTTATTAGAGGTCGTGAAAAGAAAAAATCAAAACCTCTTTTTTATGTTATTGGTTGACCGGAAATCTTCTTTAACTTCAGAGACCCTCTATCGAATAAGGAGTCAAATACTTCGTTTTGATGATCAATATACAAATCTATTTAAAGATTTTATTAACGAACAATTATCTTTCGTCACTCATAAGAACTTGAGCTTATCCGAAAAGGAGAAAGAGAAATTGCAAAAAGTTATCGAAATGGTATTAGAATATTCCGATTATTCAACTCTTAAAAGGTTGCAAGGAGTATCTAAAGCTATGAAAGAGAGATGCTCTGTTGTTAATGGATCTCAAATTCTCTCATTTTTCGGAGAATCATTTTCCAAAGTGACGGAGCAATTTCTAGATAAAGATGGAAAGCCAAAAGTAGACAAGTATTGCATAAACAAAACCATGGGATACCAAACAGAAGAGATAATCCGTGAATGTCAAACGATTCTGCAGGACTGTTTTAGCAAGACGTTATTTAATAAAAGGGATGTTTTAGTAAAGAATGAGTTAGGGAAAGTTGATTTATCAGCTACTTATGCCTTAATACAAAAGCTAGCTAAAAATCCCACATCCAATGTGAATCTTGGATTAAACAATTTGATTCTTTCATATCTTTGTAGTGAGAAACTAGTATCTGATAGGAAAAATATTTTTTTAAAACTCCAAGTGATTATGGATATGGGGTGTAGCCCTATCATAGATTTTACAGAAATTCGATCATATGAAGATGAAAAATCTCCTTTATTATATGCGGCTTATATAGGAGATAGAAATATTTTTAAACTTTTATTTGACCAAGTAGGCCGATTAGGACAAGCTAACTTTAAAAGCTTAGAAAACCAGTTGATAATCTGGGCTCTTAAAAAAGATAAAGAATATCCATACCTGAAACAACTGAGTGACGAATCTACAAGGGCATACATCACAAAACATAAATGCGATTTCTCTGTCCGTGAGATTATTGAATCGCTTTTGGCTGTTGGATGTAATGCAAAAGCATCTCATAATAATGGGAGTCAAGCGATACATTTTGCAGTTCAAGCACCATTTCCCTTGTGCGTGGAGCTTTTGCTAAATCAAGAAGAAGTAGATGTGAATAGTCGGGGGGTAGAAGGAAATACTGCCTTACATTTTGTTTTCTGCCGCCAATATGATAAGAAAAATCAACTGGAAGTGAACAAGATCTTGGATCTGTTACTCAAGCAAGATGCTCAACATCTTGCGAATGAAAATGGAGTATACCCCATCCATTACGCGGCTCACTATGGCTATGCTGAAGAATGCGAGATATTAGTAGAAAAATTTCCTCAAAGTGCTAATCTACTGACTCGAGAGGGGAATCTTCCTATTGAGTTAGCGCTCTCCTCAGGGTATACAGAAGTAGTGAAAAAATTGCTTCCCAAGACAAAGTTAGGAGATACCCTTCAATTTTTGAAGTTAGGGACCCGTACTCCTAATCCTTATTTATTCAAATATTTATTAGATACTCTAGATGTGTCTAATTCTGATATTCATAAGTTATTATTGTTTATGTTAGATGATCTGATAGACAGGCCGGTATTCCTGGTTTGTTTCACGATACTATTAGATTATCATGATTTCCATAGCATTAAGATGCCTCCCGGTATTTTATGCCAAAAGTTGTGGGAAAAAAATGAGATGTACTGTTTTCTATTCTTCAATTCTTTAGTTGAAGAACATTGGGTTGAAATCAAGAAAGACGTGGTTGAAAATAGCAACAACTATACTGATGGTTTTAAAAATTTTTTTAGCTCTTTGATTCAATATCCTTTTTTCCTAGCAAGTCAGTCTGATCCTAGAGACAGGTTTTTTGATTTAGAAGAGGATGCACAAGAGTCAGTCTGATGATAGAAACGTTTTTTGAGATATTTTAGATATCAGCTAAATAAGAGAGGTGAGTCTCATTTTTCACTCTCTTGGATCTTATCAAATGCTATAAGGCTTTCGTATAAGTCCCATATCTCTTGTAAAATTGCTAAGCGGTTGACACGAATAGAAGATGAATCTGTAAGAATTTTAATTTTTTCAAATAAATTTTCTACAGGTTTTTCAAAATGAGATAAGAGTAAGAAAGCAGTTGAATAGTCTTTGTCTTTTGATCTACTAGGATGGAATAATTCTTTTTCAAATGTTTTTTTTATATCTATAGTCACTTGGTAGAGACCTTTTTCTGTTGGATCTTCAAATAGCGTTGGATTGACTTTAGGAAAGTGAGTGGTAAGAGATTTATCTCTTGCTTGTGAGGGTAGTAGAAGTTGAGGATTTTGGGTAAAAAGAATTTTTTTTACACGCATATAGGTTTTGAGGATTGAAGAAAACGTGCTACCTTCGCTTTTTCTCACATCATGCAAGGCTTGGATTTTCCGATAAATATCATAACAATCATTAAGCCCTTTGGCCAACACCGCTTCTATTGCATCGTTAGGATATCCTTCTTCGTGAAGAATAGTACGAAAGCGGTGGATAAGAAAGATTTCTATCTCTTGAAGAAGATTTTCTTGGGTAGTTGGGAAAAGCTTTACAATTTCATCAAATATTTGATTTAGAAGAAAATGAAGTTTTTGTTGAATCATAATTTTCAGCAATCCACTCCCTTGTCGACGCAGAGCGTAGGGATCACTAGATGATGTGGGCTTCAATCCAATAATAAAACAGCTCATCAGATTATCCATCTTATCAGCTAAACTTAACAAAACGCCACAGGGTGTTTTAGGGAGAATGCTTTTCTCTCCAGTTGGCATCCAATGTTCTTTAATAGCAGAGGCAACCATTTCAGTTTCCCCTTGTTTAAGGGCATAAATGGCTCCTATATGTCCTTGTAAACTAGGAAATTCTCCAACTAAGAGTGAAGCAAGATCAGATTTAGACAATTCAGCGGCACGGTGTAAATCACGAATGTTACAAATAGGAAGAGAGTTATGTAAGATTGTAGTGATTTTTTTTAGACGTTCTACCTTTTCCCAGACGCTTCCAAGTTGTTTTTGAAATGTCATCTTTCTCAGTTTATCATTCAAATGATCAAGAGAAGTTTTTAGATCTTCTTCATAGAGAAAAACCCCGTCAGCAAGACGAGGTGATAAAGCTCTTTGATTTCCTTTTTGGATAAGATCTGTTGGTCTATTATCACAAACAATAAGAAATTCAGAAGTGAGTTTTCCTTCGGTGCTTTCAATAGGAAAATATTTTTGATGTTCAACAAGTTCACAGATCAGAACCTCTTTAGGGGCTTGTAGAAATTTGTGATCAAAACTTGATTTGATCACAAAAGGCCATTCTACAAGATGAACTAACTCAGAGAGTAAATCCTCTTGTGCTACGATTTTACCTTCCGATGTTAGGTTTTTTATCTGCGTGAGGATAGATTGTTTACGCTCTTCAATAGAAACCATAACCATGTGCGATTTGAGGGTCTCAAGATAGGTAGTAGCGAAGGAAATTGTAAAGGGAGCAGGATCAAGTTGACGATGCCCGAAAGAGAGTTTTCCTGAGGAAATCTCTCCAATAGAAAAAGAAATCTTTTCTTCACCATACAACGCAACTATCCATCGAATCGGTCGAGGGTACTCAATATTGGATTGATCCCAACGCATCATCTTCGGAAAGGAGGTTTTCAAAATCAAAGAAGGCAGAGCTTGAGCTAAAAGTAAAGCAGTCGATTGGATGGGAGGTTGGATGTTTACAAAGAGATAATCTTCATTCTTGATAGATTGAATACTGACTTCCGCAACTTCTCGATTTTTTATTTGTTCCAACGAGGTCACAGAAATTTGGATAGAAGAGAAAAAGCCTTGACCAATTTGTGTAGGTTTTCCATGAATGTCAAACGCAAATTTTACAGAAGGACCTTTGCGTACAATCGGTTTAGGAGAAGTTTCGCTGATTAATTTTCTCACTACAACTGCAAGACGACGAGGGGTGCCATAGGTTTCAATAGTGTGAAACACAAGAGCATTTTGCTGCAGAAATTCAGCAATCTTACTTTTAAGACTACGTAAACCTATTTCTACAAAACCTGCGGGAAGTTCTTCAGATCCGATTTCCAAAAGAAAATCTTGTTCGATCCTGAGATCATATTTTTTTGTACAAGGAAAAAGAGGGGGTCGTATCTCTTCTGTCTGCTTTTTTAGGAGAGGGAAAGATTGTTTTTCACGACTTTTTATATAAAGCTCAGCGATCGCTCTAGCTAGCGAACGAATGCGTCCAATGTAACCTGTGCGTTCAGTTACTGAGATAACCCCTCGTGCATCAAGAATATTAAAGGTATGCGAGGCTTTCATTACAAAATCATAAGCTGGAATGGGCAAATCGTGTTGGATTAAACGTGTTGCTTCACCCTCAAAATCTTCAAAATGACGTAACCACATTGCGGGGTCAGCTCTCGTAAAATTATAATGACTCCATTCCCATTCGTTCCGTCTAAAGATCTCTCCATAAGTGATCTCATCATTCCATTTTAAGTCAAAAAACGAATCTACTCCTTGAATATAAAGAGCTAGCCGTTCAAGACCATAGGTTAACTCAACACTGACTGGTTTTACTGGAAGCCCTCCAACTGATTGGAAATAGGTGAACTGAGTGATTTCCATTCCATCAGCCCAAACTTCCCAACCTAACCCCCAAGCCCCGATCGTGGGATTTTCCCAGTCATCTTGCACAAAACGAATATCATGCTCTCTCAAATCTAATTCGATTGCTCTTAAAGAATCTAGATAGAGATTTTGGATTTCAGAAGGTGCTGGTTTGATAATGACTTGCATTTGATGATAAGATTGTATGCGATTTGGATTATCTCCATAACGTCCATCTTTTGGGCGACGTGAAGGCTCAATATAGACTGCAGAATAGGGTTCAGGTCCCAAACAGCGGAGAAAAGTGGCTGGGTTAAAGGTGCCAGCTCCAGTTTCAAGGTCATATCCTTGATGAATCAAACACCCTTTACTCGCCCAAAATCGGGTAAGATTTAAAATCATTTCTTGAAAATTCATCATAATATATGGTATGTAGTCATTTAACTATATGGCAATGATCAGACAGGAGCAATCAGAAAATCACTCCATTCATGAATCTACGGTGAATTTTTTCTATAATATTTTTTACTAATCCATAGAATAGTTGATATTCAATACATTCTCTACTTTACTTACATGGGTAGTATTTGTTAAACTTAAGAAGTTAATTTTTTTTTTTTAATATCAATGATCATCAATTTAAATCGTTCATTTCAAATCCAACAAAATAATTCTTCGGGATTCTCTAATCGAAATCAAGAAGAGCCTCTCCAAGGTCGTCAAGCTTTTAACCCTTTAAGTGAATACTGGTGTAGAAAAACTTTGACTTCCAAAGCAATTTTCCATTTTCCACTCGTTTATCTTATGGGTATGGTTGGCTATGCCCTAGCGCTTGTTTTTCGCATCGCTGTTTTTGCAAAGGAGTTCTTTCGTTTATTTATTTGTTTGTTTCGAGATCTTTTTATCAAATGGGAACTAGGAACAGCTTTTAAAAATCTACAAATTTCACTTATTCGAGTTTTTGGTGCGACTGTTGAACTAATTTCAGGAGTGATAGGGTTGGTGCTTCCTGTGATTGCTTATTTGATTGATGATGGGATTCAACGCTTAGAGACAGTCCATGCATCCTCAACTTTTCGAGGATTATATTTAGAAGAGATCGTCATAGAAAATGATGAAATCAATCATGGCCTTCCTCTAGATTCGAGAATTGTCGCATTCTTGCAAGATTATATTCCTGGAGAATCATCGGATCGGGTCAATGGCATCTACGAACGTTTGCATTCACGACATCCACATGTTTCTGAATTCGATGATGCGATTCTGAAGAGTTTAAAAGAGCTAAAATCTTATTATTCAATAGAATATATTGCTTGTGATGTGAGTATGACCAATTTTAATTTTGCGAATGTCATCTTAGATAAACTTTCGGAAGAGCATTTGAAAGACACTTCTCTTAACAAGACTTTTTTCAAACGTGTTGCATTCATGTATGCTGATGCATTTAGAAATCAAGGTTCAAAACCTCGTGGCTATAAAAATGAGAATTCAGAACAGAGGTTTGGTAAGGAGCTTAATGAAATAAAAGATTGTTTGAATAAATTTTTTAATAATAATTCTAATATTCCATCTAAAGATTTATTGAATTTATTGAAGTTGAAAATGCTCTCTTTTTTTATGGAAGAAGATGAAACTTATGATTTTGATCCTATGAGCAAAAAATCTTGCCCTCATTATTTATCTAGAAAGGAGCTGGAAAATCAGTATCGAAGTTTTTACATGCAGCTGTTTCCTAATGGAATAGATTCAGAAATCGACCCAGAGAAGATTTGCAAAAATTGTCTAGATATTGCTGTCAAATTTATACAATCTAGCACCGGGTTGCAAAGTCGTGTCATGCACATAGAATGGGAATTCTGGAAAAAAGCCAAAAATGAAAGAGCAGACAATCTACTTTGATCAAACAATTGACTCACCCTCTTTAATGGGTTGCTTTAAAAGAATGGTCTCTCTTGATTAAAAATGTTGTCTAAATTAGCCTATCTAAAATCCATAGGCTGAGTACGTGAGTATTGCTAATTATCTTACATTTTTTCGTATTTTCATTACACCTATCTTCATGTTTATTTATTTGGAACATGAATTATTAGCAATTAATCCAATTATTCTTCCCTATTTCTTATTGACGTTTTTGATTTTTTCTGAACTTTCAGATGCTTTTGATGGATATTTAGCAAGGAAATTGCATCAAGTCACTGATCTTGGAAAAATTCTTGATCCCATGGCAGATAGTATTTACCGTATTTCAGTCTTTTTAACTTTTACTCAACCTCCAGTGAACCTTCCCTTGCTGATTGTTTTTCTCTTTCTATATCGTGATTCAGTAATTAGTACGTTAAGAACAATCTGCGCATTTAGAGGATTTACACTTGCTGCTCGAGCTACAGGAAAAATTAAAGCAATGATTCAAGCAGGAAGTGCTTTTCTTGTCGTTTTTATGATGATTCCCTACTCCTTAGGAAAAATTTCTCAAATCTCTTTACGTTATACAGCAATTATTGCGATATCAGTGGCAGCTTTTTATGCTCTTTTATCTGGAATAGAGTACATTTGGGTGAATCGGGAGTATGTCCTCCGTCTTTTGACTGATCAAGAGGGGAACAAAGAGTAGCCCCTCTTAGTCTTTCTAGATTTTTCATGACTCAAGATGACTGAATGGATTGATAGATCTCAAGATAACGTTCAGCTGGCTGATCCCAACTATGGTTTTCTCGCATTCCTGTAGCCATAAGTTCTTCCCATTGATTACTGTTCCATAGAGAAAGAGCTTTATCAAGTGCTTCTTGGATAGCTTCTGCTTTAGGATTTTTAAAGGTAAAGCCATTTGTTTGATTCACTGTATCAGCTAATCCTCCTGTTTCACGCACCAGAGGAACTGTTCCGTAGCGCATCGCGATCAACTGAGTTAAACCACAGGGTTCAAAAATAGAAGGAACAAGAAAAAGGTCTGCTCCTCCATAAACAAGATGAGAAAGCTCTTCATGATAATTAAGCTCTAAATGGATATGGGGAGAACCAGCAAGTTTGCGTTTTAAGTGGTAAAAATCTTTATTAATTTTTTCATCAAAAGGAGATCCGATTAAAATAAACTGTCCTCCCCACTCGAGTGTTCTTAGAAGTGCTGTTTTAATCAATTCAAGTCCTTTTTGTGGAACTAGCCTAGTAATAGCCACCACAAGTGGACAGTTTTCTTCAATGAGAGAGAGTCTTTGGCGCAATATTTTTTTCACTGTTTTTTTCCCTTCTAAATGGTGTAAACTAAATTTCACCGGAAGAAAGGGATCTGTCTCCGGATTCCAGTAAGTGTTATCAATTCCATTAAGTATGCCACAAAATTTTTTTTGATTTTTTTTTAAGACTGGGCGTAGGTTTCCTCCTAATTTAGTCGTTAAAATTTCATCAGCATATCTCGGTGAAACAGTGGTAATATAATCAGCAAAAACGATTCCTCCTTTCATAAGATTATAAAGAGCTCCTTCTTTGATCTTTGTATCTTTCCAACCTAATCTTTCAAACACTTCTTCTGTACAAAGGCCTTGATAGGCTAGATTATGGATAGTAAATACAATTTTTCCTTTCAATTGAGGATATCGCTCTTTGATCAAACCAGCAATTCCTGCTGTATGCCAATCATGTAAATGAATGATATCGGGTTGTCTGCCTGATTGTGCTAGATATTCTACAACTGCATGGCAAAAAGAGATAAATCGAAATTGATCATCAGGACATCCATAAATTTTGCCTCTTTTGAAACTATCTACAGTATTTAGTTCGATAAATCTCACAGGAATCGACTCGACAAATCCTTTCCATATGGACATATCTTTGGATGTTATATCCAATACAAATTTTTCAATCTGATCGCAATTGAGAAGGTCATATTTAGGAAGAATCACCTCAAGTTGATGTCCTTTAGCAAGAATCGCTTTAGACAAGCCTTGCAACATATCTCCTAATCCACCGACTTTAGCAATAGGGGCTAGTTCGCTTGTGACATGTAAAATATCCATAATCTCTACCCTACTAAACCATTGAAAGAAAATCAAAGATTGAGTAGATTACATCCCTTTGGGGTGTAGCCAAGCGGTAAGGCAGCGGTTTTTGGTACCGTGTATCGGAGGTTCGAATCCTTCCACCCCAATTCATAGAATCTCTATGAATTGGTCGATGTTCTCAATTGGTTTTTTTTCTTGATGACTCAGCAACAGTATAGTGTTTTTTCCGGTACTTCTCATCCAAAATTCTCGGAAGAGCTTTGTAAATATCTTTCTATTCCTATGGGAAGAGTTTCTTTTGAGCCTTTCCCAGATGGAGAGATCTATGTTCAAATTCAAGATAATGTTAGAGGAAGAGATGTCTTTGTTGTCCAGTCAATCGCACGTAAGCCTAACTACTATTTGATGGAATTGCTCATCATGATCGATGCTTTGAAAAGAGCTTCAGCTAAAAGCATTGTCGCTGTGATCCCTTATTTTGGGTACGCTAGACAGGATAGAAAAAATCGACCACGTGTGCCAATCACCGCGAAACTCGTAGCAGATTTATTAGCTACTGCTGGTGCGACCCGAGTCTTGACTATGGATTTACATGCAGGACAAATTCAAGGTTTCTTCAATGTTCCAGTGGATCATCTTTATGCACGTCCAGTATTAGCCGATGTAATACTAAAAGAAAAAAAAAATAATTTAATTGTCATGGCACCTGACTTAGGGGCAATTAAAATTGCTAGAGCTTATGCGAATCACTTAAAAGCTGATTTTGGTGTTATTGACAAAAGGCGAGTCAGCTCTAAAGAAGTTGCCATTACTGCGATTATTGGGAATTTAAAAGGACAAGATGTGCTTCTCACAGATGACATGTGTGCAACAGGTGGGACACTTATCCAAGCTGCTTGTGCTTGTAAAGAGGCAGGAGGGCAGGAAATTTTTGCTGTCTTTTCACATGGCTTACTCGTAGAGGAAGCAAAAACAAAATTGATAAATAGCTCAATTAAAAAAATATTTATGAGTAACTCAGTCCCGCCAGTAAAAGAAGAGGGGCATGAGAAAATTGTCGTTGTTTCAATTGCAGATCTGTTTGGAGAGGCGATTCGTCGGATTATCTCTGCGGAATCGATTTCTTCAATTTTTCAATAAAAGCTCTTGTTGATCGTTTTTATCTTTTTTAAGAAAAAAAAGAGAAATAGTAGTGAGCGTGAAAAATTTACTTTTGTAACTAGCTCTAAAATCTCACTTGATTTATAATCTTTTAATTCAGCAAAGAAGATGAGGAGAAAAAGATGGAACTCACTTTAGTGAGTCGTAAGCTTGGCAACAAGAGTGAAGTAAAAAAAATTCGACGTCAGGGGGATATCCCAGCAATTCTCTATTCTAAAGGAGAAAAGGGGAAACCTATTGTTGTGAATGGAAATGCATTTTTAAAATCTCTTAATCAGATCGAAAAAGGCACACTTTCTTCAAAAGTTTTTTTCTTAGAGATTGAAGGAAAGAAGATTAAAGCAATTATTAAAGATATCCATTATGCCATCACTTCATATGCAATTATACATTTAGATTTTCAAGAACTGTATGATGACATTCCTATCACTTTAAATATTCCTGTAAAGTTTCTTAATACCGTTGAATGTGCAGGGGTAAAACTTGGAGGAGTACTCCGTCAGTTATTGCGTCAGGTGAAGGTGTCTTGTTTGCCAGGTCATATTCCCGATAGATTTAACTTTGATGTGCGTGATTTGGTTTTGGGGCAGTCTCTAAAACTGAATACACTAAAAGTTCCAAATGGAGTAGAGGTCATCACGAAATTAAATGAAGTTGTAGTGACTGTTGCGAAGAAATGATGCAAGAGGGTTTTCTTATTGTTGGATTAGGGAATCCACTATCAAGATATGAAAAAACCCGCCATAACTTAGGATTTATGGTTGTGAAGGCCTTAGTTGAAAAACAAGGTTTGGCTTTTAAAACGATTGAACGGTTAAGTGGTAAAATTGCGATTGGGTTAGTGAATGATAAAAAGCTCTATGTTTTGATGCCCTTAACTTATATGAATCTAAGTGGTCGAGCTGTACGTAGCACGCTGGATTATTATCGGCTTCCTCTTCACAACCTGTTAGTGATTGTTGATGATATTTATCTCAAATTGGGAGTCATGCGTTTGAGAGCAAAAGGCAGCTCTGGTGGGCATAACGGTTTAAAGAATATTGAGGCTTCTTTGTCTAGTTCGGATTATGCACGTCTTCGTATCGGAGTGGGAGGGGCTTCTGAAAAAAGTTTGGAGAGTTATGTTTTGGAAAATTTTACAGCTGATCAAGAGGCATGTTTACCCGCTATGATTAACAAGGGAGTTATGGTAGCAATTTCTTGGCTCACTCAAGGAATCAAAATAGCTCAGCAGCTTATTAGTGGAAATGACTTAACTTAAGAGATATTTAAAAAATGCTCAACTTGTAAAAATGGCTCAATTATAATTTTCTGATGAAAGGATAGATTTATGAAAGAAAAAACTCAGCTTTATGAGGGGATGTATGTCCTTAATGCGACTTTAAGTGAAGATGCTCGTGCCAAAGCGTTAGAGAGAATTACATTAGAAATTACCAGTCGTGGAGGCAAAGTGCATCAGGTCCATGATCAAGGACGTAAAAAGCTTGCTTATGAAATTCGAGGTTCAAAAGAGGGATATTATTTTCTTTTTTACTTTTCTGCTCCTACTTCCAAACTAGCTGAATTATGGAGAGAATACCATCTTAATGAAGATCTTTTACGATTTTTAACCTTGAAAACGGATGCCATTAAAGAATCAATTGAATTTAAGAAATTACCTGAATAAAGAAATTATGGAGATGTCAAAAATGTCGTCAGATTTGATGGGAGATTCTCGAAGAAAGCGTCTAACTCCAAAGCGATGTCCTTTCATAGCAGCAGGTTGGAAGGAGGTCGATTACAAAGATGTGGATACACTTAAGCGTTTTATTACTGAGCGTGGTAAAATTCTTCCTCGGCGTATTACAGGTGTCTCTGCACAGTTTCAGCGATTCTTGAATACAGCAATTAAGCGGGCTCGTTACATTGGATTTTTGCCTTTTGTTGGGGGAAGTAACTCATGAAACAACAGCTTTTATTATTAGATGATATAGATGGTTTAGGAAGAAGTGGAGACCTTGTTTCTGCTAAACCTGGTTTTATTCGTAATTTTCTTATTCCACAAAAGAAAGCAGTTGTCGCAGATAAACATACGTTGAAAATGCAAGCGTTTTTAAAAGAAGAGCGAGAAAAAAAAGCAAGAATTGAAAAAAAAGAGGCAGAAGCATTAGCTGCTCGTTTGGATGGGGTGATCATTTCGACGGAGGTCAAAGTTGATCCTGATGGAAAAATGTATGGCTCAGTGACAATTCTTAATATTGTGCGTTTGATGGAGTCTCAAGGTTATCTAGTCGATCGCAAGCATATTCTTTTATCTTCTCCAATTAAAGAAGTAGGAAAACACACAATTAAACTCAAACTCCCAGAAGATGTGTTTGCTTCTTTTATACTTGAAGTGAAGCCAGAAGAAGGTCAATCTACTATGGAAACAGAGGAAATACCGAGTCCCTAAAGTTCTAGGAGAGATCATTTGAGGATGGCCTTTACTTCCCCTGCAAAGATCAATCTTTTTTTGAGGGTCCTTGAGAAGCGTCGAGATGGTTATCATAATATTGCTTCGTTGTTTCATCTGATTGATTTGACTGATAAAATCACAATTACTTTGTCGAATCAAGACCATTTTTATTGTAATAATCCAACAATTATGTCTCCTAGTAACCTTGTTTGGAAGGCTGTCAATCTTTTTCGTTTTAAAACTGGACTTAAGTTCAAAGTCTCTATCGAACTAGAAAAAAACATTCCTCTTCAATCTGGGCTTGGTGGAGGAAGTAGCAATGCAGCAACTACTTTAAAAGGCCTTAATCAACTTTTTCATGGTTATGTAAATCATGAAGAGCTTCAGAGATGGTCTCTTGAAATTGGTTCGGATGTGCCTTTTTTTTTTTCCAGAACAGGCTCTGCCTATTGTACAGGACGTGGGGAAATTGTTCGTGATATCCCAAGAATCGACCAAAAGTTTAGGGTTTACATCCCAAAAAGAGGTTTGTCTACTCCAGCTGTTTATCAAGCTTTAGATCTTTCAGATTGTCATCAAGAAGATCCTGAAAAACTCCTTGAAGGATTTTTAAATCAACAACCACTTTATATTAATGATTTGGAAAAACCTGCTTTTAAAATGAGACCTAATCTTGCTTTGATTAAAGAAAAATTAAATGGTACGATGAGTGGTTCTGGTACAGCGTTTTTTTATAAAATACCTAATGGTTCAAATCTTTTGATATGAGTCATCAAATTTCTGGATATAAATATATTGTCATTACCGGTGGAGCGGGTTTTATTGGATCAGCTATCATCCGTATGTTAAATGACTCGGGTATTAAAAATCTCATTATTGTCGATAATCTCGGATCCGGAGAAAAATGGAAAAATCTTGTTGGCAAGCAATTTGTAGATGTGATTCATAAGGAGGATTGTTTCAATTGGTTAAAAGGAAAAGAAAATGCAATTGAGAGTTTTATTCATCTTGGAGCTTGCACCACCACTGTCGAAATGGATGCGAATTATTTGTTAGAAAATAACTATCGCTATTCAGTACGGCTTGCAGATTATGCGCTTAGCCATGGACATCGATTTATCTATGCCTCTTCAGCAGCAACCTATGGGGATGGCAAGAGAGGCTTTTCTGATTGCCATGAAACATTAGAATCTTATCAACCATTGAATATGTATGGGTTTTCTAAACACCTATTTGATCTTTGGCTTAAGCAACATCACTTATTGGATAAGGTGGTGGGTTTAAAATACTTTAATGTTTTTGGCCCTAATGAATACCATAAGGGGAGAATGTCCTCAGCAATCTTAAAAATGTTTCACGATCTAAATCAGAAAGGGCGGTTACAGCTGTTTAAATCTTCTGAGCCAGATAAATATCGAGATGGAGAACAAATGCGGGATTTTATCTATGTGAAAGATGCTGCACGTATGACAATTCAATTTTTAACAAATGATTGCACAGGAATTTTTAATATTGGAAGAGGAGAAGCTGCAACATGGAAGGCGATAGCAGAGGGATTAATGCAAGCCTTGGGGAAATCAGTTGAGATTGAATATATTCCGATGCCAAAAGATTTAGTGGATAAATACCAAAACTATACTTGTGCTTCGATGAAAAAATCTGCAGGACTATTTCAGTCAGCATTGAGTTTAGAAGAAGCTTTAAAAGACTATGTTCAAAATTACTTACTAAGGAAGAAATTTTGGTAAATTTTGAGGCAAAACGGATTTTGGTTGCAGGAGATTTTATGTTAGATCTCTACACAGTTGGTGATGTAGAGAGGATTTCTCCTGAAGCCCCAGTTCCAATCTTGCGTGTGATGAACGAAAGTTCTCATCCAGGAGGGGCAGGTAATACGATTCTTAATCTCATTTCCATGGGAATGGAAGTTGTTGCACTGGGTCGAGTAGGGAATGATGAGGAGGGTCACCATGTGATCCAATCTTTTGTAGCAGAGGGAGTAGATGTGAGAGGCTTGGTCCGTGATCCTCAGTTTCGTACCCCTTTAAAAAATCGTATCCTTGCTGAAGGACAACAAATCGTACGAGTGGACTATGAGTCTTTGACTCCTCTTGATCCTCTGTTTGAAGAGAGAATCTGCAAAATGCTTCCTGCTCTTTTACAAGAGATCGATTTAGTGGCAATTTCAGATTATGCGAAAGGCTTTTTAACCGTGCCTCTTTTGCGTGAGTTAATCACTTTAGCAGAATCATATAAGATCCCCGTTATTGTTGATCCTAAGGGAGAAGATTTTAGGCGATATAGAGGTGTGACATTGATTAAACCGAATCTTTCAGAAGCAATTGCAGCTGCGGGTCTTGGCAGAAAAGCCAATTTAGATGACATCGCTGCAAAAATTCTTCATATTGTTCATCCAAAAACATTAATGATTACTCGTTCTAAGGAGGGAATTTCTGTTTTTGAACGAGGAATTCGTCAAGATTTTCCAACATATGTTCATGATATCAAGGATATCACAGGAGCAGGTGATACAGTGATGGCCATGATTGCAGTTGCGCTTGCAAATGATATGCCTCCTGGAGAGGCAGCTGAACTTGCCAATGTGGCAGCAAGTATTGCCATTGAACAGGTGGGATCCGTGCGTGTCTCCTTAGCTGAACTTTCTGCCCGTTTAGAAGCAGTTTATCAACCACGCAGTTAATTTTTCAATAAGAGACTTTTTTTGATGAATTTGGAAATCGAGATAGGCTATACCATGCCTATGGACTCGTTTTATATTAAAAATTTTTCTAAAAATTCTATAAAGGTAATTAATTTAAATTAATATTTAGTTTTATTTATTTTTTTATGTTAGAATCTTTCTATCCTATGAATAGAACTTCTTCAATCACTTGTGCCTTTCCATGTTGCCCATCTCTAAAGGGCACACAGACTGATCTTTCGATTAGACTGAGGATTACTTCAGTTGTGATTGGCATATTGATGGTCCTGGGGACTCTCGTGATAATATATGGAATTTCTGGGATACCAAAGTGGGCTCATTCGATTAGCTGGACGGCATTTTCTATAGGTGGGTTATTGGTATTCGTCGGTGGCTCTGTTAAATCTGTCAAACCTTCTCCAAATGCGTTCATCACTAAGGATAATAAAGAGGCTGAGCGACTAGCGGTATTGAAACGACAATCAGCAGCCACAGCTGATCTCATTCATGAAGATGATGCAAGTCCACTTGAGATTGATGTAGAGGAAGCTAAATCGAAAATTCAAAAATATTTTTTACAGATTAAAAATCAAGAGACACATGAAGAGATTGAATTTTTTAAAGAGCGATCTTATGGTCGATATTTTTCATTTAAGCAGGATCCAAACACTCTATTTAGAATAAGATTAGTTGATGAGAATGACAAGCGATCCATACAACATCGGATCTCAAATATCGAACATGCTCAAGAGATACGGCAAAAGTGTGGATTAGGGTTATTAAAGATTCCTAAATTTACCCATTTCTCGATGGAGATAAATGATTTAGATTTTCCAGAGATTAAGAATTTGATCGTTTTGGCTGAAGAAAAACTTGATATTGGCCATCCCGCCTATGAAAAAGACAATTATGCAAGGTCTGGTTCTAAATTAGATCTTGCAATGTATCAGTTAACCATTTTGATTCTTGAGAATCCAGTGTATACTAATGTTAATTACTGGAACAGTCCTATTTTAAACAACGATTGCGATATAAATGGGAATAAAAAAATCGCACTTCTCGATTTCGAGTGTTGGGGACCAGCAGACATGGGAAAAGCTCAATTATTAGATTTAGGGCTATTTGGAGCCAATACATATAGTTTGCCGGGTGTAATGGGATGTTGTGTTTCTATAGATCAAATGACCATGGTTAAAAATCTATATCTAGAGAGAGAAAGAGAAGGAAAACTCCCGGAGCTACAATCCTCAGAGGTTTATGGTTGGGTTAACAGCCTATCAGACGCCGAGGAATCAAAAATCGAGGAATTCAATCAGATAGATATATTGAAACAACAACTAAAGCCATGGAAGGAACGATCAGCAGCCACAGCTTATCTCATTCGTGAAGATGATGCACATCCACTTGAGATTGATGAAGAGGCAGCTAAATCGAAAATTAAAAAATATTTTTCACAGATTAAAAATCAAGAGACGCATGAAGAGATTAAATTTTTCCAAGGGCAACTTGATGGTCGATATTTTTCATTTAAGGAGGATCCAAAGATTCTATTTAAAATAAGATTAGTTGATGAGAATGACAAGCGATCCATACAACATCGGATCTCAAATATCAAACGTGCTCAAGAGATACGGGAAAAGTGTGAATTAGGGTTATTAAAGATTCCTAAATTTACCCATTTCTCGATGGAGATAGAGGGTGATCCAGAGATTAAAAATTTGATCGTTTTGGCTGAAGAAAAACTTGATGTTAGCCATCCCGCCTATGAAAAAGACAATTATGCAAGGTCTAGTTCTGAATTAGATCTTGCAATGTATCAGTTAACCGTTTTGAATCTTGAGGATCCGGTGTATACTGATGTTAATTACTCGAACAGCCCTATTTTAAACAACGATTGCGATGTAAATGGGAATAAAAAAATCGCACTTCTCGATTTCGAGTGTCTGGAACCAGCAGACATGGAAAAAGCTCAATTGTTAGATTTAGGGCTATTTGGAACCAAATCAGATCGTGTGTTGGGTATAATGAGATGTTGTGTTTCTATAGATCAAGTGACCATGGTTAAAAATCTATATCTAGAGAGAAAAAGAGAAGGAAAACTCCCGAAGCTACAATCCCCAGAGCTTTATCGTTGGGTTAACAGCCTATTGGACGCCGAGAGATCAAAAATGGAGGAATGCAAGCACGATAAGAGACTGTTAGAACATTATCAGAAATACAAGATTATCACAGGTAGAGAGGCAATTACTATTGACATAAAGCATTGTGATAGTTACCCAGGAATAAGCAATTATATCGAGTATATTGAGGTAATGGTAAAGGGTATCAATCAATGGATCACAAGGGATGCTCCACCACTACCTGTACCTGATTTCCCCTCATTTTATATGAAGAAGAACCACCGTACTTATCATTTCAATATAGAATACAGCCCATGGAAAGATCACGAACTTCAAACTATATTGGTAGATTCGGAATTGTCAAACATACTCAAGTTTCTCTGCGATGAAGGTGCTATCCTAAGTTATACTCAACTTGGAAATTCACGTCATAAAAGTAAAGTGATTAGGATCCATCTATAACTGGAGATTCTAAAAAACGATTCAGTTTTCTACATCAACCTTCAATATAAAATTTTTTAAATCTATTTTGATGCCATAGACGATTTTTCTTAAGATTGAATTTTGTCGAAAATACGTAGGATAAGGCTTTCATAATCTATCAATTATGGGTTTAAGACTCCTCTTAAATCTATTTTCCTTATGATTTTCAGATAGAAGAATATTTTGTCTCCCTCTAGGATTTAGCCATGGTAAGGTAGACAAAAATGAGGAAAATTTAAAATTTATAGACGATCTATTATGGGAAGAAGAGAGTTTGATCGATCTCTTTTTATGAAAAAGATTCTCTTTAACTAAGTATTTAAAAGGAGACTCAATGACTTTTCAGATCATCTCTACGATGATTTTTTTCCTAGCTATTCTTCACACTTTTCTGACCCCTGCCTTATTGAGTTATTCCAGAAAGATTGCCAAACTGAAAGATATTTATCCTCAAAAATGGAACCTGTATCATTTTTTATCTGAAGTTCTCTATCTTTTGAGTGAAGTTGAGGTGGTCTTCGGCTTATGGCTATTTCCTCTCCTCATCGCTTTTACTTGGTTGAAAGGGTGGGATGAGACATTGCACTATCTCAATACTCGTCAGTATACTCATGCCATCTATATTACTGTTATCTTAGTTGTGATTGGCTCCCGTCCTATCATTACTTTTGCAGAAAATATTCTCGAATCAATTGCCCGCCTTGGTAAGGATTCACCAGCTGCATGGTGGTGGAGTATTTTGACAATAAGTCCATTGATCGGTGCGCTTATTAAAGAACCAGCCGCTATGGCTCTTTCAGCGATTCTTTTGAGTAAAAAATTTTATCCTTATGGACCAAGTCGAAATTTTTCCTATGCAACGCTAGGTTTGTTATTCGCCAATATTTCAGTGGGTGGAATGTTGACGAGCTTCTCTTCACGTGCCCTTTTTATTGTCGCAAACAAATGGGATTGGAGTTGGAGTTATATGTTTACAAGATTTGGGTGGAAGGGGATGTTAGGCATCTTCATCTCGACAAGTTTGTATTATCTTTTTTTTCGTCATGAGTTTAAAAGCAGAAGATTTCCAAAAATCCTTGTGCCATTGAAAAAAAAGGAGACTAGATCTACCCCTCTATGGATTACTCTAATCCATCTTTGTTTTCTTGTTCTGATTGTTATTACTGGGGAAATCACTCTAATTTTTCTCGGAATTTTTCTTCTTTTTTTAGGTTTTTGGAAAGCAACCACATTTTACCAAACCCCTCTTCATCTTCAATCAGCAGTGCTAGTGGGATTTTTCTTTGCAAGTCTGATCATCCATGGTGAGTTGCAATCATGGTGGATCATCCCTCTTATGCAAAATCTAAACTATTTTGGGGCAATGGGTGTGAGTTTTCTCCTTTCTGCTTTTATGGATAATGCAGTGATTAGTTATATCACTCTTGAACTTCCTAAATATGATGATCTCAAACATTATCTAGTGATTGTAGGAGCTATGTCGGCAGGTTCCCTTACTGTGATCGCAAATGCTCCCAATCCTGTGGGACATGCATTGCTTCGTGGATCATTTAATGGAAAAATTTCTTTTTTCTTTCTTTTTCTTGGAGGAGTGATGCCTGCGCTGATTTATTTGTTTTTATTTTGGATATTTCAATAATCAAAAAATGGGATTAAAAAAAACATCCCTTCTCATTGTCTTTTTTTTCTTCATTTTGATCTAAAATAATTATTGGCAAATATTCGAGAGGATTTTAAACTGATCCCTTTTTAATTAATGAGTTTCCTTAACTTCTAAATAGATCATGGTAGCAGAAAACCTTATTGAGGTCGGAAAGCAGAAAATTTGGACTGAAGTCGTTGGTTATCCCTCTGATTGTCCTATTCTTCTCATGACTGGTGCGGGGTCACATGCCCATTTTTGGAGCGATTTTTTCTGTGAATTTTTTCTTAAAGCGGGATTCTATCTGATTCGCTATGACCATCGTGATACAGGACTTTCTGATCCAAGTGAAGATGGCTATGAACTTCGAGATCTTGTAGAAGATGCCATTGGGATTCTGAATCATTACAATATTTCCTCAGCTCATGTGATTGGACACTCAATGGGAGGGTACATAGGTCAGCTCATGGCTTTTTTATATCCTGATCGTATGAAAAGTCTGACTGTCATCGCCACAGGTCCGGTAGGGGAAACGGAGACGATTATCAAACCGCATACAAGGGAAGAACAAGAGGTCATACATACAACCTGTCTTGCTATGATCAGAAATCGTCCAACAAGTAATTTTGAAGAGAGTTATGAGGGTTTTCGGACTGTCTGGGAGCGTCTAAATGGGACTGCACCTCTTGATGAGGAGCTCGCGCGAGCCTACACTGAAGAGATGTTTACTCGTTCTAAATACCCATTGGGTGCGAATCATCATCATGTGAAAGTGATGCAGAAGATTGCTGAAACTTTAAAAGAGCGTAGGGAAATCTTTTCCTCCATTACCCTTCCAACTTTGATCATTCATGGTGAAGAGGATTATCTTGTTTTGGTGGAACGAGGAGGAAAAGCGCTAAAAGAAAAGCTTCCCCATGCGAAATGGGCTTTGATTCCAAAAATGGGTCATATGTTTTTTAATTATTCCATTCAAGAACTTCTTTCCAAAGGAATTATTTCTTTTCTACAAGGCATCAATTAGAGCCACTAATCTGCATTTGAAGTTTTACCATTCTTTTAGATGGAATTGAACATTCTTCCCTCTCTAATTTGCTGCCAACCAGCTCCAACACAGATACGAATGGCACCAGATTTAATCGCTGCCTCAGCTTGATTCATTACTTTTTTTCCATTAAAGGAAGTGGTTGCGTCTGAGTTTGATAATGAGATGATTGAGCACAATAAACACAATCTTCAGAATATCTCCCTGTTTTATAGGAAATAAGCTGGCAAAGCTGAACCCGATGGTGGTTCTGGTGGATACAATGTGCTTTTGAAAGCAGAGTCATGAGAGGTCTGTGATAGATTTTGTAAATTTTTTGCATAAAAGCCATTTTTATCACGAAAATTCCTTTAAACTTAGGGGATTTTTCTACAAGTAATCTATTTTTTAGTTGTATTCTACCTATCATTTAGGTGATTTTATTGGATAATCGGTAGAAAACTAGTTAGAAAAGAGGTGAATGTTGCTAAGAGGATTGTTTGGAAGTAAGAGTATTGAAAGAATTTTGCTTTTTTTGCTAGACAATGAACGAGCTTATGCTAGCCAATTACATCGAATACTCCAGACTCCTTTAACCCCCTTGCAAAAGGGTTTAAATCGTCTTGAAAGGGAGGGGATTCTTAAAAGCAGTTATGATGGGAAGATTCGCTACTATAGTTTTAATCCTGAATATTTTCTTCTTGATGAATTAGAAGCGCTTCTCAAAAAAGTCTATATTAAACTCTCTCCTTCTGAGAAAAAAAAATACTATTATGTGCGCTATATTCCTCAACCAAATAGGGGATTACTTGAAGAGGTATGGAAGAAGTTACAAATGACAAGGGAAGTCATTTTTCAGTTTTATTCACGCAAATCAAAAGGGGTAGGAAAAGGCCTTGTCACGATTTCATATCATGGAGATATCCATTGTATTTTTCATGAACGTGGTTCATGGCAAAGCAATAATCATCAGGAATTTAATTTTCGCAATGTATTTCGATGGACACTGAATCGTTTTGAAGGATTGCTCACTCTTGAACATTTGCGTTTTGGAGAAAAACATCCTGTTTTTCTTTTTCATCTCACTCCAGTCAATGAAAATACGCTGGAATCTTTACACACTCACGTTTGTGGCAAAGATACCTATTTCGGAAAGATGACCCTTTTGCCTCCAAATCTTGAGCTGATATGGAGAATCCTAGGTCCAAAGAAAAACGATAAGATTCGGTATACTTATCAATAAAAACTCTCTTTTTTTCTACAAGTACAAATCATCCAAACTTTTAGTTTTTTTTAAAAAGAAAAACAACCAAAAGAACTTAGAGATAAACGATGAAGAAAAAATTCAACCACTCCTGTTTTATAAGGAGTGGAGAGATAAAGAAATTACCGACGACGTCTTTCGAAAGAACGATTTTCACGAGGGCGTGCTTCATTGACAACAATTCCACGTCCTTCAACATCCTTTCCATTTAATTCTTGAATCGCATTGGTTGCTTCATCATCATTATTAATCTCAACAAATCCGAAGCCTTTAGATCTGCCTGTTTCACGATCTGAAATTAATTGAACACTTACTATCGATTGATATTTTGAAAAAAGTTTTTTTAATCCTTGCTCATCTACTGAAAAAGGCAAATTTCCTACATAAAGTTTCATTCTGATCTTCCTAGTTAAAGGTATTTTCCACATCCAAGTTTTGAATCAATTTCCCTTTCTTCATAGCAAATCTACATTTAAGCAATTTGCAAAAGCAAGAAGCTAAAAAGCAAATCACATCCCATGAGATTCGGGGAAAAAAACAAAATCAAGTTTTCTAAAGGATTCTTGCATAAAATCCTTCATTTATGCAAGAAAAATTGCTTCTTATCCTCTCAATTCTCTCTAGAAAAATGAAGATTCTTTCATTTCATATAAACATATCGGCTGGTCAAACCCTTTTAATTTTATTGGAGGCAAGGGCAGAAATGTGAATTTTTTAGGGTTTTTTAAGGCTTGAATGGTTTCTTGACTGACAAGAATCTGCATGGGATGAGCAGCTTTGCACATTCTTGAGGCAAGATTTACGTTAGATCCAATCGCAGTATAGTTGAGTCGATTTTCTCCTCCCATGTTTCCAGTACAAACCGATCCAGTATGAATCCCAATTCCAATTTCGAGGAGTTCTTTTCCTTTAATCGCTTGATTTGTATTCCAATTTTTGAGGCTTTGAATCATTTGAGAAGCTGATTTAAGTGCTTGATCAGCTTGATCTTCCATATAAAGAGGAGCTCCATAAAGAGCCATAATCTCATCTCCTACAAATTTATCGACAACGCCTTGAGTTTCATCGATAATTTGACACATCCGAGTCATGTACTCGTTAAGCATTTGAATCAGCAATTTAGGTTGGTAGTGGTTAGAGAGTTGGGTAAAATTTCGGATATCACTAAATAGTAGAGTGACAATACGTTCTTCTCCTCCTAGTTCTATATTGCTGCTCAGGATTTCAGTAGCTACTTCTTTTGAAACAACTTTATTTAATGCACCGCGAATTTTTTCTCTTTCTCTCAATGCATTTACCATTTCCACAAAAGAATGAGTCAAAATGGCGACTTCATCTTTTCTTTTTTTGACGATAGGGAGTTGCAGATTGTCGTAATATCCATTCCCAATTTTTTTAGCAGCATTGGCAAGTTGTGAAATAGGTTGAGTGATTTTTTTTGCAATACGCATGAGAAAGAAGAGACCAAGGAAAAAGACAATGAGAGTCACTAAGAGAAGTTCTCCAGAAATTTTTTGGATGAGCCCTTTGTATAATCGATTCATCATTCTAGAGATCGCGTGCCAGCGATCGACATTTGTTAAAATAGAGATGGTGAGCTCTTCAATCTGATGAGGATCCACTTGATAAAAGATGCCTTTGTATTCAAGAAAGTTGAGGTTAAATGTATTTGGTTGAAGAATTATTTTGGAACCATCAGGAAAAAAGAGAAGACCTTCTCCATTTTTTGAGGAAATTAAGATTGGTCTTTTTAGAATCGATGTCACTTGTTCTGCAATTGTCGAAAGGGAAAAACCGAATATAATTTTTGCATTGTCAATGGTCAAATCACGGATAAGATCGAGATAAAAGAGAGATCCATTTTGGCGTAAAATTAAATAGGGGATTTTAGGAAGAGGAAATGTTTCGATTTCAGGTTTTGATAAAAACAGATCTTTTTCAAGTAAAAGATATCCTTGCTGAAAGTTTCCATCAGCTTTGAGAATCCCAACAGCCTCTTGAGGTTTATCTGACAGGATTTTAATCATTTCTACTTTATCAACTATTTGATTTTGGATGGAGACCATCTCCTCATAGAGTTGATCTAAGTTCTCAGGTTGAAATTTAGGTTTGAGATCACCAGCTTTTCTAAATGTAAGTTGAGAAAGAGGAAGGAATTCATGAATCGGATAGAGAAAATAAAATGCTTCATTTTGCTCAACAAGACGAGCAGTATAAAGATGGTGATCAGAGCGAATGAGGAGAGTTTGATCTTCCATTTCCGCCCATTCATAATCATAGAGAGGAGCATTTTCAGGAGCTAAGATCACCATCTCTTCATGATTTGAGATTTGAATATAGGCGAGATTAAGGGCATATTGCAAAATTTGAGCAGCTTGTTGGCGTAAATTTGATTGTTGTTGAATGACAGAAGCTTCTTGCCCTAAAAGACGAGATAATCCCTCCATCTGAGCAGTTTGTTCGATAAATTGTGACATCACTAAAGTTGCAAAGGCTAGCTGGATTTTCTCTTCACTTTCGATAAATCGATCCATAAGATCTGATGAGGTTGCGCTGATATCTTTTTGAATAAGGGATTTAGGAATGAAATAACTTAGAATACCAATGATCAAAAGAATGATACTGATACTTAAGAATAATTTTACTCGTATGGTATCCATAATTCCAATATATAAAACTTTTATTGATTTTTTCGAAAAAGAATGCGATTCGAATAATATGATTCATCCCATGTATCTAATTTTGTTTATTACCTTGATGATCTCTTCATGTGAAAAAGAGAAAAAACAAGAAAACCCTCTAGTTGTCACGGCATTTCGTATTACAAAAGAAACCATGCCTGCGGACTTTCAGTTTGTCGGTGTAGCGAAAAGCTCTCATCCTGTAGAAATTCGTTCCCGAGTGGAAGGCTACCTAGCCACCATCAACTATCAAGAAGGGGAGATGGTCGCAAAAGACCAACTTCTTTTTCGGATTGATCCAATTGAGTTTGAAACAAATCTTGAAGATGCCAAAGGGAAATTAGCTAAGGAGGAGGCAATCTTATGGCGTGCACAGCGAAGCCTTGCACGTCTTGAACCACTCTATGAGCAAAATGCAGTGAGTCAAAGAGATCGTGATAATGCTTTAGCACAGGTGCTTGCAGCTGAAGCTTCGGTCATCTCAGCTCGAGCCAATGTGGCTCAAGCTGAATTGAACTTAAGCTATACCTACATCACTTCTCCAATTCAAGGATTAACGGGTCAAGCCTATCATAGGGAAGGGGCTTTGATTATTCCTACAGGAGAGAGTTTTCTGACTCTTGTTTCAGTCATTGATCCAATTTGGGTGATTTTTTCTATTTCTGATAATCAACTTTTAGAGATGCGAGGAGAAAGTCAATCCAACTTATTACTTCTTCCAGAACAAGAAGACTATACAGTAACTTTACAATTATCAGATGGATCATTTTTTTCTAGTGAAGGAAGAGTGAATTTTGAATCTCCAACATTTGATCCACATACAGGCTCCTTATTTGTACGTTCTCAATTTAATAATCCAAATGGAACAATCCTTCCTGGACAGTTTGTAAATGCCATTGTATCTGGTGCAAAATGGAATCAAGTCATGGTCGTGCCTCAAGTGGCTGTTTCCCAGGGAAGAAAAGGCATGTTTGTATTTATCATTAATCAAAACCAGACCGTATCTCGTAGAGAAGTTAAGGTAGGGCCATGGTATAAGAATTACTGGATGATCGAAGAGGGGCTTGAACCTGGAGATTTAGTCATTGTCGATGGTGTGAACAAGGTGAAGGAAGATTCTACGGTTCAGATTACTTCTATTGATTCATTGTCAGGATTTTGAAACATTGGAATAAATTTTAATGATAAGCAAATTTTTTTTAGATCATCCTATCTTTGCTTGTGTCCTTTCAATTTTCATTGTCCTATTCGGTTTACTTGCTCTTATTCATCTTCCAATTGAACAATATCCTAATATTGTCTCTCCTCAAGTTCAAGTTTCAGTGAATTATCCAGGAGCAACGGGTGAAGTCATTGCTGAAACAGTTGCTGCTCCTTTAGAAAAGCAAATTAATGGAATAGAAGAGATGCTCTATATGTATTCTCAAAGCTCTTCTTCAGGAAAATATGTATTGAATATTTTTTTTAAGGTGGGGTCTGATATTGATAAAGCGCTTAGTCATGTACAAGATAGAGTCGATCTAGCCATCTCTCGTTTACCTGATCTTGTCCAAAAAGAAGGAGTCAGTGTAAGAAAACAAACTCCTACGATTCTCTTAATTTTAGCAGTCGAATCTCCAGATGGAAGATATAGCGATCTATTTGTCAATAATTACACTGAGATTCATTTAGTAGAGGCCATCAAGAGATTAGAAGGGGTGAGCGATGCAGCGGTTATGAATGCTGAAAGTTATGCAATGCGTATCTGGCTCCAGCCTGACAGGATGGCTCAACTAAAAATTTCTACTGATGATGTGATTAAAGCCCTGCAAGAGCAAAACAAAGACTATCCTCTTGGTCAACTAGGCATGGCTCCTATGAGAGATAAAACCTCTTTAACTATTCCTGTGACCTCTCTTGGACGTTTAAAATCTCCTGAAGAGTATGAGCAAATTATTTTAAGAGCAAATGGAGATGGATCAACTGTGACCATTGGGAATATAGCCACTGTTGAGCTTGGATCACAAAGTTATATGGTAAAAGGAGAGGTTAATGGACATTCAGCAGCGATTATAGGAATTTACCAGGATTATGGATCAAATGCTCTCGATGTGGCAACGAGTGTAAAAAAAACCATAAAACAACTCTCTAAGCGCTTTCCTCCTGGATTAACCTATTCGATTCCTTATGATACGACGACCTATATTCAAGTGTCTATTGAAGAAGTGCAAAGAACACTATTCGAAGCAGCCATTCTTGTGATAGGTGTAGTCTTTATTTTTCTTCAAAGCTTAAGAGCTACATTAGTTCCTGTGATTGCGATGATCATTTCTATTATTGGCACATTTGTAGGGATGCATCTTCTAGGATTTTCTCTCAATACACTCACACTGTTTGGATTAGTATTGTCGATTGGCATTGTAGTAGATGATGCAATTGTTGTTGTAGAAAACATTGAAAGGAATATCAGAACAAGAAACATGGGAGCACATGATGCAGCATTAATTGCAATGCGTGAAGTCTCTGGACCTATTATCGCTATTCTTTTCGTTTTATGTGCTGTTTTTGTGCCAGTTGCATTTATTGGAGGAGTGACAGGAGAGTTATATAAACAATTTGCGATTACAATTTCTATCTCAGTGATTGTTTCCGCCCTTGTCGCACTAACTTTAAGTCCTGTTTTGAGTGTCTATGTTTTCAAAAAAAAGAGAGAAGCAAGCCATTTTAGCCATTATTTCTATCATTTTATGAGTAGACTAACAAAGATTTATGTTAAGGGAGCAGGTTGGATATTAAAACATTATATTTGGGGATTAACCTTTTTTTTTCTTATGGTGGCTATCCTCATTTTTCTATTTCTCATGATCCCTATATCTTTTGTCCCAGAAGAGGATCAGGGGTATGTATTTGCTTTTGCGAATCTTCCCGATGGAGCAAGTTTACAAAGAACTGAAGCAGTCACAGATAGGGTAGGGAAGATTGTATTAAGACATAGAGGAGTTGAAACTTTTATCGGACTATCAGGGTTTAGTCTTTTAAATAATATTCCAGAAACACAAGTTGGTACATATTTTATTAATCTCAAAAACTGGAAAGAGCGTCAAGGAAAAGGGATGAAGGTGGAGAATATTCTGGAATCTTTCAATGAAGATTTTAGTTTAATTCCCACGGCTGAAGTGATGACCACAAATCCCCCCTCCATTCCAGGTATAGGAACTGTTGGTGGGTACGAATTTTGGATTGTCAATCAAGGGGTAGGGAGCAATGAAGAACTTGAAGAGAGCGCAAAAGAATTTATTCAGAAAGCTGAGCAAAGAGATGAAATAGGACAAATCATGATGTTGATGAAGACAGATAATCTCCAAATTTATGCTCAAGTAGATAGGGTGAAAGCAGAGGCATTGAAGATTCCTATCCAATCTATTTATTCTACACTCCAATCTCTACTAGGAACAGTATATGTAAATGATTTCAACCAATATGGACAAGTCTTTCAAGTGATGATTCAAGCTGATCCTAAGTATCGTTCAAATCTAGAAGACATAGGCAATATTTTTGTGAAGTCATTATCAGGGGACATTATTCCTCTGAAGTCTCTTGTAACCTTTCATTATGTTAGAGGGCAAAACTTAGTGAGTCGATTTAATAATTTTCCTGCTGTTAAAATGATTGGAGGGCCAGCTCAAGGCTATAGTTCAGAGGCAGGTATTCGAGCATTAGAAGAAGTTGCAGAGGGGATTCTTCCTTCTCATATGAATTTTGAATGGAGTGGATTTGTCTATCAAGCAAAAACGACAGGAGGTTCGACATCTCTTATCTTATTTGGTGCTCTGATCCTAGTGTTTCTCATTCTAGCGGCTTTATACGAAAGATGGTCTTTACCTCTTGCGATTCTTTTAGGGGTGCCATTTGGCATTGTAGGGGCACTTTTGGCAATCTTAGTGCGCAAAATGGAAAATGATATCTATTTTCAGATTGGTCTTGTGACGTTGGTAGCACTTGTGGCAAAAAATGCCATTTTGATCGTTGAATTTGCGATACAAGCACGTAGAGAAAAAAATATCTCACGAAAACAAGCAGCTTTAGAAGGAGCACGTCAAAGATTTCGGGCGATACTTATGACCTCCCTCACTTTTATTTTTGGGGTTTTACCTTTAGTCATGAGTCAAGGAGCAGGTGCAGCTAGTCGTCAATCAGTTGGAACTGGAGTGATGGGTGGAATGATATTTGCAACTTGTTTTGGAATCTTCTTTATTCCTCTATTTTATTCTCTGCTAGATCGAAAACAGGATCATGGAAATGATTAGATATCTTCTTTTATGCCTACTCATCACAGGGTGTAATTTAGCTCCTCATTATGATCGTCCTTCTATTGAAATCCCTCCAGATTGGCGTTTTGACTATGATCCAGAGTCGACATGTTGCAATATTTGTTGGTGGGAAGAACTTGGGGATCCTATTCTCGATGGTTTAATTTTACAAGCTCTCAAGAGCAATAAGAATTTGCAAATCGCGATTTGGCGCGTGTGTGAATTTTATGGAAAGTGTCAGATGTTTAGCTCTAAGATGTTTCCAAAAATTGATCTCCATGGATCGGCCTTTAAAGAAAAATTTCCCCCAGCTAGCTTTATTCCTTCTAAAATCGATTCTATTACACCGAATTACAGTTATGACTTTAACCTTGTTTATGAGCTGGATTTTTGGGGACGTGTGCGAAATATGTCTCAATCAGCTTATAGAGAATTGCTCTCCCAAGTTGAAAATCGTAGAACTGTGATACTGACTCTCGTATCTGAAGTAGCGAATAGTTACATCAGGCTGCGTGAGTTTGATCAAGAGCTTTTGATTGCCCATCGAACTGAAAAAGATAGGGAGAAATATCTAGAAATTGCTCGAAAAAGATTTCAAGGAGGATTGACTTCCAAAATTGAAGTCGAACAAGCGATGACCATTTTAGAAGAATCAAGATCACTAATTGTGCAGATAGAAGAAAGAATTCTCACCGAAGAAAATTTACTCAGTCTACTTTTGGGTGAACCACCTACCTCTATTTTGCGTGGGCGAGCAGTGAGTGAATTTGTGCTTCCTCCTCGCATTCTAGTTGGGCTACCTTCAGATTTATTGGAAAGACGGCCTGATATTATAGCTGCAGAGCAAAATTTAATTGCAGCTAATGCACGCATTGGTGTAGCACGTGCCGAATTTTTTCCAAAAATATCAATCCTGGGAATTTTGGGAGCAGAGAGTTTTAAGTTACATAATTTTTTTGATCAACGCTCTCGTGCTTGGACAATAGGAGGAGAGTTTATTCAGTCTATTTTTAGAGGGTGGCGCCTAGTTGGACAGCTTAATGTCTCGATTGCAAGTTATCGAGAATTACTTTACCAATATGAACAAACCATTCTAACTGCCTTTCAAGAGGTGAGTAATGCCTTAATTGCTCATCAAAAATCTAGAGAACTGGTTCATATAGATGAGAAAAAAGTCGAAGCTTTGCATGAATATCTAAAACTAGCTTGGCTGCGTTATGAAAATGGAGAAACGGATTATTTAACAGTTTTGGATGCAGAAAGAGAACTTTTTTCTGCACAAATCGATTTAACTCAAACTCAAGGTGAGATTTTCCTATCTCTCGTGGCAATTTATAAAGCTGTTGGAGGAGGATGGGTATGGCAAGCAGACAATACTCTAGTCACAGAAGAGTGAAAATGCTAATGCTATCACCCCAAACTGCTTTCTTTAATAATAGGATAGTTGAAAAAATTTACTCTTCCTTACTCTTTTTCGATTTAGTCTGAATAAGAGGCGTTCAAAAGGCTCATATAAGATAGGGATAATTCCTCTAGATGGTTTTTCATATTTAAAATTATTTTTTCATATTTAAAAGAAGATATTGACGAGAGCAAAAGGAGTCGGTATGTATTGCTATAAGAAAGATAGTTAGAAAAGATCAATCAGTCAATCTCCAGAAAAAAGGCTTTTTATCTAAAAAAGAGAAAAAAATTTACATTTTAAGGAAAAATAAACAACAGCGAGGTATGAGATTATGTGTATTGTTAAGAATTTAGGGTTAATTTTTTTGGCTGTCTATCTTTTTTTTAGTGGCCTTTTCCAAGTGACTAGTATGGTGATGCCGATGATGGGAAATGTTCTCATTGGATTGGTGGGGATGGCCTCTGGGATTTTGCTATTGATTTCTCTCGGAGGAAAAAAAGATAAGCATTGTTCTTAGAAAATTGTTTTTGGAATAAAAAGCATTTAGGGTAGCTATCCTAAATGCTTTTTTATCTCATTAACTAAAAAGTCCAAGATCATCTTGTTACCTAATAAAGGCTAGAGCCGGTCAATCGTTTTTGATTCTATCGATGAGATGGATTTTTACAGAGGCAATAAGATCGGGAATAAGGAAGAGAATACCTAAACCCACTATTTCAATGACACCACGGATAACCGCTAAATATCCTATTTTGCGATTTAATGAAAGAATTTGCCATCCCTGTTTGATGCGGTATGCTCCTGCAATCACACTAATCACTGGGATATATCCTCCGATATTCCTCAAGTTTGCTGAGAGAGTGGCATATTTGTTTGTCTGATCTTTGATATAAAGCTTGCCTTAATTCGAGGTTTTTACCTTTTCTAATAAGTTTCGATAAGTATTTTCTATGGAAGTTTTAGCATGATACCCAACGATAAGAGACATTTTTAAAAGTTCCTATATAAAAGTTTCATAAGAAAGATCAGGAAGACTTGTCATTTGTTATAGGTTGAGTCTCTATTAGTTTAACTTTCTTTATTTCATAACCAGGGAAGTATGAGGAATACTTTTCATCTGTTATAGTTTCAGTCTTTATTAGTTTACCCTTTTTTTTGATCAAATGGAGTTTTACAGAAGCAATAAGATCTGGAATAAGTAAAAGAATCCCCACTCCCATGATTTCAACTACGCCGCGAAAGATTAATAAACGTTCTTCCTTGAGATTGATTGGATCACTTGAATTTTGAATCTGCCGAGTAGCATAGGCATCTCTCAAACGGAATGCTCCTGTAATGATCCCAACTCCAGGAAAATACCCTCCGATATTTCTTAAGTTTGTCCATTTGGCTGAATTCTTAATGTAAATACAAATATCATCGCCTTGTCTATTTTTTTGACATTCAAGGAATAAGGATGATTCTGTATGGAATCCAATGGCAATAGGCATTTTATGAGTAGATAGTCTTTTTTAAAAAACTATTGTAATGCTTTTTATAAAAAAAAACAAATAAAAACTATTCTATAATTTAAATTTTTTAGAAAAATACTAAGAATTATTTAGCCTTTCAATTGCACTAGCCTTTTGTTGGTTGAGTATTAAACTTGTGGTAAAATGACTTCCGGCCAAAGATCCTTCACACTCAAACACTGTTGTTGATCGCTTAGGTTTGGATTGGGCAGTGTTCCATGTGTTATCATCGAAATCATTAGGCTCACTCACATGCACCTGAGGTTTCCTCGCATGCATCCGTATAGAAGCTATGAGATCAGGAATCAGCCAGATGATCCCTATTCCAGCGATTTCTGTCGTCCCACGTACTATTGGTAAATAACCACATTGACATCTATGAGCAGGAGATCGTTCATTCTTTAAGTTGGTATAGCCTTTATGAATACGAGCTGCTCCGGCTATAATACCTAAACCAGGAAGGTAGCCTAATAGATTACCCAAATTTCTTTGACAAGCTATCTTTTTATAAATTTTTTCTTCATTCTGATAATCGAGATTGATCGAATTCTGATCATCAAGATTGAGTGAACGATGGGTGTACATATCATTATGCTCTTTTACTGTATTTTTTGTATGATATCCAACAGATAGCGAAAAGGCCATAAAAAACCCTGTTTTATGTAATGATTTTGATTAAAATAAGCGGTTTAAAGTTGTAAGCAAAAATTTTTCTATATTAGTTGATTTTTTATCAAGTAGTTTTTTTTGAGAAAATTTTTCCTGATGAAAGGATCTTTCAAAGAGTTGTTTGTAAAGAAAAATATATCTCCCAATTTCATCAAGATTTATATCTTGTTTTACGGAGCATCAATAAAGTGTACATTGGTAAAAAGCTATTACAAGAAAAATAAAATCTTTGTTTGAAAAAATGGAGAAACATATCTTTTAAAACAGATGATCTGAGTTGAAAAGAGACATCGAAAATCCGATGAGTTGTATAAAAGCGATTTTTCACCAATGGCTGGATAGAAAAAAAACACGACAACTTTTATAAAACAATAATTACTCCGAGAACAGTTTTTCTAGAACTTTCTTTCCACCATTCTTTTTCTGCTTCTTGACAAGAAATGCCTTCACTTCTAGATAAACGCACCTCGTAAGTACCTCGTTTATTTGGAGCTTTTAGTTGCAGTTCTATATCTCCGATCGAATTCATGATACCCAAAGAGTGCAGAACACAATTTTCAGGTCCATTATCATACAAACCAATCACTAGGTGATGTAGATGTAATGTATCCAAAAATTGCCCATCAATTTCATAATGAAACGAACAGGTAAACTCTTCATTTGGATTAACATGCATGATTTTTTTTTCATTTTCTTGAAATTTAAAATCAGAGACTTCAATCCCATCCAAATCAATCTTATTTGTGATTAGACCTATATATGGATACTGTCCATCTTTTGTATAACCATCAACTGTCGCATAACAAGTAAATAATAAGACTCCGAAAGAAATTAGATATTTCATTTTTTTTGTTGTATTTTTTATAAATTCCATAAATATCCTTTAAGGTAAATGTCACCCAAGCTGAATTAATGATAAAAAAAATCTAGGTAGACAAGTTTTCCTGGATACCATTTCTTCATCTTTATTAGGCTGACTGGTCTTTTTCCCATGTAATGTATTAGAAATAAAAATTTTAATCTAACTATATTTTTCTAGAATGGGAAAAATTGGTATGAATTTAGAAAAACTTATTGGATCGACATACCCAAAAATCCTTCTATCTTTTTTCTCTTTTGAGATTTATCATAATAACTTATGGATGGTGTAACCTATTCAAAAACTGATTTTTTTCGTTTGTCTATTCAATCTTCACCTATTAAGAAAAGGGTAACTTCAATTGTTGCAATCACTATTCTAGCGCTTTCTGTCTCAGCAACTAGTTACCTAGTTTGTGGTTTTACTTCTCAGGTGCATTATTGTTCTATCCTTAGTCCATTAGCATCTATCAGTCTTATTGGGCTAAGTTTTATGTCTGTTTCTTCGCTTTTATTAGGTATAATCTCACTTACTTATCTTGTTATAATTTATAAAAAGCAATTAGTGACACAACAATTATTGTCTCGAAAACTAGAATGCCTCTTATTTTTGAATGAGTTTTTTCAACAAGTCTCTATAGATAAAATACATAAACTTGCGATTAGAAATTTTTTGAATCAAGGATGTACAAATTTTCTGGATCACTATGGATTTTACTATCATCTTGCCACTATTTCAGAAAAAGTTTTAGCTACATCAAATGAGAGTTTAATAAACATGTGGAAGGAATTTTTGGAATTGATTCAAGGAGTCACTATAAAGAGCCATGATTCCTACCATCAAGTAGAGATTAATTGTGAGATAGAATTCTTGCGGTTAAAAGGGGAGTTACCTGAGTTTACTATCGAAGAGTTTAATTTCGATGATTCTCCCTTGGAAGATAAAGAGAAAATAATTGACATTTGTCGTGATGCGTTTGGTAAATTATGGACATACCCCCGAGGGGAGGGTGATCAATTGAAAAATTTATTCCTTCAGAACAATGGAAAATTCTATGTTGCCCGTTCTCAAAATAAAAAAATTCTTGGATGCCTTGGATACCAAAAAGATCAAACAAATATATTAAAATTTCATGACTTGGCTCGTCTTCCCTATGCTGTAAAGTTGGGGATGACTGAAAAATTTAGAAAGTATTTAGAACAAGAATGTCTGCAGGAAAAATTCAAAATGATTTGGTGTGAAGTCTTAAACGAGAATAAGCCGGCATATGAGATCTATAGAAAACTAGGTTTTGAATTATCTAATCAATCGAATTTGTATGTTCAAAAGAATCATTTTGCGATGGTATATAGTCCATCTATTTTGAATTCTTCAACCTAAGAGATAATTCTACGGTATATGGCTACTGATTCATTAAAAAACATGGAGAAAGCTAATTTTTTACAAGATAGCCACGTGCTGCATTGGATAAATAATTACCATTTGTAATATTAGAAATCTGCTTTTTTTTCAATTTTGGCAAGAGCCTAGCTGCTTTTGAAGCATTGTCATTCTCAGTAGAGAAGAGAATATTGCAGACTTCTTGTTTTTTCCTCTTGTTGATTTTTGAGAAATCAAAATCTATAGTTTGCGCATCACTGATATATTCCCAGTGTTTGTTGGAGAAGTAAGGGATAAGGGTGTAGATTTTTTTAACTGAAAGTCGAGCAAGTAGTTGGGCTTTCACAAAATCACCTGGATCAGTAGAGAAGAGAATATCGAAGACTTCCTGTTTTTTCCTCTTGTTGATTTTTGAGAAATCAAAATCCACTATCTGATTTTTACTAAGATTGGCGAATAATTTTGTATTTGTAATCAGGTGAGCGCATGCATTAATTTGCTTGGGTGTCAGTTTTTGTACGAAATAATCTGTATTACAACGATCAGTTGTTGAGAAAATAAGCTCTAATTGTTCAGAAGTCAGTTTTTGAGTTTGAATTTTTTTCAACTCATTAATATTAATAAGTAAAAATGTAATTGGAGGAAATTTTTTGGGAGCAATATGGATATTGTCAGCTGTGAGGTGTGGTAGATCTATGAGTAAGAGATCTACAATCCCATTTTTATT
The DNA here is from genome assembly GCA_041395025.1 of Chlamydiales bacterium. Taxonomy (NCBI): domain Bacteria; kingdom Pseudomonadati; phylum Chlamydiota; class Chlamydiia; order Chlamydiales; species Chlamydiales bacterium. Next base: position 1,158,830 of record JAWLBH010000001.1, read on the forward strand.
AAAATTTAGATTGACTGGTTTTTGCTTGCTGATTAGGTGTTTAATGCGTTGACCAATGGCACTCCATACTAATTGATTATCAAATTGATCTAGTATAGTTACAGGTAGTGTATTTAACTCATTGTCCATCATTAACATGAACCTAAGACGAGAATTAGACCATGGGAATAGTAAATCCTTGAGTATAATTTGATTACGCCATCGAAAATTCAAGCGGGACAATCTTGCTTGAATTTGCAAATCTTTGTCTAGATCTTTAATGCAATCTTTAAAGATGTTTATTATTTCCTCATTCTTTAATGTTTTTTTTCCCTGATCTATGATCTCGATATTCTTTAATGTTTTTTTTCCCTTTAATCGAGAAAGACGCATCGACGATGGATTTGATTCACATGGATCTATGATCTTGATGACAGGAGTATTGAGTAATTCATGATTAAGAAGATCATTCTTTATTGCTACATCTTTAATAAAAGGAAATTCTAAATCTTCAGATGATTTTTCTTTTACTTCTTTTGCAATAGAAGGGAGTTCTAAATCTTCAGATGATTTTTCTTCTACTTCTTTTGAATGTGTTTTTACACAAAAATATTTACTCAATACAGAGTTTAAGATACAGATGATCATGCCTGCTCCTCCAATGGAGAAAGAGAGAGAGCCTAGCTGAGCATATAAACAGCCAGCAGCGACTAAACTTCCTATTAAAGCAATAATGCCTAAAGCAATCAGAAGATATCCACGGTGGCTCATCTTGAGCGGTTGATGTAATGTATTTTGTGAAGAAATGCTATGAAGATGTGAAATCATGGAACTATATTATCTTAATATATTTTTAATGTCTATTCAATCGATTTAAGGATTGTCACCTATATCTTTTATCACACAATCGATGAAAAACTTTAATATAAGAAAATTCTTTTTGGAAGTTTTATGATTGTAAAAGAGAAATTTTTACTCGGTAAATTTAATATTCTAGGAGATCTGATAGCAATTACGGGATATCTCTAGAGTATTTCTACTGTTTTGTGAAATTTTTGAATCTCTTTAAATCTTCATTTTTCAATTGCTTAATGCGTCTATCAAATTTTGACGTATTGCCCCCTTCCTTCTTATTGGAGAAGAGAATACTGACAAGTTGTTCAATATCCTCCTCTGTGTATTCTGCCTCTTTTAGTATCCCTATGACGTTTGCTAAGAAACCCTCTGTACAAACTTGTTCATCACTGACATATTCCCAGTATTCTTTAATAGAGTAAGGCGTGAATGCGAAAATATCCTCAATTGAGAGTTGAGGAATCCGTTGCGCAGCTTTTGATGCAGTATTAAACCTAGTGGAGAGGAGTGTATTAAGAATTTTTTTAATCTGACTAAGCTGTTCGGGCGAATCGGATCCTTGGACGCTTTCTTTTATTATTTCAATGGCTGTTTTAAAGAAACCCTGTGTGCAAGCTTGTTGATTAGTGATAGAGTCCCAATCTTTAGAGGAGAAGTAAGGTATGAATATGTGGATGTGCTTAGCTGGAATTTCAGGAATCAGGGATTTCCATCGATCCTTGCCCAAGTCGCTTATGATTTCTTTAACTTTGTCTTTGAGCATAGGAACTAGGGATTCCCATTGCTTTTCTGTGCACCAACAAAGAAGTGACGGAATGTCTTTCATCTCAATGTTAGGCCGGAGGGATTTCCATTGCTCATCTGTCAAGTATTCGAGAAAGTAGATCATATCTTGAAAATTATTGAGGAGTTTAGGAATCCAGTATTCCCATTGTTCTTTAGAAAAGTAACGAACAAATTTCCCGATGTTACAAGCTCCGAGGTGAGGAATCCGTTTTGCAGCTTTTGATTGTTCACCACCTTGAGTGCTGAACACAATACTCAAAATCTGTTGTTTTTGTAGTTCTGTATAGTTTGCTATTTTTAGTTCCTTTAGGATTTTTGAGAATTCGATATTTTGAGCTTGCTCATCTGTGATGTATTCCCAGTGCTTGTTGGAAAAGCAAAGAACGATTTGGTGAATATTCTCAGTTGAGAATTGCGCAATACGTATTTTTGTATCCTTGTTTAATCCTTCATTCTCTACAATGGGATAAAGGTTATTGAAGCATTCTTTTTGTTTGTCCTTCTGGATTTTTGAGAAATCTATATGAGACGCTTGATAATTAGTCATGTATTTAAAATGTTCCGTAGAGAAGTTAGAGCTAAGCTCTGAGATTTCCTCAGTTGCAATCCTAGGAATAAGGTATTTCGATTGCTCATCAGAGAAATAAGGAAGGAGCTCTTGAATAACGTTAGCTTTAAAATTAAAATAGTGTTTTTTAGCTTTTGAGTCGTTGCCACCTTCAATGGACCAGAGCGTATTGCAGGCTGCCTTTCGTTTTCCCTCCTGGATTTTTGAGAAATCTATATAACGAAGTTGGTAGTCTTTGATGTATTCGAAGTGTTTTTCAGAGAAGTAAGGGAGAAATAAGTCCATCTTATTTTTGTCTAGGATTATAGAAATGCGTTCCGCAGCTTTTGATTTGTCATCACCTGCAGTGGAGAAGAAATCATCGAAGAATGCCTGTTGATCCGGATTCATTTTTGAGAAATCCAGATGCTTAATCACATCGATAGCTTGCCAATCTGCAATGTGTTTCAAGTGTTCATAAGAACAGTAAGGAAGGACTGTCTTGATGTGAACGATTTTAGACATCCGTTTCGCAGCTTTTGATTCGTCACCACCTACAGTGGAGAAGAGCTCATCAAACACTTCCCTTTGTTTTTCCTTTTTGACTTTTTGGAAATTCAGCACCATATTAGCTTGAGCATTGCTGATGTATTGATAGTGTGTTTTATCGAAGTAATTGTTGACAAGCTCAAGGAGTTTGTCAACGTCTAAGATTGTAGGAATACAACATTCAAGCTGCTCGTTAGATAAGTAAGAGAACAAAACCATGATGTGCCGACTTGAGGCTCCAGAAATATATTTAGCAGCTTTTGATTCGTTACCACCTGCAGTGGAGAAGAGAATATTTACAATCGGTCGTATTTGTTCTTCTGTATATCCTGCTGTTTTTAGTTGTTCTATAAGTTCTGGGAAATTCATATTTTCAACTTGCTCATCACTGATGTGTTCGAAGTGTTCGTTAGAGAAGTAGGGGATGAGTTTATAGATGTTGAAACATGAGAGTTGAGGAATGCGTTTGGCAGCTCTTGATTCTGTGTCACCTTGGGTGGAGAAGAGAGTATTCACCATCTCTTTTCTCTCTTTGTCACCATATTTTGCTTTTGTTAGTCCCTTTAGGATGTTTGAGAAACTCATATTTTTAACTTGCTCATCACTGATGTATTCGAAGTGTTCGTTGGAGAAGTAGGGGATGAGGTTCTCGATGATGGCATTCGAGATTTTAGGCATCCATTTCGCAGCTTTTGAGTTTTGACCATTTTCAGTGGAGAAGAGAATGTTCACCATCTCTCTTATTTCTTGCTCATCTTTAAGTACTGTTATTAGTAGTGAGCGCATCCATTTTGAGAGATCTATTTTGTCAATTTGATCATCATGGATGTATTTCCATTGTTCTATCGAGGAATAAGGCATGAGTGCGTCAATATTCTCAGTTGAAAGCGTAGGAATGCGTTTAGCAGCTTTTGAGTTTTGACCATTTTCAGTGGAGAAGAGAATATTTACAATCGCTTTCATTTTCTCTTTATTATCGGCTAGGGCACTGTAATCTTGTTTATTACGAATCTTTCTTAAATGTGAGAAATCCATATTTTTAACTTGCTCATCACTGATGTGTTCGAAGTGTTCCTTGGAGAAGTAGGGGATGAGGTCATAGATTTTGTCTACTTTAAATTTAGGAAGAAGGACGTTAGCATTGAATCGTTGACTCTCATCTAAACTAAAAATCAGATTAAAAATATCTTTATCTATTTTTGAAAAATCTAAATTCAAGACTTGCTCTTCACTAAGATTCATGAATAAGAGTTTCTTGAGGGAGGATGTATATTTGGTCTTGTTAATGCACTGAGTAATTTGATCGTGTGTCAGTCGTTGTATGAAATAATCCGTATTAGATTGATCGGTCGCCGAGAAAATCAACTGTAATTGTTGATCATCCAGTTTTTGAATTTGAATTTTTTTCAACTCATTAATATCAATAAGTAAAAATGTAATTGGAGGAAATTTTTTAGGATTAGTATTAATATCGTTAGCTGTTAGGTATTTTAGATCTACGAGTAGGGTGTTGTCTAAACCGACTAGTTGTTTATTATTCTCAATTGTTTTAAGGCGTTGACCAATAATATTCCATACTTTCTCATTATTCAACCATAGTAATGATGATGCTACTATTTTTTTTAACTCATCATCTGTGAATGACTCTAACTCTTCCTCTGAGGTCGGATACAATTTTTTTAAATCGAGTGCAAATGGCTCGTTCTTTTTAGCAGAGATATTCTCTTGTTGATGAGCCTGGTGTTGAGGAATGGTTGGGGGAAGTGGTGGTGAGATATTTCCATTGTTTTGCATGGGAGGCTTATCTCGGATACGCTTTTTTGCATCTTTTGTCTTATTTAAAGAGGAGTGCCTGTTAGTCTTTTTTAGACAACAGTATTTACTCAATACAGAGTTTAAGATACAGATGATCATGCCCGCTCCTCCAATGGAGAAAGAGAGAGAGCCTAGCTGAGCATATAAACAGCCAGCAGCGACTAAGCTGCCTATTAAAGCAATCACCCCTAAGGCTATCAGAAGATAGCCAGGTTTGCTCATCGATTTGACAGATGAGCGAGGTTTATTCGTGAAAGTATTGTGAACAGATAGAGCCATAAAATAATTTTACTTTTATACAGTTTAAATATCTATGAATTTTTCACCTATCATATGGATTACAAGAGGTTATGTTTTCACATAGCGGAGAATTTTGAGAAGCATGATCACTCCATGTCGATTGATCTTCTCATTGTCATAGAAGTTTTCAGCAATTCTGATAAAATTTATCCCATGCCAATCACTTCTTATCTTATTTTGGACGACATTTAAGATAATCTCTTCTTTCATCTCTTGAATCCATTGAAGTAACTGATCTTCTGGACTATGAATATTGAGTAATGATAAAACTTCTCGGCGCGCGATTTCATACCAGGTAGGAGGACAGACACTAGACGCTTCTGCCAATGCAATGAGCACCGAACGTTTCTTATTTGGTTTTTTATTTAAGATCGCAATGAGATTTTGAAGATAAACGGTTATATCATCGAAAAACGTTTTTGGTAAATCCCAGGAAACGATAATGCTCTCATGTTTCTTTGTAATATTATCAATCATCAATGCAAACTCGTTTTTGTATTTTTACCCATCTTCTTCGTTAATCCATTTTTTTAGAGTGTTTAGATCATGATTCAAATCATCTTCGAGAGGGCGAAAATTTGGGGGACCAAGGTGTAACATAGAGGGATCTATTTGAGGAGTATTAAATAGGTAAGAAGTGATTATTCCTAAGCCATAAATTAAGGAGGCAGGAATCATTAAAATAATGAAAGCAATGAATTTAAAGATTTTTTTGATTATCTACCCCACAACCGATGAGTATGGGTTAATTGCATAAAATATAGAAAAAAATGTTCTAACACACCAATGCAAAGGAGCTTGTAAAGCCCAAGTCATAAGGTCTGTTATCTCGTTTGATTTAGAAAAATCATCTAGAACTAGAGAGAGCAGGGATTTTTTTATCCGAAGGATACCGCATGTTATTAGGCTAGTTCCTATCAATAGGCCACTACCCACAACTGTCCATAAACCCCAAAAATGAGTTGTTTGACTAATCGTGCCTATTGCAGATGCAAGCCACTGAAGAGAGTGTGGCAGTGCAATCAATCCATGAGATTGGAGAAGACCAACAACTCCAAAACCACCAATGGCTGTTAGAAAAAATGTGCCTACAACGATAGCGACAATAGCCCACTTCTTTGACGAATGAATCCGTTGATTTATTCGAACAAAGGAGGTAATATTTAACTGACCAGTGTGGTCTTCTTTTGAAGAATGATCATATTGTTCAAATTTGACAGATTGAATGTGATTGGTAAACTCCATATAGAGTATAGTAAGCAGAAATTATTAATTTTTAAGGTTAAAGATTAATAATGCCATAGAGTTGTATAAAAAATCAATAACATAGTTTATATAGTAATTATTTTTTCAATACGCTTTTTGCTCTATGGAGATTCTGTTTGGATCCAATAACCTTTATTCGCCGTATCCAACTTATAGCTATAGATAAAATTATATTTTTTAAGTTTTGTTGCTGCAATTCCTATACAAAACTGATTGCGGGATAATGGAGATCTCTTTGAATCATCTAATAATGAATATCTTTTTTTTATTTTATCTCTCTTCTTTTGATTAGTGACAGTTGCTTTCTTAATAAGACTTTCTATTGTTTCGACGATCTTACCTTCATCGTAGCGAATGAAAATGCTATTTTGATTCTTCATTGAGTCTTCTGAGGAATTATGATGTATTTGTCCGTTAATAGCTTCGACAAGAGCTTCTGTGATGAATTGCAATTCTTCTTCCGAAAGATAAAAAGAAGTATATTTCACCTTTTGTTCCAAGAGACACGAAGGGGTATATTCTATCTGCTTCTTTGTAACAACAATAGGTTGATTATCCACGATAGATTGATTCTCCAAGACTTTATTCTTGACACACTTGATGCATATCCCTATTGGAACTAGTACCACGCTTGTCGAGATTGCTGCCCATCCAACGGGATGTCCAAAACTGCCTATTCCCGGTACATTGGATAGTATTAGACTGCCCCCGATAGCGAGAATTGTTCCAATAGCAACTGCAGTCACTCTAAGTCCAATAGAAAGATTTGTCTGAGCACTTTGTGAATTTTGACAACAAGGAAAATGACAAGTGATTTGATGAACTGTATGCATATACTTTTTTATTTTAACAAAATTAATTCTTATTTTAAATAGTAGTTAGATACTTGTAAAGTGAAAGAATTTATACATTCAATTATTTGTTTTTAAAATAAAAAAATAATTTTTGAAGAGGTGATCTAATTTCCTCTATCGGATTCTTCTTTCAAAACATGATAGAGTTTTTTTCTCTTGCTATCGATATCCATTTTCTAGAAACAATCCAGCGATTTTTTTTGCAATGTTTACTCATGTTTAAATATTTTCTATTCACACACCATAGATTTAGGAGGTGAGTTTGATCATTGACTGTTTCAAGAAAAGAGTGATTAGTATCCTGAATACAGAAACGTTTATCCTATCTTTCTTGATATCGAAAAATGAGACAGCTCGTCTATCAGAAAAAAAGTGAGAAGGTAAACTCTTTAAACAAAGGTTGTAGTAGACTTTTCTTAAAATTCTTTTTTTATCATCAATTCAGGTTTCCAAATCCCTTATTACGACTTTTTTCAAACATAAATTTAAATAGAAAAATAGAACCCATCAGAAAAAGAATACTCATCCCAATACTGATAAGAAAGTTGTGAAAAGGAAAAACACCTGTCGTGAGAATAGATCTCATGCCTTCAAAAATGTAAGTTGTTGGTAAACAATAAGAAATTATTTGTGCCCATTTTGGTAAAATTGCTACAGGATAAAATACGCCACTAAACGGAGCAAACAACCCTCCAATCATCCACGCAAACATTTGTACACTGTGACCCCAATAGACAATCGCACTGGAAGCAAGAAATCCCATAGTCCAACCGAATAGTATCAAAGAAAGAGCAAATGGAAGAAATGCCCAACCAATTGTAAATACGTTTATTGTGTAGAGAAGGTAGACAATCAATGCCCCAAAACTGACAGTTAAGGTTAACTTGCAAAGAGAGACAAGAATCATTCCAGTTATCCATTCGGAAAATTTAAGAGGAGTAGAGAATAAGTTTACCATATTTCTTTGCCATAACTCCTCTAATAGGCTAATCGAAATATCTACAGATCCTCTCCAGCTAATTTGCCAGAAGATCAATGCTGTCATCAAAATAAGAGGTAGGTCTTCTCTATGCATCTCTTGAGATTGGATCCAGATAGAAGCTAGACCCCAAAGGAGAATATCTACTAGTGGCCAGTAAAAAAGATCTGAAAGGTGCATAAGTCCTTTTTGCATGACATAAGTATAGCGAAAGAATATTCCTAGAATGCGTTGAAGATTCATTATTGTGATCCAAAAATAGTGAGAAAATAATCCTGAAGAGTGGGTTCTTCAATTCGAATGTTTGTGTAAGATACTTTTGCTTCCATCAGTCCATTCAAAAAACTAGGAATCTCTTTTTCCTCAAGATTACAAGTAATTGTCCGATGAATAATTTCAAAAGACATCTTTTTATCTTTTGCCAATGCCATCGTTCTTTGCATTCCATCAGTAATCGTTAAATGTAAACGAAAGAAAGAGACACTTTTTGCTAAATTCTTAGGAAGATCATTCGCGATTAATTTGCCTTTTTTAAGGACAATCACACGATCGCACACTTCAGCGACTTCTGCCATTTTATGAGAAGTAAACAGGATAGATAAACCCGTTTCTTTCCGTTTTTCTAAAAGAAACGAGCAGACATCGTGAGCAATATCAGGATCAAGAGAGGCAGTTGGTTCATCAAGGAGAGCAATTTGAGGGTTTGTAAAAAAGGCTTTTACAAGCATTAATCGTGTCACTTGTCCTGCAGAAAGAGAAGAGACTTTTTTGTCTCTTTTTTCTATAAGGCCAAAACGGGTTAACAGGGGATGGATTTTGTTTTGTATATTTTTTATGTTGTATAGTCGACCGAAGCATTTTAAATTTTCTTCTACGGTGAGAATAGACGGTAGGCTGGTATAAGTACTTGCGAAGGAAACATGTTGTAAGATCTCAGAACGGTGTTTTAGAAAATCTTTACCAAAGTAAAAAATCGATCCCGAGGTGATTGCTAAGGTTCCTAAAAGCATTTGAATGGTCGTCGTTTTTCCTGAGCCGTTAGGCCCAAGTAACCCTAAAATCTCTCCCTTTCGTAATTCAAAGGAAATATCATCGACAGCAAAGACAGGGAGATTTTTTTGATATTTTTTCTTTAAGTGACTAACTTTTAAAATAGAAGACATCGCTATTTCAAACCTAGAAAGACTAAAAATCTAAATCATGTGAGGTAATAAGTCAATTTTCGATGTAGCAAATTTCTATTTTTCAAATTAAGTCAATGATATGAATATCTTTTTAGCTTAACGATATCACCTAATTCATTCGAATTTTTGAGCCGACAGTCTAAGAGATATTGCTTATGAGAAAGTGAGCAATAGTAAAATGATAAAGATAACAGAATTTTGGATGACTCAGTTTTTATTTTTCAAAATTCTATAGATCGAAAAGAAAATCGATGTAATAGAAGAAATACAGATGGAGTTTTTTTGCATATCTTTAGAGATTATGTTTGTTCAGGCGGCATACGATCTTCGAGCAAAGAATTAGCTTTACTACTCAAATATTTCTTTAAGAATGAGATTGCATTATTAGGCAGTCCCGACAAACGCGTGACATTTTCTTTGACTGAGTCAGTACCTTCGGTGGGGAAGAGAATATCGATAATCTCTGAGATCTCTTCCTTATCGAACTCGTCTTCTAGTATCTTTATGAATGTTGAGAACAATATATTTTTAATTTGATTATCACTGATGTGTTTGAAGTGTTCTTTCGAGAAGTAGAGGATGAGGTCATAGATGTCTTCAACAGAGAGTTTAGGAATCCGTCTCATAGCTTTTGATTCTTGACTATCTTTAGTGTCAGTGGAGAAGAGAATACGGATCATCTCTGAGATCCCTTGCCGATTGCACCGATCCCCGTCGTTTTTTAGTATTTGTATGAATTTTGAGAAATCTATATTTTTAACTTGCTCATCACTGATGTATTCGAAGTGTTCCTTGGAGAAGTAGGGGATGAGGTCATAGATTTTGTCTACTTTAAATTTAGGAAGAAGGACGTTAGCATTGAATCGTTGACTCTCATCTAAACTAAAAAGCAGATTAAAAATATCTTTATCTATTTTTGCAAAATCTAAATTCAAGACTTGCTCTTCACTAAGATTCTTGAGTAAGGATGTCTTGAGTAAGGATGAATTTTCTATCTTGTTAATGCACTGAGTAATTTGATCGTGTGTCAGTCGTTGTATGAAATAATCCGTATCAGATTGATCAGTCGCCAAGAAAATCAACTGTAATTGTTGATCGGTCAGTTTTTGAATTTGAATTTTTTTCAACTCATTAATATCAATAAGTAAAAATGTAATTGGAGGAAATTTTTTAGGATTAGTATTAATATCGTTAGCTGTTAGGTATTTTAGATCTACGATTAAGAAGCTAAGATTTTCAAGTTCCTTGAAATCTAATTTGAATGATGATTTCTTATTCTCAATTGTTTTAAGGCGTTGACCAAGAACATCCCATACTACTTGATTATCAATTTTATTTAGTATTTCTACAGTTAGTGTATTTAACTCATCATCTTTGAGTCCCTCTAAATCTTTCTTTGATTTTATATGCAATTTTTTTAAATTTTGTAGGGATGGCTCGTTCTTTTTAGCAGAGATACTCTCTTCTTGATCATCCTGGTGTTGAGCAATGATTGGGGGGAGTTGTTGTAAGCTTTCTTCGTTATTTTGTATGAAGGGCTCTACAACTTGAGATTTCTCGTCGGCATGTGAAGAGGAAGGTTGATTATTAGAATTTCGAAGATGTTGTTTATCTGTCTTTATTGATTTCCCCCCCTTTTTTTTCTCATAAAAGAAGAATGTGATTTTATGCTTCTTCTGTGTATTATTGCCTTTTAGTTGATATTGATTGTTGAACAAGTCAGTCTTTTTTAGACAAAAGTATTTACTCAATATAGAGTTTAACATACAGATGATCATGCCGGCTCCTGCAATCGAAAGAGAGAGAGAGCCTAGCTGATAATATAAACAACAAGTAGCGACTACACTTCCTATTAAAGCAATTACCCCTAAAGCTATCAGAAGATATCCAGGTGTACTCATCGATTGCACAGAGAAGCGAGCTGTATTTTGGGGGGTGTTAAAAAGAGCTGAAGCCATGAAATATCTGTATGCTTAATATTGATATAGTTATATAACATATATATTTAATATTCTATGAATTTGTGATTTACTACATTGATTACAAGATAATTTCAGATATCGAAGAAGTTTGAGCATTATAATCACGCCATGTCGATGGATCTTCTCATTTATAGAATTTTTCGAGAATCGCATCTCCTGGATCATCAAGTGAAATCACAATTGACTAGTCCATTCTTGAGCAAATCATAAAAATCGGGTAGTTTAAGATTATTAAAGAGACTGAGCAAGAGTAGAGAGAGTGAAAAAATATATTCCTTTCTCTAAAACATTTTATCAATAGCCTTGAAGCCATGAAACGAAAACGATTAATCATAAATTTTTTTTGTGGATGTACATGACAACTTTAAATGCATCAGTTCCTTTCTGCTCTACACTTCCTTTATATCAAAACAATTCAACAAAAATTGAAATCGCACAACATCCTCTCTCAATCAGATCTGTTGATATTAAACCAAAAAGCCCATCCCTTCTTTCTGAGCTTAATGAAGAAAATTTATATGCAAAACTTCGATCAAATGAGTCTCCTGTTTGGCAAGTCACCGCTTATGCAAATTTACCGAATTATCTAGATCATTGTGTAACTAGAAAAATCTACAGTATTTGGCAACAAACAAAAGTATTATTTCGCACTATTTTCCCTGTTAAGAGGATGTCCGAGGAATTCCTGGCTAGGGAGAGCAGTTTTTGGGATTTAAATCATGTAACAGAAAGTAGTTCAGTGGGTCAAAAAAATGGTCAAGGAGCACTTACCAGTCAAGAAGTCATTGATAAGCAAATGGTATTTCCTAATAGTATGCCTGATAAGGATAATGAAATACTTCTTCTTTATAATTATGCTCCTTTGCGTACAGGTGGAGAGCAGATGCATTTTTTACTTGTTCCAAACCCTGCAAAGCCTGCAAAAAATTTCCTTGAATTAGATAAGGAGCAGTATACTCATGTGTTAGCATTAGCTCAAAAAGTCGCTCTTTGGGCAGAGGGTGAGTTCAAAGAGGAAGTCGTCATGCATTTCTTTGACAAAACAGGAAAGATTGCAGGTCAAACGCAACCTTTATTTTATGCCCATCTTATATTAGTAAGAAGTCGCAATGAAGAAAGATGGGGGAGGGTAGCAATGTTTTTTAGAATGTTTTTTCCTGTAACCCCACTATCTCGACAAGAAGTTGCAAAGAGAGTTACTCATTATAAAAGCTCTTTGGGAGAATTTCTAGCGAGTCATATTGAAAGCTGATTATTCGTAAGTTATGAAAGAGGGAATCAAAAATAAATTTTCTCTTGTGCATATTTAAAGTTACGCATGCATTTAAAGCCATAGTGTGCAACTTTCAAGAGTGTTACATCTAAAAGTGCCTTAGCTTTCTGGATGAGACATAATAGACTTTATCTGATCATGTGTATTAATTGTTTTGGCTTTCATAATATTTTCCCCATAGCTGCATCTGGAGGACAGGTAGGCGTCCCATTCGGATCATTGAATGGCATCTTCGTATATCCATTTTTTTGATAGAATTTCATAGAATTTGGTTGCACTTCATTATGCAAAGACAGGATGCCCTGAATTTTTAGCCACTGCTCACACATATGTAAAAATTGACTACCTAAGCCATTATGTCGGTAGGCTTCATCAATCACAATAATTCTTAAAGCGGCTCTCTGGCCTGGCCAAAACTGAATGTGAGCGTATCCGACTATATCCACGCCTTTATAAAAAATGAGATGAGCATGCTCTTTATGATCGAAAGTCCAAGTATAAGGGTCGGTGATGGATAAAGGATTAAAGAAGTACTGTTGCCTGAGTCTTTTGGCTGTATCCCACTCAGCATAGTGAGTACATTTCATAATGCGTAAATGATTAAAATTTGCAGCCTTTAAGATTTTACTGATGAAAGCAGCTTTTCCTAGATTATATCCGGTGAAAGGGGAATGATTTTTTTCATATGAAGATTTTTCTTGCAGAAGTTTACTTTTTAGCTCTGCATACTCATTACGTACTTGTGGATGGTTCTGCAAATAATCTCTGAAAAGAAGGTTGAGTTCAATTTCAGGATGTTCTTCCTTGTATATGTGAAGGTTAACATCTATGCCTTCAGAACGACTAAAATAAAGTCGCATCGGGATATTGTACTCTCCCTTATACGTGAACCCTAGACTTTCGAGAGGCTGAATTGCCATTTCAGGATTACCAACAACTCCGATCATATCAATGACTGGTTTAGCAGAAAGACCCAGCACAGAAGTAGAACCGATATGATGAATGGTCAAACAATTTGATCCTAGAACCTCATGAATTTTTACAGCCTCTCTTTCAAAGATTTTAGCCCACTCAGGGTTATAAGGTACCACAATGATTTTTTTAGTTTGTTTACTTGAAGTGCTTTCAAGCTTTTTATCAAAAAGCCCCCTTATCTTGAGGGGATGAACATTGTGGTTTCCAGACATCTCTTGCTTCATTTTGTCTAAAAAAGCACTTAGATCTCTTTGATAATGAAATTCGTAAAACTGAACATGAGGATATTTTTCTTGTAGTTCACCGATCGTCATCCTTACGCGCTCGTTAAATCCCCATAGGTATCGAATTAAACGAAATCGAATGCATTCAGAGCATCCTTCTGCACGATCTGAAATGCGATGATCTTTAAAAACTAATCGTTTAAAAATACGATACAAACACAATAAACGATTAAATCGAAAATATAAAACCATGTGGGCTTGACTATAGCGCAATTCTAAAGACTTGATTGCATTCCCATCGATGATCCAAGATTCTTGTTTCACTAAATTCGTTTGAATTTCCAAAAAGTCTTCGTATTTACGTTCTTTCCATCCTTCGATAAAAAAATAACGGTCCAAATGATGGAGAGGGAGCTGCAGTATTTCGCTCAAATGGAGGGCAAAGGTGGACTTGCCGCTACCAGGTATTCCGAAAATCATAATTTTTTTTGTTAACATATTGAAATAATTTGTTTAATGAGAGTTCAATAGAACCTTCATTTCGAGCGATATTTGATAGTGGGGCACAGGGTATCAGCTAGCAATAAATTCTCCAATAATTTTAAAACCTACTTTCTCATAAACATGGATAGCTCGTGTATTGGTAGCTTCTGGGTCTATAAGCACTTTTTTTACATTTGAGAATTGAATGAGAAGAAAATCTCGAATCATAGTAGCAGCGCGCCCCTTGCCTATGTAGTTGGGATCGCAAAGAGATCCAGTGTGGATCGTGTTGGGACTATCAAAAGAAGTCATGAGAAAGGTAAAGGGAGTATTGTAATCATAGCCGATCCAATAAGTGGTATCCGAAGTTCCCTGAAAAAAGTTTTCTAAACCATTTAAGGTATTATTGAGACCTTTTCCATAAATCTATTCCCGAATATATTTTTGTTCTAACCATTCATAGACGATGTGTTTTTGATTTTCTTTGGTGGGAGAGAAAAAGAATACTCCTCTTCTTAGAGTACTCCTCCTCTTTTGGTATCTGCAATTACTTCTGAAATGACATAGCGAGCATTGTTCGCAAGAGTCGGGTTTGTATCTTTGTAGTAGGGGAGGGCAATCAGAGCATTTGATAGCGCCCAGCCTTGTCCTCTTATCCACATTTCATCATCGACTTGTAGAGCAGAGCGGAAGATCGCTCGTGTGTAGGAGGGTAAAAGGTTCCATGCGATGATGAGATCAGAAGCAGGATCACCGATGCCTAGACTACCAAAATCGATCACTGCACTAAGATCACCATTAACTTGTAGAAGGTTGCCTGGCGAAAGATCGCCATGTATCCAGACTGGAGGTTTTAACCACTGAGGTGCCTTTAAAGCTTTTTCCCAGATCTGCGTCACTAACGGTACATCAATCATTCCCTCTAATTTTTCTATAGCCTGCTGAGTTTTAAGGTCTTTTTCTATTAAAGGCACACCCCGATTGGAGTGGGGACCATTGGATAGAACTATGCCGTGCATAGCCTGAATAAACGCAGCCAGTTGATGTGCCAGTACTGTTGGATTTTGAAGAGCACCAACTTTTGGATTGCTTCCCTCAAGCCAACGATAAATCGACCATGGGTAAGGATAATCGTTTGTAGGTTCACCTCTAGCAAGTGGGATAGGAATCGAAGTCGGTAGAAAAGGAGCTATTTTGGGCAGCCATAAGTATTCCTTATCCACATTTTCTACAGCCCAACCAATCTTTGGCAATCGTATGACCATCTCGTTGCCAAGCTTGTAAAGGGCATGGTCCGTACCTGTAGAAAAGACGATTTTAAGCTCTAGGCCTGCCCATGCAGGAAATTGTTGCTGGATGAGTTGTTGTACAAGGGGCTGATCGATATGGAACTCATCAGCATGCATTTTAGACATCGTTTCTACTTTCATAAAAACTGGTAATCATTTTACTTCTCCGTAAGCTGGGGTGTCAAGGTTTCAAGAGGTGCAAATAGGAGCTAAGTCGTTAAGAATAAAGATTGAAGAAAGCAGGACTTAAACCTGCGACCTACGAGTTATGAGTCCCATTCGTAGTAATACTCTGAACAAAAGAGAGTTAACCAGAATCGATTTTCTCTCGCAAGAAGTTTTGGATTCTATTCCTATGAGTTCCAAAATTTCCTCAATCTTTCTAGTCAATTGGGGAAAGATGATCCCTATTAGGGTCTATGCCTCTACCTTATTATATACCTTATTATATAAAGAATTTATTTAAATAATGTGGGTTAATTAAAATCTGTTAAAATTTTTAAAAAAAACTAGGCGGGTGATATATGTTTCCTTTATCGACTCCTTCGACTTGGGAGTATTTTAGGTCTTTTTTTTATAGTAATACAACTGTAAGTCCCATTGACCTTGAAGGGAACCTAACGATAGGTAAGTATAAATGCCCCGATGACTGGGTGATTCAAAGAGCTCAAACAATTACTTGTTACAACGAGGATGTGCAAAAAGTTTTATCTGAAACATTGACATATGAGCCTGAAGAAATTAAGAAAAGAGGAGAAGTTTTAAAAAAACATGGTTTTAAATTGCTCTCTTCAAAACTTCTTTTTAATAACTCCTTAGAAGATCTGGAAATAATTCCTTACTACAGCGTCTGTGAACATGAAGGACTAGATGGTTGGATCATTAAATCTGGAGCAAGGAGAATTTCAGAAGATTTAATACCACCGTTGCTTGCAAATGATCACAATGAATTCGCAATATCTACCCAGCATGATTCTCTATTACGCTTCGAGATGAGAGACAGGTTACGTCAAGCCGCCCAGCGACGCGGAATCGATCTGGTTATGCCGGAAGAATATGCAATCCCTTATTTAACAATAGATTCAACAGGAACAGATGTCACAAAACAGTATTTTGTATTGAGTAAAAAATTAGACGTTTTAAGTTCTGAAGAGACAGTTAAAGCTTTGAAAAATGAGGAACTTCAAAAGTGCTATGCCTCTAATGTAATCGCCCTTATTGAGGAAACTGGGTATACCGACATTAGCATTGATAATATTCGATTAACACAAAAAAATGAAATTACTATTTTAGATACTAAGCCTGTGGGTTTATTGACAAAGCGGGGGAATGTGTACCCTAAAGGCGGCAGCTTAGAGAAGCATGTTCGCATCGGTTTGTTCAATCTTAAGAAATTTGCAGAATTCAACAATTTGGACATTGTTGCTGAACAGGCTAGACAACATTATTATGCAGCTTTGAAATCTGTATCTATTACAAAAATTGCCCTTACAGCGCTTAGTTGTCTGATTCCTTTGGCGCTATTGATCTCGACAATCGTCTATCCCAATCTGTTGAATCAAGTTCTTACACAGCATCAGATACTAGCAGTACAAATGACTTTAGGATCATTAACTCCTTTAGTTCCAATTGTTTTATTAATTATTTCCGCGGTAAAATGTCGGTCTATTTATAATGAAGCTAAGGAATTAAAAGAAAAGGATTCAGGTTTTTTTACTAAAAATCGAGCCCTAAAAAATAGTAATTCGTTAGAATTCAAACATAGATTTGTTGAGCATCAGAAAGATATAATTTCTTTAAGCAGAAGATTTTTTAGACGTATAGAGGGTATCCCTTTTCAATCCGTGCATAGCGAGTGATTTCGTCTTCCCATAGGACACGATCACGTCCTCAACTCTCTTTGAGTTTCTTTAGGCTCAATGTGGGCTTTTCTTTGAGCCAGTTGAGAGGAGAGACAGCATAGCTGAGGAAGAGAGGAAAGGGATGAGATGTAGTGATTAGTTTAGTTGTTGCACTTGTCCGTTTGGATTCTTTGGAGGCTGGGGTTTCTGATAGGTACTGTCGCTCCTTACTGAGAAGAGCAGTATTTGATATGCACGACTAGGCGCCAAGGTGCGATTTCCAGTAAATGAGATGACGCTTTGTATCAGCAGCTGAGCGATGGTGGTCTAAAATACCATCTTGGATGTATCGATCGACGAGTTTGTCAAAGGTATGTTGATTTTTGTGATGATCGAAGTTGAATCGACCATTTTTGATTTCCCTTTCTGTATCTTTGGCCCAGTCCTCAGCTTCTTGCTTGCGCTCAAATGTTTTGTAGACTGTAGGGTAGTCTTTTGTGAGTCACAGCTCGCCAAGGCGGTGATGCCGTTTTTGTTTTTACGTCTATAGAAAGATGTCATATTCCAACCTTTTGGTTAAGAGTTTGGTTGGATGGCACCGGTTAAACTTTTCTTCACTGCACCATATTTGCGACTTCCTTTCGATGCGCTAGTAACAACAATGGTTCTCTGTATTATGATTCCTCTATGCTGAGATAGTATTACATTAAGTAAATGCTAAAGCTTCACACTCAAGTTTATAAGTCAATAAGCTCACGAGAATTTGTTGGTAATCAGCAGCTCTCTCATCATACACCTCAAAATCAGTGAGATAATTGCATTTACCACCTAATTGTTAAGGCGTCGTATTCTAAATGGTCTTCCATGCATTATCAAGTTTTGAAGCTCAAGCTGTTCTTCTTTTTCGAGGTTTTGGATGAATGGAAAGTTCCAAACCGACAGCTTCCAGTACCGATAGCAAATTAAAAAATCGAGGGTTACCACGCAGTGAGAGGGTGCGATACAAACTTTCACGGTTAAGATCGGCCTGTTCCGCTAACCAACTCATACCACCCTGAGCTTCGGCAATGTCGCGCAAGGCTAGAAGAAACACATGAGGATCTTCATCCTGAAGGGCAGCATTTAAATAGGCTGCGGCCTCATCACGATCTTGTAGCTGCTCTAAAAGATGCTCTTTATAGTCTCTAACCCTTCCCATTGTTATCTCCTTTTTTGCAGTTCCTTGTAAAACTGCCAATATTCTTTTGCTTTCTCAATATCGCGCTCTTGGGATCTTTTTGATCCATTGCAAAGCATGACCACCAGTTTATCGTGGGCTTTGCCAAAATAGAGGCGATATCCAGCTCCCATGTGAATGCGAAGTTCATATAGCCCTCGCGCTCCTTTGATAGTCTTGCAGTCACCAAAATTCCCCAGGCGCAATCGATTGATCTTGACCCTAACGGCTCCGCGGATTGTGCTGTCGAGTTTTTGTTCCCATTCAAGATAGGGGCATTTGCCGTTGTCCAGTTCAAGAAAGCCGACTTCCATAAGTATGGTTGTAGCTAATAAGCTACAATAAGTCAAATCCTTTTCGCTAAGCCAAAGATGATATTTATTCCACTCGGGAATCGGTATTAATCGTTTTTCCACGATGTTTTGATCCTCGTTGTTGTGAATTGATGCTCCTAATTGTGTTAAACACAACCTATTCATTTCCAATGAAATCAAAAGATTTTTTAGGTATAAGGGCTCCCTAAGAATAATGCCTTGAAAAGGTATTACAGGGGCATCGACAGAAAATTTAGGGATGGTAGGGAGTGTGAAAAAATAGAGATGTCCCTAATTTTTTGTATTTGGCGATGGCGAAACTGAGTTTCGATGTATTCTCGGAGGGTATGTTGGCTTGGGTTTCATCGTTTTCCGTGCAAAAATCCTCTTGGATTTTTTTTAGGATAGGCGAGTTTAACACATCCGTGATCTTGGTTTTAGTATGATTGTTCGTATCTTTTCTCCTTCGAATTTGTGCAACACTGTTTAGAATCAGTGATAAAAGCACGTGTTTAGGGAGAGCATTAAAATCAACAGATTGCACATCTTTTAGCCTATTCAAATACATTTTAGAGCGATTTTTAGAGTCGGACATATGAATTTCCATGAATTTGACGAATACTTGAGGCAGAGAAAATTCATTTCTGAGCAAACAGAGGCAAAAATCTTTTGTTTTTAGATAGCCATCCTTCAATGTTATGATCTCATTGTGGATAGAAGCATTGAGGATCATGGCGATATTTTTGCTATCGCCGTAGTCATAGAATTGTTGGATGCACTCTGGAGACATAGCCTCAGAGAGAGGTTCAAGGTCATAAAACAACAAAAGTGCTTGAAGGGGAGTCAGTAATTCCATCTTACACCAGTGCTCGCTTAAAAGAGGCCACTCCTCTTGTGCCTTCGTCAGAAAATCGATTTCTATTGATGTCTTGAGGATTTCATCCTGTGGTTCAGTCATGATCGCTCTCTCTGATGCAGTTAGTAGTTCGATTATGCTAGCAAGCTCCTCAACCAATGGACGTGTAAATGCGAGTAAAGCTTTGTTCCATTGTTTTATGCCCCAATACTTCGGCTATTTCCCGCAATGAATATCCAACCATAGCCAAATATGAACCTGCGGTATGCCGCGTAGGTCATGGAAGGTAAAATCGGTGACAGCAGATCGTTCAAGGCTGATTTCCACGTAGAGCGGAAACAACGGGGAGTATTTTTGTCATTTTGAGAGAGAAAAAGAAGAGCATTTCTCTCTATTTTACGCGTTTTGAGAATCTCTAAGACTTGTGCAGCAATGGGAAGTCCTTTATTTTCTCCGTTTTTCGTGTCGAGGAAGTAAAACATCTTTTTTTCCAGATCGACTTCTGATCATTTAAGGTTAAGGATCTCACCCTGTCTTGCACCGTGGTCAATGCAATCAGCACGATTAAGTAAAGGTCTCTATTTTTACTTGTTCGACATGCATTGAGGAGGGCTAGTAGCTCTTCCTTACTTAAAAATCGAACACGTCCAGGTGGTAGTTTGGGCTTTCTTACTTTTAAGTAGGGGTTTTCATGGATCCATTGCTATCATACCGCTAGGCTGAAGAGGTGCGATAGGGTCTCTAAATGTTGCTCAGCTTCGACAAAATTCAGGTATAAACCTCTTTCAATTTGGGATATTGCTTGGCATGTGTTAGAGTCTTAAATGTCTTGGAAATAGGGGTTTTCCCTTTAATCCGAATACAAACGCGATAGGTGACGGTACCATTTGGATGTTCGCGGCGATCAATGCCTGGTGGGATATTCATAACTTCTCCTTGTGTCTGTTTTTTCAAAGAGTTAGTCATGTGGTTTGTTGTCTCCCTTTGTGGCATTTTGCGGTTTAGTGGTCCTCAATTGGTCCAGAGAGTGTACCAAAGAGGCTAAGGATTGCTAAGAATTGTTTTTAATTCACTCACTTTCAGAGAGAAAAAGAGTGGGGCAAGCAGGACTTAAATCTGCGACCTACGGGTTATGAGTCCCATTCGCAGTAATACTCTGAACAAAAGAGAGTTAACCAGAATCGATTTTCTCTCGCAAGAAGTTTTGGATTCTATTCCGATGAGTTCCAAAATTTCCTCAATCTTTCTGGTCAATTGCGGAAAAATGATCCCTGTTAGGGTCTATGCCTTTACCTTATTATATACCTTATTATATAACTTATTATATAAAGAATTTATTTAAATAATGTGGGTTAATTAAAATCTGTTAAAACTTTTAAAAAAAACTAGGCGGGTGATATATGTCTCCTGCGACTTGGGATTATTTTAGGTCTTTTTTTTATAGTAATACAACTGTAAGTCCCATTGACCTTGAAGGGAACCTAACGGCAGGTAAGTATAAATGCTGCTATGAAGATGTGATTAAAACAGCTCAAAGAATTACTTCGAGCGAGGATGTGCAAAAAGTTTTATCTCAACCATTTGGCAATTATGTTCAGAAAATTCAGGAAAATCAGGAAATTGAGGAAAGAATAAAAGTTTTAAAAGAACATGGTTTTAAATTTCCCTATTCAACAAATGTTATTATTGACGATGAATCCTTCTCAAGAGCAGGGATCAAAACAGTTCCTGACTACAGCGTCCGTGAACATGGAGAGCCAGTTCCTTACTACAGCGTCTGTGAACATGAAGGACTAGATGGTTGGATCATTAAATCTGGAGTACCGAGAATTCCAGAAGATTTAATAAATGCAATGTACTTGTTTCCTCAATATGATCACAATGAATTCGCAATATCTACCCAGCATGATTCTCTATTACGCTTCGAGATGAGAGACAGGTTACGTCAAGCCGCCCAGCGACGCGGAATCGATCTGGTTATGCCGGAAGAATATGCAATCCCTTATTTAACAATAGATTCAACAGGAACAGATGTCACAAAACAGTATTTTGTATTGAGTAAAAAATTAGACGTTTTAAGTTCTGAAGAGACAGTTAAAGCTTTGAAAAATGAGGAACTTCAAAAGTGCTATGCCTCTAATGTAATCGCCCTTATTGAGGAAACTGGGTATACCGACATTAGCATTGATAATATTCGATTAACACAAAAAAATGAAATTACTATTTTAGATACTAAGCCTGTGGGTTTATTGACAAAGCGGGGGAATGAATTGTACCCTAAAGGCTCCAGCTTAGAGAAACATGTTCGCATCGGTTTGTTCAATCTTAAGGAATTTGCAGAACTCGCCGCTTTGAACATTGTTGCTGAACAGGCTGAACAACATTATTATGCAGCTTTGAAATCTGTATCTATTACAAAAATTGCCCTTACAGCGCTTAGTTGTCTGATTCCTTTGGCACTATTGATCTCAACAATCGTCTATCCCAATCTGTTGAATCAAGTTCTTACACAGCATCAGATACTAGCAGTACAAATGACTTTAGGATCATTAACTCCTTTAGTTCCAATTGTTTTATTAATTATTTCCGCGGTAAAATGTCGGTCTATTTATAATGAAGCTAAGGAATTAAAAGAAAAGGATTCAGGTTTTTTTACTAAAAATCGAGCCCTAAAAAATAGTAATTCGTTAGAATTCAAACATAGATTTGTTGAGCATCAGAAAGATATAATTTCTTTAAGCAGAAGATTTTTTAGACGTATAGAGGGTATCCCTTTTCAATCCTTTTATCATAGGCCATAAGTTTATTCAGATTTGGAGTGCCTTGATTGCAATCTCTTGACTTAGGTAGCGAAAGGCATCCACCACTGTCCGTTCTCTATCAAATATTTTCAGTGAGTAATCCCCTATTTGGATCTCCGTTTGCCCGAGCTCAATATTGCACATGCGAATGATGCGTGTTTTAGGTCTTTGAGGACTCTTAGATGCATCTGGGACGGCAATCCAAAATTCACGCATAATCGGATCAGTCAGATCATAATAACAAAGCGCAGAAATTAAACAGATAACTCCTCTTGGCACGCTCAGCGCGACTCGAGCTAGGTCTTCCCACTGGAATTCAATATCCATGTTGGCTTGGATTCCTATGACCCCTCGGCTGATACGTTCAATAATCTCTTTTTTGCAAAAATGCGAAAGCATGCGAAATGGTATTCCTGCTTTTCTTGCTTCAATTGCAGTAAAAACGGGCTTTTTAGCAAAAAAGGCAATTGGGAACCTATGTTACATAAATCTGATGGCAGAGAGCGGAGAGAAGCAGGCATTTTCTACTCTCAGCACACAATTTTACTATTCAACTGATTGAGCCTTAAAAATATCAAATTTCTTGAAATCGTCTAAAATTTATGGTAGAATGGCGGAAATTCTCTTTTGAGAAGCTTCTTTCAATGAGAATTTAAGTTTGCATCCAATCTGTTAACTAAAAATAACCCAAGGATCAAACTTATGTCTCAGCTTCTCATACAAATATCTCATCTTTTTAAATCTTTCGGCGTTTTTCCTCTTTTTGAGGATATTTCCCTTTCGATTAATGAAGAAGAGTTCTTTGCTTTGATTGGGGAAAATGGCGTAGGGAAAACAACGCTTCTGCAGCTTTTGGCTGGGATAATGCAGCCGGATTCTGGAGATTACAGCAGATGCTTTCTGTGCGAGAATTCATAGAAGGCAGTCCCCTTACAGATCTTGAAAAAGAAATGGCCGTTTGTCTTGAAGATCCAAACCGTTTGGCAGAGTGGGCCAAGTTGCACGAAAGGTACGAACACCTAGGTGGATATCGGCAAATTCCGAATCTCCCTATGTCCGATTTAAGTAGCGGCCAGCGCGTACGGTCAGCTTTGGCTAAAACACTAATCGAAAATCCGGATCTTCTTCTTTTAGATGAGCCTACTAATCATCTTGACCGAGAGATGCTCGAGTGGCTAGAAACGACTTTAAAAACAGAGGAAAGGAGCCTGTGTGATTATCTCTCATGATCGCAAATTTTTAAATGTCATCTGCAACCATTTCATTGAAATCAAAAACGGAAAGCTTTCCAGCTATGGAGGAAACTATGATTTCTATCTTGCAGAATAAGAAAGAATGCTTGAAAGGCAGATAAAGCCTTTGAAGCCCAGCAAGAAGAAAGAGTAAGCTTGAAGCAAAAAATCAAGGCGATCACTTTTTCAAAAAGTAAGCCACCCCCGGCGAAGGACCGTAATGTCATGGCTTAGGACAAAAAAGGAGAGAAGCATCAGAAATCGCTCCAGCATAAGCTCGCTGCCATAAGGTCTTATTTGCCAATTTCTGCAAAACCATCAGTAAAGGAGACAGAATCCTCGTCACTGGTCCGAATGGATGCGGAAAGACTACGCTTCTTAAAGTCATTGCTGGAATTATTCCTTTAGATGAAGGATGCATCCGGTCGACTTCCACCGCAAAAATCGCCTTGCTTCTTCTTGCTGCGCCCAGTCTTTAGCCTATTGGCGGGTCGGGAATGTTTTATAGGTAGGAGGAAAACCGTTGCTCTGTCGGATCATCACCCGATAGCTGTAGGTTCCGTTTTTCTTTTTACGTTTTTGAATGGTTGCCATATCTGCGCATGCTCCGTTTTTTAGGGTTAACGTGAGCAGATGGCATTATCCCACTGATGAGGAGTGCTGTAAAGTATTTTTGTGAAGGGCCGAGCTGTGCCATATGTGTGCCACGGGGTATTTTTCCGTAGTGAATTTTAATTTCAAAAGCTCAGTATTTCGCGCACTATTTCCTAATTTACAAGAGGATATGAAAAATGGGGCAAGCAGGACTTGAACCTGCGACCTACGGGTTATGAGTCCGCTGCTCTAACCGACTGAGCTATTGCCCCAGAATCTGCCTTAAAAACTCCATACAAGATACCTTTAAAAGGAAGGGATTGCAATAAAAGTTCTTAATCTACCTTCAAAATTCATAATCAATGCGTTGGGACAAAATATTAACTATTTAGAGATTGATTAAGATCAATCTCAAGTTTGTGATGAGATATATAAAATCTCTCTTCTTTTAAGATGGTTCCATAATTGGTAGATTGAAATCGTTAGTTTGCTTATTTTTAAAAAATGCGCATTTTCTTTTTTTTAGGGTTGATTTGTGCGGGATGGCTTTATGCAGGGCCAGAGCCTGTACAAAAACCGCTCTCGAGCTGATAATATTCCACAATCTCACATAGTAAATATGTGTGATGAATATATGACAGGGTATATTCAGGCGTTGATTGATATGCATTATTATGAGTTTCGTGTGCAGTGATTGCCTACAATCACACGATTTATGTGTTTAATTTACCTCATAATGAACTTTTTCACGTAGCATTCTTTGTTTTATTCATGATGTTCCTTGTGTTCATGATGTGATTCCAGTGAATGGTTGTCTTGAGGCGTTTATCTCTCAGATTGATATAGATTCTGCCTCTACTATTGGCAATTCGGCTGTTTTTACCTCAATATGCCTCCCTCCCCCTGAACCTCAGGTAAAAGCAATTTGGCTACCACAGAATACCGTGCTTTTTCATCCTTTGATTGCTGATCCAAGACAGGTGATGAATGCGGCTGCCTTACGTCTGAATGATAATGTGATTGGGAAACATGTAGGAGCTGCCTCTTTTGGAGGAGATTTTATTATTATCCGTTTAAAAGACATTCTCTATTGGCATGGCGATATGGATTTAGGAATTCAGGCAGGGATTTTCTCTGTTTTTGATCTCGATCATATTGAAGCTTGTATGGTGAATACGGACTTTTTTGCTTCTTTGCTTGCAACTTATGCCTTTGATCGTTGGTCATTTCGATTGCGATGGTGGCATATCTCTTCACATTTAGGTGATGAGTACCTTCTTTCCAATCCTGGGTTTGATCGATGTAATCTAAGTGATGAGGGAGTCGATTTTTTTGCCTCTTACCAATTTGGGTACGCAGTGCGTGTATATGGAGGGATGGGGTATATTTACTCACGTGATCAGGAATTTCCTGAAGAACCTCTGTATTTTGAAGGAGGTGCAGAAATTCGTATTTTCAGTGGGAAAGATCGTTTTAATCGTCTCTATATTCAGCCATTTTTAGCAATGAATTTTCGTACTTGGGAAGAACATGATTATGATATCGATCAGACCTATGCTCTGGGCGTAGAATGGAGCAAACTTCAAGGAGTCGGACAAAAATTTCGCGTTTGGATGGAATATCATAATGGATTCTCTAAAGAGGGTCAATTTGTAAAAGAACGGGCTGATTATCTAGCGCTTAAGATAAATTATGGATTTTAAATTTTAGAATAGAGTTGTTTGAATCGAGTCGGATTTTTTGACGCTATACGATCACAAACCCATCTGGGTATGTAGGTCCTTTAGGTCCAATATTGAGTTGTTGAGTGAAATAGTCTCGGTAAATTTTAAGACCTTGTTTTGCCGTTTGAATGCAAAAAAAACTATTACTTACCCATTCTGATCCTTGGATGGTTTTCGACAAGAGATTACACTGATATCGATAACTGATCTTTTTCTTCCAGTAATCAGGGGTACCAAATAATAAAATTGGGGCAAATCTACGAGACCCTACTTTATGGCGTAATTCTTCTAAAGCAAACTCAAAATCCGTTCCAATTCCTCCCATGACAAAAATTGGAAAATCGAGATAAAACTCTGCCTGCCTCTCAACAAGATGATCAAGACGATAGGTCATTTTAGCTTCGACATAACGGTTTTGTTGCTGTTCATTTGTGGGGATATCAGCCTCAACTTGAAAATTGACAATATTGGCACAGGAAAGAATGCCCAATTCTTTTGCCATGCGGTTACCCATTTCCATTGCCCCTGGACCTCCTCCAGTTACAAGGGCTAATGGAGTATTTGTATTCAGGAGAGGATGATTAATCTCCATGCGTAATGTTAAGACTCCTTCTAGGAGGATTTTTAATTCTTGTTCAAAATTGCCTCCAAGAAGATTCGATCCATAGATTCCAAAAAAAGTTGCCTTTTTAAATGTATCTACTTGTTTTAAAGGAACAAACATTCCTGAACTTTTCCCCGGCCTTTGGACATACTCTAAAATCTGATGACTCACTTTATCAGCCCAATAGATAGGGATGCCAAAAGTCACTAAATCAATTAACATCGCCCTATCTTCCTGAGAAAAGTATTCTCCTTCTGAACGTGAGGGGCTTTGAAAATAGATACGCATGAGTAATGATTGTACATAAAAAGAGAGAAGCATTCTTTTCATAAGGGGTGATGGGAAATAACGTGTAAACAAAACTCCTTGGCTAGTGATTACACCATTTTCTATCGCCTTTAAGAAGGGATAGCATGGTTGTTGTTTAATATATCGTTCGACCATCATGGCTTGACGAGTTTGGTCAGCTAACCCGGGAAAAGATTGTAAAGTAGGATTCCGTTGGATCCATTCTTTGCTTGTTAACCTTAATATCTGGTGCTTTTTAATAAGAAAAATGGCGGTACGATGATCTTTTGGTTCAGGAGCTGTTTCAAAGATTTCAAAAATAATTTTAGGGTTTTCCAAACATTCTTTTAATTGATCACGAAAACAAACATGCTCACGATGGGGTTCAAGGGTGAAAAATTCGAGTGGAATGTAGTCAATTTCTTGCGAGCTTTGGCCAAATAATTCATAGATATCTCCTGCTTCATTCTCAGGCTGCAAAATATTCGCTGTTGTGTGTTCAAACCCTTCTGGTAGAGAGGTGTTGACGACTCGACCAAAGACAGTTCTGAGACATAGAGGTAAAGAAGAAGCTAAGAGAATCTCATGAGAGGAAACAGTGCGAGAAAGATATGGAGCGAATTTTTGGTGTAACCTAAGAAGGTAACGCATAGAGATCTGATGGTGTAATGCTTTTCCAATCGTAGGAAGAACTCCTTGGATAGAAGGTTCATACTCAATCCGTCCCTCTTTTAAAGGAATGAAAGCAATCACTCTCCCATCAATTTTCTCCATGATGAGTTGTTGATTGGGCTTTGTCTCACCAAGAGAAAGAAGAGGAAATCCTTTCCTATCCGATCGGCTAAATAAACGGATAAGATAATCAGGGTTACGAACACGTCGTCGTTCATCAGCTGCAAATAATTTACCAATATAAACTCCTGGATTGAGATAATTTACCATCTCTTTTGCTAACTTGCCTCTTGTTGAAATCAAGACTTCTATAGAGGCTTTTCTGCCTTTTTGATCTAGGATGATATTTTTCCCCAGTCCATTTAGACCAAGTTGTGCTAAAACACTTTTAAAATTGAAAACGACTTGATCTTGTGGAATTTTGAAACCGAGAAAATTAGGAGCAATATCTTTGATCAAAACTTCAGCAATGATGGAGTTTTCATTAAGGTAATGGATTTTTTCAATATACCCATCTGGAGTAACAAGATCATAATCATTAAGGTACAGATCGCTCATCAGTTGTAGCATACCCTAGTTTTATCCTTTTTATCTTTTAATATTAACTGCATTTTGTATAAAAATTTTTGGGGAAGATTTTTTCATCTAAATGATTAAAAGATATAACAGAAAATTAAGATGAATAAATTTGAGAAATAGTCAAAAGAATTCTGGTTGGAGCTGTTGAATGAGATTCTCATCTTGCTCATAAATTTATTTTGCTTAAAATGTATGGATTTAAATTTAGGTTATTTTTGAAAACACCACGTTCGATAGGGACTCATGATGGAACTTTTCATGCCGATGAAGTCACAGCCTGTGCTCTTCTGATTGTTTTTGATATGGGTGATCGTGATAAAATTCTTCGATCACGAGATGTTGAAAAATTGGCTGCTTGTGATTTTTTATGCGATGTAGGCGGGATATATGACCCATCTTTAAAATGTTTTGACCACCATCAAGCCTCTTTCACAGGCCATTTAAGCAGTGCGGGTATGATTTTAAAATATTGTCATGAAATGAAAGTCATCTCTCAAGAAATGTTTTTTCATTTAAATCAATCTCTAATTTTAGGGATTGATGCTCATGATAATGGTCAATTGATGCATGAAGTGGGTGTCTGTACTTTTTCTGCTGTGATTGCGAATTATAATCCAACTACATACGATGCCTCACCAGAAGAATTAGATTGTGCTTTTCATAAAGCACTTGATTTTGCAATTGACTATTTACAATCTTCAATTGGACATTTTAACTACAGGATCGCTTGTCGTCAGGATGTAAAAGAAGCGATGAATAAGGCAAAAAAATGTCTTATTTTCGATCATTCTTTGCCTTGGTTGGAGAGTTTTTTTGCAATTGGAGGGGCTCACCATCCTGCACTTTTTATCATTATGCCAGTAGGAAAAAATTGGAAATTACGAGCAATCCCTCCTGATTATGATCATTCTATGGAAGTGAGACTTCCTCTTCCTAAAAGTTGGGCGGGTTTATTAGGGAATGAGTTAAAGAAAAAGAGTGGCATTGAAGGAGCAATTTTTTGTCACAAGGGGCGTTTTATTTCTGTCTGGGAAACTCGAGAGGATGCGATCGAGGCATTGAAACAAGTATTTAAGGACAATAACATAAAATATGAAGACGCTTTTTGAGAAAATCATTAGTGGCGAATTGCCAACTGATAAAGTGTATGAAGATGAAAAAATTCTCGTGATTAAAGATAAATTTCCCCAGGCACCTATTCATTTTTTGCTGATTCCTAAAAAGCCTATTCCTAATCTCAACTCTATGTGTGAAGAAGATTTTTCTCTTGTAGGAGAGATTTTTCGTATTGGACAGAAGTTAGCTAATGCATTTGAGGTGGATCAAGAAGGATACAGAATAGTCGTAAATAATGGTAGGAATGCAGGTCAAGAGATAGCCCACGTGCATTTTCACTTGATAGGTGGGAAACGTTTGGGTCCCATTGGATAAGAGGTTTCTCCAGCTCTTAAAATTCTTTTTCTTCTCGTATTCAGTGATTTAAAACAAGCTATCGGCTATCTCGAAGTTGCGCGATAGGCAAAATAAGAGTGTTCAAAGATCCTCTGTTTTGAATTCATGTTGATCTAATCAACATATTTTTTTATCACTAGCGCTATAGAATAAGCAAATATAGGTTTTTAGGTGAGATGGCTCAATCTTTTGATGATGTGTACACTCCCTTTTTCTTTGTTAGCCTCAGTAGAATCCGTTCAACGGATTCAGTCTCTTCTCATAATAGGTGATACCACATCTGCGCTTTGTGAGTCGAAAAAACTATTCGCTTTATCCCCAGAGGATTCTTCTTCCTATGAGTATTTATTCAAAAGTTTAGGAGCAGCTGGCTTGGAAGGGGAAATGGTGAATTTTTGGCATGATTTTCATGATCGCTTTCCCGAAAAAGCCATGAGTCAGGATTCTCTTGAAGAGATGGCGTGGGTGATTTTAAGAAAAGGGCTCAAAGCACCAGGGTCTATTTCGCAATTGGTCAGTATGATTGGAGCTGCCTTAACTCAAGATATCTATGCTATTCCATTTTTAATTACAGGATTAAGACATACAAATTCTAGAATTCGATCGGTTTGTTTGGAATTGGCTGCTCTCTACGGGGATCAACCTTTAAAAGAAGAAATGATCAGAATATTGCAAAATGAGCCTATATACGAAGTCCGGCTTGCTTTATATAAAGCGCTTTCCCAACTTCATATAGAAGAGGTCATGCCTGAACTTATCACACGTGTGCAAGATCCAAAAATTGGTGCTCAAGAGAAATCTATTTTGATTAAAGCCATTGTGAATTTTCGTGATTCAATTCAAGATGAAGAAATTCACCTTTTAGCATCGAGCAAACGAGCTGCTTTGCGTGAATTAGCTTGTGAATTAATTGCTCATTATGAAGAGAAAAAAAATATCAAGATTTTGCATCAACTTCTTAGTGATCCACACCCTGATGTGAAAATAGCTGCTCTAAAAGGATTGGGATTTTTAAGAATTTCACCAACAGATCAAGTAAAAAAACTAGCTCAAAATGCTGATCATCCGATTGTTGGAATTACAGCTTCTTGGGTTTGGGTCTTAGCAGATCCTGATGATGGGGAAGAAGCATTGAGTCGATGGCTATTTCATAAGAATCCTAAAGTTCAGACAATAGCAGCTGGAGCTTTATTAGCAGCAGGTAAGTATGGGATAAACTTAGCACATCGCTATTTAAACACGGTGCAAAATCCTTATGTAAAGGCAAATTTGGCACTTGCTCTTATTAATCAGAGAGAGTTTTGTGAGGAATCTTGCGAGATTCTGGATCATTTTTTGCGGAATCAGAAAGAGAAATGGATGATCCTGGAAGAGGGAGGATTTCCTGCTTTAGCCAAGAGCAACCTTGCTCATAATCCAGTGATTCCAAATTTTCCAGCAATCGTGAATCAAAAAGTAAGATTAAAATTATTAAACATCTTAGCTATTCTAGAATATCCAGGTGTGGAAGAAGCAATTAAACTATTTCTTCATGATAGACAATGGGGCCTAACAGGATTAGCTGCTGAATTGTTACTTAGCGAAGGAAGTGAATCAGCCATAGATCATGTACGAGCAATTCTTGAGAGCCAAGATCCTCATACTAGAGTTGAAGCAGCTCTTGTTCTTGCCACTTGGGGACATGATCCAACAGCTGTTCCCTATTTAATTTCTGCTTATCCTGAAGGAGATCGACAGCTAAAAATTAAAATTCTTGAGGCATTAGGACCAATAGGCAGTCGAGAAACTCTTCCATTTTTAGTGGAAAGATTGAAAGAACCTTCATTGGTATTAAGAATGATTGCTGCCTCAGTATTAATTCAAACTCTAAATAGTTAAAACGCGAAAGCTCACAGTTTGAAAAAAGCCTCGTTTTTTGCAATAGTAAGTTTTAATGAAAAAAAAAATTTTACAGATTCAACATTGGTTAGATGAAAAGCAAATAGATGGTTGGCTTATCTATGATAATCATGGTTCAAATCGTTTTGCTCACAAACTTTTAGAAATCCCTCCACATCTTGTAATTACAAGACGGTTTTTTTACTGGATTCCTAGGCAAGGTGAACCTAAGAAAATCCTTCATACTATTGAGTCAGAGAGTTTAAATATGCTTCCAGGATTGAAATATCTTTACTTGTCTTGGACAGATTTAGAAAAGGTTTTAGAAAAGGTTTTAAATAGAGTTAAGGTAGTGATCATGGAGTATTCTCCACGCAATCTAAATCCAAATATTTCAGTTGTAGATGCTGGCACGATTGAAGTGATTCGCAGCTTTGGGATAGAAATCAAAAGCTCTGCTGACTTAGTTCAACACCACACTAGTGTTCTCAATGAGAGTCAAATAGCCTCTCATTTCGAGGCAGCTACAGTTTTAGAAACCATTTTTTCTAAGGTATGGGATTT
The DNA here is from genome assembly GCA_041395025.1 of Chlamydiales bacterium. Taxonomy (NCBI): domain Bacteria; kingdom Pseudomonadati; phylum Chlamydiota; class Chlamydiia; order Chlamydiales; species Chlamydiales bacterium. The sequence continues at coordinate 1,190,785 of JAWLBH010000001.1, forward strand.
GATTGCTAATGCAATTTGGAAAAAGCAGAATATTACCGAATACGATGTGCAAAAATTTATTTTGAGCGAGTTTACAGCATACAACTGCATTACTGAAGATAGCCCGACTTGCTCAGTCAATGAGCACTCAGCACTTCCTCATTATCGAGCACGGAAAGATCATGCGCATGTCATTCGTAAAGGGGATTTTATCTTGATTGATATGTGGTGTAAAAAAAATGTCCCCGAAAGCATTTATGCTGACCTCACTCGTGTTGGAATAGCCGCTCCACAACCAACTCCTTATCAGGAAGAGGTTTTCAAAATAGTTAAGGGAGGATTAATAGAGACGATTGATTATATAGATCATCATATTAAAAGAGGGTTATCTGGTTGTGAAGTGGATGATTTTTGTCGACAATATATCACACGTGCTGGTTACGGAGAGTATTTTATCCATAGAACTGGACATAACATTGATACACACGTCCATGGAGCCGGAGTGAATTTTGATAACCTAGAAATGGCTGATCATCGGAAAATTTTACCAGGAATGTGCTTTTCCATTGAGCCAGGTATTTATTTATCTGGCACATTTGGTGTACGCATCGAATATAATCTATTGATAGCAAGCGATTATTCAATACGTATTACAGGTGGGAAAGAGGAAAATATAATTTGTTTTTTATAAAAGCTCTTCTATTTCTTTTAGTCATTACATCATCGGCTTTTATTTACTTTTTATCTTGTTTTATGAAAAACTACCTTTTTTTTCTAAGGAAGAGTCATGTTATCTAAAAAAGGAAGTATTTTAGGAGCTTCGCTTCTTGTTGCAGGAACATGCATTGGGGGTGGCATGTTGGCTCTTCCTATCGTGACAGGTCCTTATGGCTTTTTGCCTTCTTTTTTTTTATTGCTTATTAGCTGGGCTTTTATGACAACCACAGCTTTATTGCTTGCTGAGGCGAATCTCTGGATGGAAGAAGGGGTTCATATTATTACGTTGGCTTCTCGTTTATTAGGTCCAGTTGGTAAAGCGATAGCCTGGCTGCTTTATCTATTTATCGGATATGCTTCTCTTGTTGCTTATGCTGCAGGGGGAGGTGGGTTAATCACTTCTGCAACTGAAAGATTTTTTGGAATAGCCATCTCACCATCTTGGGCTATTGTTTCATTTGTTCTAGTTTTAGGAGCGGTGATCTATTTTGGAAATATGATTGTTGGAAGAGTCAATACGATACTGATGTTGGGTTTGATTGGAGCTTACATTCTTTTAATTGGAAGAGGAGTAGACTATATCAAGTGGCATTATTTAGCACGTAGTCTATGGAAAAATCATCTTGTCGCTCTTCCTATGCTTTTAACAGTTTTTAGTTTTCAAACGATTGTTCCTAGTTTGACGCTCTATCTAAAACAGGATGGAAAAGCTTTGCGCATGTCAATTATTATCGGAACAACGATCACATTTTTTGTTTACCTGATTTGGCAAGCCCTTGTTTTAGGAACGGTCCCGCTAGAGGGAGAATATGGCTTGGCTCATGCCCTCATGGTTGGTCAAGGAGTCACAGATTATCTTGCAGTCTCTTTTGGAAGTTCATGGATTGGAATGATGACAGATTTTTTTGCTTTCTTTGCTCTAGTCACCTCTTTTCTTGGGATTGCATTAGGATTGTTTGATTTTCTATCTGATGGTTTAAAAATTCATGAAAATCGCTGGGGAAGTATTGCATTAGGATTACTAATCGTAATCCCTACGTTGTTTTTTGTTTTGATTATGGAAAGAGTCTTCCTGATTGCTCTTGATACCTCAGGAGGAATAGGAGATGCCATCTTAAATGGAATTTTCCCTGCCCTTATGGTTTGGGTAGGCCGTTACCGAAAGGGGTATCTTTCGGATTTTTCTTTACCGCTCGGGAAACCGATGCTTGTGTTTGTGATGTCCTATGCTGTTTTTGTTTTTCTTATTGAAATAGCTGGGAAAATTGGATGGATGGTGTCAATAGGATAGGATCTTAAATAAAGATAGTTAAAGATTTTTTCTACTCTATCCTTTGAGAAAGGGAGAATTTCAGAGCTTCTTGTTTCATTTTAAGATAAAGACTTGCAAGACCATTAGCTCGTCCCGGAGTTAATGACGCTGGAATTCCTAGCTCTTCTAGAAAATCTGGAGGAGTTGTAAGGACAAACTCTGGAGAATGATTAGTATAAGCTTCAATTAAAATAGCTGCAAGTCCAGCAGAAATGAGTGCATCAGAAGCCGCAGTAAAAAAAATCACTCCTTCTTTGAATTCACTATGAAGATACATAATGCTTTGACAACCTTTGACTAGGGACTCTGTTGTTTTCCAATCAGATCTAAATGGAGAAAGACGATGTCCCCATTCGATGATTTTTTTGTAAGTCTCTTCATAAGTTGTACATAAGGAGAAACTATCTTGAATGCTTCGAATATCAAGCGTCATGTCATTGAGGTTGGGTTGTTAATTCATAATCAGCAGCTTCTAGTTGTACTAAACAGTTTTCTAATTTTTCTCGCTGTTTATCGAATTTTCTGATTTGCTCGTTTCCTATTTTCAAGAGATGTTGAATATTTTTTCTTGAATCGATCCTTTCTTTAGGATCAGGACCTAAATTTTGTTTACATATTATCTTTGTCAGGACCTGATTTCCTATGAAAACTCCAATCAATCCTCCTAAAACATAGGGAAAAGTGACACAAGCTACGAGAAACACGGTGACAGCTACTGTAAGAAGCACTTGACGAGTAGCATTTTCATCGAGTCTTTTAATGCCGTTATTTAGAATATTCCATGGGGTGTATTTTAAGCTTTTTTGAGGGTCGTCATGACAAAAGACTTGAGTTGCAAGAACAGCTCCACAACACCCCACTCCAATTCCAATAGAAAAACCAATTGTGAGAGGTCTTGCAACAGCTTGAAAGCCATATAGCGCGCCGGTTGATATGATGATAAAAGACCAAGCTAAAAGATACCCGATAATCTGCTTCCAGTTTTTTTTAATAAACCTTACAACCGCTCGAACAGATGAGGATCTTGAAACTCTTTCACCAAAACCAGTGAATGCTTCTTTGATACAATTCACACTCATAGAGAGGATTTTATGAAAAACAGAAAATTTTAGCAAACTGTAATTTTTTGTCGACACAAGGAATAGTTGACCTTAATATCAATCTTATTGTTTAATCTTTGTTTTTCTTATTGAACTAGTATAAAGGGATAATGGCGAAAGAAGATATGATTAAAGTTGAGGGGGTTGTAGAAGAGCTGCTTCCCAATATGCATTTTCGTGTCCTTATATTGGAGAACAAAATGATCGTCATTGCTCATCTTTGTGGAAAGATGCGTATGCGTAATATTCGTGTTTTAACTGGAGATAAAGTCACTGTTGAAATGTCTCCTTATGATCTTTCTAAAGCGCGTATTATCTATCGACATCGTGATATTAGGGATAAAAGTTGATTTATTTTAGATTTATCACGTAGGATGTGCTCTTTTTACATCAGTCATGTGCCCAGATAGCTCAGTGGTAGAGCACTTGCATGGTAAGCAAGCGGTCGTAGGTTCAATTCCTATTTTGGGCATAGAAAATTTAAAAAGATTTATTTTAAACTATTTAAAAAAGAGGATTCATAAATGGCTAAGGCAAAATATCAAAGAACTAAGCCGCACATCAATATAGGGACAATTGGCCATGTTGACCACGGTAAAACGACTCTTACAGCAGCTATTACTAAAGTACTGGCTGAGGAAGGAGGAGCTACCTTTCGCGACTATCTTTCAATTGATAACACTCCTGAGGAGAAACAGCGTGGAATTACGATTAATTCGAGCCATGTTGAGTACCAAACAGCAAAACGCCATTACGCACACGTGGATTGTCCAGGCCATGCCGATTATGTGAAAAACATGATTACAGGGGCTGCTCAGATGGATGGTGGAATCCTTGTGGTTGCGGCAACAGATGGTGCAATGCCTCAAACAAAAGAACATATTCTTCTAGCTCGCCAAGTGGGTGTGCCATACATTGTGGTTTTTCTCAACAAGTGTGATATGGTGGGTGAAAGTGATCAAGAGTTGATTGAGCTGGTTGAGATGGAACTTTTAGAACTTCTTGAAGAGAAGGGCTACAAAGACACCCCAATTATCAAAGGTTCTGCGCTTAGAGCTTTGGAGGGAGATCCAAAATATGTTCAGAGCATTAAAGATTTGATGCAGACGGTTGATGAACACATTTTAACACCAACACGCGAAATAGATAAGCCTTTTCTTATGCCAATTGAAGATGTTTTTTCTATTTCCGGACGTGGAACAGTCGCAACTGGTCGAGTTGAAAGAGGTTCTGTTAAACTTAACGATAAAATCCAAATTGTTGGATTGGGAAAGACACGCGATACAGTGGCTACTGGTCTTGAAATGTTTAATAAAATTCTTGAAGAAGCCAACGCTGGAGAAAATGTTGGAGTGCTACTCAGAGGTGTAGAGAAAAAAGATATCGAACGCGGAATGGTACTTTGTGCTCCTGGTTCTGTAACACCACATAAGAAGTTTAAAGGTGCTGTTTATATTTTAACTAAAGATGAGGGAGGCCGGCATAAGCCATTTTTTACAGGATATCGTCCCCAGTTCTATCTCCGAACAACAGATGTGACTGGTACTGTAGAGCTTCCTGCTGGTACAGAAATGGTTATGCCTGGTGATAATATTGAAATTACAGCTGAACTCATTTCAGTAGTTGCAATGGAAGAAGGAATGCGTTTTGCTATCCGAGAAGGCGGTCGTACAATCGGTGCTGGAACAATTTCTCAAATTATCGAGTAGGAGAGTAAAAGACCTATCTTGTGAGCTTTTTGCATTACAATGGGTGTGTAGCTCAGCTTGGTAGAGCAGCGGTCTCCAAAGCCGCCGGTCGGGGGTTCGAGTCCCTCCGCACTCGAATGTTGTAATGAACATCGGTAGCAAGTTATTTTTTAATTCTTCTTAGGGCCTTTTTATAAGTTCAGATGACCATGCACAGGGGCGATATGAAAGATGAATGGTAAAAAAAATCAATTAAATGTTTCAAAGAAATTGCAAAGCCGAAAATGGGTTACATTTTGTGGAGAAGTTAAACAAGAGCTCAAGAAAGTTGATTGGACAGATAAGGAAGAACTTAAGAAGTATACAAAGATTGTTCTATTAAGTACTTTTATTTTCGGGATGTTTGTCTATTTTGTCGATTTGCTAATTCAAGGATTCTTGGGCGGAGTGAATTTAATTTTTAAATTTTTTATAGGATAATTTTTCATGCATAAGTGGTATGTTGTCCAAGTTTTTACCGCCCAAGAAAAGAAAGTAAAAAAAGCTCTTGAAGAATTTCGTGAGTCTTCTGGTTTATTGGACTTTATTCAAGAAATTTTACTTCCTACAGAAAATGTGATGGAGGTGAAGAAAGGGGAGCATAAAATTAGTGAAAAACGGATTTGGCCTGGCTATGTCTTAATCAAAATGGTCTTGACTGATGAGTCTTGGCAGTATGTTAAGGCGACAACAGGAGTCATTGATTTTTTAGGTGGAGACAAGCCTACAGCATTGACAGATAATGAAGTGAAAGAAATTTTAGCAGATTTGGAATCGAAGAAGAAAGGAGTCACTCAAAAGCATAAATTTGAGTTGGGCAGTCGAGTGAAGATTAATGATGGAGTCTTTGTAAACTTTATTGGTAACGTAGTCGAAGTTTTTCAGGAAAAAGGACGTTTGAGTGTCATGGTTTCTATTTTTGGACGAGACACACGTGTAGATGATCTTGAGTTTTGGCAAGTTGAAGAAGTGGGGCCAGAAACAGATGGATGAGAAAAAATTTCCATTTACTCTTTAAAAACACTACCTTGAAAAAACCTGTCTAATTATAATGATTCGCCACTAGAAAAAGATAAAGTAAGCATTATGGCTAAAAAAGTTATCAAAGTCATTAAACTACAAATCTCTGCTGGGAAAGCAAACCCAGCACCTCCTATTGGGCCAGCATTAGGAGCAGCAGGCCTAAATATTATGGCATTTTGCAAGGAGTTTAATGCAAAAACACAAGATAAAATTGGCGATATTCTTCCAGTTGAAATTATTGTCTATCAAGATAAGAGTTTTACTTTTCAGACAAAACAGCCTCCTGTTGCTGAAATGATTAAAAAAAAGATTTCTGTTGAAAAAGGATCTAGCACTCCAAATCGCGATAAAATAGGGAAGTTAACAAATAAGCAAGTGCAAGAAATCGCTGAAAAAAAATATGAGGACATGGGGGTTCGTTCTATGGCTTCTGCCATGCGAATGGTTGAAGGAACAGCGAAGAGTATGGGAATAGATATAGACCTTCAGAATTAGGAAAATAGATGGGGTATAAAAGCAAACGCATTCGAAAAATTACATCATTGATTGATAAATCTGCTCTTCATTCTTTTGATGAAGCCGTGGAGATTTTACAAAAATGTCCACCCGTTAAATTTGATCAAACTCTTGATCTGTCTGTTAGATTAGGTGTGGATCCAAAGAAATCTGATCAGAATGTTAGAGGGACGGTTTCTTTGCCAAATGGAACAGGAAAATCACTTCGTGTACTTGTATTTGCTGCTGGTGAAAAAAAGAAAGAAGCCTTAGATGCTGGCGCTGAGTATGCAGGTAGTGAGGAGTTATTTGAAAAAGTGAAAGAAGGTTGGACTGATTTTGATGTTGTAGTTGCTACTCCTGATATGATGCGAGAAGTTGGAAAGTTAGGTAAAGTATTAGGTCCTAGAGGTTTAATGCCAACGCCGAAAGGTGGTACTGTAACAACTAACGTTGCACAAGCAGTGAATGAAATAAAGCAAGGAAAGATCGAATTTAAAGTTGATCGTCATGGGTTGTGTAATAATGGAATAGGAAAGCTTTCTTTCAACAAAGAGAAGCTTTTGGAAAATGTTCATGCGTTTCTTTCAGCAATTGGCCGTGCCAAACCTGCCTCTGCTAAAGGACAGTATTTTGTTTCATGTACTCTTTCTTCAACTATGGGTCCTGGTCTAAAAATTGATCTCCGTGAGATCCCATACATATAATAAGGTAAAAGTGAGAACAGAGAAAAAATTTCTTCTTGGTGCAATTAAAGATAAAATCGAAAACTCTAATGGGTTTGTAATTACTTGTTATAAAGATTTTTCAGCAGCACGAGCTCGTCAATTTCGTGATCAAATTGCTCAAATAGGAGGGGAATTCGAAGTTGTTCCTAAACGTGTTTTTATTAAAGCAGCTTTTGACCAAGGAATTGAAATTAATCCTACTTATCTTGAGGGGCATATTGGAGTAGTGTTTTCCTTAAATGATCTTACTCAACTGATTAAAACCACTGTAAAATATGGGGATGATCATGATCAATCTATCAAAGTCTTAGGTGGGCATATTGAAGGAGAATTTTGTACTGCTGAAGAAGTTACAACGATTGCCACTCTTCCAAGTCTGGATGAAATGCGTGCACAAATTCTTGGTCTTTTTGAGGCTCCATTGTCTCATTCTGTAGGAGCAATCCAGGCTCTCCTTACTGCTCTTCCTTATTGTTTAGAAGAGAAAGGAAAGAAAGACTAAAATCGTTTAAATTTTTTTAATTAGAGGTAAATAAAGTGACTACGGAAAATTTAGAAGGGATTGTTGAAACTCTTAGTAATTTGAAAGTAAAAGATCTTGCTAAGTTAAAAAAAATGTTAGAAGAATCATGGGATGTCACAGCAGCCGCTCCAACCAGTATTGCTGTTGCTCCAGCGAGTGTTGTTGAAGAGAAAGTTGAAGAAGCCACAGATTTTCAAGTTACTTTAAAAGAGGTGCCTGCAGATAAAAAAATTAGTGTCATTAAAGTAGTTCGAGAAATTACGGGTCTTGGTTTAAAGGAAGCAAAAGAAATTGCTGAGAGTGCTCCTAAAGTTTTGAAAGAACGAGTTCCTAAAGCAGAAGCAGAAGAGATTCTTAAAAAGATCGAAGCTACTGGTGCTAAGGCTATAATGCAAGGGGTTTCATGACCATTATTTTTATCTCTGTAAGTTACAAATTGTTTTCATAGCTTGAGGCTTTATATATTGGAGTTTCTTGTTTTTAAAAATTTAATTTTAATTCCTAATTATATTTATTTGTGGCTAGAGGTTTTTTAAGGAATATTCTTCGAAAATCTTTTTTTTCTGTATGGGGATTGATAATAAGCTGTTATCAATGCCTTTTTTCATTCTAAGAAGAGATGTTACATAGTTCTACAAAAAAAGCTAGGGAGCAAGCACATGCTAAAGAGACGGCCAGATCGGATCAGCTTTGTTAAGAAGGAAGAAATTATTGATCTTCCTAATCTAATTGAAATTCAACTTAAATCGTATAACCAGTTTTTACAAGCTGATAAATTTGCAGAGGATAGAGAAAATATTGGTTTAGAAGAGGTTTTTAGGGAAATTTTTCCTATTAAATCTTATGATGAAAAAACAATTTTAGAGTACCTTACTTATAATCTTGGAGTTCCTAAGTACTCACCTGAAGAGTGTATTCGTCGTGGAATTACCTATAATGTGACCTTAAAAGTGCATTTTCGTTTGACTGACGAAACAGGAATTAAAGAAGAAGAAGTCTATATGGGCACAGTCCCTGTGATGACTGAAAAAGGGACTTTTATTATTAATGGTGCTGAGCGTGTTGTAGTCTCTCAACTTCATCGATCTCCTGGTATTAATTTTGAGCAAGAACGCCATTCAAAAGGGATGATTTTGTCCGCTTTTAGAATTATTCCCTACCGCGGAAGCTGGCTTGAGGCTGCATTTGATATTAATGACTTTATTCATATCTATGTGGATCGTAAGAAACGCCGTCGTAAAATTCTGGCAACAACCTTTATCCGCGCTCTTGGATATTCTACTGATGCCGATATTATTGAAGAGTTTTTTAGCGTTGTTGAAGTGAATTTGAAAAGTGAGAATGATTTTGCAAAATTTGTTGGTCGAATACTTGCTCATGATCTGATTGATAGTGAAAGTGGTCTTGTTTACGGTAAAGCAGGTGAGAAATTAAGTACAGCTATGCTTAAACGCATTTTTGATGCGGGTATTAAAACATTCAAACTAGCTGAAGATGTTGATGAGAATCATCCGATTATTAAGATGCTGGCTAAAGATCCAACGGATTCTTATGAATCAGCTTTGAAAGATTTTTATCGTAAGATCCGCCCTGGTGAACCTGCAACCCTTTCAAATGCTCGCTCTGTGATCATGCGTCTATTTTTTGATCCTAAGCGTTATAATTTAGGACGAGTTGGTCGCTATAAACTCAACCGAAAATTAGGTTTTGAAATCAATGATGATGCTCTGTCAATTATTACTCTTAGAAAAGAAGATGTTGTTGGTGCATTGAAGTATTTGATTCGTTTGAGAGATGGTGAAGAAAACATGCAACTTGATGATATTGATCATCTTGCTAATAGGCGTGTGCGTTCTGTCGGTGAACTCATTCAAAATCAGTGTCGAGTGGGTTTAGCTAGAATGGAGAAAATCATTAAAGAACGGATGAATTTATTTGATTTTTCTTCTGACACATTAACCCCAGGTAAGATTGTTTCAGCAAAAGGATTAGCAGGGGTTTTAAAAGACTTTTTTGGTCGTTCACAGCTATCTCAGTTTATGGATCAGACGAATCCAGTAGCTGAATTAACTCATAAAAGAAGACTTTCTGCTTTAGGGCCGGGAGGATTAAATCGAGAACGAGCTGGCTTTGAAGTTCGCGATGTTCATGCAAGCCACTATGGAAGAATCTGTCCGATTGAAACTCCTGAGGGGCCAAATATTGGTTTAATTACTTCTCTCTCTTCTTTTGCTAAAATTAATGAATTTGGTTTTATCGAAACGCCCTATCGTATTGTAAAAGATGGAGTTGTAACTGATGAAATTGAGTATATGACTGCCGATATAGAAGAAAGATGTGTCATTGCTCAAGCTTCTGCGCCCTTAGATAAATACAACATGTTTGTAGAATCCATTTGTTGGGCTCGTTATAGGGGAGAGTCTTTAGAAATTGAAACTGAGCGCGTCACTCATATGGATGTTTCTCCGAAACAACTCGTTTCAATTGTCACAGGCTTAATTCCTTTTCTTGAGCATGATGATGCGAATCGAGCTTTAATGGGGTCAAACATGCAGCGTCAAGCGGTTCCTCTGTTAAAAACAGAAGCACCAATTGTAGGAACAGGTTTAGAAGCACGTGCAGCACGTGATTCAGGTGCTGTGCTTATTGCGGAAGAAGAGGGCGTGGTTGATTATGTTGATGGATTGAAAATTGTGATTGCCTCAAAAGCTAATCCTTTGGAAAAGAAAGCCTATCAGCTAAAAAAATTTATGAGATCAAATGCTGGTACCTCGGTCAATCAACAACCTCTTTGCGGAATTGGTGATGAAATTCAAGCAGGAGATGTCATTGCAGATGGACCCGCAACAGAGCAAGGAGAAGTGGCTTTAGGCAAGAATGTCCTTGTAGCATTTATGCCTTGGTTTGGATACAACTTCGAAGACGCAATTATTATTTCTGAAAAATTATTACGTCAAGATGCCTACACATCAATCTATATTGAAGAGTTTGAACTGACTGCACGAGATACTAAACTCGGTAAGGAAGAAATTACACGTGATATTCCAAATGTATCTGAAGAAGCACTTCTTCATCTTGGAGAAGATGGGATTATTCGGATTGGGGCTGAAGTTAAGCCAGGGGATATCCTTGTTGGGAAGATTACACCAAAATCTGAAACAGAACTTGCTCCTGAGGAGCGGTTACTTCGGGCGATTTTTGGTGAGAAAGCTGCGGATGTTAAAGACGCTTCTCTGACTGTTCCTCCGGGTACAGAGGGAGTGGTAATGGATGTAAAGGTGTTTAGCCGTCGCGATCGTCTTTCTAAAACAGACGATGAGCTTGTTGAAGAAGCGACTCATCTGAAAGATCTCCAAAAAGACTATAAGCAAAAGATGATGCATTTAGTCATAGAAAGGCATGAAAAATTAGGGGCACTTCTATTAAATGAACCATCTCCTGCTGCAATTATTCATCGCAGGACTGCAGAAGAAATTATTCCAAAAGGAATTGTGTTTAAGCAGGATCTAATTGAAAAACTGGAAGAAGAAGATCCAATTGATTTGATCATGCCTAGTAATGAAATCTATGACTTACTAAGAGTGATTTTGCGTGATTATGAAACTGAGTTACAGAAACTTGAGATGCAGCATAAAACAGAATTAGAGCAATTGCGTAAAGGAGATGCTGATTTAGATCCAGGGGTGATTCGTCAAGTCAAAGTCTATATAGCTTCAAAAAGAAAGCTTCAGGTTGGGGATAAAATGGCAGGTCGACACGGAAACAAGGGAGTGGTCTCAAAGATCGTTCCAGAAGGAGATATGCCTTATTTGCCAACCGGAGATACAATAGAAATTATTTTAAATCCTCTTGGGGTCCCTTCTCGTATGAATATGGGACAAGTACTAGAGACGCATCTTGGATTTGCGGCTAAAAAGGCGGGGATTTACGTTAAGAGTCCTGTTTTTGAGGGTTTTCCTGAAGATCGTATTTGGGAAATGATGCGCGAACAAGGGCTTCCCGATGATGGAAAATCATTTCTTTACGATGGAAAAACAGGAGAACGTTTTGATAGTCGTGTAGTCATTGGCTATATTTACATGTTGAAATTAAGCCATCTTGTTGCTGATAAAATTCATGCCCGTTCAATTGGGCCTTATTCTTTAGTCACTCAACAGCCTTTAGGTGGTAAAGCTCAGATGGGTGGTCAGCGTTTTGGAGAAATGGAAGTATGGGCTCTAGAAGCTTATGGAGCAGCTAATGTGTTGCAGGAAATTATGACTGTGAAATCTGATGATGTATTAGGAAGGACTCGTATTTATGAATCGATTGTAAAAGGAGAAAATTTACTTTATCCAGGAACTCCAGAGTCCTTTAATGTGTTAATAAAAGAGATGCAAGGATTGGCTTTAGATGCTCGTCCTTTAACAGTTCATGAAGGATAAATTTGAGTAGTGATCTGTCTAAATAATCTATTGTGGAGAGCCGTGAATGTTTGAAGAGTCTCAAAAAAATCGTTTTGATAAGTTAAAAATCGGAATCGCATCGGATGCTGTTATTCGAGATAAGTGGTCCCTTGGAGAGATAAAAAAACCTGAAACTATTAACTACCGTACATTTAAGCCTGAAAAGGGAGGACTTTTTTGTGAAAAGATTTTTGGTCCCACAAAAGATTGGGAGTGTGCTTGTGGTAAGTATAAAAAAATCAAACACAAAGGAATTGTCTGTGATCGATGTGGTGTAGAGGTGACTCTTTCAAAAGTTCGTCGAGAGAGGATGGCACATATTGAGCTTTCTGTTCCTGTTGTCCACATCTGGTTTTTTAAGTCAATGCCTTCGCGTATTGGTAATGTTTTAGGCATGTCTTCGAGTGATCTTGAACGGATTATTTATTACGAAGAGTATGTGGTTATTGAGTCTGGTCAAACTGATCTTGAACGTAAACAACTACTAAATGATGCAGAGTATCGAGATGCAATTGAGAAGTGGGGCCATGGAGCTTTTGACGCAAAAATGGGTGGAGAAGCGGTTGCTGATTTATTACGTAATGAAGATCTCGATGGGTTATTAATAGATCTCAAAGAAAAACTCAGAAGAACAAAATCTCAACAAGCTCGCATGAAATTGGCTAAGCGCCTTAAGATTGTAGAAGGATTTGTCACCTCTTCTAATAAGCCTGAATGGATGGTGATGCGATCCATTCCTGTCATTCCACCTGATTTAAGGCCACTAGTTCCTCTTGACGGGGGACGTTTTGCTACTTCAGATCTAAATGATCTTTATCGTCGAGTGATTAATCGCAATAATCGCTTAAAAGCTATTTTACGTCTTAAAACACCTGACGTAATTGTCCGAAATGAAAAAAGGATGCTACAAGAGGCAGTAGATGCTCTTTTTGATAATGGTCGTCATGGTCATCCAGTCATGGGAGCAGGAAATCGTCCATTAAAATCCCTCTCTGAAATGCTTAAAGGAAAGGGAGGACGCTTTCGTCAAAACCTTCTTGGTAAAAGAGTAGATTATTCAGGTCGCTCTGTGATTATTGTAGGACCTGAGTTGAAGTTTAATCAGTGTGGAATTCCTAAAGACATGGCTCTTGAGCTTTTTGAACCTTTTATTGTGAAACGATTAAAAGAATTAGGATATGTCTATACGATTCGTTCAGCTAAAAAAATGATCCAACGGGGAGCACCTGAAGTATGGGATGTCCTTGAAGAGATTATAAAAGGCCATCCAGTCATGCTGAACCGAGCTCCTACTCTTCATAGACTTGGGATTCAAGCTTTTGAACCTGTGCTTATTGAAGGAAAGGCCATTCGGATACACCCTCTCGTTTGTTCCGCCTTTAATGCGGACTTTGATGGTGATCAAATGGCTGTTCACGTTCCCTTATCGATTGAAGCTCAGCTAGAAACAAAAATTTTAATGATGGCTCCTGATAATATTTTCCTGCCTTCTTCTGGTAAGCCTGTTGCGATTCCTTCTAAAGATATGACTTTAGGACTCTATTATTTAATGGCAGATCCTATTTATTTTCCTAAAAAGACCAAAGTGTTTTCGGATCAAAATGAAGTGCTATTAGCTCTATCAGCTGCTGATAGTATGACTTTATTTAATGAAAGAGGTAAAAAAAGCAACAGATATGACACCACAGGTCGGGGTTTACATATTCATGAAAAAATTCAAGTAAGGATTGAAGGATCCATTATTGTTACGACACCAGGTCGAGTACTTTTTAATAAAATTGTACCAAAAGAACTTGGATTTCAGAATTACAACATGCCAAGCAAACGCATGAGTCAGTTGATTCTTGATTGTTATAGAAAGGTTGGATTAGAAGCAACAGTTAAATTTTTAGATGATCTTAAAGATCTAGGTTTCTCTCAGGCTACAAAAGCAGCGATTTCCATGGGGATTACTGACGTACGTATTCCTAAAATTAAGCATAAAGTCATTAAGGATGCGTATCAGAAAGTAGAAGTTGTGCGTAAACAATATGAAGATGGAATTATCACTGATGGTGAGCGAGAGTCAAAAACAATTAGCATTTGGACTGAAGTCTCAGATTATCTTTCTGAAACTCTGTTTGAAGAAGTAAGTAAAGTCGAAGATTCTCGCCATAATCCTCTCTTTTTAATGATTGATTCTGGAGCAAGGGGAAATAAGTCTCAGTTGAAACAACTTGGTGGTTTACGTGGTCTGATGGCTAAGCCAACAGGAGAGATTATTGAATCTCCAATTACCTCTAATTTTAGAGAAGGTTTAACAGTGATTGAATATTCAATTTCCTCTCATGGCGCGCGTAAAGGTCTTGCGGATACTGCTTTGAAAACAGCAGATTCAGGTTATTTGACTCGTCGACTCGTTGATGTGGCTCAAGATGTCATTGTGACTGAGTTTGATTGTGGCACGTTGAATGCAATTGAAGTTTCAGGAATTAAACAGGGACAAGAAGAATTATTACCACTTAAAGATCGTATTTACGGTCGAACAATTGCTGATAATATTTATCAACCTGGTGATAAGAGTAAACTGCTTGCAAAAGCTGGCGATATTCTAACAGCTCAACAAGCTGAATTGATTGATGATGCAGGAATTGAGAGTGTAAGAATTCGTTCTCCATTAACATGTGAAAGTCGACGAGGAGTTTGTGCAAATTGTTATGGAATGAATTTAGCTAATGGACGTCAGATTGGATTAGGAGAAGCTGTTGGAATTATTGCCGCGCAGTCCATTGGAGAACCGGGGACTCAGTTGACAATGAGAACATTTCATTTAGGAGGGATTGCTGCAGCTACTTTTAGTCCTGAGATTGTTGTGGAAAATGAGGGAATTGCTGTCTATATGGATTTAAGAACAGTTGAGGATTCGCATGGAAATTCTTTGGTTTTAAATAAAAATGGAGCATTACATGTTGTGCGTGATGAGGGACGTAAACTCCAAGACTATAAGAAACTTCTTAGCACAAAATCTATAGAATCTCTTCAAATAATTCCGCTTGAGCTTGGAGCTAAAATTCTTGTTAAAGATGGAGCATCTGTCCATCCTGGACAAAAAATTGTAGAAATTGAGCTTCATAACATTCCTATTATTTGCGATCGTTCCGGATATATTAAATACGAAGATCTTGTGGAAGGTATTTCAACTGAAAAAGAAATTAATAAACAAACTGGACTTATAGAATTAATCGTAAAACAACATCGAGGTGAGCTACATCCTCAAATTGCAATTTATAATGATCCTGATTTTAAAGATTTAGTGGGTACTTATGCTATTCCAGCTGGAGCTGTTTTATCTGTAGATGAAAAGCAACACATTAAACCTGGTATGCTTCTTGCACGTCTTCCACGTGGTGCGATTAAGACGAAAGATATTACGGGTGGGTTACCACGAGTTGCAGAATTAGTTGAAGCACGTAAACCTAAGGAAGCAGCTGAGATTGCAAAAATTGATGGTTTAGTTGACTTTCGTGGTGTTCAGAAAAATAGACGCATTGTGATTGTACGTGATGAGACAACAGGAATGGAAGAAGAGCATCTTATTCCACTCACTAAGCATTTAATTGTACAGAGAGGAGATAATGTATTAAAAGGACAACAATTGACGGACGGACTTGTTGTTCCACACGAAATTCTTGAAATTTGTGGTGTACGTGAACTACAAAAATATCTTGTTAACGAAGTACAAGAAGTTTATCAACTTCAAGGTGTAGATATTAATGATAAACATATTGAGATCATTGTACGACAAATGTTACAAAAAGTTAGGGTCATTGATCCAGGTGATACCACTCTTCTTTTTGGAGAAGAGGTACATAAGAAGCAGTTTTACGAAGAAAATCGACGTACGATTGAAGAAGGTGGAAAGCCAGCTCAAGCTGCTCCTCTATTGCTTGGAATTACAAAAGCTTCACTTGGAACTCAGTCCTTCATTTCCGCAGCTTCATTTCAAGACACAACACGTGTTCTAACAGGCGCGGCTTGTGCAGGAAATACGGATTATCTTATGGGATTTAAGGAAAATGTGATTATGGGCCATATGATTCCTGGTGGAACAGGCTTTGACAATCATTATCGAGTGAAACAATATCTTGACTCTGAAGAACAAGAAGAACTTGCTTTTGATTTTGGTTAATTCGGTAATATCAAATCTACTAGGGAAAGGTATTTTTATACAGCCGAAGCCATGTGTTTGAGAATGTGTTTTTCAAGCTTAAGAGTGTCTTTAACAAAATTCCGAATTCCTTCAGAGAGTTTTTCAGTTGCCATTGCGTTGTTATTTAATTCGAAGCGAAAGACAGACTCGTCAATTTTTAATTCTTGGATAGACATTTTCTTAGATATCTCTTGAGAAAGTTTAGGTTTAATCATTCCTTGACTATTCTTTAAAATGTCCAATAGCTTTGGTGAAATGGTCAATAAGTCACAACCAGCTAGTTCCAAAATCTCATCGACATTGCGAAATGAAGCTCCCATAATTTGGGTTTTATACCCAAATTTTTTATAATAATTATAAATTTCTGTGACTGAGAGGACACCTGGATCTTTTTCTGGTAAATAATTTATGACATCTTGATGTGCTTGATACCAATCGAGAATACGTCCGACAAAAGGAGAAATGAGTGTTGCACCAACTTCTGCTGCTGCAACTGCTTGCACTAGGCTAAACATGAGAGTCATATTACAATGAATCCCCTCTTTTTCAAGAATTTGTGCAGCTTGAAAGCCTTCCCAAGTTGAAGCAAGTTTGATTAAAATACGTGCACGATCAATACCTTCTGCTTCATATAACTCGATTAAATGGATTGCCTTTTTTATACTTTTTTGTGCATCAAAAGAAAGACGAGCATCGACTTCTGTGGATACCCGTCCTGGGATAATTTTTAAAATTTCAAGACCAAAGTTAACAAAGAGCTTATCCATAATAAGATGGAGTCTTTCATTTTGATTGCATTTTTTACTCATTCCCCAATGGATGGCATCATGAATCAAGTATTGATAAGCTTCCTCAGAAGCAGCTTGAAAGATTAATGAAGGATTAGTCGTTGCATCAGTTGGTGCATATTTTTTAATGCTTTTGATATCACCTGTGTCACAAACGACTGTCGTTATCTGCTTTAATTGATCTAGTTTAGACAGCATAGCACACCCTATTTATTGGCTTATTATGGCAATAAAAATACATATATTCTTACATTGTATAATAAAATCATTAAAAAATATCATTATTTAAAATTTCTTAAATAGAAAAATAAAATCTTTTTAAAGATTTGAATATAAATTAGATGAAATTTTCAATTTTTCTATTCATGATGAGCAATAAAAAATTTTATCTAATTTTACCTTGTATTTGTTAAACAATCTCTGTTTATATCAATTCTAATGATGAATAGTTCCTTTGATCAAGCAATGAATATGAGCTGTTTTTTCATTTTCATTAAAAGCTTTTTGCTTTAAATAGGCAGCTCGATGTAGACCTTTTTTAGTCATGATCATCCGTACTAATTCATGTTCTCCCTTTGGAAAAAAACGTTCATAGATAACGTCATTTGGGTCATTTCTAATGATTTGCCACTTGACAAGAGGACTTTTCTTCTGTTCACTAATCATTGCTTCTTCAGCTGTTGACCCCTCAATGAGATGAGAATCTTTAAATTGAATTGTTAAAAGTTCTGGCCAATTTGCACCATTCTCTTCTTCTCCAATAAAATGAGAAATAGAGGATCCATTGTCATCTGCAGATTCTTTCACTTTTTTCCAAATATTTTTTTCTTCAAATGGGATTAAAAACGTTTCATCGAAAGTATAGCTTGCTTCAAGATGAGAGATGAAAACAAACAGAATGAATAAAATAAATCTTCTCATGGTATGAAAATATGATAAAACACCAAGTATATATTTTTTTATTCTTTTAATAAAGAAAATAAAAAATTTAACTTTGAAATTTATCAAAGAGTTTGATAAATTGAATGTGATTTTTAATTGAGTTTGATTGACGATGCAAGTAGGACATAAACTTCAGATTCATTGCCAAGAATGTGAGGCTCCTATTTTTTTTTCTGTCCTTGATCAAGACCATTTTACTAAAATCCTCCTCTGTAATCAATGTGGTCAAAAATACGCATTTGAGGATACCACTCTACTTAAACACCTCCACCAATTTGAATCTCTTTGTCATCAAATTCATGCATCGCAAGACATTTTAGGAGAAGCATCGATTGCAATAGATGTAGGTTCCCATCATGTGAAAGTCCCTTTTAACATTCTTTTAACTAGGCTCAGCTCTGTAATTGATTTAGAAGTGAAAGGAAAAAAAATCTCTGTTGCTTTTCGTATTGAGCCTCTTAAAGATGTACCTGATGCATTCAATTAAAAAATAGTCTGTAGAACTATTGTGATTAAAAAAGAAGAAAGATCTATTGTTCATTATGAACAATAGATCTTTCTGGTTTGCATAGGAACCATTTCTTTAATCATCATATTAAAAATTTTTAATAATATTAAGTTTGACTGTCTCTCCATTAGAATCATTTTTTGTAGAGTTTAAAAAAATTTGAAGATAGAAGATCGGTCTGGTATCTATCTAGATAAATATGGATATTTTGATGGTTTTCTAACGAAGAGATGAGTTTTTCAGTGGCTTCTTCAGATAACAGAAATTTTTGTCCTCCTCTCATACGTGTGGCTTTGTAAGAAAATATCTTTTGTTCAATCAAAAATACAACAGGAACTTGGTTAGATCCATCTAGAGAGAGGGGAATTGGGTGAGCAGAAATAGTAAGATATACTACTGTTCCAAATGCTCCTTTTAATAATTCTACATTGATGCCATTGATTGGATCTTTGGTTCGATGGAGGATACGATGTGAGTTCCATTGTCGATGTGTTGAAGAAGTCTGACTATATGACCATTCTTTATGTGCAATACAGGCTGGAAGGAGTAAAAGTAACCATATATAATTCGACTTATGGTGCAGTGTGGCTATGAACGACTCCATTGTTTGATCCGATGATGAGGGTTGCTGCAGTAACGATGACTGCAATGCCTAATCCCACATAGACAATATTTAAACCACACTGGGTAGAGGTAGAAGTAGCTGGTGGGGTGCAAGGATTTGGTTGAGGGTGTTCATCACAACTACAAGGATAGCAGTTGCAACTAGGGCAATATCCGTGATTATAGTTTTGGTAGTCTAAAAAGGTATTACTACTTTCAGTACATGCGGGATTAGATTTTGGTTGAGGGTCCTCATCAACACAACTCTCATCAACACAACTACAAGGATGGCAGTTGCAACTAGGACAGTATCCGTGATTATAGTTTTGGTAGTCTAAAAAGGTATTACTATCGGCATGAAGCAGTGAATGAGAACACATTAAGAAGATAATTAGTTTTGAAAAAAAAATACGCATGAATTTCATCTAACCATAATTAGGCTTATTTAGATATGTTGATGTGTGGTACTAGATCCATTTCCAGAGACTAAAATAATAGCTGCTGCTCCAGCAATCGCTACTATGGCTACACCGATCGCACAAATAGAGATACCACATTTAGTTCCACAAATTGGAGCACACGGATCACATGAAATTTTCCGAGATGGATGGGAGCAATTGGATGAACAAGAAGAGCTATTACATTCAGAAGAATGTTCATGAGGATAATGTTGGTCATGAGAATGAGGAGCATCAGCTCCTTTTACGGGCATTACAGATCCGATAATAAACACAGACAAGAGCAAGACCATGGTTTTCATAGTGCGGTCTCCATTTCTAAATTTTTTATCTTAAACATCGGAATGAGAAATCACTCCAAAACTAAGTAGCGGCTTATAGCAGTTTTGAAATTTGCATGCAACCCACAACAATGTGTTGTTTGATTATTTAGTGATAGAAAAAGATTGAATCGATTTAAAGATACAAGGTGAAAGGGAAGCAAATTCTTCTTGTAGTGATGTTGCAGTAACAACATAAGCTTTACTATCCTTCAATATGACTGCTTGAATAAAACGGATATGACCCCATTGAGTCGTTTTGTCGATCTGGAGTAATTGAGCATTTCCTGCTTTCGTCTCAATCGTTCCTAATTGTTTGCATTGGCTATCTCCTTGTGCCTCATGATAGGATTTTGCGAGTGCTAAATATTTCTCAAGCTCAAGAGAAGTTTCTTCAGAAGCAATGTTCAGAGAGGGAGTAAATGGGGTTTTTCCTTTTCCAATATAGATTAAGGAGACTTTTTGAGGAAGTTGTTCAGGATCACTCACACAATCCCAACCTTTTGGTGGAATGATAGAAAGATGTTCTGCTAAAAGCAGGCATTTTAAACAAAACAAAATTAAAAAGAAAAAAAATCGCATCTTTATATCCTCCATTGTATTTCGAAATCATAAATATTTCATATCTAATTGAGCGACCTCATCATTTTTTTTGTGAGCATAAGTATTTGAAACATAGAATAGACTTGAATATAATCCTATTTTTTGTAAAAACTCTTCTCTTTCTTTCAGAAAAACAAACTATTTGTTCAAAAAATAATTTAGTGGATATTCTAAAGAAAAATCGAATAAATCGACTAAAGGTTTAAGATAATGGAGAGATTAGAAACTGGCAAAGACAAAATTAAAAAGATTTGCGACATTCTTAAGCATGAAACTTTGGAACCTGCTAAAAAAGAAGCTCAGCAGATTATAGAAGCTGCAGAAAAAGAAGCTCATCAGATCATTCGGGATGCGGAGATTAAATCTGAACAGATCCTCAGTGAAGCAAAAGCTAAAATTGAAAGAAAAAATGCCCTTTTTCACCATTCTCTTCTTCAAGCTCATCAGCAAAGTTTAGAAACATTAAGAGAAGAAATTTCTAATAATTTTTTTAATCATGAATTAGATGATTGGCTACAAAAAAATATAGTTGATCCAGAATTGGGGGCCAAATTAATCAATGTCTTAATCAAAGCAATTGAGCAAGAAGGAATGAGTGTCGATTTTTCAGCCATCGTACCCACAAAAATTCCTGCAGAGAAGATTAATGCGATTTTAGGTAGAAGTATTTTGGAAAAATTGAGAGAGAATAGTGTGGTAGTTGGGGATTTTATTGGTGGGGTTCAAATTAAGCTTCATGATCGGAATTTGACACTTGATTTAAGTGATGAAGCTCTAAAAGAATTGATTGGAGGGTATATTCGAAAAGATTTCCGCGACATTCTCTTTGGGTCCTAACGGAATAAAATGACAGAGTATTATTTTTTAGCAAGCCTTTTACCTCCTTTAGAAATAGGTCATCGTCCAGAACTAGGATTTTCTGATTTAAAAGAGCTATTATCAATGAATTTGACTCAAGAAGATCAAGGGCAAGTGCATCGGTTTCTTCGATTAATTGATATTGAAAATTTTCGTTCTTATTGGGCAGGAGAGACTTTAGACCCGAGGGGAAACCTCAATCAAGAAGAGATAGAAAGGGCTTTAGTCAATATGCAATGGTCTTTTGAGGAAGATTTTCCTTATTTCTTACAGGATTATTTAACTAAATACCATACCAATGAGGAGAAGCTTCGCTATTTTTCTTTTCTTCTCAGTCAATTTTTTGAATTAAATATAAAAAACGAAGTTGGATTTCTAAAAGAATACTATCTTTTTCTCAAAGATCTTAGCCTAGTAATCGTTGGATTTCGAGCTAAAATATTAGGACGGAATTTAGCATTTGAACTTCAGTATGAGGATATATCAAATCCGATTGTTAGTGAAATTTTGGCACAAAAGGATGCAAAAACATATGAACCTCCTTTCGATTATAAAGAATTAAAATCCATTTTTGATAACAATAAGAACTCTCCTGAAAGTTTGCATAAAATGCTGATGGAATATCAATGTAATAAGATTATTGAGTTCTGGGGAGGAGCAGTATTTAATCTGGATCGTATTCTAAACTACATGGCCCGTTTGATTTTAGTAGAAAGATGGCTTGAACTTGATGTTCAAAACGGGATAGAGATAATAGACACCATTGAGAGGGAAATAGAATGATCAATGAAGAAAAAATCGTTTCAAAAGCGACTGGTCATGTTGTACGTGCTTTTGGGAACTTGCTAAAAGTAAAATTCAAAGGTCATGTGCGACAAGGTGAAGTAGCTTTTGTTGAAGTTGGAGAGGCTCAACTTAAAGCTGAAGTTATTGAAATTTTAGGTGATGAGGTTAAAATTCAGGTTTATGAAGATACATGGGGAATAGAGTTAAACACTCCAGTTAGATTTACAGGAGAGCTTTTGGAAGCTGAATTAGGACCTGGTTTATTGAAGTCAATATTTGATGGTTTACAAAATCCTCTTGAAGTGGTTGCTGAGAAGTCTGGCTATTTTCTTCCACGTGGTCTTTATGCTCCTGCAATCGATCGTGAAAAAGACTGGGAATATCAACCTATTGCAAAAGTTGGGGCTGTTCTTAAGCGTGGAGATACTCTTGGAATTACCATGGAAGAGCGTTTTGAGCATCATATTATGATTCCTTTTTCTTTTTTTGGTAAAGTCACGCTAACTTGGGTGATTGCCCCAGGTCGTTACCCTGTTGACACAACTGTTGCTCGTGGAAAAGGAGAGAGAGGGGAAGAACATCTCTTTAGTATGATTCAAAAGTGGCCAATCAAGATGGAGCTTTTTGAGGGTGAAAAAATCAAACCTAAAAAAATGATGAACACTGGATTGCGGATTATAGATACGCAAATTCCTATTATGAAAGGAGGCACTTTTTGTACTCCTGGTCCATTTGGTGCAGGGAAAACAGTTTTACAACATCATCTTTCAAAATATGCAGCTGTGGACATTGTAGTTTTATGTGCATGTGGAGAGCGTGCTGGAGAAGTTGTAGAAGTTTTACAAGAGTTTCCTAAGTTAACCGATCCACACACAAATCAACCGCTCATTAATCGGACTTGTATTATTTGTAATACCTCTTCTATGCCTGTATCAGCTCGTGAATCTTCGATTTATATGGGCATTACCATTGCTGAATATTATCGACAAATGGGGTTAGATATTCTCTTACTTACAGACTCAACTTCACGTTGGGCTCAGGCACTTAGAGAGATGTCTGGTCGTTTAGAGGAAATTCCTGGAGAAGAAGCTTTCCCTGCTTATTTATCTTCTAGGATTTCAGCTTTCTATGAAAGAAGCGGTGTTGTGGCATTAAAGAGTGGTAAATATGGTTCAGTAACAATTTGTGGGGCAGTTTCCCCTGCAGGTGGAAGTTTTGAAGAACCAGTGACTCAATCAACACTTGCCGTTGTTGGGGCGTTTTGTGGTTTGTCTAAGGCTCGTTCGGATGCACGTCGATATCCTTCCATTGATAGTTTGATTTCTTGGTCTAAATATGTCAATGATGTGTCAAAACAAATTGAAGAAGAGACTGAGGGATGGGGAGCTATGGTTAAACAAGCTGATGAGATTTTAATTGAGGGAAGTGAAATTGGAAAACGTATGGAAGTTGTAGGTGAGGAAGGCGTTTCAATTGAAGATATGACAATTCATTTAAAAGCTGAGCTTTATGATTTCTGTTATTTACAACAAAATGCTTTTGATCGAGTAGATGCTTATTGCCCTTTGAATCGTCAAATTTCCCTTTTTAAGTTAATGAATCATATTTTTGAGATGCCATTTGAGTTTAATAGTCGGGATAGAGCTCGAACATTTTTTCTTCAACTACAGAGTAAAATCAAATCTATGAATTCGATTATTTTTGAAACAGATCGATACAAACAATCCCTTTCTGAAATCCAAGAATTGATTGAAACAGTAAGGAAAATATGAAAACTGTGCATGATAGAATTAATAATATCCGTGGTAACTTAGTGACTGTAACAGCAGTAGGAGCTTTTTTAGGGGAATTGGCTCAAATTGAAAGAAAAGATAGAAGTCCTATCTATGCTTCTGTTTTGCAAATTGAAGGAGATCGAGTGACTCTACAGGTATTTGGAGGAACTCGAGGGATCTCAACAGGGGATAAAGTGGTTTTTTGTAAGCGACGCATGGAAGCCACATTTGGAGATCATCTTTTAGGACGACGTCTGAACGGTACTGGTCAGCCCATTGACAAAGGTCCTAAAATTCAAGGAAAAAAAATAGCCATTGGCCAGTCTTCTTTTAATCCAGTGTGTCGTACCGTTCCTCATGAGATGGTACGTACTAATATTCCGATGATTGATGTTTTTAATTGTCTTGTTAAGTCACAAAAAATTCCCATTTTTTCTGTCGCAGGTGAACCCTACAATCAGTTACTGATGCGGATTGCAAATCAAACCGATGCTGATGTTGTAGTAATTGGAGGCATGGGTCTGACTTTTGCTGATTATCAGATGTTTGTTGATCATGTGGAAAATTCAGGTTCAGCGGAGAAAACGGTCATGTTTATCCATAGAGCAGTTGATCCTCCTGTAGAATGCTTACTTGCTCCTGATATTGCTTTAACCACTGCTGAACAATTCGCCATTCAAGGCAAGGATGTGTTGGTATTGCTGACAGATATGACGGCTTTTGCTGATGCAATTAAGGAGATTTCAATTACGATGGACCAGATTCCTGCAAATCGTGGTTATCCTGGTTCTCTCTATTCTGATCTTGCTTCTCGTTATGAAAAAGCGGTAGATATTGCAGATAGTGGGTCGATTACCTTGATGAGTGTGACTACTATGCCTGGAGATGATGTGACACATCCGGTTCCTGATAATACAGGCTATATTACAGAAGGGCAATTCTATCTCCGTGGTGGACATATTGACCCATTTGGCTCACTCTCTCGTTTGAAACAGCAAGTGATTGGAAAGGTAACTCGAGAAGATCATGGAGACATTGCTAATGCATTGATTCGTTTATACGCGGATTCTAAAAAAGCAAAAGAACGTCAAGCCATGGGGTTTAAAATTTTGCGTTGGGATGAAAAGCTGCTGAATTTTGCGAGTGATTTTGAAAAGAAAATGATGAATCTTGAAGTCAATATTACTCTTGAAGAAGCGTTGGATTTAGGATGGAAAATTTTATCAGATTGTTTTCAAAGGCATGAAGTTGGCATTAAGCAGAGTTTAGTCGATAAATATTGGGCAGGTTAATCTCTAGCATAAACATGAAACTAACTTATATTTTGGGATTTACGAAAAAATGATTTGTATTTAAATGGCAGTAGTAAAATTAACAAAAAATCAGTTACGACTTGAACAAATTCAGCTATCTCAGCTCGAAAAGTACCTTCCTACTCTTCAACTAAAGAAAGCGATGTTACAGACAGTAGTGCAGGAGGTGCGTACAGAGATTTTATTATTACAGAATCATTTTCATGAGTCTCGTTTAATTGCGACCCAATCCGCTGGGTTGTTAAATGAGCGGTTGGGCTTGAATTTTAAGTTAGCAGGCAAAGTGAAACAAGTTGAAAAGGTGTATGAAAATATAGCCGGAGTTGAGATACCTGTTTACAAAGATATTGAATTTGAGCCATTTGAGTATTCTCTTTTTGGTACACCAGCATGGATAGATGGAGTAGTTAATGAGTTGAGAATGATGGTTATTGCGCGAATTAAAGTATTGATTGCTGAGGAAAAGAAGAGAGCTCTTGAAAAGGAATTGCAAGAAGTTTCTATTCGTGTCAATCTTTTTGAAAAAAGTCTGATTCCTAAAGCTAAAAAAAATATTAAAAGAATCAAGGTTTTCTTGGGAGACCAGGAACTGACAGCAATTGGACAGGCTAAAGTGGCTAAAGCTAAGCTAGAGCAGAGGAAAAATGCGCATTGATATTAATAAATATCTTTTGATGGGCCCTATGAGCATGCGAGACCAGTGTTTTCAAGAGATTCAAAAATTAGGAATCATGGATTTTATTGCTGACAAATCATCTCGATTACAGACTTCACCGGAAATTCAGAATTTCATAGATGCGCTTCATATCTTACATCGTATGGTGCCTGTGAAGCAAGAATCTGTTCATGATGATCGCTCAGCTCCTGTTTTAGCCCATCATGTGATTGAAAGAAACCGTGAGTTAGAAGCACTTCAAGAAAAAGTTCGTGTTTTAGAAAAAGAGATGAGTCGGATTGAAATTTTTGGGAATTTTTTACTCTCTGATCTTGCAGATATTACACAACAAACTGGATGGATTTTTCAGTTTTTTTTCGCTAAAACAAGTCAATCATTAGAGGCTCCTAAAGATTCTAGAGTCATTTTTATTGATCATGCTCATGGACTTGATTATTTCATTGCAATAAATAAACAACCTACGAGTTATCACGGTTTTGTCGAAATTATTATCGAGCATTCTGTTGGGGATCTTAAGGATGAGATTGCTCAAGCGAAGCGATACATTGATGAGTATGAGACTGAATTAGCCATGCTTGCTCACAACAAAAAAGTATTGAAACGAGGACTCGTTACTGCTTTAAATCACTATCATCTTGAAGAAGCAAAAGCAGATCTCAAATCTCTTTTAGAGGGAGAGATGTTTGCAATTGAAGGATGGATTCCAAAGAACAAAATTGCAATTTTAAAAAAATTTGCTAACGAATTTAATATTTATATTGAGCCAATTCAGATTGAAGTAGAGGATAAAGTCCCTACCTATTTAGAAAATAAGGGATCTGCGCGTCTTGGTCAAGATTTAATCAGCATCTATGATACTCCTTCAAGTACAGATAAAGACCCCTCGCTTTGGGTGTTTATTGCTTTTGGGGTATTTTTTTCTATGATTCTTGCTGATGCTGGATATGGACTACTCTTATTTGGATTGTCGCTCTTTTGCTATTTTAAATTTGGGAAAAAAACCGCAGGTTTGACTAAGCGAATCACCTTATTAATGATGAGTTTATCGATTGGAAGTATCCTCTGGGGAGTCATGTTAACTTCATTTTTTGGGATTGAACTTGAGTTTGATAACAAATTACGCCATCTCTCTCTTATCAATTGGATGGTTGAACAAAAAGCAGATTATCTACTTAGCCATCATCCAAAAGCTTATATGGATCTTATTGATGAATACCCTAATTTGAAGACAGCAAAGACACCTGAGCAGTTTTTGATTGGTGTTAAACGAGATCAAGAAGGGATGGGAAGATATTTAATTTATGATACTTTTAATAAAAATGTTTTAATTGAATTAGCAATTTTTGTCGGTACTATTCATATTATCCTCTCATTTGTACGTTATTTAGATCGAAATTGGGCGGGTTTAGGTTGGATTCTTTTTATGATAGGAGCTTATCTTTATTTTCCAATTGTTTTAGGTGCTTTATCAATGATTCATTATATCTTTCATATTCCCTATGAGGTAGGGGGAGAAGTTGGAAAATATATTCTTTTTATTGGTTTGGGTCTCACTGTAATTTTGGCTTTAATTCAAAAAAGATTGCAAGGTCTTGGCGAAATTATGCATGTCATTGAAGTATTCGCAGACGTGATGTCTTATCTGCGGATTTATGCGCTTTCACTTGCAGGTATGATTATGGGAGCTACTTTTAATCAAATTGGAACCTCTATGCCCATCTATATCGGGATTTTTGTTATGATCGCTGGCCATGCGATTAATATTACTTTAGCAATTATGGGAGGAGTGATCCATGGGTTACGTCTGAATTTTATTGAATGGTATCACTATAGTTTTGATGGTGGAGGGAAAGAATTTTGTCCTTTAAAAATGATTAAATTAGATTAGGAGAATAAATATGAATTATGATGTTGTTGGGCCAGCTCTTGTCCTTGGACTCGCAATGATTGGCAGTTCATTTGGATGCGGAATTGCTGGAATGGCTTCCCATGCTATAATGGCTCGTATTGATGAGGGACATGGCAAGATGATCGGCATGTCTGCGATGCCATCATCGCAAGCAATTTATGGATTTATTCTGATGCTTCTTATGAATGGAGCCATTAAAGAGCAGTCTCTTTCTCCCTTAGGAGGTATTGCGATTGGAATTTCAGTAGGTTTTGCTTTGCTCTTCTCATCTGTGATGCAAGGAAAATGTTGTGCAACTGGGATTCAAGCTTCAGCAAAACAGCCATCCATTTATGGAAAGTGTTATGCTGCGATTGGGATTGTCGAATCTTTTTCTCTTTTTTCCTTTGTATTCGCGTTACTTTTGATTTAGAACTATGCGCCTGATCATTGGACTTATGGGCTCTCTATTTCTTTATGGATGCTACCATTGTCCTTTAGATTGTCGTTCAGAATCTCTTTATCCTGAATATTTAGCGAGTCAACATATTCTGACTCCAGATCCATATGATCATTGTTTTTTTGGCCAGCAAATTGTTATTCGATGGAATATAAAAAAAGAAGATCCTCCTCTGAGATTACTCCTTCATGTTCGTTATGGAACACGAGAATACACAACTTTTAGTTACTCTCTCACAAAGTCATCAGGTTATCAAATTTATCGTTTGATTAATGAAGCATATTGGGATCATGAAGGAATCATTTCTTATAAAGCTGAAATGTACAAAGAGGATAGGAAAATTGCTGATTGGGAACATCATCTTTGGACAGAAATTATTGAGATCTAATGATCTGTTTTTTAAAAAGATAATTTTTTCCCAAATCTTTAGTTTTAGACTGAGGTAAACGAATGAGATCTTATTTGATGATATGCTTCAAGAATGATTTTTCGAGTATTTTCCCAATCTAGGCAAGGGTCGGTAATAGAAATCCCATAGTCTAAATTGGATGAAATTGGTTGAGAACCCGCGTGCAGATAGCTTTCAACCATGAGTCCTATAATGTTTTCATTTCCTTGTAAAATTTGATTAATGATTTTTTGAAAGACTAAAAGCTGGTTAAAAGTTTGCTTTTCACAATTATCATGAGAGCAGTCGACCAGAATTTTATTACAAACCCCTGCCTTTTTGCATTGTTCAGAGGCTTTTATCAAAATTTCTCGAGCATAATTGGGGCCATTGTATCCTCCTCGGACGATTAAATGGCATAATTTATTGCCATTTGATTGAATACGTGTGATCCTTCCACTTAAGGATAATCCTAGAAAGACATGCGGGGTTCCTGAAGCAATCATCCCATGAATTGCATGATCGATACAACCATCAATAGGATTTTTAAACCCAATTGGTAATTCAAGACTAGCTGCAAGTTGTCTATGAGGTGGCGAAGTGACTGTTCTTGCTCCAATACAACCCCATGAAAGCAAATCAACATAATATTGTGTTGTAGTAATTTCTAGAAACTCACTACCTGCGGGCACACCCATGTCAGCTAATTTTGCAAGAAAAGCACGTGTTAATTGAATCCCTTTTGAAAGGTTATATGAGCCATCTAAATTCGGGTCATAGATCAATCCCTTCCATCCATGAATTGTTCGAGGCTTTTCAAAATATGCTCGCATGATCATCAAAAATTCATTTGAGACTTCTTCAGCTAACTCTTTAAAATACCTTGCATACTCAAGCGCAGATGGAAGATCATGAATAGAACATGGACCAACAATTAGGATTTTTCTTTTGTCTAAACCATTTAAGATATTTCGAATTGAAAGGCGTGTTTTTTTGATGAAAGCTGCACTTTTTTCTTTAAGAGGAATTGTCTTTTGAAGTTCTATGGGTGTTGGCACATTGCTATCAAAATCTTCAGTGAGGGAAATTAAAGTCATATTTTGTGAGGAAAACAATCGATGTTTTTTGCTCTTTCTTCATGAATAAGGCTCCAGGTATACATATTTTAGTATTTCCAGCATAGTCTTTATTCCACTTAGTTTAGTAAGATATAGATGAATCATTTGACATCAATTTTTTCTACACATATAAAGCTTCCTTTTAATATGAAAGCGGTTATTTTTTGGCTTGAAGCTATTGATTCGTGGATATGGCAATCTTTATTTATCATTCTTTTAGCCACAGGTCTTTTCTTAACCTATCGTTTACGTGGATTGCAATTTCGCCATCTTATCTACGCTCTTAAACTTGTTTTTACCTATCGTGATCATCAAGGAGAAGGGGATATTTCTCATTTTCAGGCTTTAATGACGGCTTTAGCAGCCACCATTGGAATTGGAAATATTGCCGGGATAGCTACAGCTATTGCAATGGGTGGGCTAGGTTCACTTTTTTGGCTTTGGATGACTGCATTAATTGGAATGGCAACTAAGTACAGTGAAGCAATTTTAGCAATTAAATACAGAATTGTCGATGCTCGTGGTGAAATGGCTGGTGGACCGATGTATTATATTAGGGATGGTCTTGGGTGGAAATGGTTAGCTATTTTTTTTGCTTTTTTTGGCAGTATTGCTGCTTTGTTAACTGGAAATTTTGTACAGTCCCATTCGATTGCTTCAGCAGTTTTAACAACTTTAGACATTAATGTTTGGATTACAGGAGCAATTCTTGCTATTGCTACTGGTTTAGTCTTAATTGGGGGGATTCGTACCATTGGAAGGTTAACTGCATTACTTGTTCCTACAATGGCTCTTTTGTATATTTTTGGTAGCATCTGGATTCTGGTGGTGCGTTTTGCTGATATGGGTGGAGCAATGAAATTAATTTTTTCTACTGCTTTTACTGGTCAAGCTCTTTCTGGAGGATTTGCTGGTTCAACAGTAATGATGGCGATTCAAATGGGAGTCGCAAGAGGAGTATTTTCTAATGAATCAGGTTTGGGAAGTGCCCCTATTGCAGCTGCAGCTGCAAAAACAGATCTACCTGGTAGACAGGCATTAATATCGATGACAGGTGCTTTTCTTTCTACTATTGTGTGCACGTTTACAGGGCTTGCAATCGCAGTCACAGGAGTATTAGGGAAGACAAGTTCTGA
The DNA here is from genome assembly GCA_041395025.1 of Chlamydiales bacterium. Lineage (NCBI taxonomy): Bacteria > Pseudomonadati > Chlamydiota > Chlamydiia > Chlamydiales > Chlamydiales bacterium. The sequence continues at coordinate 1,221,643 of JAWLBH010000001.1, forward strand.
TGGAATTATGCTGAATGGCATTCCTCTTACCATGGCGGCTTTTGATTGCACGATTCCTTTTGGGCGATGGATTGTGGTTATCGGGAGTATTCTTTTTGGGTATTCAACAATTTTTGGTTGGGCTTACTATGGAGAGAAGTGCTGTGAATATCTTTTTGGGATTCGATCGATTTTTAGCTATCGTGTGCTCTTCTCCATATTTGTTTTCCTTGGAGTTGGAATTCCCATCGAAGTGGTTTGGTCTATAGCTGATATTGCGAATGCTTTTATGGCTTTACCCAATTTAATTGGCATTGTCGCTCTATCTAATGTGGTTGTTTTACAGACTCAAATTTTTTTAAAACAAGTGAAGAAAGAAAAAATGTTCTAATATTCAATGGCTTGAGATCTATGAAATTATGGTAAACCTATTGCTGCAATGAATTGAGTTTACCTTCAAGCTCTTTTTTTGTTTGATTGTTTTGTGCAAGTGCTTCTTTTTTCTTTTGGATGAGCTCGGGTTTTGCGTGTTGTAAAAAATCGGAGTTTGAAAGCTGTCTTTCTAAACAGGAAATATTCTCAACAATTTTTGCTAATTCTTTTTTAAGCCTTTCGTTTTCTTTTTTGACAAGTGTATGAGGAAGAGGAATCACGACTTTGTAGTTTTCTACAATCGCTGTTGCATGGAAATTTAAATCAGGAGCTTGAGAAGCTATTTCCAATTTATCGATTTTCACTAAGGAAGAGATAATATGTATTTCTTTTTCAAGTCCTGATCCAATAAGATAGACGTCAGTTGCCATTTGAGGAGGAATATTCATTTCACCACGAATTTTACGAATCGTATAGACAATTTTTTCTAGAGTTGAAAAAGAGGTTTCCACATCAGCTCGAATATCTTCATAGACAATCACCTGTGGATAGGAAGCGATAGCACAAGCAGGAGAGAGGAGAGCTTCAATTGTAGTTTTAATATAGGGATCAGATTGGCTTCTATCGAGATCAGGAAAATAGGATTTTAGTTTTTGAAATAATTCTTCTGTAATGAAGGGAGCCATCGGATGGAGTAAACGGATGGCATTTAAAAGAATAATCACAAGTAGCTTTTGTTTATTCTTTCTTGTGGCTATTTCCCCTAGAGGATTAAGTAAAGTCGGTTTGATGATCTCAAGATAATAGGAACAAAATTCTTTCCAGAAAAAATTGTAAGCTAAGTTAGCAGCTTGGTCAAACTGATAAGTCTCTAAATATTGATTGATTTCACGATTGATTCGATTCAATACGGATAAAATCCATTGATCTTCAAGAGAAAGCATCGATTGATTTAACCCTTTAGAGAGTTCTTTTGAAGAAAGATCTTCAAGGTTCATAAAAACAAAACGTGCTCCATTCCAAATTTTGTTTGCAAAATTTCTAAATTCTTCAAAACGACGACGGTCAAGATCAATTTGTGGAGATTGATTAGCAGATGCACATAAGGACATCCGTACAGCATCTGTCCCATATTCCTCAATCATCTCAATTGGATCAATTACGTTACCTTTTGACTTCGAGAGTTTTTCCCATTTATGGAAGATGTTTTGAGGAATTGGTTTTCCAAGATCATAATCTCGTTTCTCTTTTCCTGTGATATAAGAGATTTCTCCTTGCTTATTTTGAGACCAGTAAGATTTTCCATAGATTAAACCGTGTAAAAAAACTTCAGGAAATGGAGCTCTTCCTAAAGCTATTTTGCCCATAATAATCATCCGTGCTACCCAAAAAAAGAGAATATCATGTCCTGTCACTAAGACATTTATAGGATAAAATTTTTTTATATCAGGAGTTTGTTGTGGCCATCCAAGAGTGACTAATGGCCATAAAGCAGATGAAAACCATGTATCAAGAACATCAGGATCCTGCTCCCAAAGTTCGGGATCTTTGATAACTTCTTCTGGCAAACTCTCTCCATCATAACATACCATCAATTCAGGATGATCTTTGCGGTACCACACTGGGATACGATGTCCCCACCAGAGTTGACGGCTGATACACCAATCTCGTAAGTTGTTCACCCAATGAAAATAAGTACTTTCCCAAGATTTTGGAAGAATTTTGACTTCTCCATTTTTAATCACCTCTTGAAGAGGTTTGATGAGCGCCTCCATCTTGACAAACCACTGTTTAGAAAGATAGGGTTCGATGATGGCTTTTGAGCGATAGGAAAGACCAACACGTAATTTATAGGGTTCAATCTTTTCTAAAAGTCCTAGATTTTGCATTTGATTGACAATTGCTTGACGTCCTTCCTGGAAGCTCATACCACAGAAAGGACCTCCATTTTCATTGATCAATCCTTCGGAATGAAGAATATTAATGACATCAAGTTTATGTTCAATTCCTATCCGATAGTCGTTTGGGTCATGGGCAGGAGTGATTTTTACAGCTCCTGTGCCAAATTCAGGATCAACATGATGGTCAGCAATAATCGGGATTTCTCGATTGAGAATAGGAAGACGTATTTTTTTCCCAATAAATTTTTTATAACGGGAATCATGAGGAGAGACGGCCACTGCTGTGTCACCTAGCATTGTTTCAGGACGGGTTGTAGCAATACGGATATAATCAGATCCATCTGATAGATAATATTTGAAATACCAAAGATAAGAATCTCGCTCTTCATATTCAACTTCATCATCAGCAAGGGCAGTTTGAGTCACAGGATCCCAGTTAACAAGGTAATCTCCTCGATAAATTAACCCTGCATCGAACAGCTTCTTAAACATTATTTTTACAGCAAGATTATATTCTTTTTGCATTGTAAAATTTAAACGAGACCAGTCACAAGAAGCCCCTAGTCTTTCTAGTTGTTGAAAGATGGTCAATTCACTTTTTTCTTTCCACTTCCAGATAATTTTGAGAAATTCTTCGCGACTATAGTCTTTTCGTCGTTTGTTTTCTGTTGCTATCAGATGGCGTTCTACTACAGTTTGTGTTGCAATCCCTGCATGGTCTGTACCAGGTATCCAGAGTGCTTCAAAACCACTCATACGTTTCCAACGAATTAAAACATCTTGCAATGTATTTACAAGAGCATGACCCATATGCAATATTCCAGTGACATTTGGGGGAGGAATAACAATAGTATAGGGAGGTTTAATAGAAGAAGCATCAGCTTGAAAAAATTTTTTTTCTTTCCAAAATCGAGACCATTTAGCTTCTACATTTTTTGGATTATAAGCTTTATCCATAAGCAAGTAAGTATACTAAATCAGACATTCAAAGAAAAGAAAGGAAGTCTCATAAGTAAATTAAACTTTTCGAATCCTTGAAAAAATGAGAGAATGAAGAAGCCTCTTGAAAGGAGTAGATCTACTCAGGGATATAGACATATTCTTCACGTTCGAGATGGCGGTAATATGCTTCTAAGTCTGGGTTCTCTCGACATTGATAATAAAGAGTCATATGCTGGTAGAGTCGACGTCTTTCCCATAGAAAAGAAGTGCTATACCAAGCCACTGATTCAGTAATTTTATTGGTTAGTTCATGACCAAGCAATGCCCATGAACGTGGGAAAGGAGTATCAATCACTCCAGAGAAATAAATTTTTGAAATTTCTTCTCCCTCTGTAACATAGAGATAACATCCGTAAAGAGAATAGAGCAAAGTTCCTTCTTGGTTGAGCATTTCGAGTGGATAGGATTCAAAAAGTTTTCCTGCTGCTTCCCAATTTTTTTCTTTAAGATAAGCCCAAATCTCATAGGCATCAAGCATAATAGAATCCTCCCAAGCAAGAGGAAGAGGTCTGACTTTACTCACAACTTCATGTACAATTCCTAGTTGATCAGTCCGGAGGGCATATTGAAGTAGGTAACTTATAGTACGAAACTTACGCACTCCAATATCTTCATAGGGTATGGTAAAAGCTTCTGTTAATGTCCTTGTATGGCATATCCAAATTGGTTTTAACCAATCTAGAATTTGTTTAAATTCTGTCCCTTCCTCTATTTCGAGTCCTGATTTTAATTCTTCTGCCTCTTCAATGAGTCGATAAGCGAGTCGATAAGAACCGAGTTCAAAAAGAGCATATAGAAGATCTCCAATCGCTATAATGTCAAGTGGTCTGATTTTGATTAATTCTTGATAGATTTCTAATAAGGTATAGGGAGCACCTAACCAAAATGCCAGTGGAATAGCAAAACGAATTTCACTGCTTTTTTCTTTTCCCATTAAGTTAAGATCAATTGGGCTTTCAAAAAAAGGAAGTTGTTCCCAGTGAGAGACTAAATGTTTAAAAAGACGATTTGAATCACCACTTTGAACGACTTTAGGTAATAAGCGTAAGACAATGAGGATGAGCTGATAAGCTGAACGGCGATTTGTTTGTGATGCTTCATGCATTCGATAGATAATTTGTTCACGAATTGCATTGATTAAAGGATGTTTTTTATAACGACGTAGCCCTAATTCAAGACATTTAATTTCTTCGGGATAGTCTCTAAGAGATTGATAAACAAGGGCTTTCCCAAGGTATTCTAAAGGTGCTCCAGTAGTTTTATGAAGCTTTGCAAATTCTTCAAGAGCTAAAGTGTAGTTTTCTTCTGCTTTTTTTTGAGTTCGCATAGCACGCGCTTGTTCAAGTAGGGTAATTCCAGCTCGAAAAAGTGCTTCTCGTCCTTCAGCATATCCAGGAAATGAATATCCAATTCTTCGGTACTCAGTTAAAGCACGTTTGTAATCTTTGCTTGCTAAAAAAGCATCAGGGATCGAAAGACAACTGACTTGTAAATTTTGACTTCCACTTAAAACAACGAGAGATTCCATCTTAAAATTATGATCTCTTGAAATCAGACCTACACGAGTGCCAAAAAGTGGGAGATAGCTTAAATAAGTAAATTTCAATTCTTCATTGATAAAAAAATGGATATTGTGAGCAATTTTTTCGATCGTAATTGAATATAACTCATTTCTTTTCAAACAAAGATCTGGTCGATGCAATACCTCAACCATATTACGAAAAAGTTGTAATCCAGATTGAGATGAAGAATCTAAATCAGAAGCAATCCATAAACAATATCCTTCAAAAAGAGTTTCTCTATCAGCTGCTTCAGGAATACTCAGTAAAAATCCAATTCCTTCTCCATGTTCATCAATCTGAATTTTTGTTTTAAGGCGTAGAGTTTCTGCAAATACCCCTTTTGAGACCATGATGCTGACCCAATCAGTTGTTTCAGTTGTCCTTGTAATAGCGATATATTTTGAAATAAGCACATTTTCCTGGAATTCCCAATGTTTTTTTATCTTAGGATCCAAATGAGCCATCTCAAACCAATCTGAACGTCCTTCCATATGATTGATTAAATCATAAATGAGTTCATCCATTGTTTGATAGCGATCGACTGGGTTTGCCTCAAGACACTTTTTCACTATTCGTGAAAGATGAGGAGGCACTTCACGATAAGGGGCTATCTCTTCTGGATCAATCAATTTTTCGTAGACATGAGTTTTAGAAAATTCTTTGAGTGAGACCCGTTTGAAAGGGATTTGGAGGGTAAGAATTTGATAGAGGATTACACCAAGAGCATACAAATCAGTTTGTACTGTTGCATGGGAGCCAAGCGCTCTTTCAGGTGCCATATAAGCAACTGTTCCAACTAATTTGCCAGGATTCGTCAATCCAGGATTTGATTCAATGATCTTTTCCTCAATTTCCTCAGAGGGTTCATTCATGAATTGAGCTAGCCCCCAATCGAGAATAATCACCTCACCAAATTTTCCAATCAAGATGTTTTCTGGTTTAAGATCACGGTGTAAAATTCCTTTTGAATGAGCATAAGCAACTGTCTGGCAGATGCTTTTAAAAATTTGTAAGAGTGCAGGAATGGAATGAATTCCCTCTTTTTGATTCTCCATATTTTGATAAGCATGTTTAAAAATTTGCTTTAGTGTTTCTCTTTTCACATAGGGCATGGTGTAGTAAATTTCATTTTCATCTTGATGAATTGAATAGATTGAAATAATCCCTGGATGAGTCAGTTGAGCTGTAATTCTAGCTTCTCGTAAAAATCTATTTCTTATGACAGCATGTTGTTGTAAATCACGACGAATCCTTTTAATTGCAATGTGTCTTCCACATAGAGGATCATAAGCAAGTAAAATTTCCCCCATTCCTCCAGTTCCAACTACTTCAAGACATTCATATCTGCCAAGTTTATGCATTAAACATTCCTTGAATTAGAAAAGCTAAGTAAACACTCATAATTCCAACGTAACGGATTGATTGAACTTTTACAACTGGATATGCTCGAATATTCATTGAGTGTGATCGTCTAGCCTATTTCGAATAAAAAATATTCGAGATTGATGAGTATTTTGAAACTGTTTTTCTAAGTTTTTAAAATGTGTTGGGATAATTTCTCTAATTTAAAAATATTTGAATCAGCTAACTATAGATATTTTCCAGTTAAAGAATAGGGGTTTTTTGCAATCATCTTAGGTGTACCGATTGCAACAATTTGACCTCCATTGATTCCTCCACTGGGCCCAAGATCAATGAGATAATCACAGTTTTTGATGATCTCCATGTTATGCTCAATAATCACTATTGTATTGCCTTCATCCACAAGATGATGAAAGATTGGAAGTAGTTTTCTGATATCGTCAAAGTGGAGACCAGCTGTCGGTTCATCAAAAAGATAAAGAGTATTTCCTTTTTTATTTTTTCCTAGTTCACGACTTAGTTTTATTCTTTGAGCTTCTCCTCCAGATAAGGAGGTGATTCTTTGCCCAAGCTGAATATAGTCAAGTCCAACTGAAATCAATATATCTAAGATATGGCAAATTTTAGGGAGAATCTCAAATTGGACACGTGCTTCTTTAACAGTCATATCAAGTAATTCTCCAAAGCTTTTCCCTTGATATTTTACTTTAAGACTCAGAGGGTTTAATCTCAGTCCTTGACATTCTCTACAGATCACTTTTACAGGCGGCAGAAAAAGCATTTCAAGTTTTTTATAACCAATACCAGAACAAGCAGTACACATCCCTTTTCTATGGTTATAGCTGAAATGTGAGGGTGTCAGTCCTTGAACAAGAGCAGTAGAAAGAGAAGCATAAAAAGTACGTAATAGGGGGAAGAGATCTAGGTAAGTTCCAATATCTGAACGGATGGTATAACCAATTGGGTTTTGAGTAATTATCACAAGCTTATTAAATACTTCATTTTTTGCAATTAAGGTCTCAGCAAATGGCTTGAGTATATCGTACATTAGAGTAGATTTTCCAGAACCAGAAGGGCCTGTTAATCCAGTCATGAGTCCAATTGGAATTTTAAATGATAAATTCTTGAGATTGTGCTTAGTTGCATTTTCGATGAATAATGAATCCATCACCTTTCGATTTTTTTTTCTCTGAGGGATACAGTTCTTCCCTGATAGATATGATCCTGTAAGAGAGGAGGGATTGTTTAAAATCTCTTCGTAGGTCCCTTTAGCAGTAATCTGACCTCCATCACTCCCACTCCCAGGTCCAAAATCAAGAATATAGTCTGCTGTTGAAATAACTTGTGGATCGTGTTCAACGATCAGTAAAGTATTCCCAAGTGTTTTTAATTTTAAAAGCATTTGATTCAGTAGATGATTATCGTGGGGATGGAGGCCAATTGTTGGTTCATCGAGAATATAAAGAACACCTGTTAAACTACTGCCAAGTTGGCGTGCAAGGTGGATTCTTTGCACTTCTCCGTTACTTAATGTTGAGAGGCGACGGTTGAGATGCAAATAGTCTAATCCAATTTCAATCAGAAAACTCAAGCGAGTTTCTAGCTGCTTAACCACTTCTTGCATATTCTGATTAAAAGGCAGTTTTTTGATAAAATCCCGGATTTGAGTAATGGGAAGATTACAAATAGAGGAAATGGATTGTTCTAAAATACGCACATTACGGGCAAGAGGATTGAGTCTAGTACCAAGACAGGAGAGACATTCAATTTCATCTAATAAAGAAATAAGAGAAGAACGAATATGATGATGACCATTTTTTGCGAGTTTTGTTAAAGTGGGTTGAATCCCACGCCAACGGAAAGAAAAATTTTGTTCAGTGGCAATCCAACTTTTTTCTGGTGTCCCATTTAAAATGAGCTGCAATTGTCTTTGGTTTAGGTCATGTAATGGGAGATCTAAATCAATACTTTCCTTTTGCAGGAATCTTTGAAGCCTCGATAGAGGAAAGGGACCCCAAAATACTCGGAGTAAATCACCAGTAGATAGACTCATAATTTTCGGGTGTCGAGTTAAATTCACCCCATATTGATATCCTAAACCTTTACAATCAGGACACATCCCCTTGAGTCCGTTAAAAGAAAAGGTTTGCGGAGTAATCTCTGGGTAGGATTTTCCAGTACTCTGGACAGCAAATGATAGATTAAATAAAATTTCTTTTTCTCCTCGTATCACAAGAATCTTATCTTTTGAAAGATCAACCGCGTTTTCAATCGCATGAAGCAGCCGGTGTTCAGCTTGTGGATGGATTGTGATTCTATCGATGACTAAGGCAATGTTTTGTTTTCTTCTTTTATCAAAAGGGATTGGGGAGTCGAGTTCGTATATTTTCTTTTCAAGATAAATTCTTACATATCCCTTTTTACTATAATAGTTTAAAAGATTTTCAAAATCTTCGTTTTTATCGATATTAATTGGGGCTAAAAGGGTGATTTTTTCTCCTTCGGGATATTTTAATATCTCCTTAACCACATCATTTTTGGTAATGGCTTTAATAATTTCCCCCGTGTCTGGACAATAGGGAACTCCCAAATGTGCAAATAAAAGACGTAGATAATCATAAATTTCGGTTTTTGTTCCTACTGTACTACGAGAAGTGCCGGGAGTAGCTTTTTGTTCAATGGCAATGGCAGGTGAGAGTCCTTCAATTTGGGAAACTTTTGGTTTATCCATCTGCTTAATAAATTGACGTGCATAAGGAGAAAGAGATTCAATGTAGCGTCTTTGTCCTTCAGCATAGACTGTATCGAATACAAGAGAACTCTTGCCTGCTCCTGAAGGACCAGTGCAAATAGTCAGCTTATTTTGTGGAATCTCTACATCTATTCCTTTTAGATTATTCTGTTTTGCTCCTTTTATGATTATTTGATTCGTCGCTCTGCAAGGAGTTAAATCTTGTTTTTTAACTGAGTATTTTTTTTGTGAGAGAATGTTTTTAAGTACCCTTCCTGTAGGCGTATCTATTTGAGCACATTGCTCAGGAGAACCTTCAGCGATTACCTTGCCTCCTTGATCGCCACCTTCAGGACCTAGTTCAATCATCCAATCAGCTGTTTTGACAACATCCATGTTATGCTCAATGACTAAAATAGTATGACCAGAAGCAATGAGCTCCTGGAATACATTGAGTAAGGCTTTTATATCATGAAAATGTAGTCCAGTTGTGGGTTCATCTAAAATATAGAAAGTTTTGCCTTTTTTAGGTCGAGCTAACTCTTTGGCTAATTTGATCCGTTGTGCCTCACCACCTGAAAGAGTTGTAGAAGATTGTCCAAGTTTAATATAATCTAATCCAACGCGTGCGACCAGGTCGAGTTTGCTTTTGAGAACAGGGATGTCAGCAAATAATTTTTGTGCTTCGCCAACAGTCATTTCAAGGATATCGTGGATACTATTTCCTTTGTATTGAATTGATAAGGTATCATGATCAAATCTTTTTGATTGACAACTCTCACACGTCACCCATTGATCTTCTAAAAAATCCATATTGATACACACCATGCCAATCCCTTGACATTCTAGACAAGAGCCCTCAGAGACGTTGAAACTAAAACGTCCTGGAGCATAACCACGGGCAATGCTGTCAGGCAGTTGACTAAACAGCTTGCGAATTTCATCAAAAATATTAATATAAGTTGCTGGATTTGAACGAGGTGTACGTCCAATAGGTGTTTGATCAATTGCGATTACTCTATCGATATTATTATATCCTGTGATGGTTTTTATGTTTCCTGCGGAATATTTGGTATCGTGTAGTCTATTTGCAAGAGCTGGAAAGAGAGTATCGGATATGAGAGAAGATTTACCAGAACCCGATACACCCGTGATTGCAATCATTAATTCAAGAGGGAAAGTCACAGTGATTTTTTTTAAGTTATTATGAGTTGCTTCGATGATTTGAATAGCTTTCTTACATGGATATTTTCGCATCACTGGAATATCAATCTTGGCTTTCCCACTTAAGTATTTTCCTGTTAATGAATGAGAATTTTCTAATATCTCTTTTAAAGAGCCATTAAAGAGGATATTACCCCCTAGAATTCCTGGTCCTGGTCCAAAATCAATTAATCGATCTGCTGCTCGTATTGTTTCTTCATCATGCTCAACTACGATGACAGTGTTTCCTGCATCACGCAAGCGTTTTAGGATTGCAATCAACTTTTGAGTGTCTCTAGGATGGAGGCCAATTGATGGTTCATCAAGAATATAAGTCACTCCTACTAGTCCGCCACCGACTTGTGAAGCAAGACGCACACGCTGAGCTTCTCCTCCGGAAAGGGTAGAAACAGGGCGCGATAGACTGAGATAGTCTAGACCTACATCTTTAAGAAATTGTAATCTTCGGATGATCGTTTTTATGATCTCTTCAGCAATAGCATATTCATAGGGGTTAAGGTGTAGGTTAGAGAAAAAAGAGAGGTTCTCTCTAATCTGTTTTGAACAAATCGCCTGAATGCGTTCTCCTCCTATTTCAGTGGCTGCTGGATAAGGTTGAATACGTGCTCCCTTACATTCACAACAAATCTGTTTATCCATCAATCGAGAGATTGTTTTTTGATAGCTTGTGCTTTTTGCTGTGTGCAACCGTTCATGCATAGCTGGGATCACCCCTTTCCAACAGACATACTCACTCCAAGATTTTACATGATTGGGATGAGTAAAGTGCATTTGAGTCCATTTTTTTTCAGTTCCATAAAGAAAAATCTGTTTTGCTTGATGAGAAAGATCTTCCCAAGGGGTGGTGACGCTAAATTGATAAATCGCAGCTAGATTATCATAAATATTTTTAAATCGGATCGTTTTATATGAGCTGGCGATTAAACAACAGTCTTCAGCAATGCTCTTTTTTTGATCTATAATTTTTTCAAAGTCAAAATCTTGAGTGAAGCCAAGTCCTTTACAACGAAGACACATGCCTTCAGGGTGATTAAAAGAGAAATTATGAGGTTCAAGCGAGGAATAATAGTAACCAGATTTAGAAGAGTAGGCATGTGTTGAGTAGAGGTGTTCTTGCTTTTTTTCAATATCATAAGTTAATAAGATTCCATTGCCTAATTCTAGACCAGCAATGACTCCTGCAGCGATCCGAGAATGGCTATCAGGTGAAACAATAAGACGGTCAATAACGATTTCAATATCATGAGAATGATGTTTATCAAGGTGAATAGTTTCACTCAGATCAACCAATCTTCCATTGACACGTGCTCGTGTATATCCTTTGCTCAAGAAAAATTGAAACTCTTCTTTAAATTCTCCTTTTTTATTTTTAGCAATAGGAGCAAGAAAAATGAGTTTTGTATTTTTAGGAAGAGCTTGAAGGATGTGAATAATTCTTTCTTTGCTTTGTGGAGCGACTAACTCCCCACTAAGTGGGCAATGAGCTAAGCCAATGCGAGCATATAGAAGACGCAAATAGTCGTAGATTTCTGTAATTGTGCCTATAGTAGAACGTGGGTTTTTATGAATAGTTTTCTGATCAATTGCAATCGTAGGAGAAAGACCAGAGATAGATTCAAAATTAGGTTTACTCAAATGTCCAATATATTGACGCGCAAAAGCAGATAAGGATTCAACATAACGACGTTGTCCTTCAACGAAAAGAGTATCAAAAGCAAGAGAAGACTTACCAGAACCTGATACTCCTGTAAAGACAATGAATTCATTAGTATTGAAATTAAGATTTATTCCCTTTAAATTATGAACATTAATATTTTTTAAAATAACTTCCCGCTTCATTGGATTGGATTTTATGCCTCTAATGTATGTAAAATAAAGATATTCTATCAAAAGAGTGATTAACTAGAAAATATTGGGTAAAATTGGTATGAAACTAACACATGGTTAACCGAACGAAAATTATTTGTACAATTGGTCCTGCTGTTGCAACTTTTGATAAAGTAGAAGAGCTGGTTGAAGCAGGCATGAATGTTGCACGGATTAACTTGAGTCATGGAAACCATCAGACACATCAATGCATGATTCGTCTTCTTAAAGAGATTCGTGAGAAAAAAAAGATTCCTCTTGCCATTATGCTTGATACCAAAGGCCCTGAGATTCGTTTAGGGCATGTTGCAAAAGAACCTCTTATGCTTAAAGCAGGGTCGCGTATTCGTTTTGTAAAACAGGAAGTTTTAGGGGATGAAAACCATGTGACCCTAAGCCCACCATCAGTCTTCAAAGAACTGAAAAAAGAGATGTTTATTCTTCTAAATGATGGCTCGCTAATTACTCATGTAATTGAAATTCAAGATGACGAGGTATTAGTAGAAGTCGATCATGGAGGAGAAATTCGCTCAACTCGTGGTGTCAATATTCCTGGAGTTGAGATAGATTTCCCTTTAATGACAAAAAAAGATATCGAAGATATTCATTTTGGTTGCGCTGAAGATATAGATTTGATTGCTGCTTCTTTTATCCGTTCTTCTGAACATGTTTGTGCAATTAAATCTTTACTTAAGGAAGCAGGTAAGCCTGAAATTTCTGTGATTGCAAAAATTGAAAATAGTCAAGGAATAGAGAATTTTGAAAGTATTGCCGAAGTTGCAGATGGAATTATGGTAGCACGTGGAGATTTAGGAGTTGAAATCTCCCTTACTCATGTGCCTCGTCTTCAAAAAATGATGATAGGCAAATGCTATCTTATGGCAAAACCTTCAGTGACTGCGACCCAAATGCTTGAATCTATGATCAAAAATTTTCAGCCAACACGAGCTGAGGTTTCCGACATAGCAAATGCGATTTATGATAGCACCTCAGCAGTCATGCTATCGGGTGAAACTGCGATTGGAGACTATCCAATTGAGGCAGTTAAAGTCATGCAGGCAATTATTCAAGAAACCGAAGAGGATTTTAGTTATTACGAATTTTTTAAGAAGGGGACATATCGTATCTTTTTTGATGTACCTTCTTCTGTAGCTCAAGCAAGTATTCATACAGCATATAGTTCGAATGCTAAAGCCATTTTTGCTTTTACAAAAAGTGGCGCTACAGCGCGTCTTCTGTCTTCTCTTCGTCCAAAAATGCCAATTATTGCTATGACTCCTAGTCTAAAAGTCTATCATCAACTTTCAATACTATGGGGTGTTATTCCAATTTTATCTCCCGATATTGAAGATATTGAAGAGGCAAAAAAACGCATTAGCTTATTCGCTCTTAATCATCGATTAGTTGATTATGGTGATTTAGTTGTTATTAGTGCTGGAACGCTTTTTGGAAAGCCAGGAAGTACAAATATGATGATTGTAGATAGAATCGGAGAGATAGTATTAGAAGGATATGAAGGAGCTGGCCATCAGGTCAGTGGTCGGGTGATCTTTGGGTTATCTGATAGCGATATAGATGAGTGTTGTATTGAGGAAAAAATCCTTCTTATTCACCATTGCAGTGAAAGGGATCTTCCTTTGCTTAAGAAAGCAAAAGGGGTGATCATGGAAAAGGGAGATCTTCAGGGAGAAAATTATCTAAAAAAGATTGCAAAAGAGCTGAATTTTCCCTACATTTTGTACAATAAAAAAGAAAAAATTTCCCTGAATAAAAACCAATTGGTTGTGCTAGATCCACCTAAATCCCTTGTTTATCAAAAAATTTAGGTAGTATTTTAAAGTTTTAAAAAAGCTTGATAGAAATCAAGTTTTTTATCAAATAAGGCATGGTTAATGCAATCGTTTGTCTCTTCCATCTAAGAATCTGATTTTTTACAGAAAGGTTTTAGTATTTTTTTTGAAAAATTTGTCCAGTTTTTCTCTTTTAATCAACAAAGAGTTCAATCGCATTAGTCCATTTCCTCATAAAGAGAAAATAACCAACCCCAATAAAGATGATTGCTAACATTCTTCGACCTACCGAAACCGTTGTTAATAACCCTCCGGTAAGGAAACCACCAGCTATAGCAATACAGCCAATTGACAATAGACTTATTATCACGACAGAGGGCTTATTATCACGTAAATCATCTCGAAAAAAATGAGTTAGACAAAAGATTGCGGATAAACTTACCACACTGCTACCTAGAGCAAGACTAGCATTAGAAAAGGCTCCAGTAGTTGCAGCAATAGCGATACCCACTAAGGCTAGACCTACAATTCCTTGTAATCCCTTTATAAAGATCTGGGTTTTTGGACCTTTTAGACAAGGGAAAAAACAATTATTTCTTTCTGCAAAATTGACTACCGGATTTATTCTTAATTCCATTTTTTTACTTTATGAAAAATAATAATACATTATTTTAACATAATATCATATTAATAAATATAAAAATAATTAAAGAAGACAATATTCATTCCTATTAAGAGTAAATATAGAGAAAATCTATGGGAGGCTTTATGGATAATTAATAAAGAATTTATGAGGTAGTTATAGGGGGAGAGGGGAGAAGGGTTTCGCGTGAATCCCTCTTTTTGTAAAATCGCAATAAGATGGCGCAGAGCTTATCAGAGAATAGGACGTTCAAGAAGATGGTTTATAGAGCATTAGCAAGTAATCTCTGCAGACCACCACAACAACAAATAGGAACTATCGCTACAACTGGTCCGACTAATATAGATATCCCTAATTCAGTAGCAGTCACTAACCCTCCTGAAAGAAACAAACTAGCTAAGACAATAAAGGCAATTAAAACTATAATATGTAAGGCATTTTTACTACTGTCTGATAACAAATGAATTAGAAGAAGGGCGCCGGATAAAACTGATACACTACTACCTAGAGCAACACTAGTATTAGAAAAGGCTCCAGCAGTTGCAGCAATACCAATACCTACTAAGGCTAAGATTGCAATCCCTCGTATTATGTTGATATCCTTCTGGATGGCTGGGCTTTTTAGAGAGGAAGAAAAGGAATTATTTGTTGTTACCAGAGGTGGCTGATCATTTGTTCCTACGCTCATTTTACTCCCAAAAAATTAAAAAACCCATATCCATGTCTTTTTAGAATGGGCCAGAGGGCGACGATCCATGGTGAATCACTTTCTTAGGATGCGATTGAGAAGAAACACAACAAGAAATAAGATAAATAATTCCAGTTGCTCCTGATAATCCCAAGACAATATAACCCGCCGAAACCGCTGTTAATAACCCTCCGGCAAGAAAACAACTAGCTACGGCAATAGAGCCAAGAGACAATAGAGTCATTGTTATGAAAGAGAATTTACGATTACCGAAATTACCCCGAAAAAAATGACCTGCACCAAAAATAGTAGCTAAACCAGCTACGCTTGCACCCAGAGCGATACTAGTATCAGGAAAGGCTCCAACAGTTGCAGCAATACCAATGCCTACTAGGGCTAACAATACAATAAATTGGATTCTTTTTATAAAATCTTGACTTCCGTTTTTACTAACAGTGTCTTTTATAGTAGATCTTCTATCAATCGGATAATTTGTTGTGGGTCCTATCGACATCCTCTTTTCCTCCTTTATAAAACGAAAAATTCTAGAAAAAGTTTAACATAATGTCTAATTAATAAGAAAAGAAATTCTAGAGGATTTCAAAAAAACAATAAAAATATTTAGCCTGAGTATGGGAAAACCTATGCGATGTTTGTTTTTAATTTGAAGTGCTATGAGTTAATCTTAAGAGGGAACACCAAGAGACATTTCATACATCTCTCTTTTGATAAAATCGCGATCAAATTCCCTATGAGCATATCATCTCACGAAATCTTTGACAACTACAACAACGAAAACAACCATACACTATTCCAGTTAATATTGATAATGCCAACACCTTATCACCTGCCGAAACTGCTGTTAATAACCCTCCTTTTGCAAGAAAACAACTAGCTATGGCGATAAAACCAAGGGACAATAGGGTCATTGTTATGAGAGAGAATTTACGTTTACCCAATTTACCCTGAAAAAAATGACTTACCCCAAAAATGGTAGCTAAACCAGCTATACTCACACCCAAAACCATACTAGTATTAGAAAAGGCTTCATAAGACGCAGCAATACCAATACCTGCTAAGGCTAAGAGCATAATCACTTGCATTTTTTTTATAAAATCTCGATTTGTGTTTTTAGTTTTAAAACTACTGTTTACTTGATTAGGTAGTGAAGAATTTGTATTTTCGAGTATTGTCAAGATAACCCTCCTTTATAAATAGGAAATAATTTTAAATCATTATCGATTTAATAGGAATAAAAAATATTAATCAGATGTAATCTGGGTTATAGGGAAAACCTATTGGGGATTTGTTTCTAATGGTGTTACTCGAAGGCCCGCTTTTAAGAAGATACGATTCAATTCTTTCTTGTCTTCGATTGAGAGATCATTATTCATTACAAATCTTTCCTGTAGACTTGGTATATTGAAAGGCATAGGTAAAATAAAGCCTCGGTCATTATTAGGTGCTGAATCGAAATTTTTTTCTTTAAAATGTCTACGGGATTTGAGGCCTTGGCGGGTTATAATAATCATAAAAAGAATATTTATAGGTAATGCTATCTGAAACCAAAGCGTGGCTACTGCAGTAACTGGTAAAACCCCTGTGAGTTGGACGATGCCAAGGATGGCCGGAAGGAATATGGAAAAGAGATTAAAGATAAAAAAAATTTTATTTTTTTTGAAGATTCCGTCGCTAGTAAGAAGAGCAAAAGAGAGATTGGCAACAGATACACCGATTAAAATTGCACCAAACGTAGATGTCGAAAGTTTTCCAAAGGCAGCGGAGATTACAATTGCGAGAAATACTAATCCAACCACTTTTGATATTTTCTGACTTGCCGCGCTCATTGTTGAATACTTAAGTCCATTTTCCTTTGCGTAATAACATAGAAAAGCAGATTCGACATCTTTTTCGGAATATAAAACCATTGAGTTAGAAATTTTTTTTCTCCTACTAAGATAAATTCAAGGGTCATTTTTTGACTGAAAAAACAAAACATCTTCTTTAAAGAAGCTAGTGTATTTTTCCTCATACTAGAATAGTTGTCAATTGTCTTTTTCTTCCCAAGTGTCCCAATGATTCGAAGGGTAAATCTGTAGTTATGGAATCACAGATTTCAAACCTACAGATTATTTTGCAGATTCTATCTAAGTTTTAGGCTTAAGAGGAGATACATTCTATCTATTTTTCTTTTTATGAGACAGATAAAATACGTTCATGGTGTTTGTAGGTATATCGAAGGATCGAGGTGACCATTTCAATAGCTTTTATTTTTAAATAGCGTTCTAAGAGAATACATTTTTAGATTGTAACAAATATTTGAGTTAGGCTGTTAGATTGATAGACGATGGTCTTACAAGAAAATCGCATTTTATAAGTTTGTATATCAACTTCAGAAAAAGGATACGCTTTTTATTTCTCTTATGATGAGTCAGTGTGGAACAATTCGTTTTAATTAGAGTTAAATGATTGGTTAATATCTATTTTTTCTCTTGTATGTTCTTTGCAACATTTTCTAAATATCTCAGAAATGCATAAACAAAAAAAAGGGCTTCCAATAAGAGATTTTCCTAATTGAGTGACTGTGATGAACCCTGAAATATGCATACTACCAAGTACGATGAAGCTTATCATAAGCAATGTTTGAAAAATTAGATAAATTTTACGTTTTTTAAATTCACCCATAGCTAAGGTAAATACAAAAGACAATCCAGATAGAGCGATTGTACTAATCCCTAAGGGGAGACCTGCAAAATATCCATAAGCTGCAGCTATGCCAATAAACAATAATGTTGAATTGACAATCATTCGAATCTTTCCTAGTTGTTCAGCTCTTTGGTTACTCGGAATACCATCTATTTCGAGTAAGCATTCTAAGTAGTTTTTGGTCATAGCTTCTAGCTCTCTTAGATCGCTTTGAGATGAGTGGCTCATTTGTTTTTGTTCTTATTTAAATAAAAACATACTAAAGTACAGTAAATTTAAATCAATATAAGAATATTTTTTAATAGAGAAGAGAGGAAAATTTTTATGAGAGATATTAAGCAAGATTTCTTTCTGAATGCGAAGCTGTAATTAAGGAGAGGGCAACAAGAGCAGCCGTATCTGTACGCAATATCCATGGATGAAATCTTACTCCTATCACACCAAGTGATTGAAGAGATTTTTTTTCTTCTGAAGTGAAACCAGCCTCTGGGCCAATAAATAGACAGATGTTTTTTTTTGCTTTTGCTAAAAGAACAAAAGGGGTGTTTTCTGACAGATCTCCAAAATAAGCAGGTAGTGGAGTTGTACACCATTCATTCAAAGGAGGTTTCAACTCAATCTTTGGAAGATCAAGACGACCACATTGTTTCATAGCTGAGATGGTAATTTTTTTTAAACGATCAAGAGAGACGGTTGTTTTTTTGCTTAATTGACCTGGGAAAAGCCATAGTTCTGTCATGCCTATTTCTGTGCCTTTCTCTACGATTGTATCTAGACGATTAGCCTGTGGAATCCCCTGGCAAAGAATAATAGGAGGGGGAGGAGCTTTTTCTTCTACGGAAAGAATTTCAGCGATATGGGAATGGATCAGACGAGCTTTTGCAAGTTGATGTTTTCCATTCACCAGCTCAATTTCTTGGCCTAGTCTAATACGCATGACTTGGAGATGGCGGGTCTCGCTATGAAGATAGAGGGATTTTCCTTTTACAAAAGATTGGTCTATAAAAAAGCGGTTATGGGGCATTCTAATTTTACCAAAGTATGAATTACAGTTTCTTTTTCTTGAGGCAGAGCTAATGTTTGAAAAGCACCAAGTTTACGAAAGTGTCTACGGACCTTAGATGAGTGATAGAAATCAAGTACAAGTTGAAAACGCCAATCCCTTTGCAAAAGATCTTGTTCATTTTGATATAAGCGAATCTCTTCATTGGGAATCATAAAACCTTTCGGAAGATAAAAAGTTAGGAAGCTATGAGGGTAGATTTTTCTTAATGTTGAGACAAGAGTGAGGTCAGGATGCTTAGGAAGAATCACAAGAATAGATTCATACCGATAGATACGCTTTACATGATCAATCCCTTTTTGTTTCCATCGATTATGAATCCACATCCACTCTTCTGGAGTTTCTTTTAGACTTTTTTCAAAATATCTCATGACTTCATTCATCATTCTTTCCACATCCATTTTTATCGGAATACTTTGATTGGGCCAGATAGGATCAGAACCACTAACTATGTAATGTGATCCCACTCTTTTAGTAATACCAATGACTATTGGACAATTCGTCCGGTAAGCTAAAAGGGCAGGTGTAGAGGCAGTCCATGCACGTTTTCCAAAAAGAGGATAAGAATAGGAGCTATTTGGAAATGCTTGGTCACCTACAATCCCGAGGAACTTTCCTTCTTTTAGCGCTCGTATTCCTGCGCGTATTGCCTGTTTAGGTATGATAATTTTTCCTCCATTCATCTCTCGTACAGAAAGGATGAATTTGTATAGATATTGATTTTTAATCGGTCTACCAATAGCAATCCCTGGAAAATAGTCATTCATAGCTAAAAAGGGGATTTCCCAGTTTGCTTGGTGACCTGTGAAAAAGATCACACCTTGTTTTCTTGACAAAAGATCAAAAATTTCTTTGTTTTTGATAAGAGTGACAATTTCTGTCAATCTTCCCTTGCTTCTTTTCAATCGATAAAATTCTAGAAGGCTAATCATTACATTTTGAAAAGAGGCAATTGCTATATTTTTTCGTTCTGTCTCTGTTTTCGTGCTACCATAAGCCATGGCAAGATTAGCAAGAGCTTTTTTTCTAAAGGGACGGTGTAAGTAATATGCCCATTTTCCAGAAAATCTCCCGAGAGCATGAATCGCGGAATAAGGAAGCATAGAGATTATAAAGCCAAAAAGCCGAAAAAAAACATAATTTAACATAGAGATAAAGAGACGAGCTTATCTAACTGGTTAGAAAAATCTAAATCTTTAATACTTTGACGAATGAGTGTGGCTCGTTCTAAAGTTTTTGGAAACAAAAAAGCACGTTCTAAAGCAGCTTTTGGATTCATTAAATTTTCAATTACTACTCCTGTCTCCCGAGTTAGAATCTCATGTCCTCCATTATATTTTGAGGAGACAACAAAGAGTCCCATTGCTAAACCTTCTAAGGTCACGTTGGAGAAGGGGTCGTAGATAGAAGGAATGACTAAAGCATCGGCTTCTTGGTAGAATGGAGTCACATCTTTTTGTTCACCAACAAATCGAACACAAAGATTTTTAGCAAGCTTCTGATAGAAAGAGAGATTTTTATCTTTCCCAACTACAGTAAGAAAAAAGGAGTCTTTAATCGTTTTAAGTCCACGCAGTAAAAAAGCAAGACCTTTCCGTTTGAAGCCATTGCCAACAAATAGGAAATGAAAAACTTTTCTACGTGGTTTTAAGAAAGTTTCTTGGAATGGTCGCTCTTTCTCCACCCATTCTACACCATTATGGATCACCTGGATTTTTTTAGATTGGATCTTATAAGTAGCTAAGATTTCTTTTTTTACCATATTAGAATTGGTGAACAAAATTTTTAATTTTGGATCGTTAAAAATCATTTTTTCCACTTTTAATAGATAGCGGTGAAGGGGATTGAAGAAACATGAAAAAGATTTAAACCAGGAATCTATCATCATACGCCTTTTTAAATAAATTGCATGTACTCCACTTCCTGCTCGATAATGAGTTTGAAACGTATTACGTTCCATTCCAAATACGATATCAGCTGGATATTTTTGAAGCCATTTTTGGCATCGAACATTAAATTTCCAAAGATGATAAAGAGAGAATTTTGAGGTTTTACCAAGAGAAATCACTTCTATTTTCCCCCAAGATAGATAATTTCCAGTGGTAAGAATTTTCACTGTGTACCCTCTTTCTGCAAAGGCTGCAGCAAGATAACGGGTATATTTTTCAAGGCCTCCTCGCGCTTCAAGTCGGCTTTTAAGAATAACAACCGATTTCATGATCCTTTATGTGAATGGACTTGCTTAATTGTAATGGTATTTGCATTTAATTTTGCTTGGAGATTGAGAAGAGATCCATCTTCAGTATATAAAACAAAATTGTCTAGATATTCACGAAAACGGTAGCGAATCATTTGTTCACTATATTTTGTCAAATTCTCTTCCTCATCCTCTACTTGTTTAAAAGAGGCCTCAACAAAGGTATCTTCAAGTACTTTTTCATTTACACACTCTACCGTCCACTGAAGATCTTCTTCCATATTAGCCGTAGGAGAAGCTAATACAATCAGGATACAATTATTACGCACTACATCAAGAAAAAGATGGCTAACATCACGAACATAGAGGGGGATAGTGAGTCTTTTTAATCCATTTTTTTTCACAATAATATCATTTGTAGCTAAAGAATAGGTTTCTGGATTGATCGTGCCACTATATTTTAAAGGAAAAAAAATGATAATAGGTAGATCACTTCCAATTGGAATCAATTCTTGTTTAAGAAAATCAATGCGAAGTAAATCAGCACGAGGGTTATTCATTGCTTCAAGAGAATTTTCTTTGAAAGGAATGGCCACTTTCTTCCAAGAATCTGGAATTTTATAGGTGACTTCTTCTTTCTTGCCTTGGCGATTATAAAGAGTTTCTAGTTCTGATTCGGTAATTCTATTGAGATTAAAAGTGACTTCTAGTTCCCGTTCCTTGAGTGCGCGTATTTGTTCTTCAGGTCCACTGATTTTTTGCAAAAGCTGTTTTGGCCAGATATCAAGAAATTGGAAACCTTTTGGAGGGTCTCCAATCGGTTTAGTAATAGTAATCGGAATATCTTCGGTAATGAGTCGACTCATTTTGATGTAAATATCGTTAGCTAAGACATCAGTAATAGATTTACGCAAATCAATATTCTGATTAAGACTAAATAAATTACGCTTATCAATTTTGGCAATCCAACTCTCTTTTTGACCATCAGCATTGATGACAATTTCTAAATCAGAAGAAGACAGGTCACGAATCGTAGGTTTAGATCCGGTGACCATAATAGAAATTCGTTTGTTTAAGAGTCCATTTGGCAGAAGTCCAACAATGGCTTTGTCAGGAGGCAGATTAATGATACGCACAGCAATATCAGCCATTGTACGAGTTGTTGTAATTGTTTGATTAACCAAAAACCAAATCACAATAGCCGCAATAAGAGCGACTAATTTACGAGGCCAATTCAAGAATAAACGGTTGAATAATTCTTTCATTTCCACCACTGCTTAAGTTTTTTTGTCATTTCGGGTGGATTAAAGACACTACGAATAATGCCACGGAAACGGTCTATTTTCACTCCACGAGTTAAGATACTATCACGAGCTATAGAAACTTTGCCAGTTTGCTCAGACACAACAACAATCAGACTATCAGTTTTTTGACTAGCACCTAAAGCAGCTCGGTGTCGCGTACCCATTGATTTTGTAAGCTGTGCTGTTTCATGAGCCAGTGGTAAAATTGTACCAGCTGCCACAATTTGAAGACCACGGATCACAACTGCTCCATCATGTAGAGGAGTAGTTGTCATAAAAATTGACTCTAATAATTCTGAAGAAAAGATAGCATTCATTTGAACAGCAGAGCTAGAGTAATCCTCATAGGTATCTTGATTTTCAAGAACGATTAGAGCCCCAATTTGTTTATCTGAGAAGTGATAGACTGACTTTGTTAAGTTATCAAGAAAACGATCAAATTCATGAATTTCTCGGTATTTACGTCCTTTTAAACGAACCTTTGAAAGAGCTAAACGGAGTTCGGGTTGAAAAATGATAAAAACTGCTAGTACAGCTACATTCATAACATTTAGCATGAGCTTTTCCAACACAGGTAAACCTGACCAACTAGCTAGAAAAAAAATGACAAGAAAAGCAAGGAAACCAAAAACAACATCCATAGCACGTGTGCCCCAAAAAAACTTTAGGAAGTAGTTAAGGATCACCCAAATGATGACAACCTCTAAAAAAGAGATCATAAAATTCATTACAAACATTTCATTTAATACTTTTCATATATTCAAGAAGAGTCAAGATGTAGCGATGAGGTAAGACATCATGAACTCTGATATAATCTACACTTTCCAGTGCCGCCATTGTATTAAGGGCAAGAGTTGTTGACAACAACTCAGATGCTTCTTTTTTAAGAATTTTTTGGAGAAAGGATTTTCGAGAAAGACTAATAAGAATAGGATAGCCAAGAGCTTTAAAAGTTTTAAGATTTTTAAGAATCAGCAGATTTTGCTCAGGAGTTTTACCAAAGCTACCTCCTCCAATTCCCGGATCAAGAATGATTTGAGAATCTTTAACTCCCGCTTGTTGCAGCATGCGAATGCGTTTTTTAAAAAACGTGCAGATTTCTCCTAAAACTCCTTTAGGATAGTTTGGGACTGGTTGAGTATGAGGAGGGCCCTTTATATGCATGAGAATAATCAAAGCTCCTGTTTTTGCAGCAAGCATGCCCATTTGAGGATCCTGCCCTCCTGTGATATCATTAAGAATATTTGCCCCTGCTTTTAGAGCTAACTCAGCTACTGGTGGTTTGAATGTATCCACAGATATGGGTAAATGAGTTTTTTCTCGAATTCCTGCAATGACAGGAATAATTCTAGATAGCTCTTCTTTTACAGAAACAGGATGAGAGTGAGGTTGGGTCGATTCACCACCAATATCCACAATATCAGCTCCCTCATTAAAGAGGTTTAGTCCATAAGTAATCGCATCATTTGTAGTTGTAAAACGTCCTTTATCAAAATAAGAATCAGGGGTGCAATTCAAAATGCCAATTAGTTGAGTTTTTTTTATCAGATCCGTCATAGTAAAAATGAATTTATTTTAGGATAAAAGATGGATATTACCTTTTTATCTCGTATTCAATTTGCGTTGAATGTGTCTTTTCATTACCTCTTTCCTCCAATCAGTATTGGTTTGGGATTCATGCTCATCATTATGGAAGGAGCATATCTGAAAACAAAAAATTCTGTCTATGAGAGGATGACTCGTTTTTGGGTAAAAATATTTGCAATTGTCTTTGCTATTGGAGTAGCAACCGGCCTCGTACAGGTGTTTGCATTTGGCACCAATTGGGCGCACTTTTCTCGTTTCGTTGGTGATGTCTTTGGAAGTATTTTAGGTGCTGAAGGAATTTTTGCCTTTTTTCTAGAATCAGGGTTTTTAGCAGTGCTTCTTTTTGGTTGGCGTCTTGTGAGTCATAAAGTCCATTTTTTTTCGACAATTATGGTGACTTTAGGCGCCCATTTTAGTGCTATATGGATTGTAATTGCAAATTCTTGGATGCAGACTCCTAACGGATATAAAATTATCGGTGAGGGATCAGCACAACATGCAGTGATGGAGAATTTTTGGCAGGTATTGAATAATCCCTCATCTATTGATCGATTATGTCATGTATTAATAGGAGCTTGGTTGACAGGAGGGTTTCTTGTTATTAGTGTGAGTTCTTATTATCTTCTGAAACGCCGTTACCTTGATATGGCAACTAAATCATTTAAAATTTCTCTCGTTTTTATATTCATTTGTGTGATTTTACAGTTAATTTCAGGTGATTCTTCTGGAAGAGGATTAGTCAAAAACCAACCTATTAAACTTGCAGCTTTTGAGGGAGTTTACACTACCACTGCACCTACAACCATGTGGGCAGTAGGAATGGTCAAACCAAAAGAAAAAAAAGTCATTGGGATTCCAATCCCAGGTATGCTGTCTTTATTGATTTATCGTAACTTGAAAGAACCTGTGATGGGTTTAGACCAATTTCCTGCAGATTTATGGCCTCCGGTAAGCATTGTATTTCAAACATATCATGGAATGATTTTCATGTGGATTATGATGGCTATGGCTGCTTTTTGTGGATTAGTTGCCTGGATAAGAAATAAACTTTTAGAAAGTAAAAATACCCTCCGATTATTGGTTATTTCAATTCTATTTCCTGAAATTGGTAACCAATTAGGCTGGTACTCATCTGAAATTGGAAGACAACCATGGGTAGTATATAATGTATTAAAAACAGTGGATGGAGTTTCAAAAAACATCCAAAAAGGACAGGTGATTTTTTCTTTAATTTTATTTGTAGTTATTTATTCTTTAATCTTCACTTTATTTATTTATCTAATCAATCGTAAAATTCAACAAGGACCAGAAGAAGTGGAATCTCAAAAATGTGATCATTTATTTTACGAGGGCAAATCATGATCGAGGCATGGGAATATGGTTTGATGATTTTTTGGTATATTGTCTTTGTAGTATCAGTAGCATGTTACGGTATGCTTGATGGTTTTGATTTAGGTGTGGGATCTTTACATCTATTTGTCAAAAAAGATGAAGAAAGACGCATTTTTCTTAATGCAATCGGCCCTGTTTGGGATGGAAATGAAGTTTGGCTTGTGATTGTTGTTGGAGGTATGTTTGCAGGATTTCCTTCTGCTTATGCGACTTTTTTTTCCGCTTTCTATATCCCTATCTACTTTTTAATATTTGCATTAATTTTTCGTGCAGTTGCTATTGAATTTCGTAGTAAGCTTCCGACAAGATGGTGGAGATCCTCTTGGGATGTTCTTTTCTTTCTTGCGAGTGTCGTGATCGCATTTGGGCTCGGGGTCGCTTTGGGTAATCTTATTCAAGGCATTCCACTAAATGAAGATCATGAATATATTGGGGAGATGATTTTAACTTTTCTACGTCCTTATCCTATTCTTGTAGGGATTCTGACTCTTTCTCTTTTCACATTACACGGGACAATTTACCTTGTGATGAAAACAGAAAAAAGCCTGCAGAGTCAATTGATAAGATGGCTTCGTCCTACATTAATTTTTTTCATTATCTCCTATGCGATTACTACCGTAGTCACCTTAATCTACCAAGAGCATATGGTAGAGACGATTCGTGAGCGCTCTTATCTTTTTTTTATTGCACTTGCTAACATTTTCGTAGTAGCTAATATTCCTCGCGAATTTGACAAGCATCGTTATGGATGGGCATTTATTTGTTCTTGCATCAATATTGCTTTGCTTTTAATCCTTTATGCCTTAGGTTCTTTTCCTAACTTAATTCGTTCCAGTATCAATCCTGAATTAAACAGTATTACTTTAATTAATGCAGCTTCTTCTACTAAGACATTGAGCATTCTTTCATTGATTGTCTTCATTGGTTTGCCATTAGTTTTTGGCTATGGCTTTTTTATCTACCGTCTTTTTCGTGGAAAAGTTAAGTTAGACCATATGAGCTATTGATCAATCTCATAGATCTCCTAAGGAAGGAGACCTATTGATTTATCGTCTTATTCTATCGAAAGGACATGATAAGCTGGAAAGGCAAAATTATTGTTAGGACGTGGAGAGGCCATCAAAGTGACTCTTTTCCCTACCAGTCGATCGAGGTTAATTTTTGTGCTATAAAGAAAAGCAATTGGAAGAGTTTCATTTCTTAAGAGATAATCACCAGGACGATTTTTAACTGGACGGTCGTACGGCTCAATAATGCCTGCAAGAATAGTTGCATTAGCTTCTTCAAGATTATAAAAACTTTCTATATCTTGCTCTTCATTACGAGCTAGCCAGAGATGAAAAAAAGAATCTTCAAGAGGTTTCCATGCCAGCATCTTATCAGTGATTTCTTGATCACTTAAGCTTGCTACACCCATTGTATTAGCTGCAGTTTCCCCAATTTCTGAAAACTTAAACTTGTTCTCTTCGTAAATAGGGTCGATGGCAATCCCTAGTTTAGCAAGTCGATCAATATGAGTAGGAGTTAATTGGATAGGATGATTTTGATTTTTGTTATCAAGAAAAGCCATTTTTTTATGAGCATAAATATCTTGAATCACAGAATGTGCTTCTTGGACTCTTTCTAAAATATCAGGAAGATCTGAGTAATTGTTAGTGAGTTTTTCAAAATTCATATTAATTGTATCGAAATCAATTTGTTCAAAAGATTTCTGAATTTGTCCTTGAGCAAAAAGAAATGCAGCACTAAGAAGATGGGTTGCTTCACGGTGGCGTTTTTCCATAGTGGCAATTAATTCGACGGGACCTACATCTTCAATATACTCTTTAGCAATATAGAAGTGGCTTGAAGCAGGGAGATCAATCTCTAACCATTTATTATTCACATCACTGACAGTACCTTCAACACGGTCTCCTGTATTGATTTTTGCAACAATAGGCGCATCAATATCTGGATAAAGGCGAACATTGACACGATCACCCTCTACATACCCATCAAAGACAAAGGTACGAAATACATATCCTTTCATCTCTTTTTTTGGCTCTATCATGTAATAATCACCTTCTTCACCTAAGATAGCAAATAGCTGGCCCTTTCGTGTTTCACAGACCACATGCGCGTCTGCAGAGGGTTGGGTACGCATACGCACTTTTGAACCAACTATTTTCCCTGTAAAGGATTTAAATAATGAATTTGTTTTCTCTTGGTTTGCATTCAAAACGATTGAAAAAGATGCGAAAAAGCAGATAACAAAGAGTTTTTTTAACATGATCACCTCATTTTATTTCATCTAAATTTGTACGTATTCAATCTTAATATATCAAGGGAAAAAAGAAGAAAGAGATTGGATGAATTATAAAAATAAGATCAATTAGATTGATAATTTTAGATAGGATTAAGACAAGTAAGTCTCCATGTTCTTTTTAACACTTGGAGCCATTCACATCCTTAACTGTGTAATAATACTGCTTTAATATGTTCGCAATTTGCTTGCCCACAGGTACATCCTAATGGAGTCCCTAGATAAACTGTATAGTGTTCTTTAGAATCAAGAGGATTTGTGACAATATAAATTTTATCACTTTCACTACTTTCTTTAATATTCCAAGTACGAAACTTGAGATCTTCTTCGGTCACGAGACTATCTTCTTGCATGTCATTTTTAGGAATATGATGAATTGCACGTGCAAGCTGGCAATGTGTACAGTTACAATGAGGTTCAGGTTTTGGAAATGCTTCCAAATCTCCCCCCATAAACAATTTGGCCATTCCAACTGCTTTTTCTAAGACTTCTAATGGCATATCTGGAGTATCTGCTTGCTCTTGGTTATGTTGAAAAGCAGACTCTAGGTTTTCAATTCCAGGAATGCCTCCAGAAATTCCAAAACGAATAGGAATATTTGAAAGCTGCTCGGGAGATAGACCCATTAATTGTTGGATTAAACTTCCAAATGTCTTGTTTCCTCCCTCAGGTTTATCTGATCGGCTTTTTCCTTCCAAATATTTCATATGAGAAGAGAAAGCAATATCTATTAGAGCCGCTTCAATTTCTGGAATTTCCACAATTTTATTCTCAGCAAGACGTAGAATTAACTTATATTTTTTAGTTGTAGAATTCTCTTCTGCTTGAAGAAGTTTGACGTGTTCCCATGTCGTTGAAATATGTGGAGGGATGCAGATGAGTTTTTCGTTGATTTTTACTTTCATAGAGCCCTCAATTATTGATTTAACTTTAGTTTAAACGAGCTAAAGATTTCAAGCAAGTATTTTTAGCGGTCTTATGTAAAGAGTGCTAAATTTAAAGATGCTTTTGAAAAAAGCATATGAATATTTATATCAATTTAGATAATTTAAATTATTAGAAATATTTTAATTTTTAGATGATCGTAGAAATGAGACGATGAGAATTTCTCGAGAGATCTTTTGATAAATTTCTTGAAACTCTTGTAATAAGATTATGACATTTTTTTCAATAATTTGAGGTAAAATTTGATTGATAGGCAAACATTTGTTCTTGATACGAGTGTCCTCTTGCACGATCCGGATGCACTGACTGCTTTTGGGAATAACGATGTAGTGATTCCTTTAGCTGTTCTTGAAGAAATTGGAGATAGAAAATCTTTTCGTGGCGAACTTCCTAAAAATAGCAGAGAGATTTTACAGGCTTTTGAATCTCTTAAAAAGATGGGTAAGGGAGATTTTTATCAAGGGATTATCTTGCCCAACGGCACTCGCATTCGGATTCAGCTAGAAGTGAATAAAAAGTCCCATAGTTCACACTTTTCTATTTCTTTAAGCTCTACTACTCACACTATTTTGATGACTGCTTATTTTCTTTTTGAAAGTGGAGAAAGAGTAGTAGTAGTTACAAAAGATTTAGCCATGAGAGTTAAGGCTGAAGCTATGGGTCTTAAAGCCCAAGACTATGGAAAACAAAAATTTTCTTATGAAGGTCTCTACAAGGGTTATCGGAAAATCCTTCTTCCCAAACATGAGATTGATCTGTTTTTTAAAGATGGAGAGGTAGTGCCTTCATCTTCTGAAAACTCTTTTTTCCCAAATGAATATTGTCTGATGACAGCGGTTGAGGATTCTTTTGCTGTGGGAAAATATGATTTAAATAGGCAAAAAATTGTTTCTCTAATTGAGAGTCCAGAGAGTATTTGGGGGATTCAACCGTTAAATATTAAGCAAAGATGTGCAATAGATCTTCTTCTAAGAGATGAGATTAAACTTATTACGATGATTGGTCCTGCTGGAACTGGTAAGACGATGCTTGCTTTAGCAGCAGGATTAAGGAAGGTATTTGATGAGAGAATATATAAACGGATTTTAGTCAGTCGTCCGATTATTCCTTTAGGTCGAGATATTGGGTATTTACCAGGCATGAAAGATGAAAAACTTTCTCACTGGATGCAGCCAATTTACGATAATCTCGAATACTTATGCCAGTCACATGATAATGCACCTAATGAAACATTACGTTGGGTCATGGAAGGTAAAAAATTGGAAATGGAGGCAGTGACCTATATCCGTGGTCGGACATTACCAAAGATTTATATGATTATTGATGAGGCACAAAATCTTACACCTCATGAAGTAAAAACTATTATTTCACGAGCTGGTCAAGATACGAAAGTCGTATTAACTGGGGATCCAACACAGATTGATAATCCCTATTTAGATAAGCATTCAAATGGATTAACTTATCTTGTAGAGTGTTTTAAAAAAGAAAAGATCTATGGTCATATTTTTATGGACAAGACAGAACGTTCTGAACTGGCTGCTTTAGCAGCAGAGATTATGTAAAGCAAATGTCTTAGGTTTAACTTCAATTTAGATCGATCTATAAGAGATGATTTAGCTGAGATTAATAAGAGTTAAAAAATAACAATCTTTTTATGATCATATAGTATTTGTTTTTTTAATATTTTAATTAATGATAAAAATCTCTCTAATTAATTTTTTTATGAAGACTCTTTGTATTTTTTTTATCCTTTTTTCTACAATTTTTTCTTTAGATGCTTTGGAGAAGCAAGAAGCTTCAGTATTTGCAGGAAATGTTATTGCTTCATCAGCTTTAAATACAGAAACAGGGTTGTTTGATCACCAAATATTTTTATCTTTTACCCATTTAAATGGATTTTATGACAATCAGAGCCAGTTAGTTTCAGATGTAAATATGAATAAATATGGATTTGAATTACAGATGACATATGGATTAATCAAGAATGTCGATTTTACTCTCGATATACCTGGATATCAGATTCATAATCGGGGAAGAAGTAGTTTTAGTTTTGGGGATATAAGAGCGTATTTTGGTTTTCAGCTGATACAAGAAGGAAAAATTCGCTATGCTCCTACGATTCGATTTTTAGTGGGAGAGATATTTCCTTCGGGAAAATATGATTTTTTAGATGAATGGTTTGGAGGAGGAGATGGATCAGGTATTGGTGCTTTTTCAACTTTTTTGATGTTCATTGCAAGTCAGACATATTTTCAATCTCATCCGTTAAGATGGACATTGAATGTGTATTATGCACTCTATACAAAAGCAAATCTCATGGGAAAAAACGTCTATACTGATTTTCCGGGCGAAGTCAAACCCGGAGCACAGTTGACTACAGATCTTGCTTTTGAGTATAAATTTAATGCATCATGGGGGTGTGGAATGGATATCTTTTTTGAACAACAAAATAGTTCCGCTTTTCATAGTTTTTTTCCAGAAGATCCCATTTCTCATCTACCTTCTTCTTATACTTTAAGTTTGGCTCCTTCAATTGAATATAATTTTAATGAAAAAATGAATATGATTTTTGGGTCATGGTGCACCTTAGTGGGAAGAAATGACTTTTCTTTTCAAACCATGCTATTTGGATTCACTTACGAATTTTAAATAGATTGAAAAGGATTTCACTTATGATTTTTCATCTTCTTTTGATCCATTTTTAAAATTTATCTATTGGTTTAAAAAATCATTTAGTCGTCTTGGTCCAATATTTTTTTTATCGATAAAAAATAATTTCTTTTTGAATAAAGCAAAGATTCGTTTAAATAGAAATTTTTAAAGAATCAGGTTAGATGGACTTGAAAAAATTTCTATTAAATTAACTATATCATTTTGATAATGAAAAAAATACGCATCATTTTTCTTGCTTTAATTTTTCTTGCGATTGTTATTTTCACTATCTTCTATTTCATGATTCATGACGTTACCCTCCTTAAACCAGATGGTTTAATTGGGATAAAAGAGAGAAATCTTTTAATTGATTCTTCTTTGATTATGCTTCTCATTGTCATTCCGACAATTGTTCTTTGTTTAGCATTTGCTTGGATTTATCGGGCAAGTAATAAAAAAGCTAAATACACTCCTAAATGGGCAGAAAGTACCTTGGCAGAGGTAATATGGTGGTGTATTCCTTTTATTATTGTCATTATTATCAGTGTGATGACTTGGAAAACAAGTATTGAGCTTAATCCATTTCGTCCAATTGAGACAGATAAAAAAGAGCTTACAATTCAGGTGGTTGCTCTTCAGTGGAAGTGGGTATTTCTCTATCCGGAAGAAGGGATTGCAACAGTAAATTATCTTCAAATTCCAATTGAAACGCCAATTCGTTTTGAAATTTCAGCTGAGGCACCGATGAATTCTTTTTGGATTCCTGACCTTGGAGGACAGATTTATGCGATGCCAGCTATGCGGTCGATTCTATATTTAATTGCAAATCAAGAAGGGGATTTTACAGGATATTCTGCGAATATTAGTGGAAAAGGATTTGCTGAAATGACATTTCAAACACATGCAACATCAAAAGAGAGCTTTGATAATTGGGTGAGTACAGTCCAAGAGTCTTCGGATTCAATGGATTATTCCGTGTATCAAGAGCTTGTTCAACCCACTACGAATCACCCCATAGCTACCTACCACCTTAAGCAGAAAGATCTTTTTGATAAGATTTTGAATCAATATAAGCCATTAAGAAACAATGAGGATATATGAATTTTTGGCAAGGTAGGTTCACTACAGAAGTATTTAAACATGATTGGATTGAGTATATGGCAGGAGCCTCAATGGTTTTAGGTCTCCTAACTGTCATTATAGCTATTACCTATTTCAAAAAATGGAAATGGCTTTGGCGAGAGTGGTTAACTACTGTAGATCATAAGAAAATTGGAATTATGTATCTCATTGTTTCCGCGATGATGCTTTTTAAAGGGTTAATTGATGCAGGAATGATGCGTGCACAACAAGCAATAGCTTTTGGCGATTCATTAGGATATTTGGGGGCTGATCATTTTCAACAGATTTTTACTGCTCATGGAGCAACCATGATTTTTTTTGTGGCAATGGGAGTGATTTTTGGAATTATTAACTTAATTATTCCGCTACAAATTGGAGCACGTGATGTGGCGTTTCCCTTGCTTAATTCAATAAGTTTTTGGCTTTTTAGCGCCGGATCTCTTTATATCCTTGTTTCTCTTATCTTAGGTTTTTTTGCTGGTACAGGATGGAGTGCATACCCTCCTCTTGCTGGGCTAAAATATAATCCTGGAGTTGGAGTGGACTATTGGATATGGATGATTCAGATATCAGGGTTAGGTACTACTCTTTCTGGGGTAAATTTTTTAGTGACTATTTTAAAAATGCGCTGTCCAGGTATGACATTGATGCGGATGCCTATCTTTGTGTGGACTGTGCTTGTGACAATGGTTCTTGTAATTTTTGCTTTTCCTATTTTAACAGCAACAACAGGCATGCTCTTAACAGATCGTCTTTTAGGTACGCATATTTTTACCTCCGATTATGGGGGAAATCCAATGATGTATATCAATTTATTTTGGGCTTGGGGACACCCAGAAGTTTACATCCTTATTCTACCTGCTTTTGGATTTTTTTCTGAAATTGTGCCTGTTTTTTCACAAAAACGTCTTTTTGGTTATACATCGATGGTATGGGCAACCATCGCAATTGCCTTTCTTTCTTTTATTGTTTGGCTCCACCATTTCTACACTATGGGAGCTGGTCCATATGTCAATGCTTTTTTTGGAATGATGACTGTAATAATTTCTGTGCCAACAGGAGTAAAAATTTTTAATTGGCTTTTTACAATGGCACGTGGAAGAGTTTTGTTTACAACACCTATGTACTGGTTTATTGGGTTTGTGGTGATTTTTACATTTGGGGGGATGGCAGGTGTCATCTTATCTATTCCAGCAGTAGATTTTCAGTTGCATAATAGTTTATTTTTAGTGGCCCATTTTCATTCAGTCATCATTGGAGGTGTGTTATTTGCGATTTTTTCTGCTTATACTTTTTGGTTTCCAAAGTTTTCAGGGTTTCGGTTAAATGAAACGTGGGGGAAATGGGCATTTTGGTTTTGGTTTTTTGGATTTATTATTGCATTTTTACCTCTCTATCTACTTGGTTTAGATGGAATGACAAGGCGATTAAATCATTATAATAATCCTAATTGGCAACCACTACTTATGATTGCTTTTTTAGGATTTCTATTAATATTTATTGGTTTCATCTGTCAATTGATTCAGTTGTACGTCAGTATTAAACAGCGAAAAAAAGGAGAAGATATGACAGATCCTTGGAATGGGTATAATCTCGAATGGTCAACTAGCTCGCCTCCACCTTTTTATAATTATGCATCTATTCCAAAAGTAGATAGTCGTGATGCGTTTATGGAATCTAAAAAATTGAAAATAGAGAGAATTCCTTCCTATCATGATATTCATATGCCTAAAAATTCTTCAATTGGGCTACTGATCGGGTGTTTCAGCTTTTTTTTAGGGTTTGCAATGGTATTTTATCTCTATTGGCTTGCCAGCATTTGTTTTATTGGAATTCTTACTTGTCTTATTAGACGACTTTATCAATCAGAAACCGAATATACCCTGACAGCTGAAGAAGTCAGAAAGATTGAAAAAAGGAGAGGGCACGTATGAAAGCCTCGAATCAGAGGATAAAAGCAGATTCTTATCAAATTTATTCAAGGACTATTTTTGGTTTTTGGATCTACCTTATGACAGATTTCATGCTTTTTACCACTCTTTTCGCAACGTATGCTGTGCTTCATCATAATGTTTTTGAGGGGCCTTCAGGTCGAGATCTATTCAATTTACGAGATATTCTTTTGCAGACACTCGTTTTTTTAATTAGTAGTTGTCTGATGGGTTTCGGTAGTGTAATGGCCCACCGAAGAGATAAAAAATGGACAGTATTTCTTTTTATAAGCGTGTTTTTATTAGGCACTATTTTTTTTTGGATGGGAATCCAAGGACTTTCTTATCTTGTAATTCATGGATATAATTGGCAACAGAGTGCCTTTTTATCGATATATTTTACAATTATTGGGACATATAATTTACATCTTCTATTTGCCTTACTTTGGCTTATTGTCTTTATGATACCTGTAATTAAATATGGTTTAACAGATGTAAGTATTAGACGTCTTACATGTTTACGGATATTTTGGCAATTTTTAGGAATAATTTGGATCTTTATTTTTACTGTGGTTTATTTACTAGGAGTAATATAAATGATTGAACCTAGTCATAATTGGAATACTAGCTTTAAGCCTGTCATTTGGGGATTCATTCTTTCGATTGTTTTTACATTAGTTACTTACTTTATTGTTGTGGAAAATCTCATCTTAGGATGGAAATTGATCACTATTTTAATGGGATTCACAATTACACAAGGAATCTCACAGTTAATATGCTATCTCCATTTGGGTATTGAATTAAAGCCTCGTTGGAACTTGATGTTGTTTTGTTTCATGTGCTTTTTAATGGTAATTATTCTTACCGGAACTATATGGATTATGGATAATCTTAGTTATCACTTAGTTCCACATTTAGTGAGGGTATAGCATGAGCAATTTCATCTCCTATTTCAAACTCACCAAGCCAGGGATTGTGATGGGGAATGCGATTACATGTGCTGGGGGATTTATGTTAGCTGCGCAGGGAGATATCATCTGGAATGTATTTTTTTTAGTTTTAACAGGACTAAATTTAATTGTAGGATCTGGTTGTGTACTTAACAATTATTTCGATCGCCATCATGATGCTAAAATGGCGCGTACGAAAAATCGTCCTCTTGTAAAAGGAGATATTTCAGTTGAAAAAGCGCTGATATTTGCAGGATTTCTTTGGTTAATCGGCAGTGGTATTTTGCTTATAGGATCAAATTTATTGACTGTATGTTTAGCATGGGCTGGTTGGGTGATCTATTTAATGTTCTATACTTTTTTAAAGTATCATACTTTTCATGCAACTCTAGTTGGTAGCATTGCAGGGGGTATTCCTCCTATAGTAGGGTATTTATCTGTGATTCCTGAAATTAATGGAACTATCTCAATTTTCTTTTTGATGATCTCTTTTTGGCAAATGCCTCACTTTTATGCAATTTCTATCTATCGATTCGAAGAATATGCTTTAGCTTCTATTCCCGTTTTACCGGTTATCAAAGGAATGGAAGCAACTAAAAAACAGATATTGTTTTATCTAATGGGTTTTCTAGGTATTTCGCTTCTTCTTTTGTTTTTTGAATCTGTGAGTCTATTCTATGTTGGGATAGTTGTTTCTTTAGGTGGGATTTGGCTACTGATTGCTTTGATTGGGTTTAATAGATTAAACGATAAGAAGTGGGCACGCTTAATGTTTTTTTGTTCACTAGCTGTGATTATAGGAATCTCCCTAACAGTTCCTTTTTTCTATCTTTAAAACTATCTAAACTTATGATTTGAGTATTTAAAAATGCGTAATTATTTTATCAAAAAAAAAGACCCCGAAAAACGGGGTCTAACCTTTTTACATTAATGAGTAATGATCGCTTTTATATTAGAAGCATCCGCAAAAAAGATCTCCAAAGCGATAGTTCAATAACACACGTCCCATATAGATAGAGTTGCTATTTCCAATTTCCAATGGTGCTGCTCCTTCAATATTAGCAACTTTTTCGGAGAATTGCATAGACAACAAATCAATACCTATAGACCAGTTGCAGCCAAGAAGATACTCAGCTCCAATACCACCAACCCAACCCCAATGGCTACGATTGTATGTATAAGAAGCAGTTGAGTCTGTTATTTTACTATCAAGATCGATAACAGCTGCACCAGCTGTGAGGTAAAATAAGCAATCACAAACAGTGATTCCTGTTCGGCCACGGATTGTTAAGAACCAATTTAAAGTATCTTCCGCATAACGGCTATGTTCTTTACCATTCACCCAATCCCAGTCTACAATAAGACCAAATAGCCCGCATCCATAGTTCCAGTCGTATCCTAACTGAGCTCCTATTGTGAAATCAGTTTCAGAAAAACTACGAGATCCTCCGGTTGCATTTCCATTGAGATCATCTATAAAAGAAGTATTGGTTAAAACTCCAAGATTACCTCCAATGTAGAATCCATCAAAATCCGAGCCAGGTGAGGAATTGTTTGAAGGAGGGCAACAATCATTACCTCCATAATAATAATCTGCTGAGGCAACAGAACATGTTAACCCAGCAATCATGATTCCAAGTCCAAAAATCAGTTTTTTCATATGTTCTCCAGAAAAAGGTTAAAAAGGTTTACACTCGTTATCGCTAAAAAATCATTTCGCTGTCAACCACTTAATTTTTCAAGATAGGAAATTTAAGATATTTTAAGAAAATGAAAAATGTATTTCTAACCACTGCTGCTAAATCCTATAGAAAATTTTAGCCTAAATATTTTTGATCAATGAAACTGATTTTTTGATCTAACTCATAAACACTGTGAGATTAATTTACTAAATAAGTTTAAGAACATGGTCGAAATATTATTTAAAAAGGTGATCGCATGGATAAAATTTATTATCCATAACAGCTGAGCTAGATTTGATATTTTTTGAGCGGGAATTATTTTTATCGCCATCAAGATGTTGAGATGACAATGTGTAAAATAAAAGAGAAAAGATCGTTGGCCTTTTATTGGATCATTCAAGAGATAAAAAAGCTGAGATAAATCTCAGCTTTTAAAATGGAGGTGGAGAGAATCGAACTCTCGTCCTTAGCAAACTCCGTATTAGATCCTACATGCTTAGTGCTCAATTCATAGATTAGCTCCTAATTTGAACACATTCATAGAACTAATCGGCCTCATTTCATCTCGAGAATTCTTACCTAGAAGCCTTCGATAAAAAATCTCATATCGAGTAATATGACAGTTGTTTTGAAACCCTCGATTTAACTTCAAACAACCGGGTTATCTAAACGGTTAAGTTTCGACAACAACTAAGCAAATTTAAGCTGCAGCAGCAAATTCCACCACTTCTTTTGTACAAAGAAAAAGCGGATGACTACTGATAGACTCAACTTTGCTATTAGCCTTAGATTTGGCATTTAACGTTTTTACCGGTTTTTTTAGGAGGCCAACCGATATCCTCCGCATGCATCTAATATTTTGCTTCTAAGTCGAAACCTTTACACCCCCTATAGATACATTTTCATTTTGCCTTTTCAAATTACAATTGTCCAATAAAATTCACAATTTTTACTCCAAATTGTCCATCTACAGCTACGACTTCTCCTCGTCCAATTTGGATCCCATTGATGTGAATTTCAACAAGATCATCGCATAAGTCATCCAAAGGAAGTAGAGAGCCTTCTTCGATAGCTGCTAGCTCTTTAAGAGAGATTTTTTTTCTACCAAATACTACCTCAATATTAACCTTGAGTTTATCAAAATGCGCCTTTTCCCGGTCTGATAAGAAAGAAAGAGGAGCTATCTTTTCTCCATCAATTGGATTAAAGATAACTTTAGATATAGCACCGTAGTTCCCTGGAGAGAGTAGGGGAATTTTATCTCCCTCTTTCGGAGGTTTTTCAGAGATGGCTTTGACAATTCCTTCAATCTCATCAGGTGTGAATTCGTTCATTAATTCTTACCGCTTTTTGTGTTTCACTTAAGCCTGGTCGCCCTTTAAAGAAAGACTCATCGCTAACTTTAACTATTAGAGAGTCTTCAACTCTTTGATCTATAAGCAAGATATCTCCTTTTCGCAAAGCGAGATAATTTTCAATAGGCATTTCACATTTTCCAATGATCACAAGCAGATCGATCAACAGCTCTTCAATCTTCATAAAATTTACTATATTTTAGCTGATCTAAAAAGTCTATTGTGATTAAAAATTTTTATAAATATCTTACTCAGATTTTATGGGTATGAATTGAGTCTTTACTTTTTACTAGGAATAGAGTTAGGTAGCAAGAAGAGGTTAAAAAGGATAGAATGGTTATTTAGAAAAATGGTCTCTAGACTTAAAGATCAAAAAACAGCATGATTCTAAAGTTTTAAAGCCCCCAATCAATATCTGTAATTATGTTTAAAGAGATCGCAAATGAAACATTTGCTTCAAGAGAAGAGCGTATTCTAGAATTTTGGAAAAAAGGAGCTATCTTTGAAAAGTCTCTTGAAAAATCTAAAAAAGGGCCTTTTTTTTCATTTTATGACGGTCCACCATTTGCTACAGGGTTACCTCACTATGGCCATATTCTTGCAGGAACCATTAAAGATGTGATTCCTCGTTATAAAACCATGAAGGGCTATTATGTCCCTCGTCGTTTTGGGTGGGATTGTCATGGATTGCCTGTAGAAAATGAAATTGAAAAAATGTTCTGTCTATCAGGAGCTCCTTCGATTGAAAAATTTGGAATTAATAGATTCAATGAAGAGTGTCGTAAGATTGTTTTACGTTATACTGCAGACTGGGAATCAAAAGTTGAGCGATTTGGGCGTTGGGTAGATTTTTCTAAAACATGGAAGACAATGGATCCTCCATTCATGGAGAGTGTTTGGTGGGTATTTAAAGAAGCTTACCAAAAAGGTTTGATTTATGAAGGTTTTAAGGTCATGCCTTTTTCAGCTAAGCTTGGTACACCTATATCAAATTTTGAAGCAACTGATAACTATAAAGAAGTAGATGACCCTTCTATTGTTGTTACTTTGCCACTGATTGATGATCCTAAAA
Source organism: Chlamydiales bacterium (assembly GCA_041395025.1). Taxonomy (NCBI): domain Bacteria; kingdom Pseudomonadati; phylum Chlamydiota; class Chlamydiia; order Chlamydiales; species Chlamydiales bacterium. Next base: position 1,261,023 of record JAWLBH010000001.1, read on the forward strand.
CTGCTCTTCTGGTATGGACAACAACTCCATGGACACTAATCTCAAACATGGCTGCTACTGTATCTGAAGATAGTGAATATGTAAAAGTCGTTCATGAAGAAAAATTCTATATCGTTGCTAAAAAAGCTGTCGATAGATGGTTTAAGAATATCAAAATTATTGCCTCTTTTAAGGGAAAAGAATTAGTCAATCAGCGTTATCAACCCCTTTTTCCCTATTTTTCTCATTTAAAAACAGCATTTCATGTGATTGCGGATGATTTTGTTTCTATGGAAGAAGGAACAGGGATTGTCCATACAGCTCCTGCTTTTGGAGAAGTTGATTTCTATGCTTGTAAGAAAGCAAATATTCCCTTTGTTTGTCCAGTTGACAATAATGGCTGTTTTACTGATGAAATTCCTCCTTATCAGGGCTTGTTTGTTAAAGCAGCAGATCATAAAATCATTCATGCTTTGAAAGCATCTGGACGTCTTTTTTATCGTGGTACAATTCGTCACCGTTATCCTTTTTGTTGGCGATCTGATACTCCGCTTATCTATAAAGCGATTACTACTTGGTTTCTTAATGTTGAGAAAATTAAAAATCAATTACTTACTGCAAATAAAAGCACCCATTGGGTACCAAATCACCTCCAAGAAGGAAGATTTCAACATTGGCTTGAAGGAGCACGTGACTGGGCTATTAGTCGCAATCGCTACTGGGGAACTCCAATTCCAATTTGGAGAAGTGAAGATGGAGAGATTCATGTAATTGGTAGTATTTCTGAACTTGAAAAATTGACTGGGGAAAAAGTTCATGATCTTCATCGTCACTATATTGATGGATTGACTTTTGAGAAAAATGGTAAAATTTTTAAGCGAATTTTTGAAGTATTTGATTGTTGGTTTGAATCAGGGTCAATGCCTTATGCTCAGAATCATTATCCATTTGATAATAAGAGAGAGACAGAAACAGCATTTCCTGCAGATTTTATTGCTGAAGGAGTGGATCAAACACGTGCCTGGTTTTATACTCTACTTGTTATCGGAGTCGCTCTTTTTGATACCTCACCTTACAAGAATGTCATTGCAAATGGTATTTTGCTTGCTGAAGATGGCAATAAAATGTCTAAACGTCTTAAAAATTATCCTGAACCCGATTTAGTTATTCATAAATATGGAGCTGATGCGGTTCGTCTCTATTTACTTAATAGTCCTGCAGTGAAAGCAGATGATTTACGTTTTTCTGAAAGAGGAGTTGAGGTTGTTTTAAGACAAGTGCTGATTCCTCTGTGGCATGCACATGCTTTTTTTATCACCTATGCTAAGATTTATGCATGGTCTCCTAATATTAGTGGTTTTAAACCAGAAATGATCATTGATCAGTGGATTATTGCACAGCTTAACAAACTCATTTTTGATGTGCAGTATGGAATGGATCTTTATGATTTGAGTTTAGCTGTTGAGCCTTTTGTTCATTTTATTCATCTTTTAACCAATTGGTATATTCGTCGTAGTCGCCGTCGTTTTTGGTCTGATGAAAAAAAATCTGATCAAAATCAAGCGTTCCATACTTTGTATTGTGTTTTAGTTGAATTATGTAAAATTGCAGCACCTTTTATTCCTTTTTTGAGTGAAGCTATATATAGAAATATTCGTACTGATAGTATGCCAGATTCAGTCCACTTATGTGACTATCCCAATTATGATTGTGAGGCTAGAAAACCTGAGTTAGAAGCCGGAATGGATATTCTTCAGACAGTAGTAAGTTTAGGACATTCTTTAAGGAAAGAACATAAATTGAAAGTACGTCAACCTCTTCTATCTGCTCATGTTGTATGTAATCAAGAGAAACTACTGCAATTTCTTCAAAGAGAGGAGTATTTGATTACTGAAGAGCTTAATGTAAAAAAAGTTTATTTCTATAGGGAAAATCAAGATTTCATCAGACTTTCTGTTAAACCAAATTTCCGTGTTCTTGGAAAAAAAATTGGAAAACATATGAAAGCAGCTCAGCTTTTAATTCAAAAACTTGAACAAGAAAAAATCCATGCTCTTTTAAATGGGGAAGCTATCAACTTTACATTTGGTGATGAATCTTTTTTAATTACAGCTGAAGATGTGGAAATTGTTCAAGAGGTGCGTCAAGGATGGGTCGCCATGAATTCGGGGAATGTCACGATAGTACTTGATATTGGGCTTACCCAAGAATTAATCCTCGAAGGAATCGCTCGTGAATTGATTAATAAAATCAATACAATGCGACGCGAGGCAAATTTTGCTGTAACCGATCGTATTTGTGTTCGAATGAAGTCTTCAGAAAAAATCCAACAAGCTCTTGTTATTCACAAAAATCATATTTGTAGTGAAGTATTGGCTATTGAAATGACTTGTGATAGTTGTCTCGACGGCACTCATTGGGACATTAATGGAGAATCTACTGAAATTTCTATCAAAAGAGCATCAAGCTCTTGAAAATGAGATTTCTATATTTTGATCGATAATTTATAATAATTAAAAATTCAATCTTTTTTATCAAACAAAGATCTTTTATTTGTTTTTCTTATGTAAAAGATGTAGTAGAAAGAACCAATAATAATAAAAAATAAGATAACCATTTTGGGGATAGTAAATAAATCGTAATAAGGTTGTGGAAGTAAACCAATACGTTTTCCAGGTGGCCAAAATGTAAATAGTGGAGCTCCTCTTAATTTTTCAGTAGGAACAAATCCAAAATCACGGCTATCTGCGCTCATTGCATAGTTATCTCCTAGTGCTAGTAAATGATGATCAGGTATTTTTAAACCAAATGTTTCAATAAATTTTCTGTCAATCACTCCATCTTTTATTGGCGGACCACGATCAATGAATGCAATGTAAGGAGATTCACATAGTGAGGCTTCTTCTTTTTCTTGTTCGCTGGTTACAAAACGCATCAAGACAGGATCATGTTTTTTAAAGACGGGCATCCCCATTAAATAGAGATCACCATCTCGATAAAAAGCAAATCTTTGTGGATTATAAGGTTGTTGTGAAGCTACTGGTTCAAAAATCATATTAAATCCAATGCCTAGGTTAAAAAGCTTTCGTATAGTATCAGGATCTTGATTATATAAAGGGTGGTTAGAAGGAAGAGCTGTTCGAATTCCTCCTTTATGAATTTTGTAGCCTAATCCATAATAAAATTCGTAAAGACCGTCTGGCACATTCGGAAATTTAGGATCAAATTCAAGAGGTTGTCGAATGTTTTTTTGTTCATGGTAACGATAAGCATGACCGCTTTTAACATAAAAACGTGCTGTGAACAAAGCTTTTTGAATAGCATCAAGATGAGTTTGGTATAAAGGAATTAAAGCTGTCATAGGAGTAACCATTGGATGGATGCGTCCCAATTCATCTTGTCTCATTTCAGGTTTAGGGTAGGCGAAGTTAGGTGTATGCTTAAGCTCTAAATAAAGGATTGTTTCCGGATCATGGGAAAATTGTTCATAAAATGCTTTTGCTTGTTCTTTAGTCAAAAGACGAGCCATGGCATAATTACGAATGCCCCACATTTCACTATAGCTGACAGGTGTATCATGAGGAGAAGTTAATGCTTCGGGTCTATCTAAAACCCATTTTTTTCCATCATAAAAATACCCTTCAATTTTCCCTGTTGGTTTGAGTGACATTTTTCCAATAGATTGATTCATTTGTTTAATTTCAACAGATTCATAGATATTAGGATAAATTGGTTGACTCACAGACATTTTTCCATCAAAAGTAATATAGGGGAGATGATCGATCAAATCGATGCCATATCTCTTTAAAAATAGAGGATCTGATAATTCAGTAATTGGCTCACCATTTTTATCAATTCCATAAAGATATCCTCCATAAAAATATACTGTATCCCCAGGTTTGCTCATAGCGCGCTTCACATATCTTTTTTTCCCCGGAAAGAGGTAAAAATAGCGCATGTTGCTATCAGGAAGATTCATACCAGCAACAGTAAAAACGATGATTCCAGCTCTTTTGATGAGATCATTAGAGTAAAAAAGTGAGCGTTGTAAGAATGGAATTTTCAATCCAAATGTAGTTTTTGAAACAATCATCCGATCTAGTTCTTCAATAGTTGGACGCATCGATCCAGTAGGGACTTCATACAACTCAAACCAAAATTGACGAATTAAAAAAGCGACGATAATTGCAAAGCCAAGAGCAGCTACGATTTCTTTGATTTTTTCGAATAAAGATTTAGGAAAATGGATTTTAATGAACTTTGTTATTTGTAATGCAAGTTTATTTGCTTCTTTTCTTTTCTTATTTAAGATAGCCGAATCTAGAGCACGTAGATCCTTTTCAAATGCAGAGTATTCCTGTGTAGTAAGAGAATGGCCTTTTTTTTTAAAAAGACAAAATCCATTACATAAAATTCGACGACATTTTCGTAAAAACATAAAATGATAATTGATAGTGTGAGCTGTGAAGTGATTTCATATCCTAAATTTTTACTAGGATAGCTTGATTCGAGCTCGCTTTACAAAATCAAACAAAAATAAATTCTAATCTATCATTCGATTGGAAACAATATCAAAAATCAATGTAAATTTCTTTTTTTTTCTGTGAATGAGAATGTGGAAAAACTGTTGATATCTTGTTAACAAAAGTATTTTTTCTATATTTTCTTATTATAAGTGTTTAAAATATTAAAAGTTAAAAAAAATAGAATGTAGACAAATTTGTTCACAAGTGATTTTTGAAAAATTCTAAGAGAGAGAATAGTTCTTCTCTATGTTGAGAAATGAGAAGATATGAGCTTCAGAAGGTATATTTTTAGGGGATTTTGCTGATTTACCAGAATCAACTACACGTAATCTCATAGAACCAACCTTTCCCTCGATTCCTATCCAATAGGGGAAATAAGTAGGATAATCAGGAACAGTATTTGTATCAATATCCTCTGGTAAATAAATTTCAATACATTTATTGGCAAGGTGAGTACCGTCAGAAGGCCAATAGGCATGCCAAGCAGTGAATGGAATACAAATGCGCTGACCTTCAATGGTTAAAAAGGGATGCCAAATTGAACTATAATTGGACTTATTATGAGATGAAGAAGAGCCAATTCGGCGACGATTTTCCTCAGGAATTAAATTAAAAGGTAGATTCAAAAGTGTAGTTAGAAAGGAGTTAGAATCCGAAATTTGTATCCAGCTATTATGATTAAAAGAAAAAATGCCTTCAAATTGCCCATTATCGAGATTAACATAAGAAATTGTCCAAGAAGTATGTCCTGGAGCGCCATTTTCAAACCATACTTTCCAGTTAAATTTATAGATATCACGTCTGGCAGGAATTGTAACTTCTTCAATTAAAATCGTTCGATCAAATTTCTCACGGATGTAAAAAAGAGTGAAATTTTTATTTTGTTCAGTGACTATATAACTACCTATATCAGCTTCAACAAGTTTGTTTTTTAAAAAAATTTCACCTGAGAGGAAATTGCCCCCTAAAAAATAAAGAATCAATAACCATTTTCTCATTTTACCCTCACAAATCTACGATTTCGCTTGTCTTTTTTCAATTTACAGAGTAAGTTTAGCTCCTTCAATGACTATTTTTGGAGCTCATGCATGAAAAAAGACATCCATCCAGATTATCAAGATATCCTTTTTATTGATACCTCAACAGGAACTAAGTTCATTTGTGGTTCTACTCTTCAACCTAAAGAAAGAGAGATCTTTGAAGGAAAAGAATATCCGCTTTATCACATTACGGTTTCTTCTGCTTCTCATCCATTCTTTACTGGTAGCAAACAATTTATTGATACAGAAGGGCGTGTGGATAAGTTTTTGAAGCGTTATTCAAAAAAACAAGAGTTAGGACAAAAACAAGCAGCAGAACAAGAGGAGAAAAAGAAAAAAGCCTCTGAAAAAAAACCTGTTAAAAAGAAAAAAAAGAAGTAGTTTTCCTTGGAGAAAAAAATTTCTGAAAGTTTAGAACGTTTATCTAAGATAGAAGATAAGCTGTCGGATCCTGAAGTTTTTAACAATTCTAAAATTTATCGTGAACTCACTCAAGAGTATTCCTATCTCTTAAATATTAAAAATACTGTTGATGAGATTGCTACATTAACGAAAACTCTAGAGGAAAATAGAGAGTTCTATGATCTTGAACAAGACGAAGAGATGCGCACTCTTTTAAAAGAGGAGATTCAGCAATTTGAAATTCGCATCAATTCTCTGAATATTAAGCTTGAAAATCTTTTAGTTCCTCCTGATCCTGACGATGATCGTAGTATAATACTAGAGTTACGTGCAGGAACGGGAGGCGATGAGGCAGCGCTTTTTGTAGGAAACTGTGTGAGAATGTATCACTTGTATGCTGAAGATAAAGGATGGCATTATGAATCCTTAGGATGTGCTCCATCAGAATTAGGAGGGTATAAGGAATATATTATGGTGATATCGGGTACTAAAACAAAACGATGTCTCCAATATGAAGCTGGTACTCATCGAGTGCAGCGTGTTCCTGATACAGAATCCCAAGGACGTGTTCATACTTCTGCAATTACTATTGCTGTTATGCTAGAACCAACGAAAGAAGAAGAGTTTAAAATAGAAGAGAAAGATCTTCGTATTGATACTTATCGTGCATCTGGGAGTGGTGGACAACATGTGAATACAACTGATTCTGCTGTGCGAATTACTCATCTTCCAACAGGGATGGTTGCCTATTGCCAAGATGAGCGCAGTCAGCACAAAAATAAAGACAAAGCTCTTCGTTTACTCATTGCAAAACTAGCTGATGCAAAAAAACAACAACGTCTCGATGAAGAGAGTTCTTTGCGTGCATCCCAAGTAGGAAGTGGGGATCGTTCTGAGAGAATTCGTACTTATAATTTTCCTCAAAATCGTGTCACTGATCATCGTATCAATCTTACACTCTATAATCTAGATAGAGTCATGGAAGGAGAACTGGATATGCTGACTATACCGCTTATCAAGTACTATTATCATCAAAGGCTTTTATCTTGAAGACGCTTCTTGAGGTCATTCAATATGCAGAGTTTTTTTTAAGACATAGAGGAATAGATAATTCTCGTCGAGAAGCTGAATATCTTCTGGCAGATCTTTTAGGATTACCACTGATTGATCTTTATTTAGAATTTGAAAATCCTATTCGGGAAATTGAAATCAAAAAAATCTTGAGTGCTGTTATTCGCCGAGGGAATCATGAACCATCTGCTTATATCCTTGGTAAGGTCTCTTTTTGTGACATTACGATTAAAGTCAATTCTAATGTACTTATTCCACGTCAGGAAACGGAAATTTTAGTAAATAAAATTATTGAAAAACTTAAAAAATACGATCTTACAGGGAAGACTTTATGGGATATGTGCTGCGGATCGGGTTGTATTGGCCACGCTTTAAAAAAGAAGTTTCCTCTTTTAAATGTTGTTTTATCCGATCTATCTGAAAAGGCTCTTGATGTTGCACGTCAAAACGGAGGGGATGTCTCCTTTAGACAGGGAAACTTATTTGATCCCTTTAGAGGAGAGGTGTGTGATTTTTTTGTATGTAATCCTCCATATGTTGATGAACATGAATATGAAGAGCTATCACTAGAGGTAAAAACTGAACCTAAGATGGCTCTTGTTGGAGGATTATCTTTTTATAAAGCGATTTCTAGATCTCTTTTTGATTTCCTTAAGCCAGGTGGAATGGCATGGTTAGAAATAGGAACTGGTCAAGGAGATAGCGTTAAAAAACTATTTAATAATCAAGGAAAGGTTGAAAATGATTGGGCAGGACATAACCGTTTCTTTTCCCTTGAAAGAGATTAATTTGCTCATGTATGCTTATTTTCATGTTTGGATCTTTAACTGATAAATTCACCGGTATTTTTTCAAAACTTGTGGGTCAGAAACGACTCAATGAGGAAAATTTATCTAATGCGGTAAGAGAAGTCCGTTTAGCACTTTTAGAGGCTGATGTAAACTATAGTGTTGCTAAAAACTTTGTGAAACGCATTAAAGAGAAAGTCATTGGTGAAGAGGTGATTAAATCGGTTTCACCCGGCCAGCAGTTTGTTAAATTGATTCATGATGAACTTGTTTTACTTATGGGTGGCGGAGAAGCTTCTTTAGCATTTGATTCAAAACTAACTGTTTTAATGCTTTGTGGTCTTCAGGGAACAGGTAAAACCACACATGCTGCTAAACTAGCTTTCCTATTTTCAAAGCCAGAGTATAAAAAGAAACCTCTTCTTGTTGCCTGTGATTTACAACGCCCAGCAGCTATTGAGCAGATTCAGATTCTTGGTAGTGAAATTGGTGTTCCTGTTTTTTCAATTGAGGGAGAAAAAAACCCTGTTGTAGTCGCTAAAAAGGCTCTTGTTATGGCAAGAGAACAAGGATATGATTGTCTGATTATTGACACAGCTGGACGGCTCCATATTGATAGCTCGTTAATGAAAGAGCTTAAAGAGATCAAAACAGCAGTCAATCCACATGAAGTTTTGTTTATTGCAAATGCAGCTACAGGTCAAGATGCTGTAGATCATGCTGATGTTTTTAATAAGGAATTATCTATCACTGGGACTATTCTGACAATGTTAGATGGAGATGCCCGTGCAGGTGCAGCTATTTCTATTCAAGCAATCACAGGTAAACCTTTAAAATTCGAAGGGATTGGAGAAAAGCTCGAGGATATTCAGCTTTTCAATGCTAAATCAATGGCTGATAGGATCCTTGGTATGGGGGACACAATTAATTTCGTAAAAAAAGCAAAAGAGCATATTTCTGATAGGGAAGCAGAGGAATTAGAAAAGAAAATGCGTAAGGCTAGTTTTACCTATGAAGATTATCTTAAGCAGATACAGTCGGTTAAGAAGATGGGTTCGTTAAAAGGATTACTTAAAATGATGCCTCGCTTGCCTTTTTCTGATTTTGAACAATCAGAAAAAGAGTTTTTTAAAATTGAAGCTATCATCTTTTCAATGACAATTCGTGAGCGTCAAGAAAAAGATCAATTAACTATGAGTCGTATGAAGCGTATTGCAAAAGGAAGTGCATCAACAATTCAAGAAATTAATAAGCTCAAAAAGAGTTTTAAGAGGTCAAAGCAATTATTCAAAAGTACCTCAAATAAGAAGATGTTAGAAAAAATAGGAGGTATGCAATGGCATTAAAAATTCGATTACGTCAACAAGGAAGGAAAAATTTCCTTGTCTATCGTTTGGTATTAAGTGATTCTCGTTCTCCACGTGATGGAAAATACACTGAATTTTTAGGATGGTATAATCCTCATGAAGAAACAGAAACAAAAAATGTGATGATTAAAAGTGGACGTGTTCTCTATTGGTTACAAAAAGGAGCGATTCTCACAGACAAGGCAAAGAATCTTGTTGCACGTGGTGCTCCTGAAGTATTCAATGAAATGCGTAGAAGGGAAGAAGAAAAGCGTATAAAAAAGAGACAACAACGCAAAGTGGTTCGTAGTCAAAAAGTGAGTCCTGCCTAAAAGGCTTTATGGATGTTGAGATTATCTCTCTCTTTCGGAAGTATTTTTTAGGGCCTTTTAATGAAAGTATTTTGAAAAGGGCTAGAGAAAGAAAGTTTCTAAATATTCGCTATACCCAATTACGAGATTTTGCTTTTGATAAGCATCATAGAGTTGACGATCGTCCCTATGGAGGAGGACCTGGAATGGTTTTAAAGGCTGAGCCAGCGAGTCGTGCTATTCGTCATGTTAGGAGGGAAGATTCATATGTTATTTATCTTTCCCCTCAAGGAAAGACTCTGAATGCATCAAAATGCCGCCAACTTGCAGAAAAATCTCACTTAATTTTGCTTTGTGGTCATTATGAAGGGATAGATGAAAGGATAATAGTTAAGGAAGTTGATGAAGAGATTAGCATTGGCGATTATGTGCTGACTAATGGGGCACTTGCAGCCATTGTATTGCTTGATGCAGTTTCTCGATTTATTCCTGGTGTTTTAGGAAATAAAGAGGCAGCTAAGGAAGACTCTTTTGAAAAAGGCATTTTCGATTGTCCGCATTACACAAGGCCGGAGGTTTTTGAAGGATTAACAGTGCCAAAGGTTCTTTTGACGGGGAATCACATGGAGATTGCTGCCAAGAGGAAAGAATGGGCTATTGCTAAAACAAAAAGTATTCGTCCAGATCTTTTTGAAGGATGATAATTTAGGTGCAGAACAACTAAGGATGAGTGAACAATGAATACTTTGATTGAAGATTTAGAAAGTGAACAGTTGAAAAAAGATATTCCTGACTTCTCTATTGGGGATACTATTCGAGTTTCAACAAAAATTATTGAAGGAGAAAAAGAGCGTGTGCAAGCTTTTCAGGGGACCGTGATTGCTCGTAAAGGAGGTGGTATCTCTGAAACATTTTCTCTTCATCGGATTTCTTATGGTGAAGGAATGGAAAGAGTATTTTGTCTCCGTAGTCCTCGAATCGTAAAGATTGAAATCATTAAAAGAGGCCATGTCAGACGTGCCAAGCTCTATGATTTGCGGGGTAAGAAAGGTAAAGCAGCAAAAGTAAAAGAGAAATTTGGATTCCCTAAATCTTTATCAATAAATGAGAATCAAAATCGTGAAAGAGACAAAACAGAATCAGAAACTATTGGAATGCATACCAAAGATTGAGCAATCTCGTCTCTTATATCTGATAGAATTAGAACAGAAGATTCAAGCAAAAGGTTTTAGTCGAATTGCAGGAATTGATGAAGCAGGAAGAGGGCCTTTAGCTGGTCCTGTAGTTGCAGCAGCTACGGTTTTTAGAAAACAAGTATTTTTCTCAGGATTGAATGACAGTAAGCTTTTAACCCCTAGTAAACGTAAAGCTCTCTACCAAGACATCATTCAGCATCCTGATTTGGACTACGCAACTGGAATAGTCGAACCATTAGTTATAGATGAGATCAATATTTTACAAGCGACTTTATATGCTATGCGTAAGGCAGTTGAATCTCTTTCTGAACAGCCAGACTATCTCTTAATTGATGGGAATGTAAATTTACATATAGAAAATATTCAGTCTGAAGCTCTTATTAGAGGGGATCAACGATCTCAGTTAATTGCAGCTTCCTCTATTATTGCAAAAGAAACAAGAGATAAATTGATGATGGATTATCATCGGCTTTATCCTGAGTATGGCTTTGATCAGCATAAAGGATATGGAACGAAAAAACATTGTTTAGCTCTTGCAAAATACGGGCCTTCGCCTATTCATCGAAAGACGTTTCATCTAAAAAAAAAATATGATTGAAGTGCAATATTTCACTTCTAATATTTTTGAATAATAGATAAAGGTTTTAACCATCTATTTAACAAATTTTAAGATTTTATCTTAAAAAGAGTATTATTAATTGACAATTTAGCTGTTTTTCTAGATTCTTTTTGAGTATGTCAAACGCTTTCCAATTAAATAGCATGACGGCTTATGGACGTGGAACTTATTCCTCTGACTATGGGCGTTTATCTTTAGAAATTCAAAGCACGAATCATCGTTATCTTGAATTTCAGATGAATTTACCTCGTTTTTTTACCTTTTATGAGATTCCTTTACGGAAGAAAATCACCAATTATCTTGGAAGAGGTATGGTGAGAGTTCTAGTCAATTGGCAAGCTGATCCCCAAATACCTACTCAAGTGATTCCCAATCTATCTTTGTTAAGAAGTCTCAAAAGAGCTTGGGAAGAGGCTGCATATGAACTTGGATTAGAAGAAAAAATTGACTTGCATTTACTAGCTCATGAGAAACATTTTCTATCTTTTAAAGAGAAGCTTCCTCCAGAAGAGTTATTATATAAAGGATTAGAATCAAGTTTAGAGGAAGCTCTTGATATGCTTTTAGAGATGAGAAAAAAAGAAGGAGGCTTGCTGGCACAAGATCTCTATAAGCGTATGCAAAACATCGAAACATTAATAGAAACAATTGAGGAAGAGGCGCCTAAAAAGGTAAAAAACTATCATGATAAATTGATTAAACGAGTCGAAGAGTTTTTAACTGGGCAGACCGAAAATGAAGAGAGAATTCTTCGTGAGGTGGTTTTATTTGCTGAACGTATTGATATCTCAGAAGAAATTATACGATTTAAGAGTCATATGACTCAATTTCTTGAAGTCATTAAAACACCATTAGTGAAAAGAGATGAAACACGTGGTAAAACATTGGATTTTTTGATTCAAGAGCTCAATCGGGAGATCAATACTATTGGATCAAAATCGATGAATGTTGTTGTTAATAAGAGAGTCGTAGAAGTAAAAAGTGAATTAGAAAAAATTCGGGAGCAAACACAAAACATTGAGTAAAAATCTATTAGGAAATAGAAATCAAGGGATATTATTTGTGATTTCAGCTCCTGCTGGAACTGGAAAATCCACTCTTGTGGAAATGATTTTAAAAGAATTTCCAGATCAGATTGCTAAGAGTCGTTCATGTACCACTCGTGATCCGCGTCCTCAAGAAGTTTTAACACACCATTATGATTTTATTTCCATCACCGATTTTCATCAAAAAATAACTTCTGGAGAATTTCTTGAACAAGTCGAAGTCTTTGGGAATTACTATGGGACGCGAAAAGAAGAAGTAGCTGATCTTCAAGAACAGGGGAAACATGTTCTTTTAATTATTGATACTCAAGGAGCTATGCAGATTATGAAAAAAATTCCTGCGGTGTTTATTTTTATTGCTCCTCCTTCCTTTAAAGAACTTAGAAATCGTTTAGTCAAGCGATCTACAGAAAATGACCAAAAGATTCAAGAGCGTCTTTTATGGGCAAAACAAGAGATGCGTTTTGCTTGTTTTTATGATTATTATATTGTGAACGATGATCTAGAAGTTACCTATCAAATTCTACGCAGCATTCTTATTGCTGAAGAGCACAAAAGGAGATAATTATGTCACTAAAAAATACTTTAACTAATGAAACATTGAATCGAAAATTCAATAGTCCATTTTCTCTGGTTAATTATGCAATTTCATTTGCTAAAATGAGAATAGAAAAGGGGGAAGGAATTGAATCCAATTTAGCCAATGATGTGATAGAATTGATTGGAGCAAGTAAAGATCAGTTACTTGAATTAGATAGTGAAAAGAGTAAAATAGTTAAAGAATAAATGTTTGATGAAAAAAATCTTAATTACTTCTGCTTTACCTTACGCAAACGGTCCTTTACACTTTGGTCATATTGCCGGAGCTTATTTGCCAGCAGATTGTTACGCTCGTTTCGAGCGGCTTCGTGGAAATGATGTACTTTATATCTGCGGATCTGATGAATATGGTGTTGCAATTACTTTAAGTGCTGAAATTGCAAGACAGACTCCTAAAGAGCATGTAGACCATTTTCATCAAGTAATAAAGAATTTCTTTGATAAATTGTGGATTGATTTTGATTATTTTTCACGTACAACATCGCCAACACATATCCCTATTGTGCAAGATTTTTTTCATGATCTTAAAGCTAATGGTTATATTGAAGCAATTGAGACTGAACAGCTTTATTCTGAAATTGACAAACGTTTTCTAGCTGATCGGTATGTGATTGGGACTTGTCCTAGATGTGGATTTGAAGAGGCTCGAGGCGATGAATGTATGAAGTGTGGAGCAAGCTATGAGACGAGTGATTTAAAAAAGCCTCGTTCAAAAATCACAGGAAAATCTCTTGGTTGGAAAAAAACGACTCATTGGTTTATGCGTTTTGATCGGTTTAAAGAACAATTAGCTTCCTTTATTTCAAATCGTTCTTGGAAAGCAAACGTCGTGCATTTTGCTCAAGCCTATCTTGATGATCTTCGTCCCCGTGCGATTACACGTGATCTTGAATGGGGCATCCCTGTCCCTTTAAAAGAAGCTGTAGGTAAAGTATTTTATGTGTGGTTTGATGCTCCAATTGGCTATATTAGTGCGACACAGGATTGGGCTAAGGAAAGAGGAAACCCAGAGGCTTGGAAAAGCTATTGGTGTGACCCACAGACAAAATATGTACAATTTATAGGAAAAGATAATATTCCTTTTCATGCCATATTTTTCCCTGCTATGATTCTGGGACAGAACTCTCCTTATAAGCTTGTTGATGACTTAGTAGCTAATGAATTTTATAATTTTGAAGGAAGACAGTTTAGCAAGTCTGAAGGTTGGGTGATTGATATAGAGGATTTTTTTTCTTATTTTCATTCTGATCAAATTCGCTATGTGATTGCTGCTAATGCCCCTGAAACAAGCGATACGGAGTTTACTTGGAGAGATTTTCAAACTCGCTGCAATAGTGAGCTTCTTGGTAAATTAGGGAATCTAGTCAATAGAGTACTCATCTTTGTACAGAATCATTGTAATAGACGCATTCCTCAATATGAAAGAATGCAAGACATAGACCATCGTTTTCTAGAGAAAATCAATGAATTGACTGATGATATAGAACATGCCTATGCTGCGTATAAAATGCGACGTGCTAGTCAGCTGATTATGGAACTCGCACAAATAGGGAATACCTATTTTGATGCAAAAACTCCTTGGAAAGATATCAAAGACCAAAAATATTCATCTTTACAGACAACAATAGGACTCTCTTTTGTTTTGCTTAAGGCATTAGCTCTTACTTCATTTCCAATTATGCCACAAACTGGAGAAAAAATTTGGAAAATGATAGGTTTTCAAAAACCTTTGGAATTATATTCATGGAAAACTGTTATTGAAATGTCTTGTGAAATAGGCAAGGTACTTCCGGTTCCTTCACTTCTTTTTCAGAAAGTTGAAGATGAGATTATTGAAATGCAAATCAATAAAATCAGAGACGTTAAAAAAAAATGCATCTAGGTAAGTCGCTTACATGAAATGAAACATTTATTAAAATTCTTTTGTCGTATCAGCATTAATTAGAAAGTTTTTTGAATTAGGGCTTCTTTGAGGCCAGTATGTCTTTTAAGAGTTTCATTATTAGAAACAGCGATGCCAATCGCTTTTCCAGTGCCAATAAGAATTACGATTTTCTTACCTCTAGTTACAGCTGTATAAAGGAGATTTCTTTGGAGCATCATAAAGTGAGTCGTATGAATAGGAATCACTACGCAAGGGGATTCGCTTCCTTGATATTTATGGATAGAGGTAGCATAAGCTAAAACTAATTCATCAAGATCACAGAAAGGATAAGTCACTAGATGACCTTCATAGTTTATAATCAATTCTTGGTCTTCTTGGTTAATCATTTTAATACGTCCAATATCTCCATTATAGACTTCTTTTTTATAATCATTGCGAATTTGCATGACTTTATCACCAATCCCCAAGTAGCCTGCTCCATGGGGGATCATATTTTTTTGTGGATTGAGTATTTTCTGTAAAATGACATTTAGATTTTCTATCCCAATTGGACCGCGTTTCATTGGGGCCAGTACTTGAATATCTTCGATTGGATTAAGATGATAACTTTTAGGTAACCTTTTTGAAATTAGCTCGATGATTTTATCAAGGATAGATTCAGGCTCTTCACCTTTAAGAAAGAAAAAGTCTGATGTTTTTTCTGTAGTTAAATCAGGAAACTCCCCAGCATTAATTTTGTGGGCATTTGTAATAATACGAGAACCGGCGGCTTGTCTAAATATTTCGTTTAATGCAGTCACAGAGATTATTTGACTATCAATCATATCTTTTAAAACAAGTCCTGGTCCCACACTAGGTAATTGGTAGACATCTCCTACAATAATCAGTCGCGCATGCCCAGGAATAGCTTTAAGGAGACCATACATGAGATTTGTATCAATCATACTTGCTTCATCAATCACAATTAAGTCACAATGAAGAGGATTATCTCTATTGCGTTTAAACCCTTTTTTAATGAAGTCAAATTGTAAAAGACTATGAATAGTAGTCGCTTCTTGTTTGGTAATTTCACTCATACGTTTCGCTGCTCTTCCTGTTGGAGCTGCTAGGATAATAAATTGGCTTAGCTGCTTAGTAATCGCAAGAATGGCATTTATGATCGTACTTTTGCCTGTTCCGGGTCCTCCAGTGATGATATGAATTTTTTTTTTAAGAGCATATTCAATAGCCGTTTTTTGTTTTTTAGCTAATTGAATATTTAGTGTTTTTTCTACCCAACTGATTGCCTTTTCTGTATCGATCTGTCTAAGATGGCTTCGATGATTCATGAGTCGATCTAGTTCACGAGCAATGCCTGTTTCAGCAATCCAAAGCCTTTTTAACCAAACGTTTCCTTCGGAAATGACGATATGTCCTTCATTTTGTAATGTTTGAATTCTTTCTTGAGGATGAATTTCCAATATTTCTTGAGCTTTTGAGCATAACTCATCAAGTGGATAGCACACATGGCCCTGATCGGCTAATTCAGTAAGTAAGTACTCAATTCCTGAGTCTATCCGTTGATGCGCATCTTTAGGAAAGCCTAATTTTTCTGCAATTTTATCTGCTGATTTAAATCCAATCCCTCGCATCTCTCTAGCAAGCATATAGGGATTCGCTTGAAGATAAGAGACAGTTTCATTTCCATATAATTTATATAATTTTTGAGCAAAAATAGAACTAATTCCATATTTTTGCAGAAATATCATCACATTACGGATAGATTTTTGTGCCTGCCAACAGGATTTGATTTTTTCGATCCGTTTTTGTCCAATTCCATTCACTTTAATCAAGAAGTCGGGAGATTGATCAATAATATCAAGGGTTTGTTCTCCGAATATTTTTACAATCCGTTCAGCGTAGATAGGACCTATCCCTCTAACCATACCGGATTCAAGATATTTTTGGATTCCTAATAAATCTGTAGGCTTTTCGATAAAATACTCTGAAACAATGAATTGAATCCCATGTGTGACATGTTTTTTCCATTCACCTATTAAGCGAAGATTTTCACCTGGAGTAAGAGTAGGCATGGTACCCACAATGGTGGTGAGTTCTTTTTTACGTGATTGCTGTAGTCGTGCAACTGTAAAACCATTTTCAGAATTTGTAAATGTAACTCGTTCAACATAACCGAAGATCTGATCCATAAAATGCAATTATATCTAAGAATATTCTTAATGAAAAACATATTTCATAATCTCTCATATTATCAAATGTCTAGGATATAACAGAGTTATTCTTCTTTAGTTGAAAATGGAATTTGTAGTCGATTCAGGTGTGTGGCGATAAAATATTTTTCTTAAATAGGAATTTTGTTTAAACCATATTCTATTGAGCCTTATAATGGATTCATGTGGTTAGGATTGTTATTTGCGATATCTGCATGCTTTTTATGGGGATGGATTTTTGTCATTCCTAGTTTCCTTTCTGACTTTTCTGGGCTAGAAGTTGTCTTGGGTCGCTATTTTGTTTATGGATTGATTTCAGCGATCTTGTTCTTTAAAGGAGGGTTGAATAAAGCACGCCAAATTTCTAAAATGATTTGGATTAAAGCACTGACATTTGCATTTTTCTCTAATATTATTTACTACCTAGGTATTATCATTGGATTGCGTTTCGCTTCTCCTTCTTTAACCATCCTAATTGCTAGTATGTCTCCAGTTGCAGTTGCATTATATGGAAATTGGTATGCACGAGAGATCGTCTTTACAAGTATGATTTTTCCTGTTTTATGTATTTTATCTGGCTTAATTATTGTAAATATTGCGGAAATTGACTGGACTTTTTCTTCAAATTCTCTTGAAGGATATCTCTTAGGATTTTTTGCAGCAGTGATTTCTCTATTAGCTTGGAGTTGGTATGCTGTACATAATGCACGCTTTTTAAAACGCAATCCGCATATCGATGTCACTGAATGGACATCAATCATTGGGATAGCTACTTTGTTCTGGGCATGTCTCACAACCATCTTTTTTGCCTTTATCATAGAAAAAGAGATCGATATTTCGAGATTTATCCATTTTTCTCAGGAAACAATGCGCTTTACTATTGCTGCTCTGATTCTTGGGGGGATTTGTTCTTGGTTGCCTTGTTATTTATGGAATCGCGCTAGCCTTTACTTACCTGTCTCTCTTATGGGTCCATTTTTAATTTTTGAATCGATTTTTGGGATCCTTCTCGTTTTTTCTTTCGAATCTCATCTTCCATCTCTCCTTGAAGTTTTTGGCATGAGTACAATGCTCGGAGGGATTATTTTATCGATTATTGCTTTTCGTAAGCAGCTCAATAAAAAGGCTTAAAAATCACTTTTTTTTAAGTTACAAGTCTTTGAAAAAAATAGTATAAACTTCATACTAAGTCAGTATGAAGTTTATAACGTCTAGAATTAAGAAGATTTAGGTTTTAAGAAATAGAGAGATTGCTCATTTTCTAAATTCATTGAACTAGTAAGCTCTCGATGTTCTTCTTGTCAGATGACTTTATTTTTATCATGAGACTCATGATTAAGGAGCCATTTTTTTCTCATAATTCCCCCTCGATATCCTCCAAGAGTATGATTATGACAAATGACTCGATGACAAGGGATAATAATGACTAATGGATTCATTTTATTTGCATTACCAACAGCACGTGTTGCTTTTGGATGATTCATTCGACAGGCAATATCAGAATATGAACAGGTTTTCCCAAATGGAATTTTTTGGAGTGCATGCCATACTTGCTTTTTAAAAGAGGATCCAAACATTTTAATAGGAGTGCGAAATTCAATCTGTTTCCCTTGAAAATAGAGCTGCATTTCTTTTTCAATCATTCGTAGTGGTGTAGTAGATTTTTCTTCGACTAACTCCTTTAAATTAAATTGATGATAGTTTTTAAGTTCTTGAGAATCAGAAAAATCTAGAAAAAGAAGAGCTTCTTCATCAGCAATTGCTGTCATCGAACCGATTGGGGATGCAAACTGACTTGTATAGAGTATATGCGGTTTCAAATTAGGAGATCTTTTAATTTCTAAAATATCAAATAATTGTATAGATTAACCCTATTAATTAGATAGTCGATTAATCAAATTTAGAGATTATCAAACTATCAACTATTGTGTTTGTGAGCTTAAGACATTAGAAGAAAGATATTTATCCATATTGAGATTGGGATAAACGCTTGTAGATCAAATAAAGCCTAAAAGGTATAGAAATGGGGTTGTTGTATCCAATGTTTCATACAAGTCCATGGTGTCTAAATTCATTAAACCAGAGCTATTTATGATAAAAAAAAAGAAACTCCGGATGCTGGATTCGAACCAGCGACCAATGGATTAACAGTCCACTGCTCTACCGCTGAGCTAATCCGGAACAAAATAAAAATGGTAGAGAGTGATCGAATTAATTACCAGAAATTTGGTGAAAATTCATTAGAGTGACTAGAAAAAAAGGAAGAAAATCAAAGATGGGTTTTTGTATGCAACAACCCCTCTAAAAAGAGGGGTTGTTTAAATTCAATTAATAATCCATTCCACTTGGCATGGGCATGGCTTGTTGTTTTTCGTCTGGAATTTCAGCAATAATTGCTTCGGTTGTAAGCAACATAGCAGAAATTGAAGCTGCACTTTCAATTGCTGAACGTGCGACTTTCATTGGATCAAGAATTCCATTTTTGATCATATCTACAAATTCATCAAGCAAAGCATTGTATCCTTCATTTGTAGAAAGGCTTAATACTTTTTGAAAGATAATAGATCCTTCTTGTCCTGCGTTTTCAGCAATTTGTTTTAAAGGCGCAGAAAGCGCATTTGCCACAATCATAGCTCCAATGCGTTCATCATGCTCAAGGGAATTAGCAAGCTTTTGCACTTCTGGAATACAACGTACAAATGCAGTTCCTCCTCCAGGAAGGATACCCTCTTCAACCGCAGCTTTAGTTGCGTGTTGAGCATCTTCTACACGGTCTTTTTTTTCTTTCATTTCAATTTCTGTAGCAGCACCAACGTAAATCACAGCTACACCACCAGAAAGTTTAGCAAGCCTTTCTTGTAGTTTTTCTTTATCGTAATCAGATGTGCTCTCTTCAATCTGACGCTGAATCTGTTGACAACGTGCTTCAATATCTTTTTTAGAACCACTACCTTCTATAAGAGTGGTTTCTTCTTTTTTTACTACAACTTTTTTTACTTTTCCAAGCATATCTATTGTTGTATTTTCAAGCTTCATGCCAAGCTCTTCGCTAATCACTTGTCCATTTGTCAAGATCGCAATGTCTTCAAGCATTGCTTTACGTCGATCACCAAAACCAGGTGCTTTAACAGCACATACTTTTAGACCAGCACGAAGACGATTCACAACAAGTGTTGCGAGTGCCTCTCCTTCAACGTCTTCAGAGATAATTAATAGGGGGCGTCCTGATTCAACAACTGATTGAAGAATAGGAAGTAATTCTTTTATAGCAGAAATCTTTTTTTCATAAATCAAGACAAATGCATCTTCTAGAACTGCCTCTTGAGTATCTGGATTTGTTGTAAAATAAGCAGAAAGATAGCCACGATCGAAGTTCATTCCTTCCACAACATCAAGGGTTGTTTCAAAACGTTTAGCTTCTTCAACAGTAATGGTTCCATTTTTACCCACTTTTTCCATTGCCTTGGCAATAATAGCACCGATTTCCTCATCATTATTAGCTGAAATGGTAGCCACTTGAGCAATTTCTTTTTGGTTTGAGACAGGTTTAGCAATTTTTCTTAACTCTTCCACTACCGTTTTTACAGCTTTTTCAATCCCACGCTTTAGATCCATAGGATTAGCTCCGGCAGCTATGTTTTTTAACCCTGTAGTATAAAGGGCTTCAGCTAAAACAGTGGCTGTGGTTGTGCCATCACCAGCTTGATCAGCTGTTTTGCTCGCAACCTCTTTCACCATCTGTGCGCCCATATTTTCATGCTTCTCTTCAAGCTCAATTTCTTTAGCAACGGTTACACCGTCTTTAGTCACTTGAGGTGCTCCAAAAGATTTGTCAATCACGACATTTCGGCCTTTCGGACCTAAAGTGACTTTAACAGCTTCAGCTAGAGTTTTTACCCCTTTGAGAATCTTTTGTCTTGCTTCTTCTTTATATTTGATATCTTTTGCTGTCATAGCAAATCAGCTCCTTATGATTATTTATTCAACAATTGCGATAATATCATCAGTACCCAAAATAACGTAATCTTCGCCATCCAGAGTAACTTCAGTTCCTGAGTATTTTTCCATTAAAATCTTATCTCCTAACCTTACAGGAAAGGGAATGAGGTTACCGCTCTTGTCCTTTTTTCCAGTTCCAATTGCTATTACTTCAGCGGTTTCTTGCTTTTTTTTTGCTGTATCAGGAAGAATGATTCCTCCTTTTGCTTTTTCTTCAGCTTCTAGTCTTTTGACTAGTACTCTATTTCCTAAAGGTTTGAGTTTTGTTTGTATAGCTTGTTCTGTCATAACTACTCCTGGTTTCAAGAAGGATTATTTTGAGAACAAAAATAACAAGAAGGTTTTTTTTGAGCAATGAAAAATTAGCACTTTTTCAATGTAAGTGCTAATAAATAAATTTTTAAACAAATCAGTCAGATGACAAGATGATCTTTAAAAAGTCTTAGAGATTTGAAACTAACATTTTTCACAGGCTATTAATTCGAATTGATCGAGCAGAGAATTGAATTTATGAAAAATTCCCTCAATGGGTTCAGTAGAAATCATATCTACTCCAGCGAGTTTTAGTAGTTCAATAGGGAATAATGAAGATCCTCCTTTCAGAAATTGCAAATAGTGATCACGAGCTTTTGCATCTCCAGAAAGAACCTTTTCTGCGAGAGTGAGTGCTGCACTGATGCCGGTCGCATATTGATAAACATAAAAATTATAATAAAAATGGGGGATCCGAGCCCATTCAATCTGAATTTCTTCATCAATAAAAGCATCAGGACCAAAATAGTCAACATTCAATTGATAATATATTGTTTTAAGTAAAGAGGGGGTTAGGGGAATATTGTTTTCCACAAGCTCATGAATTTTTAGTTCGAATTCAGCAAACATAGTTTGGCGGAAAAAAGTCGCACGGATATCCTCAATTTTTTCATTTAGTAAAAAGAGTTTTTCTTCTTTTTTTGTAGAACGCTTAAGAAGGAGGGCCATTAACAACTCTTCATTAAAAGTCGAAGCAACTTCAGCCACAAAAATTGAGTAATCAGAGTAATGATAGGGTTGGTGTGTCCTACTTAGATATGAATGCATACTATGTCCTGCTTCATGAGCAAGTGTGAAAGTATCCCGTAGAATGCCATGGAAGTTCATAAGAATATAGGGAAAGCTATCAAAACATCCATTTGAATAAGCCCCCGAGCGTTTATGCTTGTTTTCGTAAGGATCCACCCAACGATCTTTTTTTAATCCTTGCTTCAAAATATTTTGATACTCCTTACCCAAAGGAATCACTGATTCTAAAGTGAGATCTTCTGCTTCGGTATAAGACATTTTGAAGTCAATATGAGAAACAAGAGGAACATACATGTCATAGAGATGGATTTCACGAAGTTTAAGAACGTTTTTTCGAAGATGGACATAACGATGAAGAGTTTGTATCCTTTCACGCACAGCTTTAATCAGAGAATAGTAGATTGACGTAGGAATATTTTTAGGAAAAAGAGCTGCATCAAGACAAGAAGTATAGGAACGAGCCCGAGCATTAAATAAGTGAGATTGAACTTGGCCATAGAGAAGTTCTGAAAAGGTGTTTTCAAATTCTTGAAGTGTGGAATGCATTCTTTTAAATGCATTTTGTCGCAAAATTGGATCTTGTGATCGCATATAAACTTGATATGTACCTTGAGTCAATGGATGTTCTTGTCCTTGGCTATCAATAATTGTTCCAATTTTCATATCAGCATCATTAAGAGCTGAAAAAGTTTTTGAAGAAGTTTGCATGGGTTTACAAGCGATAGCGATTAATTTTTCCCTATCAGCATCCAGTCTATAAGGACGCATACGGAGAATTTTCTCAAGGTAAAATCGGTAAATTGTAAGTTCTGGTTTATCCAAATAAGATTGAATCAATGGAAGTGGTAGCATCAAAATCTCGGGTTCAATCCATGCACTTTCTTCTTGAAAATCGAGCAACAAAGAAGAGATCTGTTGATAGGCTTTTTTAAAACGATCTTCAGTGATTTCTTCATTATGACGGTTATGAGCATAAGTATGAAGTTTATCAAGAGTTCTTGAAATTTTAAACGAAAGGTTCAGAGTTTCTTTGATCATTTCTTCCCCCTCTTTAAGCCGCCCTCGATAGCGATTTAAATTTGGCCAATAGGGAGGAGTAGGTTTTTCACGGACATTTTGAAAAGCTTTTTCCCAATCCTCTAAAGAAGAGTAAAGTGCTTGAATGTTCCAGGATTCTTCAGGAGAAAGCTGAGCTCGTGTTTTCATTTGTTTTGACATGGATTCTGTTCAATATTGTATGTGAAATTTATTTCTTGCAAGCTTGATCACTTCTTCAACTACTTGAAAAGCATCTTCTCCATCTGCTTCAATCCGAATCCGAGATCCACGTGTAGCCGCTAAAGTAAGAATCCCAAGAAGAGATTTGCCATTGACGATGAGATCTTGATAAATCAAATTCACATGAGATTTGAAATTTGTTGTGCATTTAACCAGCTCAGTCGAAGGACGGGTATGTAATCCTTTATCATTAATGACAACAAAAACTCCCTCTGCTTTATTAGCAGTCTTTATCACTTTTTCTTCAGAATGTAGGTTTTTGTTTTTTTTTCTAACCATAACTATGCACGAAAGAAGAGAAAAAGAAGGGTATAGATTTTTTTAAAAATTAGCAATCAAAAATTTTAGTGATTATGTTTTCTCTCTCATTTTTATTCTTCATAGTAGATTGTCCTTTCAAAAACTTCCCGTGTGCAGTAGATAGGTGTTTTGTTTAAGAGAGCAAACATAATGCAATCACTTGGACGAGCATCAATCTCAATAATAGAAAGAATCTCACCTGCCTTATGTTCTAAGAAAAGGCGTGCAAAATAAGTCGTATCTTTTAAATCGTTTATGACAACTTGCTTCACTTTAATTTCTAGTCCATAGAAAACTTGATTTATCAAGTCATAGGTATTGGGACGCTGTTTTTCGATTGAGGAAAGGTATAATTGCATAGTTTTGCCAATCGATAAATCTGTGTAAATAGCAAATTTTTTTTCCTCAGCTTCAAGCACTACACATGTATAAGAGCGCGATTGCATAACTTTTTCAAAATTGACTGGTATAAGTTCCGAAATTTCTTGCATGATGACCTGTTTTTCTTAAGTAATAAAATCTATATTTCCATTCTTATATGCGACAAGAATCTGTAGGGATACAAGCCCTAAGAGAGAACTAATAAAAAAGCCTGTTTCGACAACACCAGGAAACTGAATAAGTACTTTATGATCTTTTTCAGGCTCGATAAAGCCCTCAGTTTTTTGGATATCATAAATAAAATTGCCATTGTCAGTTAAATAAGGAAGACCATCTTTTGTGCGTAAACTGCCTTCGTAGCCTGCACTATGGATTTTAGCAATCGTTGCGTGGTATCCAAAGGGAAGGATTTCAATAGGTAAACCAAATTTGCCAAGCATGGGGACTAGCTTGCTTTCATCTGCAATAATGATGACTTTTTTGCTTGTACTTGCAATAATTTTTTCCCGTAAAAGGGCTCCTCCACCTCCTTTAATACAACGTAGCTTAGAGTCGATCTCATCAGCACTATCAATCGTGAGATCGATTCTATTGACAGCATCCATTGAAAGGAGAGGGATTCCACCTGCTTTTGCTTTTTCAGAGGAATGGAGCGAAGAAGCCACGGCTTTAATTTTTAATCCAGCACGGCATTTTTCAATTAAACTATCAATAAAAAAAGCAGTCGTTGAACCTGTCCCTAGCCCAATTAACATTCCCTCTTTAACAAACTCGACAGCTTTTTTAGCAACAGATTTTTTAAGTTGATTTTGAAGGTCACAATTCAATTTCATAAAACTTGTGTATACCTTACGATGATCTTCAGGTCAAAGGAAAAAGGAGGTAGGATGCTTCTTGGAGAATTTTCTGAGCAATTGAATCGTTATCTAAAATCTGATTTTTTTCAGGATTATGGCCCTAATGGCATTCAAGTAGAAGGAAAAGAAGAGGTCCATCGCATTGCTACTGCAGTATCAGCAAATTTAAAAACCATTCAAATGGCTATTGATAAACATTGTGATGCACTTGTGGTACATCATGGTCTTTTTTGGAATGGTGATCCCTATCCTATTAGGGGGGCGAAAAAAAAGAAAATCAAACTTCTTTTAGATAACCAGATTTCTCTTTTAGCTTACCATCTTCCGCTAGATGCTCATCAGGAAATTGGAAATAATTGGAAAGCTGCTCAAGACCTTGGATGGGAAAATCTTGAATCTTTTAAGAGTCGAAAAGGCATGGATATTGGAGTAAAAGGACGATTCAAATCCATATTCATTGAGCATTTTATTAAAACTTTAGAAACTTATTATGAACATCCGGCTCATTTAGCTTTAGGAGGAAAAGAATATTTGGAAAATGCTGCTCTCATTTCAGGTGGGGCTTATCGAGAGTTGATTGTAGTAGCCGAAGCAGGAATCGATTGTTTTATCACTGGTAATTTCGATGAGCCTGCATGGGCAATGGCTTACGAAGAAAATATTCATTTTTTGGCTTTAGGGCACTCAGCAACAGAAAGAGTAGCTCCTAAAGCACTTGCTGAATATCTCTCCAGAGAAATGAAATTAGATAGTGAATTCATTGATGTTCAAAATCCTTTTTAAACAAAAAAGTCTAGTTTCAATAGGATTTTTTATTTCATTTTTTTTTGAAAGACTTAACTATCTATTGACTCAAGCCAGGTTTAATGCGTCCTTTGAGTTCTTCTTGAAGATTTGAGGATTTTTCTTGTAGTTGTTTGAGAATTTGATTTGCTAACCCTGAGGTTTCTTTCTTTAGAGAATCTTTTAGTTGAGCGACATCTTCTGATTTTGGTTCAGTAAGAATGTTTCTGTCTTTTAAAGGTTTATAGTTTTTAGATGTCCTTAATTGTCGCTTTTCAATCGCATTAATAGCAATTTTTCTGAGTTCTTCTTCGGAATTTGCTTTTTGTTTTGTCAATGCTTTTTGCAGTTGCTCATCTTCTCGCTCTTGGAGCTTTTTAACCATTTCTTCATAATTTTCAGGATACTCGATAATTTCTTCTTTGTCGGCATGTTCTCCTTTGTTCATCTATAGAAGCTCCTTTACTCTGATACGATGATTTCGTATGATAACAGAATTTAATTTTCTAAGAAATAGTTGAAAAGGAATGAATGAAAAATCTTATTTACAAACTTAAAGAACGAGGTTTTATTGATAGTGTTACAGATCACAAACTCTTTAGTTTAACGAAACATCCTATCAAAGTATATGCTGGATTTGACCCTACTTCGAATAGTTTACATCTTGGAAATTTAATTGCGATGATAGGGCTTGCATGGTTTCACCGTTTTGGTCACAAACCTATTGCTCTTATTGGGGGGGCAACTGGAATGATTGGAGATCCTTCTGGAAGAAATACCGAACGCAATATTCTGGATAGCAAGACAATTCATATCAACTCAATTGGAATTCGCCGCTCTCTTGAAGCAGTGTTAAAAACTGATGTGATGATTTTAGATAACGCTTCTTGGTTTAGAGAGATGGGATATATTTCTTTTTTACGAGATATTGGCAAATTTTTTCGTCTAGGACCTATGTTAGCTAAAGAGAGTGTTAAAACGCGTCTGACTTCAAAAGAAGGGATTAGCTATACGGAATTCAGTTATCAACTATTTCAAGCGTATGATTTTCTTCATCTTTTTAGAGAGCATGAGGTCACTCTTCAAATTGGAGGAAGTGATCAGTGGGGGAACATTGTTGCTGGAACTGAGTTAGTCCGTAGATTAACAGGCACATCAGTGAATGGAATGACTTTTCCTCTTCTTACTCGTAGTGATGGTAAAAAATTTGGAAAAAGTGAAAAAGGTGCAATTTGGCTCAATCCTGATCGCCTTCCTTCTTACGATTTTTATCAGTATTTTTTTTCTATTCCTGATGCGGATATTCCGAAAATGTTTCGCATGCTTACATTTTTAGATCTTGAGGAAATTCGTGAGATAGAAGATTCAATGAGAGCAAAAGACTATATCCCTAATTCAGCACAAAGACGATTAGCAGAAGAGGTCACGAAAATTGTTCATGGTCAACAAGGATTGAACGAAGCAATTTCTATTACTAAAGCTGCTCAACCAGGAAGTCATACTCAACTTACATCGGAAACGCTTCGTACCCTTGTTTCTGGTCTACCCAGTCAGACTCTTTTAGTCGACAAAGTAGTTGGAGTCAAGTTAATTGATTTACTTGTTAAATGTCATCTTTTAGAAAGCAAAGGAGAAGCACGCCGTATGATTATAGGAGGGGGAGTTTCTCTCAATAATGTTAAGGTCAGTGATGAGGAGTTGGTCTTATCCAAAACTCATCTTGTAGAAAATGAATTTGTTCTTATCAGTTTAGGTAAAAAAAAGAAGTTAGTCATTCGCATTTCTTAAGTGCGTTTTTATGATCTTTTTCTATTCTATTCTAATCCCAACTAGTTGATAACCAAGAGTAAAATAGATTTATATTTTTTCTGAATATGAATCTTTATATATTGATAGAAATCAATATCTTATAAAATAAATCTCTTTAAAATAATGGAAATTTAGCTAAAAAAAATGTCTTTTTGTAAAAATTCTCTTGAAACGAAAATGTAGATAGATATTATACGGCTATAACTCAATAAAATAAGAGAGAGAATGCTTAGTTTTAGCATTCTCAATTTCGGTACTACCGACAAGTTCAAACTAGGAGGCACAAATTATGGC
Organism: Chlamydiales bacterium; assembly: GCA_041395025.1. Classification (NCBI taxonomy): domain Bacteria; kingdom Pseudomonadati; phylum Chlamydiota; class Chlamydiia; order Chlamydiales; species Chlamydiales bacterium. The sequence continues at coordinate 1,288,805 of JAWLBH010000001.1, forward strand.
AACCATGACCAAGAAGAAATTGATCACGACCATCTCGCAGGATGAAGGACTTCATCCAAATCATGTTCGTGCAGTTATCCAAAATTTTCTCGATAAGATGACAGAAGCCTTAGCAAAAGGAGACCGTCTAGAATTTCGTGATTTTGGAGTTTTACAAGTTGTGAAAAGAAAACCAAAAATTGGTCGTAATCCAAAGAACTCATCTGTTCCCATTCATATTCCAGCACGTCGAGCGGTTAAATTTACGCCAGGAAAGAAGATGCGTCGCTTAATTGAAACATCAAAAGGTGAATAAAAAAACAGGTGTTTTTTTCCTAATTCAATATGTTACCCTTAGTAAAAGCTAAGGGTTTTTTTATGCAAGAAAGAGAAATGTCATTTGAAGAGGCACTGTTTCCATGGGGCGATCTTCCTTATCCTTGCGAATACGCAAAGAGAGGTTTCGATCTAGCACAAAGAGGAGAAATTGAAAAAGCGAAGAAAATGACAAGATTTTACCAAGCGACTCTTGACCACTATGATCGACCGATTTATTCATTTTTTCAACAAGAAAAAGGAGGGCGTTTTCAGGAGCTTGAGAGAGCGAGTCATGCCTTTTTAAAAGCATGTGATGTTCAACCATTATCTCAATACCATTTTATCGACTCTCAATTAGGGATCCTTTATCATCGACAAGAAGAACAAACTATTCTTTGTTTGGGATCAGGTTGTAAAAGTGGGATGGGTGCTTTTTTTGTTGGTAAAGTAGGGGTGGTGAATTTTGGTCCACAGTTAAAGCCACTTGGCGACTGTTCTGGATTTGGGCTAGCTGGGAAAGGAAGAAATATAGAGATTTCAGAAAATCTTTTAAGTTACCAATGTCGTTTAGCTGCCCCGCATCATAGAGATACTGGTATTTCTTGGTTAAAAGATTCAGGTTACTGCGGAGCTTGGATTGAAAGTAGATGTGCAATAGATGATAATTGTTTAGATATCACGAGTCGGATTGAAGGGTTTCGCCCCCTTTCTGATTTTATTTTTACTTACTTTATGAAAGCGCAAACTTGTTATGTTGCTGGATCTCATAAATTGACTGCTCATTCACTTGATCGTTATCAAGGTCCACCTCAACCAATCAAAATCGATGGTTTAGTAGTTAACCCATGTGAAGGGTTTTGCAACATGGAAGTGATCCCATTAGCTGGAGATAATAGTTTTTGGGAAGCAGATTTTATGATTTCTTTTAAGATATTAAGGAAAAATTTTCATTTTACGATCAACACCTATAAAAATCTCTCATTGAAGTAAAACTACTTTCTTATTTCTCATAGAGTCTATGACTACAGATCATTTACCAAAGACCACAGCATGCTTTAATACTATCTGAGCGACAGATGGACTTTAAAGATGAAATGAGTACTTTTCAAAAAAAGCATTAGGCAAATTTGGAGTATTAAAGCATGATCAGTTGTCTAGAGCTCAAATCTTCTATGAGAAAAACAGGGTTTTCAAATGAATCATAATAGTTTTTAGATCTGATTTTCTTAGTATACTAAATATATTAACTAAAAAGATTTAAATAGGTAAGTTGAAAGTTAATCTTCTATATTGTATCATTTTCTTTTAAAGTTATTTAGGGACTATCGATGGATATTTTGCCTCATGAAAAACAAATTGTTGAATATGAAAGAACTATTCAACAATTTAAAGAGCAAAATCAAAAAAATTCTTTATTTTCTCAAGAAGAGATCCATAAATTTCAAAAAAAACTGAATAAGTTAAAAGAAAATATATATTCCAATCTAACTCCATGGGAACGGGTTCAAATTTGTCGTCATCCGAAGCGTCCACGTTCTACTGACTATATTCAAAATATTTGTGAAGATTTTATTGAAATTTTTGGAGATCGTCATTTTAGTGATGACCGTGCTGTAATTGGGGGGCTTGGTAAGATTAATGGACGGAAATTTATGATCATTGGTCAAGAGAAGGGAAACGATACAGAAAGTCGCCTTCATCGGAATTTTGGGATGCTTCATCCAGAAGGTTTTCGTAAAGGACTTCGTCTTGCTAGATTGGCTGAAAAATTTCATCTTCCTGTTGTTTTTCTTCTTGATACTCCTGGAGCGTACCCCGGATTAACGGCTGAGGAACGTGGACAAGGTTGGGCAATTGCCTATAATTTAAGAGAGCTTGTCCGTCTTACAACACCGGTGATTGTATTGATTGTGGGCGAAGGATGTTCAGGAGGTGCTCTTGGAATGGGAATAGGAGATGTGATTGGGATGCTTGAACATGCCTATTATTCTGTGATTTCTCCTGAAGGGTGTGCATCTATTTTATGGAAAGATGCTGGAAAAAATAGTGAGGCAGCAGCAACTCTTAAAATGCAAGCTGAGGATCTAGTGAATTTTTCTGTAATTGATCATATTATCTATGAACCGATGGGAGGTGCTCATCATGATCGAGATCAGATTTATCGAGATGTAAAAGCTTTTATTTTAGAAAAATGGGATCTACTCAAATGCTATCCTCCTGAAGTACTACTCGAAAGACGCTATCAAAAATTTCGCAAAATGGGGCAATTCCAAACGGTAAATCATGAAACTTCTTCTCAAGTCAGCTCTGCTGAATCGTAAACACTATGCACTTCTTTTAGTGACAATTTTAGCGATGTTCATGCTGACTATTGGTTCGCAAATGGAAATGTTTGCACTAGGCGTAATTACAAAAATGGGTCCCGATTTTTTTACTCTTTTTGGGACAGAAAAAGAGGGTAGACTACAGCAAGCAAATAGTGTCACTTTAGATCAAGTTGAATCGAAATGGGGAGTAATTGCTTCAACACCACGGGGCCCGATTAGTATTGATGCAGCCAATGCTTATATCAGTCATCGAGGAGGAATGACGATTGTTCAAAGGCTTGTGGCTTTTTTAGATCGACATTTTGATATTCATAGGCATCTTGTTCACTTGGCTTTTATTTTGATTTTTGTTGCTTTTTTCAAAGCCACAGCGCTTTTTTTTCATCGCTATTTGACTCAGTTGATTTCGATTCGTGTTAGTCGTGATTTACGTCAACAGTATTTTGAGCATATTCAATCACTTCCAATGAAGTTTTATCATGATTACGATATTGGCAGCCTTTCAGCTCGTGTGTCTGGTGATGCAGGAGTTGTAGCATCTGCGATTAATTCCCTTTTATTGAACTATATCCAAGCTCCTTTTGCTGTGATTTCCACTCTTTTTGCTTGTTTTTACATTTCTTGGAAGCTTTCAGTTGTTATTTTTATTGGGTTTCCAATTATTGTCCTTCCTATCATTTATATTGCGAAAAAGATTAAAGCTATTTCTAAGCAAATGCAACGAAACCAAGAAGGATTTGCAGCCGTCTTATTGGATTTTTTAAGTGGGGTGATGACCATTAAAGTGTTTGCTATGGAGTCTTTTTCTCTCAAGAAATACAAAGAACAAAATAACAAGATGGCCTATCTTGAAGAGTGTAGTGCACGTTTTGGCACAGCTGCACGTCCGTTGCTCCATACTATCTCTTCTCTTTTTTTCGCATTGGTTATCTTATTTGGACTCTATTTTTTTCACTTAGCTGCAGCAGAATTATTTGTTTTTTGCGGCCTTCTTTATGTCTTTTATGAGCCTATTAAAAAATTTGCTGAAGAAAATAATAATATTTTTCGTGGAATCGCTGCTTCTGAACGGATGTATGAAGTGCTTAATATCGATTCAGCAATTCAAGATGAGCCAGATGCAATGAATTTTATAGAACTCAAAGAGCTCATTGAATTCCGTAATGTCTCTTTTCGATATCGAGATGAATGGATTATCAAAAATGTAAGTTTTACAATTAAAAAAGGAGAAACCGTCGCTCTTTTAGGACCTACTGGAGCTGGTAAATCTACTCTTGTTAAACTCCTTCCAAGGCTCTATGACATTCAAGAAGGAGATATTTTGATTGATGGAAGATCGATCAAAAAATATACTCAAAAATCCTTAAGAGAAGGTATCGCTTTCATTCCTCAAAAACCTTTTCTTTTTTTTGATACGATTCGTGCAAATATTGCTTTTGGGCAAAACTTTACAGATCAGGAGATTCGTGCAGCTGCTCGTTCTGCTCATGCTGAAGAATTTATTGTTCAGTTACCTAATAGTTTTGATTTTCAATTAGAAGAGTCGGGGAAAAATCTGTCTGGTGGTCAACAGCAAAGAATTGCAATAGCTCGTGCTTTAGTAAAAAATGCTCCGATTCTTGTCATGGATGAAGCAACTTCTTCACTTGATGTGGTCAGTGAAGGAAGAATTCGAGATGCGATTTGTAATTTACATGGAAAATTGACACAAATTATTATTGCTCATCGGTTTTCAACGATTGAACATGCTGATAAAATTGTTTACTTAGAAAATGGCACTAAGATAGGAGAAGGATCTAAAGAAGAATTAATCAAAAATTGTCCTAGTTTTCATCGCATGTATAGCCTGTGGCATAAGCAGGGAACAGGTTTAGAATAAACTCCCCGAGAGTATTTTATTGATTTTTGACTATCAATCCTTTTCATCTTTTGCTTCATTATTTTCGTCAATCTCAGAATCATCTTTATCAACCAGATTTGTAAGATATGTTTGAAGAAGATTTTCTTCAGTTGAATGAAAGACCAGGTAATAAGTTATTCATAGTCATCGCGATAGGAAGCGAAAAAAAATAACTATTGAAAGAAAAATATTATGTCTTCTCATTAAAAGAAAAAGCAGACTGTTCTTTTAGATGTAACTTCTCCATATCTTCTTCTGCTTTTTTTAATGACTTATAGTAGCAAATTCTCGGTTGAGAATGCAGATGAATTTCATAGCCTATTAGATGATCACTGAAATCATACTTAGATATGAATCGATACTGACCCTTATCTAATAAGCCAAATGTTTTATTATACGTTGCTTGTAAAGATTGTGTTTGTTTAAAAAATTTAGGATATTTACGTTTAACATAGTGAGAAGGATAACTAGGCGTAGTCTCGTTGAATTGTGATGCAGCATTTTTATAAAGCGAGCTTTTTAGTCCTCTAGCATGGTGATCTAATTCTTTTCTATCTTTAAAACAGAAGACTTTAATCTCCTCATCTTCGCTATCTCTTTGGATTGAGAACCAATGAGTCACTTCGATACTATCAAAACGCTGCCCACTGAGTAACCAGAATTGACCTAGTCCAATTTTTAGATCGATTTCTTGTTCTTTAATATACTTCTTTAAAGATGGCAAGAGTGTTGCTATTTCTTCTCTAGACACCTGTTTTTTGTAATAACTATTCATTAAATTCAGAATCATTGCTATATCAATGATAAAGATCCCGACTCCTCCAATCAGCATGCCATAGACTCCTCCTTTTCCTAGCAAGTTAGCAAATGTATTTATAGAATTTAGTAGAGAGATTCCATGAAAGGAGAGAGCAGCAAGAGCAGAAACAATCACTGCAATCAGCGCAAATACCGCTATGACAATGAATATGATCTTTTTAATTTCATTGTGCTTTCTTTTTTTTATTGTAGAAATAATCTGTTTTTTTTGAGCCTGAGAAAGAGGTTTGACTCGATCAAAAAAAAAGGATAGTTCTTTTGCATAAGGAGGATACACAGAACTATGAGGGGGCATTTGTCTCATACTATCTCCTTGCCAAGACGCATTTTGATACTGAGATTGTTTTATGATTGTTCTATCAAGATTAGAGTGTTTTAATGATCCAGTGGGATACATATCCAAACTATAAAGTTTTTTAAAAAGCTCACCCTAAAAAAAGTCATTAAAAAATGATATGTTTTTTATCTTAACAATGGAAGGGGGATCGATCAGCATCTAATAATTTTGTTACTAATTTAAATATAGATTTAGAAATCATCATCTTATTAGTTTGAATGATTTTTTTCCCTCCTGGTGAGGCAAAGTCTGAAACAATCTTCCATATTCTACACGATATTTTAAGGGATGAGGCTGCATAAGCAATTCCATATCCCTCCATATCTACTAATTCCCAATTCTGGCGTAAATAGTTACGATGGGTTTCATGATGAATAGGAAAGTAAGATGAAACTAATCTGGCACCTTTTTTAAAAATGAAAGATTCTGAGTTATTTGTTTCTATGGTTGATTGATTGAATTGAGGATAGTGATATTTTCCAATCATTCCGATTTCAAAAATCTGACCAATAGAAAAAGTATCTTGTAAAGCTCCTGCCATTCCAAAGTTCCAGATTTCTTTAAAATCATGTGAAAAATATTTGTAAACAGCTTGTTCTGCTGCATTGATGCCTACCCCGCTAATCACAATTAATCCTTCATCGAATAGATAAGCAAGAGGGGTTCTTTGTTTTGAAGTTGTATTTTTTTCCAAACTAAATGATTTAATCTTTAGATGGCAAAGTGTTACGTATGCTTCAATCTCTGTGGCAAATATAAGTATTTTTCTAGACATATTTCTAGTAGAGTTTCAATAGCTTTAAAACCAACTTCTGATAGGTTCTCTGTTTCTTCAGTGACATAAGTCTTGATATGATTTTCAATCACATTAGGATTTTTTTCTTGGCTGTATTTCAAAATGAAGGGTTGTATTGAAAAAAAATTTCTGTGTGCATAAGCAAGAGACTGACGTAGTATTTTGATAATATTTTCCTTATCAGGACATGTATGATGAATGGCTAGACCTCCTAAAGGGAGAGGTAGTTGAAAGCGTTGATACCAGAGTTTACCAAGGTCAGTAATCTCGAAGAGCTGCATTGAAGAATAGGTGAAACAAGTTTCGTGAATCACCACACCACAATCAACACTACCATGATTGATCAAGTCTATGACTTCATGATATAAGCAAAATTTTTTTTTACTTATCATCGGTAGAAATTTTTTTATCAGCAAATGGGCTGTTGTCTCTTCGCCAGGAATAGCGATCCGTTTTTCTGATATTTCATCGATGGAAAAAGGAGTCTTTGATAGAACTTTTGGACCACAGTCGAATCCAAATGCTGATCCAATGGGGAGGAGTTGGTAGTGATCACATACATTTTTAAAACAATTAAAAGAAATTTTAATCAAAGGATAGTCTCCTCGATAAGCTAATTGATTTAAATGCTGAATATCTGCGAGAAGGACCTTAGGAGGAGGAGAGATTAATCCTTTCATCCAGCCATAAAATAAATATATATCATTAGGACACGGAGAGATGGCGATCTTTATCATGAAACTTGTTGTTCTTTGAAAAGAGTTTTAAAAGTTGTCAGATTCTTTACAAATTACATTGAAAACCATTTAAATGAAAATCTCTTCTTTTACTCAAAATAAAATAATTTTTTATAATGCATGCATTTTTTCAATTGCAGATTTTAGTTCAGTATTTTCAGGCTTATCAAATGCGCCTTGATTTTTTAGCCATTTTAAATAGGACACTGGGACTTCACTTAGAGGTTTTCCTTGATATTTTCCAAAAGGCATCGTATCGCTTTTTTTTTCCTCATCGAGTAAATCTAATACGATTTCGGGTAATAAATCATCGATCATGACAGTGAAAATCTGATAGAGAGTCATAACATCATCCAAAGCACGGTGAGCATTATTCATATTAAATCCGTAAATCTGACGTAGAAATTGCAGATTATGGCGTGGTAAGTCAGGACGGTATTTACGAGCCCATTTCAAAGAATCAACCATATCGTAATTAAGTAGTTCAATTTGATTTCGTTTAAATTCTTGAATCAGAAAATGTTTATCAAAATTCTCATTGTTATGTGCCACGAGAATAGTGTCTTCATTACAAAAGGCTAGAAATGCATTTCCTACTTCAGCAAAAGAGGGGGCTTGAGCTACCATATCATTCGTAATCCCATGGATATCAGAAGCTTCTTTAGGAATAGGGATTCCAGGATTCACAAGCTTTGAAAAGGTACGCTCTGTTGTTGGATCATAGGCCGCGATCTCGACAATACGATCTTTATCAGGCCTTATTCCAGTCGTTTCAGTATCGTAATAAATAAAATGCTTAGGAATTTTTAACTCATTGGGTTTTTAAACAATCATTCATCTTAATGCTTATCTCTGTGATTCTGCAATCACACACTATGGATAAAAAACCAATATACACTTTTAATAGGTTATTATCTTTTAATTCTATTATCTCCCTGGAATCAGTGATCGGGGTTTTTCACCTGTAACATGAGGGTTATTTGTATTAGGCAGCGTTGAAATAGAATCGTTATTTGGCATTTTATAGATACAACTAGTGAGGGTAAAAAGGATAGTAAGAGAGAGAAGACTCAGTTTCATAACAAACCTTAATTTTAGTGAGGACATTAATCAATAGAAAAGATAATCACAATGAAAAAAGAGCTTTTTTTGCAATTGCAATGATTTCATTAAATGCTCCTTGTAAAATTTGACTAAAAAATCCTCCTGTAACAGCAATGATTGTCAGTCCAACAAAGATTTGGATTGGAAATCCGTTCCAAAAGATATGTAAGAAAGGGAAAAAACGGGCCAAAATAGCAAAAGAAGAGATCAAGATTAGGAGAAAAATCATTGGAAAAAGTGCATATGAGAGGCCTTGTATAAAAAGTTTTCCAAAGGCTTCAGTGAATCCCGTGATAAGATGAAAAGAAAAAACAAAATGGCTCTCGTATAACAAACGTAGTACAACATGATGAAAGTCAAGAGAAAAGAAAATAGTGAAAACTGTGGTCATAAAAAAATAAGACATAAGAGGATACTCATTATGAGATAAAGGATTGAGAATTTCATAAGCAGAAAACCCTCCTAATGTTCCAATAATTTGTCCAGCAAAAGCAGCTGCTTGAAAGATTAGAGAGCAAAGAAAACCGATCAGATAACCGATCATCGCCTCACGCATGATTTGCATAGCTAAAAGGAGAGGATGATCTGGTATAAGTCTCGACTGAACAAAGAAGGGTGGAAAAAGAATAAGAGAAGAGGATAGGGCCAGCCCAATACGGATCCATAAAGAGATATTGTGTTTATGGAAAAAAGGAGAAAAGAGAAAAAATCCTATACTACGAGAAAATAGAAGCAAGAAAGGTAAAAATTCATTGGATATAATTGACAAGTGAGGAGACCTTATCCCATTGGTGAATCAAAAGATTGTTTGTGAACTTAGTAAGAATTTTAAGTATCCATGGAAAAAATAGTGTTAAAGCAAACGCAAGGAGAAGGATTTTTGGAACAAACGTTAAGGTCATCTCTTGGATTTGTGTAATCGACTGAATCAGTGAAATGATTAAACCAACAATCATGGCTAGAAGAAGAAAAGGGGTGCTAATTTCAATTGCTGTATAAAGCGTTTGACGTACGATGTATGTGATTTGCTCTGGTGTCATTTTAGAAATACTTATTTAAATTTGAAGGTCGATTCATTGATAGCCTCCAACAATTTGTTGTACCACAAGTCTCCATCCATCGACTACCACAAAGAAGAGGATTTTAAAAGGGAATGAGATCATGACTGGTGGAAGCATTACCATTCCCATCGACATCAATAATGAGGTAATGACCATATCAATCACAAGAAAGGGTAAAAATAGTAGAAAACCAAGCATAAAAGCAGTGCGAAGTTCAGAGAGGACAAACCCAGGAATCACGCAATACCAAGGAATTTCATCTAATTTATTATTCATTAGTTTAATACGAGCCATATCTAAGAAAAGCTCTAAATCTTTCTCACGAGTATGGTAAATCATAAATGTTCTTAAGGGAGGCCATGCCTTTTCCAGGATTTTTTCATAAGGGGTTTCTTTCTCTTGTATATAAGGAGTAATGGCTTTTTCGTAGATTTCTGTAATGACTGGATGCATGATATATCCTGTCAAAATCAAAGAGAGGCCAATAATAATTTGTGAGGAGGGAACAGATGTACTTAATGCCTGACGTAAAAATGTCAAAACAATCGAAATACGAGTAAATGATGTCATGAGAATAAATACAAAAGGGATAAGAATGAGAAAAAGAGTAGAACCAACAAGATAAGGGTTATTCACATATTTTCCAAAATTCTCGATTCGGAAAAAGATCCAATCGATTAATTATTCTTAGAGGCTAGTTTTTTTAATCTTTTTATCAAGGGTTCTTTAGTCAGGCTTTTTTCTTGACTGTATTCAGTCATTTTCTCCTCTATTTTGATATCAGGAGGTAGTTGAGTCACGAGTTGAATTCCAGCTTGTGATTCAGCAATTAATACACCTGTACCGAAAACATCAATTAAATAAAGAGAAGATTTTGAGTTTAATGCACGTCGTTCAAGAATTTTAATTCCAGTTGAACGATTAAGATGAGCAATACGCGAACGCATTAACCATTTCATGATATAAACACTCACAAAAATCAAAATGAGAATCAGTCCTAACATGGTTAACATATTTATAAACTGCCCCCAGTAATCGTAGCTTTGTCCCACAACTTCTTCAGACACTGTTTCAGTTACCAAACCTGTTCCTAAAAAAACCATCTTTTAACTCCTTATATCAAAAAAAAAAAATAAATTCATAGAATCAGTCTATCTTTCTTTTTATAAATTTTCTATCTTAGTAAAAATTTAAGATTAGGATAGATAATGCAAGAATTTAAGGGAATTATTGCCCTTGATATTGATGGAACAATTACGATTGATAAGTCTCAGATTCATGAAAAAGTGCAAGATTTTCTTAATTTTTTAATAGAAGATGGATGGCAGTTAATTTTTTTAACCGGAAGGATGTTCTCTTTTGCCTATCCAGTGTTATCAAAATTAAAAGGAGAATATTATCTTGCTGTACAAAATGGGGCTGCTCTTTATAAAATGCCTCTTATCCAACTGGTTAAAAAACATTATCTACCGATTCATCTTCTTACCAAACTTCCTAGAAATATTGTGATTGAATCAGGAAAAGAAAATGATGATCTTTGCTATTATTGTCCAATGGATTTTAGGAGAGAAGAATTAGAATTGATTCACTCTCGAATCTCTTTTTTTCCTGAAAAATGGGTTGTAGTTCATGGATTTGAGAATTTAGACATTACAGATTTTGCGGTTGGAAAATATTTTGGTGATAAAAGAAAAGTGAATGTTTTTATAAAAAAAATGAATCAATTTACAGAACTACGTACTCAACTAATACGTGATCCCTTCAAGCTAGACCAATACATCATTTTTCTCAATCATATTCAGGCATCAAAAGGAAATATACTTGCAGCTTTTCAACAATTTTATCCCTCTAACTTACCTGTGATTAGTGCAGGCAATGACTTAAATGATTTAGATATGTTACAAAGAAGCACTTTTAAGATTGTCATGCCTGATGCTCCTGAAGAGCTGAAAAATCTAGCCCATTTAATAGCTCCTCCAGTAGAAAATTTTGGAATTATTGATGCCATTAAAGAGATAATAGACAGGAATTTTTTTTAAACCCATCTTTCTATCGGTGATTTATGAATGGGATCATTAAGATTGAAGATTTTCGCATTCAATGTATCATAGGAGTGCATGCTCATGAACGCATTAATACGCAAGAACTGTCTCTTGATTTATCTATGAAAATTAATTTAACTGAAGCTACTAAAAGTGATTCAATTACTGATACTGTAGATTACCAAAAAGTGTGTATCATATGTGCGCAATTAGCCCAATCTCGGGCTTATCATTTGATTGAAACTTTTGCTTATGAGGCTCTTGAAGCAGTTTCTGCAAAATTTCCTTTGATATGGATAAAAGTATGTGTCCGCAAGAAGCAAACCCTCCCTTTTCTTTACTCTGCTGCTGTGGAATTTGAAAGGGGAAAAGAATGAAACCAATTCTTGTCACTGGTGGAGCTAAGGGTTTGGGTGCTATGCTTTGTAAGCAATTAGCAGCAAGAGGGCATGAAATCGTGATTCATTTTCATAAAAGTGAACGCGAAGCCGAGTCAACCATGAAGGTTTGTCAGAATCTAGGAGTGATGGCTGAAACCATTCAGGGGGATTTTTCTACAACATCTTCTCTAGATCTGTTTACTCAAGAATATTTAGATAGGTTTCCTTCTACAAAAGGAATTGTAAACAATGTAGGGAACTATTTAATTTCTTTACCTTCAAAAGTAGAGAAAGAGGATTGGCAATCGCTTTTTCAGACGAATTTTTTTGCACCAGTTTCTCTGATTCAAAGCATTTTACCTCAATTAAAGCAAGAGAAAGGTAGGATTGTTAACTTAGGAACAAGTGGTCTTTTGCCTATGAAAGCATTTTTAAATATTACAGCTTATGCGATCACAAAATCAGCACTTTGGTTATATACACGCTCGCTTGCAAAAGAGTTAGCCAACGATCACATCACTGTGAATATGGTTTCGCCTGGTTTTTTGGAAACAGCAATTGATTTAGATAAAAATTCAAAATTCGTCCCTATTTTACCTATGGGAAGACCTGCTAAATTGGAAGAGGTAGCTTCAGTTGTAACTTTTTTTTTCGAACCTGAAAATCAATATATCACAGGACAAAATATAGAAGTCGCTGGTGGCTTTGGATTATAAAACTAGTATTGGGAAAGATCATAAGGATTTTTCAGTAGAGAGCATCTCTGGTCCAACTCCCATAACATGCATCCCGTTATCGACATACAGAGTTACCCCAGTGATTGCACTAGCCAAATTTGAAAGAAGAAAAGCAGCAACATTTCCAACTTCCATTGCATCCATGGGTTTTGGAAGAGGTGCTCCTTTTTTTGTATAGTCGATCATTTGTTCAATAAATCCAATTGCTTTAGCAGCTCGACTAGCTAGAGCGCCTGCAGAAATCGTATTTACACGAAGCCCCCATTTACGACCAGCTTCCCATGCTAAAGTACGAGTATCACTTTCAAGGGCAGCTTTTGCGGAACTCATCCCTCCACCATAACCAGGAATAGTGCGTTCAGAAGCAAGGTAAGTAAGAGATAGGGTGGCTCCTCCTCGATTCATTAGAGGACCAAAATGGGCAAGTAGACTCACAAAAGAATAGGCTGATGAGCTCATTGCTGCTAGATAGCCTTGACGACTGGTTTCAAGCAAAGGTTTTTTAATTTCAGGACCATTTGCAAGAGCATGAACTAAAAAATCAATATTCCCAAAATCTTCTTTGATCTTTTCAGCAGTTTCAGAAATCGTATAACCGATTGTATTTTTATAGCGTTTGTTATTTCTAATATCTTCAGGTATGTCTTCTTGTCTATCAAAGCTTGCATCAAGAGGATAAATTTTTTTAAATTCCATGAGTGATCCGTCATGCAAACGACGAGATTCGTCAAATTTTCCTGAGGTCATTCCATTTGTAAAAATATTTAAAATAGGTGTCCAAGTTCCAACAAGAATTTGAGCGCCAGCTTCAGCAAGAGCTTTGGCAATTGCCCACCCAAATCCCTGATTATCGCCAATTCCAGCAACAAATGCTTTTTTCCCACTTAGATCAATTTTTAACATCTTATTCACCTAATGAAATTAAAAAGGGCTATTTATAACTAATCAAGATAGATTCCTCAAGAAAAATGGTTGAATAGTCATCAAATCAAAAGATCAGTGATCAAAATTATCAATCAATTTTTTCTTCCATCGAATCAAATCATTTGGAAAAGGAGCAGATACTTCATAAGGTCCGAAGGCAAGCTTAGATGCATGTAAAAGTGGTCGGAAGAGCCCGGGTATTCCTTTTTTATTGCCATATTCACGATCTCCAATGACAGGAGATCCTAGCATTTTCATATGGAGACGAATTTGGTGAGTGCGTCCTGTAATAGGATGACAGCAGATATAGGAATACTGTCGATTTGACTCCACACATTCCCATTCGGTTGCTGAAAAAACTCCATTCTTAGACATCCCCCATTTTACTGCGCCATCACGTGTTTGTATTTTCTTCATTTTCCCCTTAAAAATCCCCTTTTGATCCACAGGGACACCTGACACTAAAAGATGATAAGTTTTTTTGATTTTTCTTTCTCGGAAAAGGTTTTCATAGGGTATTGGATGATTTTTAGAAAACAAAATTACACCAGTTGTATCACGATCTAGACGGTGAACAAGATTGAGTTTTAATATCTGCGCGAGATCTGAAGAAGAGATAAAGGCAGGTTTGTTATAAAAAAGAATAGAATCATCTTCAAAAAGAATACGTTGTTGATCTTTAACAAAGATAGGGTGTTTTTCTGGCCAAACTAGGATTTCGTCTCCTTTTTTCAGATAAGTAGAACAAAAACGTTCAGTATTCCCATTAACGAAGCATCTACCATGCTCAATAGACCAACGTAGATCTTTTGTTGAAAAATCACAGTGATTTTTTATAAAAGTAAGAAGACGAGTAGAACCCAAAACCTTTAATTTCTTCATGATTAATAGAACATTTTATATCATTTTGAACATAAAATGATATTCAAATCGATGGACGATCTTTGTATCCCATAAATGGCATTCTGCATTTTTGATGAAGATTTTAATTGTAAAAATGTCAGCAGCAGGGGATTTAATCCATACTTTTCCTGTAGTTAGTTATCTTAGGCAACGATTTCCCTCGGCTGAGATCGATTGGATTGTTGAAGCTTCTTTAACTGAAATAATAGAGGCACACCCTCATGTCAATCGAGTTTTAACAGTTGAGAGTAAAAAATGGTTACGTTCTTGTACTCATTGGCAAGAGATCAAAGCTTTTCGTGCGTCTCTCCATCAGTCTGTTTATGATGTAGTGTTTGATCTGCAGGGCAATATTAAATCTGCAATGATACTTGCACAAGTTAGAGCTAAGATTAAAGTGGGATTTGGTTGGAAAACACTTTCTGAATGGCCTAATGCTCTTTTTACTACACAGAAAATCAACCCACCACAAGGGAGAAACATTCGAGAAGATTATTTATCAATCGTTCAGAGTTATTTTAAAGATGAAAATTTTTTCCCTATTGAACCGATTAAATTACGTATTCATGATTCGGAACAGCCTCTTATCAAAGCTTTTCCTTCAGGTGGAACCATGGTTTGTCCAGGTACGGCTTGGCCAAATAAACAGCTTTCTTATGAGCAAATCCATGCTTTTTTAAAAATACTTGGAAAAAGTTTTTATATATTTATTTGGGGAAATCAGAAAGAAAAAGAGATCAGTATGCGTTTAGTTAAAAATTTTTCTGGTAGTCTAGTTTTAGAACGCTATCGCTTACCAGTTTTACAACATATGATGGCAAAATCTCTTTGTGTCATTGCGATGGATTCTCTTCCCCTTCATTTATGTGGAACTACTCAGACCCCTACGATTGGTTTTTTTGGACCTTCATTAGCAAAAAAATATGGACCTATTGGGGAAATGCATCGGAAAATTCAAGGAGATTGTCCCTATAAAATAAAATTTGAAAAGAGATGCCCTAAATTAAGAACTTGCAAAACGGGAGCGTGTCTGAAAACACTGGTTATTGACGAAACTCTAATCTAAGTATATATGAATATGTTTCTATTTTTTAATCTCGGATCAATTATCCATAGATTATAAAAATTTCGAAAAATCGAGATTTGATTCGACTAGCTCAATGGCTTTTTTAATTTTTGAAATATCTTCTTTGCAGATTTTTGCAGTAAAAGATGTGATCATACGCATCGCATTAAAGCTAGAATGGTTAGCATAGAGGCTCGGGATATTAGCTTTTTTTAACCCTTCAACTAAGTTAGCAGATGGTGGATAATGCCCTGTAAGGATTAAGCCATTTTGAGGTTCTTCATTGGGATTCTTTCGGTGATTAATCATACACAAGATAATATCTTCTCTTATTGCAGGGGTAATAATGAGTTGATTCGCAGATAGTCGTTTTTTAAATGCTTCTAGAGAAGTTGCAACAAGGCGTATTGATTCAAAATGACGATAATGGTAGGTTTCACCAGATAAAAGATGTGTTTTGAAGAGAGTTTCAAAATCTCCCATTGTTGGGGTGTTTAAGAATTTATTATAAGGTATACTCCCAATAAGAGGAATATTCCAACATTTAAGAGCTTTATTGATATAGCTATTAACCATTGTTTGTTTTTCAGGAATGACCCGGTTAAGGATTACACCAGAAATTTTTACACCTAATCTGTCACATAGAGCTTTATTCAGAGCAAGCTGATCAAAAGTATTTCCAAGGCCTCCTTCTGCGATAATCACTAAGTCAAGGCCAAGAGTTTTCGCAACAGTTGCGTTGTTCAGTTGAATAATAGAACCTACACCAATATGGCCAGTTCCTTCAACAATTGTGAAGTCATTCTTTGAAGAAATATGTTGAAACGAGTCAATAATTTTTTTCTTTAATAGATTAGCATCGATTCTTCCATCTAAATACTCTCGGGTAAAACCACGTGAAAAAATGACAGGACTCATCTCTTCATACTTAGCAGGTAGTTGAAAGTATTCTTTAAATAAAACAACATCTTTATCAACAAGTAGACATTCATCAACGCATTCATGTTGTTGTCCTACTGGCTTCATAAATCCGAGTTGTGGGATTTTTTTCTTCATGGCTGCGATTATACCTAAACAAATTGTAGTTTTTCCGACATTTTGCCCTGTTGCAGCTACAAAAATTGCTTTTCTTGACATGCTAAAAACTCTATCTTGTTTTTCCGATGAATTTTAATAACATAAAACAATGGTTTTTGTCTCATCGTCGTTCGCTTCCCTGGCGAGATCATCCAACTCCTTATAGAGTATGGGTTTCAGAAGTGATGCTTCAGCAGACACAGGTGAGTATCGTGATTCCTTATTTCTTACATTGGATGAAGGTATTTCCTACAATCCATGCTTTGGCTTCTGCCTCTTTAACAGATGTTTTAAAAATATGGGAAGGATTAGGGTATTATTCTCGTGCTCGTTATCTCCATGAAGGAGCGCGTTTTTTAGTCTCTGAATATGGAGGTGAGCTTCCCTCTGATCCGATGAACTTAGCGAAAATTCATGGAATAGGACCATATACACAGTCAGCTATACGAAGCTTTGCTTTTAAAGCAAAGACAATCGCTATTGATGGTAATGTTTTGCGAGTTTTAAGTCGTTTTTTTGCAATTATTGAACCAATTGATAGAGAGACAACACGTAAAAAAATTCAACAACTTGCGGAAAATCTCCTACCTAATGAAGAGCCATGGCTTGTAAGTGAAGGATTGATTGAGCTAGGAGCCTTAGTTTGTAAAAAACAGCCTATTTGTTCGCAATGTCCTTTAATTGAAGATTGTTTGGCGTTTCGGTATAAAAAAACAGATCAGTTTCCTGTCCGAATCTCACGTCAAAAAACGGTGTTTTTGCACAGATATGTTGCAATTATTAATTGTAGAGGAAAATTTATGATTCAAAAAGGAGAAAAAGGAAAAATCATGGCGGATTTGTATGAATTTCCATATGTAGATAGAAAAGGAGATGTAAAAGAGGTTTTTCAAGAAAATTTTGCTCTTCCACTGGATTATAGTTATCCACTTCCTGAACAAAAACATACCTTTACCCATTTTCATGCATACCTTTATCCACATCTATTTCAGACATCTAAGCAAGATGAACGTTTTGAGTGGAAGACATTAGAAGAGCTCAATGAACTACCTTTTTCTGCAGGTCATAAAAGAATTTTAAAATCATTATCAAAAAGATGAGTATTATAGATACAAAAATCTCACTTGGTTAGGGCAGGAAATGCCTATTTTGATCGAATATGAGGGGATGTATAGACATGACCATAAATTAATTTTAGCAATTCAAGGTGGAAGGAAGTTAGTACAGAAGGCAAGAGAAGCTGGCTTTTTTTGTCCATAAGCTTATCTTTAAAAAGAGATGAATGCTCCAAATCTTTTATCTGAATTATCTCATTTTCAAGCACTATTCGGAATCGTTACCGTAGTATGCCCACTAGAAATTGATCCAGAGGATTGCCTAGTAGGTATACTAGGTATATTAAGAGGTTGGGAAAGAATTTTTGATTTTCTTGATGCAGCAAACATTTTAAAAAATCTTCCTCAACTTAAATGGATAGTTGTCGGATCAGGAATCAGCAAAAAGTAATTTTTAAAAGAAGATAGAGAATTAGGTTTGGAGAAGAGTATGATTTTTACTGGCTGTCTTTTTTCATCCTTTTGGATAGAATGGAAAAAAGCTTGCAGTAAAGAATTTTACACTTCTTCATATGTGAAATAGGATGAATCAGATTTATTCTTTATGAGATGGTGGATGATTAGATAAGTTTCATCAAAAATTTCTATGCCTCTATCTAAGGTCTCAATTTCTCTTAAAGTAAACCATTTTAACCCACATGTCTCGTATTGATTACATCTTAGCTGACCAGCCAATGGTTTTCCTAAATAGATAAAATCGATGTGTTGATGAGCAGGTTCATTATTATATTTAGGAATCTGTTCTAATAAACACATGTAAGGACGTTGAAAGCTTTTTCCATTAAATCGTGGCTTGACCCAGATATTTTCTTGAGAGATGAGTTGAATATCTAAGCCAGTTTCTTCTTTTGCTTCACGAATAGCTCCTTCAGGAGGCAATTCATTTGATTTTAAATGCCCTCCAGGTGGAAGCCATTTTTTCATTTTTTTATGATAGATAAGCAAAGTTTGTTGATTTTCAAGGATAAAGACAGTTGCAGTATGTTGGATCATCGTTTTTTTAAGAGGTATTTTGTATTTCCAAATTTTTTTTCATTCAGTAATGAGTTTTAAAGAGATTTTAGAGAAAGAAATTATGAATGTTTTTCATTTTTTTTGTGAAAAATTTTTTCATCTGTAGAGAAGAAAAAGATTGTATTTTTATAAATAAATAAAGATCATTTTTTTGCCGGGGACCTCGTGGAAGATGAAACTCTGAACTAGGTCAGGATCGGAAGGTAGCAGCCTTAAGGATGGATGAGTCTGCCTCAGAGAATATCTCCGGCTTTTTTTCATCCGATCTTTATCAGAAAGAATCAGCTCTATTAGTCATGGAAATCATTGAAATCAAACAGTCTCTTGGCAATCTTTTATCTGCTTCTCTGTTCATTCTTTTGTTTCTCTTTTTCATTTTACGTTCAGACTATTTTCGCCTTTCATCGTTAGTCAATCCCTATTCTATTAGATGGCAAGAGGTCATGGGAATATTTTTGATCTACCTCTCCCTTGCATTTTTGATTTTACCAGCCATCAATGGAGGGATTTTCTATATTGCATTTGGAGAAACACGTATTTCTAACCATTGGTTAGGATGGGCTCAAATCTCCTCTCTTTTTATTATTTTCCTTTCTCTTTTAACTTATTGCTTTTCCATCCGAAGTGGGTTGCGTCGCTATATCTTTTGGGGACATCATAAGCCCTCTTCAAAGAGGTTTTTTAGATCAATAGGACTAGGTTTTTTGAGTTTTTTAATAAGCTACCCCTTTGTTTTGTGGATAGGTTTTTTCACAGGATTAATCTCTTTTTGGATTTGGGGAGAGGTGGCAGTTGAACAAGTAGCTGTGAATCAAATAAAAATGACTCAAGGCTATCCAGTTATGTTTATTTGTATGGTGTTTTTCGTGGTAGGTTTAGTTCCTTTTATGGAAGAGCTTTTATTCCGAGGGTTTCTACAAACATTATTAAAACTTTATATAGGACGTACCTGGAGTCTTATTCTCACAGCACTCATATTTGCATTGGTCCATTTTTCTCTCAGCCAGGGTTTAGGGAATTTTCAACTCATTGCTTCTCTTTTTATTCTTTCTCTGTTTCTTGGTTTTATCTACGAAAAAGAACAGACTCTTTGGGCTCCAATAGCCTTACACGCTACATTTAATGGGTTTAGTTTAATACTACTTACGTTTTCAAAATAAATTTTTAGAATTTTATAAATAAAATCTTAGAATCGAATTTGGCTACTTAAATAGGCGCCTTTCTCATCACCCCAATCTCCTTCAGCAGTTAAACTAATTTTCTCACAGTTGACAAAAGAGACTCCTATTGTATAACCCCATCTTTTTTTACTACCTAAATTATATAAGATGGCTTCAGCTGGGAGTGCTTCATTAAAAAATCCATCTACAATAGTGTGGTTGAATTGCAGTTGTGATTGAGAAAATTTAATTGCGATATAAGGAACAAGCAGGTTAATGCGATGGGAAATTCCAAGACCAATTTGCCACTCTTGATATTTTCCGTTTAATTCATTAGGGTAAATGCTGAGAGAATCTGTCTGAGTTAAGCGACTAATATTGGGTTTTGTATAGAAATATTGTGCTTCTGCTCCCAATGTTGTCGACCCACAATCCCAAATCAGCGTCCGGACTCCAATACTCCAAGAAAATTGGGTGTTAGTTTCAATTTGAAATCGACCTGACCCGTTTAATGCAAATGCTTGTTCATTTGTATTAATTAAGATATTTGTTCCACCAAAAGTAGCAAAGATATCAAAGTAATCCCAAAAGTTACACGCTAAAAAACCTGCATTTGTATTAATTTTTGTCTCTTCAATATCACAACGATATCGACTACTATCTACTTCCATATGTCTATTAAAGACATAGTTTCCATAAAAACCAAATCTGACACTGAAAGTGTCGAGCCAAGTTAAAGAGGGATCAGAAGGGTCTCCACAATGACCCTCTAAAAATAATCCATCACAGATTAAGCATGGATCAGCAGGATTGCTAACCGGAAGAGCATGACTAACACCTGTTGTTAGAATGATCAAGAAAGCTAATATATATTTTTTCATCTTCGATGTTTCTAAACCACATTTATTAAAATATCTGATAGAACAACTTAGATATAGGTGTTTTTCTATGGAATTTCAATAAGAAAAATGAGTCTGATTAGAAGTAGAACAAGTTTCAATCAGGAGATCAGTTTTTTATTGAATGATCTTGCTTAAGCTGAGAAAAAGAGACCGATATTTTTTTTGAAAGAATTATTTTAGGATAAACTTTTTTTTATTATAACCAAATTGATATATTATGTTAAAACACTGTGCATTTTAGGTAATCAATGTGATCCAGCCAACCTCTGTAATAGAATGTGTCGGTATCAGTGATATTGGCCTTATTCGTGATCATAACGAAGATGTTTGGAAAGCCTATCCAAATCTTGGTTTCTTTACTCTAGCTGATGGGATGGGTGGTCATGCTGCAGGAGAGGTGGCTGCTGATGAGTCAGTTTCTTATCTGTATAGACTGGTAGAAAAATGGCACCCTAGTAAAGAAAGTGCTCCTGAAAAAACGGTTGATTTTTTTTATCATGCTCTTATTGAAGTCAACAACGCAATCTATGAAAAAGGAAGGCAAGAATCTGCTTGTGCTGGGATGGGAACGACAATTTGTGCACTTTATATTGATGAAATCTATGCGACTTTTGCACATGTAGGAGATAGCAGAATTTATCATTTAAGGGAGGGTGTATTGAGGCAATTAACAGAAGATCATTCCCTTGTATCCAATTTAATTGCTCTTGGCACGTTGAAAGATGACGAGCGTGCGACATCTCCCTACAAACATATTCTAACAAGTGCGATAGGTATTCATCCACATGTCAAACCTCGAGTGAACTATCTAAAAATAGATTTTCAGGATTGTTTTCTTATCTGTTCTGATGGTTTAAATAACCATGTCGACGACAATACTATTGAATCCATTTTAAATAAAAATATTCCTCTGAGTGTGCGTGCACAGTTGCTTGTTGATTTGGCAAAAGAAGGTGGAGGCAGAGATAATATCACTGTGATTCTTGTAAAAATAAATGACGATCTACCTAGACAATAATGCAACCACTTTTCTTGATCCTCGAGTCTTAGCTTCAATTGAAGCTTTATTGAGACAAAAAGTTGGAAATCCATCTAGCATTCACTCTTATGGACAAATTGGTCGAGCAATTTTAGCTAAAGCTACAAAAGATGTAGCGAATTTTTTTTCTGTCCAACCCTCTGAAATTGTCTTTACTTCTGGAGCAACTGAAGCACTAAATATGGTCATACGTAGTCTTCCTGCTAAAAGTCATGTTATCACCTCTTCGCTCGAGCATATTGCTGTACTAGAGGCTTTAAAAATGATTCATTGTGAAATAGACTATCTCAATCCATGCCCTGGTTATGGCTCCATAACAT
Source organism: Chlamydiales bacterium (assembly GCA_041395025.1). Classification (NCBI taxonomy): domain Bacteria; kingdom Pseudomonadati; phylum Chlamydiota; class Chlamydiia; order Chlamydiales; species Chlamydiales bacterium. The sequence continues at coordinate 1,310,862 of JAWLBH010000001.1, forward strand.
CTCTTCAAGTACAAGAGGCTATGCGTTCTAATACTTCTGCCATTATTCTAACAGCTGCCAATAATGAAACGGGGATTATTACAGATATTGAACTTATTGCTGATCTTTCTCAAAGATATGGAGTTGCTTTAATTATTGATGGGGTAGCGCGCCTTGGAAAAGGAAATTGGGTTTTACCTAAAGGAGTGTCAGCAGCTTGTTTTAGTGGACACAAAATTCATGGACCAAGTGGAGTAGGTGTGGCTGTGATTCGTAAATCATATACATGTCATCCAATAATAGTTGGTGGTCCTCAACAATATCGTATGCGAGGAGGGACAGAAAATTTAGCGGGGATTCTCGGTTTTGCAGAAGCATTAAAGTTTTTACCCACTTCTGGTAAGAAAATGAGAGATCTTCGCGATTATTTTGAGAATGGTTTAACTCAAAATCTATCTGGGATTTTTATTCATGGAATCAATGAATCAAGGCTTTGTAATACATCGAATATTGCATTTGAAGGCGTTGATGGCGAAACTCTACTGATGCAACTAGACTTATTAGGGATTAGTGCGAGTCATGGATCAGCTTGCTCATCTGGCGCTTTAGAAACTTCTCGGGTTTTGCTCAACATGGGAATTGAACCTAGTCTTGCACGTAGCTCTATTCGTTTTTCGATCAGTAGGTTTACGACATTGAGTGAAATTGATAAAGCTCTGTCCATTGTGACCAAATGTATAAGAAATGCAAAAAAATTTTAAAAAATCCTACTTTTATTATATATGATTAAATATCTTCTAGATAAGTATTAAGTCGATTCATCCACCCTTTAACCCACTTTTCTTCTTGTCTTTCGACAGGAGCATGAGAGACCCTTCTTAATAATAGAGTTTTTGCTGTTTTTACAAAATCCCCAATAGGCTCTGAAGAATGATCTGGAATTAGAAGTAAAACTTGTAAGAGTCCCCATCTATATCCTTCGTAGTTTTCTTCAGGATTGATACCTGATCCTTTAAAATTTAAGTAGTCTATAAGAACATAGAGTCCTTTTATACTTTTAGAGAGGTTTTTAAAGAGCATGGTCACTTTTCTTTTTTCTTTTTTAGAACAGGCTTTAATCATTTTTGGTAAACTCAATTTTAAACGATGAAACATAAATCCAATTTGCAAATGTTTATTTGCAATTAAAAACTCTCTTAATTCTTGCATGTCAGAGGAATAAAAATTTTCATAAAATGCTTCTTTTGAATTCCAAGGGCAAGATTGATGATCGAGTAAAAATTGTGGGAGACCTTGAGGTTTTTTTTGTTTAATAAATCCAATGAATTGAGGAAAAGACTCTTCAAATTTTCTCTCCTTATGGTCAGGGTACCAGATAAAATGGCCTATGCCTATTGAGGCAAAATCTTCTCTATCATTCCAACTGGTAAGACCATTGAGACTTTTTTTACATTCGTTATCCCATATTTTTTCTCCAATTTTTTCTAAATCTTGATTTGTGATTGAAAAGACAGGAGATAAATAGCATAAAAATAAAGCAAGTTGAAAAATAAAACATCTTTTCATAAAAAATCCTAAACATCATTTATTATGATCCGCTCATCATTTTTTCACGATACTTTCTATTCACTGTTAGTGATTAAAAAGCTTACGTGTATGCTTTTTTGTTTTCTTTTTGGATATGAAACACTTTGTGCAATTGATATCTATCAAAAAGACCCTTTTATAGACAATTTAATCAGTAAAATGACGATAGAAGAGAAAGTAGGTCAATTATTGATTGTCCATTTTCAAGGAGAAGAATGTAATGAGATCGCAAAAATATTGATAGAAGATCTGCATATTGGTGGAATCATTTATTATGGATGGGCGAATAACCTCTCCAATCCTGAAAAAGTCAGAGAGTTAAGTCAGAGTTTACAAAAATGTGCATTAGAGACACCCCTAGCATTAGAACTATTTATTGCTATCGACCAAGAAGGGGGTTCTATTTGTAGATTGAAGGAAGGATTTACAGTCATTCCATCTAGTCGAGCGATTGGTATGAGTGGAGATCCTTTTCTCGCACAAATCTATTCTTCTATTATTGCTAAAGAACTTATGGATGTGGGAGTCAATATGAATTTTGCTCCTGTTGTTGATGTCAACAATGATGGAGTTTTAAGAGAACGATGTTTTGCAAATGATCCTAAAATAGTGACTGCTTTTGCTAAAGCAGCAATTAAAGGATATCAAGATAAAAGTGTCATTCCCACGATTAAACATTACCCTGGTTATGGAAATGTTTCCATAGATCCACATGTTGATTTGCCAACTAATGGCCGTCTTTTAAAAGATTTAGAAAAGATAGATTTGTGGCCATTTTTTCAACTTGCCAGCCAAGTTGATGCAATCATGACTGCCCATATTTTAGTCCCAGCATTAGATCCTAAACATTGTGCAACACTTTCATCTAAAATTTTATCTTATCTAAGGAATACCATGGGTTTTAAAGGATTAATCATCTCTGATTCATTGGTGATGAAAGGGATCCAAAAAGGCTCTGAATCTATAGATGAAATTGCAATTAGAGCATTTAACGCAGGATGTGACATCTTACTTTTAGGAGGGAAACAGTTGCTTGAAGAAAAGCAAGGATATGAATTGAATCTATCGGATCTTCAAAAAATTCATCGATCTATTGTTTGCGCAGTGACCGCAGGTATCATCAGTGAATCTAAGTTAAATGAGGCAGTTGCACGTATTTTGCAGATCAAAATCAAATATCTAAAAAGGAAGTCAAAAGGATAGATCGATTGAAAAGATGATGTGTATTCTAAGGAATGATGGTAAGAGTGTTTTTCATGTTCATTGTGATTTCATGATGAATCAACTAGGTCACTAATTTTCTAATGTTTTTACAGTAATAGATTTAATGCCGAGTAGAGTTGTTTCTTCAGCAATTAATTCAAATTCACCAACAGTGATCGTATCTCCCTCAATAGGTTTATGATCAAGTTGAGAAATCATTAATTGTGCTAGTGTTTCTACTTCATGTGAACATATAGAAGTTCCGTACTCTTTATTTAAATCAAGAATTTTTTTATTACCAGGAAATGTGCGATGAATCATTGGGTCTTTGGTTCTTTTTTTTCTTTCTTCGAGTGGATGGTGGTGACCAAAAATTTCCTCCAAAATTGCGTCAAGAGTTAGCATGCCTATTGCTGCACCATTTGGATCAAGAACAATTGCCACTGTTTGTTTATTTTGTCTAAATTGACTAAGAATTGGTAAAAGTTTTGTTGAAGAAGTAATAAACCATGGAGGACGTGCATTTTCTCGTATGAAATGATGATCTGATAAACTGACAAAATCTCTTGGAATCGCAATGGCTACAATGTTAGAGCGGCTTTTATGAAATAGGGGAATATATTTTTGAGTTAATCCAGGTAGTCGAGAATATAGATCGGAGATTTTTGTATTTAAATGAATCATTTGCACTTGTTTGAGAGGTGTCATGACGTGTGCAGCAGTTTTATGACGAAGGGAAAAAATATTAGAGACAACAATATTTAACTCACTTTCTTCTTGGTGGCTTTCAAAGACTTTCTGGAGTTCCTCACGACTCAAAAAAAAGTCAAAATTCTCTTCCTTTTTGCCAAAGAAGAGATGAATCAGGCGGGTAATAAGTCCAATCATCCAGATCAATGGTGCAAAGAGGCGATGTGTCGCGTAGACAATAGGAATCCCTAGCATAATGACATGTTCAGAAAAACGTCTGGCAGCAAAGATAGGAGCAAGTTCAGCAAAAATCACAACTAAAAAAATTTGGGTAATAGGTGCAAAGTCAGGATTAAGGCCAATCATTCGATAAAAATCACGCGCACTTTGAGAACCAATTTGTAGAGCAATATTCACTCCTAGCATGATTGTCCCAAACAAACGCGAGGGTTTCTGAAGAATATACTGAAGCCAAATAGCCCGTTTAATTCCTTGATTAACATAATATTGAAGCCGAACTCGATTAAAGGATACGATAGCCATTTCAAGCATAGAATAAAACCCTTGCACAGCAATGCAAAATAAGGTAACGAATAGCCAAATGAGACCATTATTCATTTTTTAACCGCCGGACATAAATTCTTCTTACTCTATTAGGATCGGCAGCTAAAACTTGAAATAGAAATCCTTGTGATTGATACTTTGTTCCACTTTTAGGAATATCTCCTAATTTTTCAGTTAACCATCCCCCTAGTGTAACAGTATTATTTTCACTTGTCAGTTTAACACGAAATAGCTCCTCAAATTCGCTTAATTCGAATTTTCCACTTGTGATAATCACATTACTGCCTGCTATCGTGTAGCGAGTTTTTTCATCTCTACTATCGGTAATTTCACCTACTACAATTTCATACAAATCTTCTTGAGTGATAATTCCAGAAATTGATCCATATTCGTCGACAACAATTCCAATGGTCACGTCATGGTAAAAAAATTGATGGAGGAGTGTTCGAGCTAAAATTGTCTCAGGTACATAGTAGGGTTTTGTTAAAAAAGGAATGAGGTTTTTGCCTGTTGACATGTTTTTGCGGTAGAGAAAAAATTTTTTTGCTCCAATAATTCCAACCATATTTTGTAAATCACCGTCACAAACAGGTACACGAGTGCATTCTTTATCAATAAATAGAGAAATGAGTTTGTTAATCGGATCAGAAATATTATAATAAAGAATTTCATCACGTGGATGCATCCGTTCTTTGACTGTATATTCAGTAAGAGAGAGATATCCTCCAATTAATTTGGTTTCTTCCAAAGTTAAAATCCCTGTTTTTTCAGAAGAATGAAGGAGATGGTGGAGTTCTTCTTTTGATAATTCTTTTTCACGTTTTAAGAAAAAGAAAAGGAAATGAGAAATATGCGTTGTGATCATAGTCATCAGACGTAGAGTGGGACCTAAGATTTTTTCTAAAAAGATGATGATTCCAACCACACGTTGTGCAAGTTTTTTATTATAAGAAAGAGCAAGTGTTTTTGGAATAATTTCGCCAATCAAAAGAGTGATTAAAAGAGGAATACTGACTTTCAATAACCAACTAGAATAGCTACCAAAGAGGTTAGCTGCCGTATTTTGAATTAAGATGTTAGAGCCAATATCACAAAAAAGCAGAGTCACAAGAAGATCGCGAGGGCGAGAGAGGATAGAAGCAATCAATTGTTTTCTCTTATCGGAATCATACTTATAGAGTTTTAATTCAGTGGACGAAATAGAGAACAATGCAATCTGAGAAAGCGAAAAAAAACCTGAACTCAATGTAAAAATGAGTAATAGAATGAATGATGAGAGCATCATGGAATTTGAATAAAGTGTACTTTTGTTTGCCCTTCAGGAACTAGACCGATACATTTCATTAATGTGAGTTCAATGAAGCTATCATCTTTTTGACTTGTGATTTGAAGTTTTAAGTCTTCTTGCTTAACTAGTAATTTCTCTTTTTTTTCTTCCAAAGATTGGAGTTTTTTCAAGAGTTTTTTTTCTTCCAAAGCTTTGTGTTGGACAGCCTGATCATAGGTAAAATAACATAAGAAAAAAAAGAGAATCACCCACCATGATTTAAAAACCATCTCGTCAAACAAACGCGATCTTGGTATCGTCTCCAATCTACCTCCCTAGACTGTTGGAATAGTAATTCCAGTCTGCTTTTGATATTTTCCACCTCTTTCTGCATAGGAAACTGTGCAGATGTTTTTCGCTTCAAAAAAGATCACTTGAGCGATTCCTTCATTAGCATATACTTTAGCAGGTAGGGGAGTTGTGTTAGAAATCTCAATAGTGACGTGTCCTTCCCATTCAGGTTCAAAAGGAGTGACATTGACAATGATTCCGCAACGGGCATAAGTCGATTTTCCAAGACAAATAGTTAAAATATTTCTTGGAATTCGAAAATATTCCATGCTGCGTGCAAGAGCAAAAGAATTAGGAGGGATAATGCATGCCTGTGTTTGAATATCAATAAAAGCATCTTCTGTAAAATTCTTAGGATCTACAATAGAGTTATAAACATTTGTAAAAACTTTAAATTCATCTGAGAGACGAATGTCGTATCCATAGCTAGATTGCCCATAGCTTACGATTTTTTCACCATGAGGGTCAAATCTTATAAGTTTTTCAACATAAGGTTCGATCATCTTTTTTTCGATTGCCATCTTTCGGATCCATTGATCTTCTTTGACGCTCATAAGAACTCCATTGTTTGAATAATATATAGCTTTTGAATCAGTTTTTTGCTAGTTTATCTTCTTAATGGAAAAGGAGAAAAATTTTACTAAATCGACTTTTGTCGTAGAGGACCATAATTTTGAAGTTCCTTTGCGCCCTCAGTCACTTGAGGAATTTTTAGGACAGGATGAAATTAAAGAACGCCTTGATGTTTTCATAGGAGCGGCAAAAAAACGTTTTGAAACACTTGGCCATTGCCTTCTTGCTGGCCCTCCTGGTCTTGGGAAAACAACCCTTGCTAATATTATTGCTAAAACGATGGGTGGCTCTTTAATTGTGACCTCAGGACCTACCCTTGAGAAGGCAGCTGATCTCGCTGGGCTTTTAACTAATCTTCAAGAAGGAGATCTTCTATTTATTGATGAGATTCATCGGATGCCAAGATCTATTGAAGAGTATCTTTATTCTGCGATGGAAGATTATTTACTTGATCTTATGATTGATAGTGGACCAAACGCTCGTTCGGTACGGGTAAAGCTCAATAGATTCACTCTTGTAGGAGCTACAACTCGTGCTGGTTTAATCACAGCTCCCATGCGTTCTCGGTTTGCATTTACTTGCCGTCTGGATTATTATCCTCCAGGTGTTCTCGAAAAAATTTTAGCTCGTACTGGGAGGTTGCTTAATCTTGAAATTGATCAAGAAGGATTATCTGAAATTAGCCATCGAGCTCGAGGAACCCCTCGGATTGCAAATAGTCTTCTTCGTTGGGTACGAGATTTTGCTCAAATGCGTGCGGATGGTCATCCAGTGAATAAAGAAATTGTGCATAATGCACTTAAATTATTAGCTATTGATGAAAAAGGGCTTGATGAGATAGATACTAGGATTCTTACAGTCTTAATTAATCACTATGGAGGGGGACCGGTTGGCCTCAATACACTTGCTTTAGCAATCGGAGAGGAAGGAAAAACCGTTGAAGAAGTTTATGAACCTTTTCTTATTTTACAAGGATATTTAAAACGAACACCTAGAGGAAGAGTGGCGACTAATCGTGCTTATCTTCATTTAGGGAAAAAGAGGAAATAGATATGCGAACATTAGTGTTTTGTGGATTATTGTTGATGATACCTCTCGGTGCTGCTCCCCTTTGTAGTCCGAAAAAGACTGCTAATGCTATGCCCGTTGGTCCAAAAATTAAAGTTCTTCTTCAAAAAAATGCTGAATCAGCTTTTTTAGAAGTCAAAGGCCCTTATCGCGTGATAAGAAAGGATACTGGCTCTACTTTGAGTTTAGGTAGATCAGAAAAGCATTATATGATTCATGCTTTACAGGATGGATTGCGTTGGGGTGAAGAATACCCAGATGTTTATCAGATTACCATTCTTCCTACTCATCCTCACACTTTATTATATGTTGATGGGATTCAATACAAAGGAACAGTCTCAGTTTACCATGTGCGTAATCATAAAATTGCTATTGTAAATGAAGTGGCAATTGAAGACTTTTTGAAGTCAACATTAGCATTTGATGATCAACTTCCTTTCGATAAAGAGGCGATGTGCGCAATTGCCATTACAGCGCGTACTGAAGCTTATAATAGATTATTAAAAAGTCAGTCTTTGAATCTTCCTTGGTCTATTACAGCTCAAGAAGCTGGTTATTCTGGGGTGATTCAAAAATGCAATCATGGCGTCGAAAAAGCGGTAGATTGGACCCGTTATATGGTGTTAGAATCCTCTAGCCAAAAAGATCAGATTCAAAGCCTTGATTTTTCTCGTTCCAAAGCACAAGAGCTTGCTCATGAGGGATATGATGCACAAAAAATTCTTCATTTTTTCTTTCCAAAACATAAAATGGCGATCACCCTTAATGAAAATGAAGTGGTATATAGATAATTCCATATTTTTTAATCAGTATATCGATTTGTTTTAGATGAGATAAGTTTTTAGAACAACCGATGAATGGGGGTCAAGAATGATAGTATTTTTACTATGAACCGGGGCTTGGTTTTCT